>NZ_JAAAFV010000021.1:0-80548 GCF_019352915.1 Pseudomonas sp. Xaverov 259 | reverse complement strand
GAAGAGGCATTCCCACGCGGAGCGTGGGAACGATCACCTAGCGGGCCGCAGCCTCCACAATCCGATTGCGCCCGGCGTGTTTGGCTTCATACAAAGCCTGGTCAGCATTGAGCAGCAAATCCTCAAGGGACATGCGGCTGCGTTTTTGCCAGGTGCTCATGCCGATACTCACGGTAATAGGCCCTTCGGCAGCGGCCACTCGTGGCAAATGCTCGACACTGCTGCGGATGTGTTCGGCAATCAACCAGGCGCCTTTGGCGTAGGTATGCGGCAGCACCACTGCAAACTCCTCGCCACCGTAGCGCGCCGCCAGGTCGGCCGGGCGGCGGATGTTGTCTTCGATCACTTGAGCAACTGCGCGCAATGCCTCATCGCCGCCGTGATGACCATGCAGGTCGTTGAAGGCCTTGAAGTGGTCCACGTCGATCATCAGCAGGCTCAGCGGCTCGGTCGAACGTTGTGCGCGGTCCCATTCCAGGCGCAGGCGCTGGTCCAGGGTGCGGCGGTTGGCGAGGCCGGTGAGGGCGTCGGTGGCTGCCAGTTCTGACAGCACTTGCTCGGCGCGGTGGCGGCGGCGCAGCTCCTTGCTCAGCATCCAGGTCAGCCACAACAGGCCGATGCACAACACGCCCGTGGCCATGCTGACCAGCCACGCTGCACGCCGCCATGGGGCAAAGACCTCATCGCTGGACAACGCCACCGCGACAATCAACGGCAAGGTTCCCACATTCGAGAAGCTATACAGCCGTGGCTGGTTGTCGACGCTGGAGACGCCACGAAAGCTGCCATCGCGTTCAAGCAGCATGCGCGCGACATTGGGGCGTTGGCTCAAGTCCTTGTCGATCATGTCCACTTCCAGCAGCGGTTGTTGCGCCAGCAGGATGCCTTGGTGGTTGATCAGGTTGATAGTGCCGTTGCCGCCGATGTTCAGGCTGCTGAACAACTGTTGGAAGTACGACAGGCGCATCGAGGCCACCGCCACGCCCAGAAAGCGCCCGTCCGGCGATGACACGCGGCGGCTGAATGCAATGCGCCACTGGTCATCACACACGCAACGGGCCAGGAACGGGCGGCTGATATACAGCCCCAGGTCCGGTTTTTTGCGGTGTGCCTGAAAGTAATCGCGATCAGCAAAGTTGCCGGTCTTGGGTGTGAGCAGCGAGGAGTCGGCGATCACTTCACCACTGGGGTCCAGTAACAGAATGTCGCCCTTGAAAGGAGCAGCGGCAGAGCGATCAAACAGTACCAGGTGGCGGATATTGGCGGACACACCCTGTAGGTCGCTGCGTTCGGTGGCGGCGATCAGGCCCTTTAGCGCCATGTCATAGAGCTCGACGTTGCGCAGTACATCGGCGTCGATCAGTTGGGTGATGTTATTGGCGGTGCGCTTGGCGGTCTGCAAGGTATTGGCGTGTTCGCGAATCAGCAGCGCGGTGACGATCGCCACGATCACGAAGACCGTGAGGCAACTGCCCAGGATCAGCAAGCGTTCCGGGCGACGGGTGGGTCGGTTGAGACTTGGGCTCATCGGGCGTACTTCTGCTTCGAGGATGCCAATAGCGTAGTAGGCAAACGCAGGTTTGGTGTGGGAGCTGGCTTGCCTGCGATGCAGACACCTCGGTACATCTGCAACACCGCAGCGATGCTATCGCAGGCAAGCCAGCTCCCACACAAGCCCGCTCACACATTGGCTATTCATCGCCAGACAGATTTTGCTCAGAACACGTTGATCGGGTAATCCACAATCACGCGGTACTCATCCACATCCCGGTCCACCGCCGAGTAGCCATTGCCACCGCGGTTGGTTGCCCACTGCAGGCGCACCGCCAGGTCCTTGGCTTTGCCGCCTTGCACCACGTACTTCACGTCGATGTCGCGTTCCCAGTGCTTGGCGTCTTTGCCGTCGGCGCTGTACCAGGCGCTGTAGCCACGGCTGCTGGGGTCGACCTTGGTCAGGTCGGTCTTGCCGCTGATATAGGACACGGCGGACGTCAGCCCAGGCATGCCGAGGCCTGCAAAGTCATAGGCGTATTTGAGCTTCCACGAGCGCTCGTTGGGGCCGTTGAAGTCAGAGTATTGCTGAGAGTTGTCCAGGTACACGCTGTCGCCCTGGGTGATGTAGTCGAACGGCGTGTTGCCGTTGACCCGCTGGTACGCGGCGGTGACGCTGTGGTTGCCCACGCCCATGGTGAAATGCAGGCTGTAGGTGTTGTTGTCGATGCTGCCGAGCAACGACTGGCCGGTGTCCTGGGTGTGGTAGTAGTGCAGGCCCGGGTTGAGGCTGACCAAGTCGTTCAGTGCGTAGGTGTAGTCCAGGTCGTAGTAATACTGGTGCCATACATCCTTGAGTTCTGAGGCGTACAGGTTGCTGGTCAGGCCCGGGATGCCGCTGAAGGACACGCCTGCCCAGTTCAGGTGCTGGCTGTCGGCGTTGGCGGGCAACGTACCGTAGCTGGTGCCGATACGTCGGTGACCGCTCTGGTTGTAGAGTTTGGTAAAGCTGGCCTGGCCGCCCTCGAACATCCAGCCGTCGAGACTGTGGTTGGCCAGGCTCACGCCACGAAAAGTCTGCGGCAACATGCGGGTCATGCCGCCAGCGATCACCGGGTTGTTAAGGAACAGGTCGCCGGCTTTGAGTTCGGTGTCGAAGGCACGCATTTTCAAGGTGCCGCCTGCGGTGGAGAACGCGCCAGGCGCTTTGCCGTTGCCGCTGCCGTAAGGCAGGATGCTGGAACCGTCAGTGCCGCCGCCGCCGTCGAGCTTGAGGCCGAGCATGGCATTGAGGTCCAGACCAAAACCGACGGTGCCCTGGGTGTAGCCGGATTCGAACGTGCCGATGAAACCCTGGCCCCATTCTTTGCTGTCATCGGTGTGAATGTCGCGGCGGTCGCGGTTCATGTAGTAGTTGCGGGTGTTGATCTTGAGGCTAGAGCCTTCGACGAAACCGTCAGCGGGGGTCGAGTCTGCCGCGTGGGCAAAGGGGACGATCGTTGCTGCAATCGCGAGGAATAACGGGGTGAACGTCAGCGAGTTCTTCACCGGTGTAGCTCCTTTGGTCAATCGAAAACGGCCAATGTCGTGAGGGTGTGCCTGGCCTTTTTTACGGCAAAAAAAAGCCGCTGAAGTCAGCGGCTTTAAACAGATTCCCAGTGTAGAGCCCTGGAAATAAGTCGAGGGAAATTCGGGTGAGCGGGAAGCTGCCTTGCCGTCGCGCTCATCGGTGCGTCAAAGTAACGCAGGTGAGCGGTGCGATATAGAGTGTAACAAGATAATGACTGTTGCCCAAACCGCAACAGTTGCTCTGATGGTTGACGCGCCGCTCCCACATTGGATTGAGGTGTTCTTGTGAGTTACACCGGCAAGGTAATGCCGAAGGTATTGCCGCCGCCCTCACTGCGCACAAACACATCGCCGCCGTGCATCAATGCAATCGCCTTGACGATCGCCAGCCCCAGCCCGTGATTCGCGCCGCTGTTGCTGCGCGATGCGTCCACTCGGTAGAAGCGTTCAAACAGACGTGGCAAATGCTCACTGGCGATCTCATCGCCGGGGTTGGTCACCCCGATCGCCACCCAATGTTCCTGCACCTCAATATTCACCTCAATGATCTGCCCCGGTGCGGTGTGCTGCACCGCGTTGCTCAGCAGGTTGATCAGTGCGCGGCGCAGGTGGGCTTTTTCGATGTGCACCATGGCATCGCCGCGCACGCGCACGTTGACTTGGGCGTCTTCGAGGATGAAGTCCAGGTAGTCGAGGGTGGTGGCGACTTCATCGGCCAGGGAGCTTTCGATCAGTTTGGTGGCCTTGCTGCCTTGGTCGGCGCTGGCCAGGAACAGCATGTCATTGATGATCGAGCGCAGACGTTCCAACTCTTCGAGGTTCGATTGCAGCACCTCGAAGTAATGCTCGGCCGAACGACCACGGGTGAGCGCCACCTGGGTCTGGCCGATCAGGTTGGTCAGCGGCGAGCGCAGTTCGTGGGCCACATCGGCATTGAACGACTCCAGGCGCGAATACGCCTGTTCGACCCGATCCAGCGTGGAGTTGAACGAGTTGACGAACTGGCTCAGCTCCGGCGGCAAGGGCGAAAGCTGCAGGCGCCCGGAGAGTTTCGGCGGTGCGAGTTTTTGCGCTTCATCCGAGAGTTTGCCCAGCGGCTTGAGGCCGATACGCGAGACCCAAAAGCCCAGCAGCGCCGCCAGCGCGACGCCGACACAGGCCAGGCCGATCAAGGCCATCAGCAGATGGTGCTGAGTGGCGCGAAAGTTCTCGGTGTCGATAGCGATCATAAAGCGCAGCGGCGGGCGTTGATCCTTGGCCGCGAACTGGCTTACCAACACCTTGAACGGGTATTCATGCCCAGGCAGGCGCAAGTCGCGTTTGCCGGTCGGCCCTTGGGCGAATGCACGGATCTGCGCGTCGGGGTTGCCGTATTCGTAGCTCGGGTCGCTGCTCACCACCCAGAAGCGGATGCGCGGGTCTTCTTCGCCCAGCAACTTCAACTTGGCGGTGATCTTTGCCCAGTGGTCCGGCGTGCCGAAGCGGTTCACCGAGGATTCCAGCACGCTGTAGCGCGCATCCAGTTCGGCGCCCGGCAACAGGCCCAGGCCGCGATCCACTTGCTGGTACAACGCGCCGCCGATCAACACGAAGATCAGCAGCGCCACCAGGGTGAACATGCCGCTCAGGCGCAGGGCGATGGAGTTAGCCGACACTTCTGCTCTCCAGCACATAACCCATGCCACGAATGGTGTGCAGCAACTTGTGTTCGAACGGCCCGTCGAGCTTGGCGCGCAGGCGCTTGATCGCCACTTCCACCACATTCGCGTCGCTGTCGAAATTGATGTCCCAGACCATCTCCGCAATCGCGGTCTTGGACAGGATTTCACCCTGGCGCCGCGCCAGCACGCTGAGCAATGAGAACTCCTTGGCAGTCAGGTCCAGGCGCAGGCCGTTGCGGCTGGCCTTGCGGCTGATCAGGTCGATCCACAGGTCGGCCACGGTGACTTGCACCGGCTCATGCCCGCCGCTGCGGCGGGTCAGTGCTTGCAGGCGCGCCACCAGTTCAAGGAACGAAAACGGTTTGCCCAAATAATCATCGGCGCCTTCACGCAGGCCGCGAATGCGGTCTTCCACGCGTTCGCGGGCGGTGAGCATGATCACCGGTGTCTGCTTGCGTGCCCGCAGTGCGCGCAACACACCAAAGCCGTCGAGGCCGGGCAGCATCACGTCGAGCACGATTACCGCGTAATCGTTCTCCAGCGCCAGGTGCAAACCCTCGACGCCTTCGCGTGCCACATCCACGGTGTAACCTTGCTCCGTCAGGCCGCGATGCAGGTAGTCCGCGGTTTTTTCTTCATCTTCAATAATCAGGACGCGCATGACCCCGCCTTTAGTGTGTGGTCGCCAGCGCCAGCGCTGGTTTGGGCCTGTGGAAAAACTTCTCAAGGTACAAGTATATGACCGGTGTGGTGAACAGCGTCAGCGCCTGGCTTACCAACAGGCCGCCGACGACTGCGATACCCAGCGGCTGGCGCAGTTCCGCGCCTGGCCCGGAGCCCAGCATCAACGGCACCGCGCCGAGCAGGGCCGCGAGGGTGGTCATGATGATCGGCCGGAACCGTGTGACGCAGGCTTCATAAATCGCCTCTTCAGGTGGCAGCCCGCGCACGCGCTGGGCCTCCAGGGCAAAGTCGATCATCAGGATGCCGTTTTTCTTGACGATACCGATCAGCAGCACCAGACCGATCAAGGCCATGATCGAAAAATCCTGGCCCAGCAACCACAGCATGATCAACGCCCCCAAGCCCGCCGACGGCAAGGTGGAGATAATGGTCAACGGGTGCACGAAGCTCTCATACAGCACACCCAAAATAATATAGACCGCCACCAGTGCCGCCAGGATCAGCCACGGTTGGCTGGCCAGCGAACTCTGGAATGCCTGGGCGGCGCCCTGGAAGGTGCCGATCAGGGTGGTCGGCATGCCGATTTCGTTCTTGGCCTGGTTGAGCATGATCACCGCATCGCCCAATGCCACGCCGGGTGCCAGGTTGAACGACAGGTTGGCGGCCGGGAACATGCCGTCATGGCTGATGGACAACGGCCCCACGCTGGGCGGGTCGACCTTGGCCAGTGCCGACAGCGGCACCATCTCGTTGGTCAACGGTGAGCGCAGGTAGAAGTAGTTCAGGCTTTCGGCCTTGCCGCGTTGTTGGGTGTCGAGTTCCAGCACCACTTGGTACTGGTTGATCTCGGTCTGGAACTCGTTGATCTGGCGCTGGCCGAACGCGTCATACAACGCCTGGTCGACATCGGTAGCCGTGAGGCCAAAGCGCGCCGCCGCCAGGCGGTCGATGCTGATGTGGGTGATGCTGCCGCCCAGTTGCAGGTCGTTGGACAGGTCGCGAAAGGCCGGATTGGCACGCAGTTTTTCGGTCAGGCGTTGGGTCCAGGTATTGAGCGTCGGGCCGTCGTTGCTCTTGAGCACATATTGGTACTGGGCGCGGCTTGGGCCGGAACTCAAGTTGATGTCCTGACCGGCGCGCAGGTACAGGACGATGCCCGGCACCTTGGCCAGTTTGGGACGGATGCGGTCGATGAACTGGCTGGCGGACACGTCGCGATCGCCACGGTCTTTCAAGGCGATCCAGAAACGCCCGTTGGCGATGGTCTGGTTACTGCCGGTCACGCCCACCGAGTGGGAAAACGCTTCCACCGCCGGGTCGGCCTTGACGATCTCGGCCAGGGCCTTGTGCTTGGCGACCATGTCCGGGTACGACACATCGGCCGCCGCCTCGCTGGTGCCGAGGACAAAGCCGGTGTCCTGCACCGGGAAGAAACCCTTGGGGATAAACACGTAGCCGACCACGGCCAACGCCAGGGTCACCATAAAGATCGCCGCCATGCTGCGTTGATGCGCCAACGCGCGGCGCAGGTTACGCGCGTAGCCGGCGAGCAGGCGCTCGCTGAAGCCCGGTTTGTCATGGGCACGATGAGTCGGCGCGCGCATGAACAGGGCGGCCAATGTCGGCGCCAATGTCAGCGATACCACCACCGAAATCAGGATGGTCGAGGTGGCCGTCAGCGCAAACTCCTTGAACAGCCGCCCGACCACGCCGCCCATGAACAGCAGCGGAATAAACGCCGCCACCAGCGAAAAGCTGATGGACACCACGGTAAAACCAATCTCGCCGGAGCCCTTGATCGCCGCCTCGCGTTTATCCAGACCGGCCTCCAGGTGTCGGTGAATGTTCTCCACCACCACGATGGCATCGTCGACCACAAAGCCCACGGCGATCACGATCGCCACCAGCGTCAGGTTGTTCAAGCTGAAGCCGAGCACATACATCAGCGCGAAGCTGGCGATCAGCGACACGCCGAGCACGCTGGACACAATCAGCGTGGCTGACAATTGGCGCAGGAACAGCGCCATTACCGCCACCACCAGCAAGATGGCGATCAGCAGCGTCACTTCCACTTCATGCAGCGAGGCGCGGATGGTCTTGGTGCGGTCGGTCAACACGCTGACCTGCACCGAGGCCGGCAGCATGCCTTCCAGGCGCGGCAGCTCGGCTTGAATGCGGTCCACGGTCTCGACAATGTTGGCGCCGGGCTGGCGCGAAATCACCAGGTTGACCCCGGGCGTATCCCCGGACCAGGCCTGTACGTAGGCGTTTTCCGAACCGTTGACGACTTTGGCAATGTCACGCAGTTGCACCGGCGCGCCGTTCTTGTAGGAAACGATCAGTTGGCCGTATTCCTCCGGGTGAAACAGCTGGTCGTTGGTGGATAACGTCGACACGCTGTTCTCGCCGTAAATCGCACCTTTGGCCAGGTTCAGGCTGGACTGCTGGATGGCCAGGCGCACGTCGGCGAGGGTCAGGCCGATGGCCGCGAGTTTGTCCGGTGAAGCTTGTACGCGAATCGCCGGGCGTTGCTGGCCGGTGATGTTGATCTGGCCAACGCCGTCAATCTGGCTGATCTGGCGCGCCAGCAGGGTTTCCACATAGTCGCTCAGCTCGGTACTGGGCATGCTGTCGGAGCTGACGCTGAGGATCAGCACCGGGCTGTCCGCCGGGTTGACCTTCTTCCAGGTCGGCAGGCTCGGCATGTCACTGGGCAGTTTGCCGGAGGCGGTGTTGATCGCCGCCTGCACTTCCTGCGCGGCGGTGTCGATGCTTTTGTTCAGGGTGAATTGCAGGGTCAGCAGGCTTGAGCCCAAGGCGCTGCTGGAGGTCATCTGGGTCATGCCGGGGATGGCGCTGAATTGCACCTCCAAAGGCGTGGCCACGGATGAGGCCATGGTGTCCGGGCTGGCGCCGGGCAAGGTGGCGCTGACCTGGATGGTCGGGAATTCCGCTTCCGGCAGCGGCGCCACGGCCAGGCGCGGGAAGGCAATCAGCCCCAGCAGCACCAGGGCAAAGGTCAGAAGCAGGGTGGCAACCGGGTGGTCGACGCACCAGGCGGACGGCGAACGGCTGCCGCTCATGGTTGCACCTTGGCTTGGGCGGTCTGGATCACTTGCGGTGGCTCTTTGAGCACCTCGATCTGCGCACCGGCCTTGAGCCGCGACTGGCCATCGCTGACCAGCACATCACCGGCTTGCACGCCTTTGATGATGTTCACGTCGCTGTCCTGATAGGCCACCTGCACCGGCACGATCTCAACCTTGTCACCGTTGACGCGGTACACAAAATGCGCGTCGAGCCCACGTTGCACCACGGTCGGCGGCACCACCAGGGCGTTTTTGTCGAGGGCGGTCTGGATCTTGATGGTCACCAGTTGCCCCGGCCACAGGCGCTGCGAAGCGTTGTTGAATTCAGCCTTGGCGCGCAGGGTGCCGGTGGTCGAGCTGATCTGGTTGTCGATCAGGCTCAAGTGGCCTTCACCGAGCAGGTCGCCGGTCTGGCCGTCAGTGTCGGCGCCCATGTAGGCATCGACGCTGGCTTGAGTGGGTGCGGCGATCAAGCCTTGCAGGGTTGGCAACATTTGTTGCGGCAACGAGAACTCCACGGCGATCGGATCGATTTGCGTCACCGAGAACAGGCCTTGGGTATCACTCATACGCAGGAAGTTACCTTCATCCACAGTGCGAATACCGACACGACCGGTGACAGGCGAGCGAATCTGAGTGTAGGAAAGCTGTACCTGGGCCGAATCAATCGCGGCCTGATTACCTTGCGCCGTGGCCTTGAGCTGGTTGACCAGCGCTTGCTGCTGGTCATAGGTCTGCTTGGAAACGCCGTCGTCGACGCTCAGTTCTTTGTAGCGTTTGAGGTTCACCAACGCCACTTGCAGTTGTGCCTGGCTTTCGCCCAGTTGTGCCTTGGCCTGGTCGAGGCTGGCGCGGATCGAGCGGTCATCGATGGTCGCCAGCAGGTCACCGGCCTTGACCAGTTGGCCTTCCTTGACCAGCAGCTTGGTGAGGATGCCGTCGATTTGCGGGCGGATCACCACGCTGTGCAGCGACAGCACCGAGCCGATACCGCTGACAAATCGAGGAATGTCCTGCTGTGTGACGCTCACCACCCGCACCGGGATGGCGGTGGGCACCGCCAGTTTGGTTTTGGCCGGTCGGTTGAAGGCCCAGGCTGCAATTGCCACGACCACCAGGGCACCCACGATCAGGGCGGTTTTTCGTTGAATGTGCATGGGGTGGGGCGCCGAGGCAAAGGGTTGGGAGAGTGAGCGTTCTTTATAGCCCGCCAACCCGGTCAGCACGGTGACTGCTAACTGACAGCGCTGTCAGTAAAGTCCGACCATTCGTAACGGCGGTGGTTAAAGATCCGAGGCGCGCAGGTATACTGCGCGCCAGCGTGGCCCGCAAGTCGGCCACCGCCTCATTTTATGTACGCCCCGGAGCTTCCATGACTTCCCCGACACAACCCCCTGTTGAAGCGGCCGACCTCGTCGATCCGGCCGACGCTCAAAGCGTTGAAAAAGCCGAGATCCCGGCGTTCAAGTTTCCGTTCAAGCCGGGTGAACTGGCCGGGGCCAAGAATGCCGCCCAGCCTTGGTACAAGAATGGCGCCAAGAACGGCCACACCAAATCGCCAGGCATGGCGCCGCCGGGCACTCGCCGCTCGATGGGTAAACGCTGAGAATAGAACGACCAGCGTTTTATCAGGTGCGGACTACAACACCTGCTGACATTTCTGATTGAAGACCCACGACCCTTTCTAGAAAGCTTGCACAGCCTTGATTCCACCCCCCGACCGTTCAGATCGGGCCGGGTGGCCAAGGCTGGTCTTTCTGGAAAAGGATGTTTCCCGTGGCTTTGATACCCCTGTGTGCAGCACTTGCCCTCTTGCTGTCGATCGACGCCGTGGCCGACGATGATCAACCCCGGCGCGAAATCCGCTTTGCTGTTGCCGCGCAGTTCCCGCCCTTTCAGAGTCGTAGCCCGCAAGGTCAATTGGTGGGCTTGAACATCGACTTGGGCAATGCCCTGTGTACACAGTTGAATGTGCGCTGCACCTGGGTCGATCAGGTGTTTGTCGAAGACTTCCCGGCCCTCGAAGCGCGGCAGTTCGATGCGATCATGGGCATGGCCGCCACCTCGGGGCGGCGGCGGTCGGTGGGGTTCACCGATAATCTGTATCCCTTTACCACGCGTCTGGTGGCCCATAAGGACTCCGGCTTGTTGCCCGACACACGCTCGCTCAAGGGCAAGCGTGTCGGTGTATTGCTGGGCAGCAACCGCGAAGCCTTTGCGCGGTCGCAGTGGGCGCCGGCGGGCGTCATCATCAAGAGTTTCTGGCTCAACGACGAACTGGCTCGCAGCCTGGTGGCCGGCGCTATTGATGCGACGCTGCAAGGCACTGTGGAAATTCGCAAGGCGCTGCTCGACACCCCGGATGGCCAGGATTTCGACTTTATGGGGCCGGCCTTGTCCGGCGAACTGCTGGGCAATGGCATTGCCATTGCCGTACGCAAGTTTGATTCCAGCTTGCGTAACGACCTCAACTACGCGCTTGAACAACTGATGCACAACGGTGAATACCAGCGGATTCTGGCGCGTTATCACTTGGATGAGCCGCCCTCTATCCAGTGATGGCCAATTAATTGCGCGGAACATGAACTGGATCAGTATTTGCCCTATCGGTGCGCTTAAAGTCGACGGCCCTGCCGATTTTTCCAATAGTGTGGCTCATAGCCGAAAAGGCTCCGCTACTATGAGTTTGGGATTGTTCCTACTAAACAAACAGGCGTGTCGTAGTGAGAGACCGGTTAGTGCTTGTTAGAACGTCTTGCGCGTCAGGGTCGCAAACCATGATTGAGTCCTGAGCGCTTCACACCACTATTTGCACAGGACAGGTTTATGACTACGGTAAGACGAATACTAGCGCTTGCTCTGATTACGTTGGCCGGGAGCGGATGTGCTGTGGCCCCGTCACCTGAAAACCCTTGGAAGGAGATACGGTTTGGGGTTGAGGCGGATGTAAAACCCTTTGAATACCGCAATGCGCAAGGCGAGCTTGTAGGGTTGGATATTGAGTTGGGCAACGCGCTTTGCGCTGAACTCAACGCGCGCTGTGTATGGGTTGATCAGCCGTATGCAACCAATATTACGGCGCTGGAGGCCAACCGTTTCGATGCAATCATGCCGATGACGCCCACACCGGCGCGGCGTGAAACAATCGACTTTACAGACATTCTCTATCCCCTCGAAAGCCGCTTGGTAGCCCGCAGCGGCTCAGACCTGCAGCCCAATTCCACCTCGCTCAAAGGCAAGCGTGTCGGCGTTCTGGCGGGCACCAGCCGTGAAGCCTTCGCCAGGGCACGCTGGGCTCCTCAAGGCGTGACGGTGCGCAGCTTCAACCTCAATGGCGAGTTAATCACCAGCCTGTTGGCGGGTGAACTTGATGCGACCCTGCAGAACACCATCGAAATCAACGAAGCATTGCTGAACACCCCACAGGGCGCAGCGTTTGCCTTCGCAGGGCCAGCGGTGGTTGATGAGATGCTGGGTGGCGGTGTCGCCATCGCCACTCGCAAGGCCACGCCTGATCTGACGGTAGCGCTGAACAAGGCCCTGCAGCGCTTGAAAGACAATGGCAAGTACTTGGCGATCACTCAGCCTTATCTGGCGCCCGCCGCCGGGAGCCTTGAACCGGCCAAGATAATTTACACACCGGCCGAGGGTGGCTTACCGTTTTCACAAACCGTGCAGGTCGGGAAAACGCTCTACCTCTCAGGGCTGTTAGGGCTCGATAAAAACGGCAAGCTCGTGCGCGGAGGCATTCGCGCAGAAACTGCCCAGGCGCTGGAAACCCTGCGTAGCACGCTGAAGGGCAAGGGTTTGGGCATGGACAGAGTGGCCAAGTGCACGGTGATTCTTGCCGATATCAAAGACTTTTCAGCGATGAACAACGTCTATGCCAGCTACTTTCCCGCCGACCGTCTGCCCGCCCGCACTACCTTTGCGGCGGGCAAACTGTTGGACGATGCGCGGATAGAAATCGAGTGCCTGGCCAGCCTCTGAGGTTTCCGGTCTAAGAGGCCTGCAACGAAATAAACGCGTAGTTGGCCGGCACCTGGGTTGCGATCTGGGCGCCGGCGTCCAACAGTTGTTCGGCGATGTCCATGCCGGAAACGTGAAAGACCCACTCACTGGCCATGGTTGGCTGGCGGGTCGCCAATTCGATCGCCTGGGCAAACGCGCCCATGTCCGGCAAATACGCAGTAAATCCATCGCCCTTGAGCGCCGTGGTACGAATACCCAGCAAGGCGCACACAGCCTCCTTGGTCTGCACATCGTCACGGTCGGCCTGGCGTGAGCGGCGGATCAGCTCGGCCAGCTCGGCATCCATCAATTCACCGCCAACGATCAGCGCCGGCCCCTGTTCCCAGGATTCCGGCGGGCAATCCTTGGCGGCGGGGTTCAAGGGAATGTGCGGGTTGATTTCCATCGGGTAGATGCGACACACCAGCGGACGACGTTCGTAGATGCCGCAACGGTTATCTTCGTCAAGATTCCGGCAACGCCCGGCGTTGTAGGCGGCAAAGGTGATTGCCACAAACGCCTCGGTATTGCCGCTCGGCACTATCACTGAACGGCGTTCGGCATGCTCGCGTTGTTGCACCGGCAAACCCAGGCCACTGCCGAGAAAACCCTCCACCAGCACGATGACGTTACCGCCGTCAGCCGCCCAACTGCGGGCTTCTTCGAGGGTCAGGGGAACGTGATGGTCGCTGCAGCATTTGCCGCAACCCACGCAGGAAAAGTGAGTGTTCATGGAGGATCTGTCACCAGGCAAGGTCAGAGGGCACTCTTGAACGGTGACGGGTTTTTGCCTCTATTCACTGTTCAGGCTCAGTGGAAGCAAGTTATGCGCCAGTGCCTGTCAGCCCTCGGGCACCTGGTCACGCAGCACAAACAGCATGCCGGCACTTTCGTACAACTGCCGGGCGCGTTGGTTGCTTTCCAGCACCTTCAGGTCCACATAGGGTTCGCCGCGTTGCTTGAACACGTGGAAGGTGTGCAGCAACAAGGCGCGCCCCAGACCTTGGCCTTGGGCGCACGGGTGGATCGAGAGGTTCTTGATAAACGCGCTGGTCCAGCACTGGGCCACGCCAAGAATGCCGCTTGCGTTACTGGCTACCAGGCATAGCGTGGGGTCGAATTCGGCGTCGGTGATGAACTGCCGGCGCCATTCTTCCAGGCTGGCGACACGTCCGCCGCCCTGTTCCTGGGTCATGCGCAATACGGCATGGATGGCCGGGGCCAGCTCATCGCGGTAATGATCCAGCCGGGTGTCAGCCGGCCACTGCGGTGCAGGCAGGCTGGCGGTAAGGTCGCGGCGCAGCAGTTGAAAATACTCCGCCACCGCTTACAGACCCTTTTGCGCCACAGTTTGCGCGGCAACCACCAGGCATTTGGTCAGCTCGGGCGACGAGAACTTGGTGAGCACCGCGTCGGCACCGGCCAGGCGGGCTTTTTCGCTGTTCATCGCGCTGTCCAACGAGGTGTGCAGCAGTACGTAAAGCTCCTGGAAGTCCGGGGTTTCGCGCAGGGTGCGGGTGAGGGCGTAACCGTCCATTTCGGACATCTCGATGTCCGACACCACCACGTTGATCTGCTCGGCCGTGCCTTGCAGCTCCAGCAGCACATCAATGGCTTCCTTGGCACTGCGCGCGGTGTGGCAGGTCAGGCCGAGGTTGCGCAGGGTGTGTACCGATTGCTGCAAGGCCACCTGGCTGTCGTCCACCACCAGGATTCGCGCGTTGCCGAGCACTTCGGCTTCTTCCATGGTCAAGTCGGTCGGCGCCGCTTCAACGGGGGCCGGGGCGATGCCGTGGATGACCTTTTCGATATCCAGCACCTGCACCAGGCCGCCTTCGACCTGGGTCACGCCGGTGATAAACGAGCGATTGCCGCCCGAGCCATAGGGTGGCGGGCGGATGTCGGTGGTCAGGCAGTGCACGATCTTGCTCACCGCCTGCACATGCAGGCCTTGCTTGGAGCGGCTGACGTCGGTGACGATCAGGCAGCCGCCGTTCGGGTCTTGCAGCGGCATTTCGCCGAGGGCGCGGCTCAAGTCGATCACCGACAGCGAGGCACCGCGCAGGGTGGCGATGCCTTTGACGTGAGGGTGCGACTCCGGCAGCTTGGTCAGCGGCGGGCAGGGGATAATTTCACTGACTTTGAGCAGGTTGATGGCCATCAGCTTGCCGCTGCGCAAGGTAAAGAGCAGAAGCGAGAGTGAATCTGCGCGGGCGTTGGTGGTGGACATAAAAACCTTCTGTGGATCAGGGATGACGATCTATGGAAGGTTATCGACTTGGTCAGCCGAGGCTTTAACCCGATTTTGTGTCGGCTGGGTTCGTGTGGGAGCTGGCTTGCCTGCGATGGCATCACCTCAGTGCAACTGGAAGATCGAGGTGCCTGCATCGCAGGCAAGCCAGCTCCCACACAAAAACCGTCCCCTATGAGCTCGGTGTCAGCCCTTCCAGACCTGCGGGTTCACCAGATCCTGCGGACGCTGGCCCAACAGAGCGCTGCGCAAGTTATCCAAGGCACGGTTGGCCATGGCTTCACGGGTTTCATGGGTGGCCGAGCCGATATGCGGCAGGGTCACGGCATTGCTCAGTTGGAACAATGGCGATTCAGCCAGCGGCTCTTGCTCATACACATCCAGCCCGGCGCCACGGATTTTCCGGGTTTGCAGCGCTTCGATCAGCGCCGGTTCATCCACCACAGGCCCACGGGAAATGTTGATCAGGATGGCGCTGGACTTCATCAGCGCCAATTCGCGCGTGCTGATCAAGTGGCGGGTCTTGTCGCTCAACGGCACCACCAGGCAGACAAAATCCGCCTCGGCCAGCAACTGGTCCAGGCTGCGGAACTGCGCGCCCAGCTCCTGCTCCAGCTGGGTCTTGCGGCTGTTGCCGCTGTACAGAATCGGCATATTGAAGCCCAGGCGCCCGCGCCGCGCGACAGCTGCGCCGATGTTGCCCATGCCGACAATGCCGAGGGTCTTGCCGTGTACATCGCAACCGAACAGCGGCGCGCCGACGCTGGCTTTCCACTCGCCGGCCTTGGTCCAGGCATCCAGCTCGGCCACGCGGCGCGCACTGCTCATCAGCAGGGCGAAGGCCAGGTCGGCGGTGCTTTCGGTGAGTACGTCCGGGGTATTGGTGAGCATGATCCCGCGCTCGTTGAAGTACGGCACGTCGTAGTTGTCGTAGCCGACCGACACGCTGGACACCACTTCCAGCTTGCTCGCGCCTTCCAGCTGCGCACGCCCCAGCTTGCGGCCCACGCCGATCAGGCCATGGGCGTGGGGCAGGGCTTCGTTGAATTGAACATTGATGTCACCCAGCTTGGGGTTTGGCGCGATGACCTCGAAGTCCTGTTGCAGGCGTTCGATCATTTGCGGGGTGACGCGGCTGAAGGCAAGGACAGTCTTTTTCATTGCAGGCGGGCTCATCGACTACGGGAGAATGGTAAGCACGCTAACATTCCTGCCGACAATTGTCAGGACACCGCCGACCCCATGTGTACACAGTTCAAAATGTGGGAGCGGGCATGCTCGCGAATGCGGTGTATCAGCCACTGGATGTATCGACTGACCCACCGCCTTCGCGAGCAAGCCCGCTCCCACAGTTGATCTGTGTTGCCAGGTATAAATCAGTTCGCCAGGCGTGTGCCGCCGAGGCTGCCACTCAACTCATACGCCACCAACTCCGCCTGATGCGCTGCCAGGATTTCCGGCAATGAACCGCGCAGGTATTCCACCCAGGTCTTGATCTTCGCATCCAGATACTGGCGCGACGGGTAGATGGCGTACAGGTTCAGCTCCTGGGAGCGGTAATTGGGCATCACCCGCACCAGCGTGCCGTTACGCAGGCCTTCGATGGCGGCGTACACCGGCAGCAGGCCGACGCCCATGCCGCTGGTGATCGCGGTTTTCATCGCATCGGCCGAGTTCACCAGGAACGGCGAGGTGTTGATCGCCACGCTTTCCTGGCCTTCGGGGCCGTTGAAGGTCCATTTGTCCAACTGGATCACCGGGCTTACCAGGCGCAGGCAGGCGTGGTTGAGCAAATCCTGTGGCCGCTGTGCGCAACCTTTGGCCTTGACGTAATCCGGAGAGGCGCACGCGATGCTGTAGGTGATGCCCAGGCGTTGGGACACAAAACCCGAATCCGGCAGCTCGCTGGCCAGCACTATGGACACGTCGTAACCCTCGTCGAGCAGGTCCGGCACGCGGTTGGCCAGGGTCAGGTCGAAGGTCACGTCGGGGTGGGTGCGACGGTAACGCGCAATGGCATCAATCACGAAATGCTGGCCGATACCGGTCATGGTGTGCACTTTCAACTGCCCGGCGGGGCGTGCGTGGGCGTCGCTGGCTTCCGCCTCGGCTTCCTCGACATAAGCAAGAATCTGCTCGCAACGCAGCAAATAGCGCTTGCCGGCCTCGGTCAGCGCGATGCGGCGAGTAGTGCGGTTGAGCAAGCGGGTTTGCAGATGGGCCTCAAGGTTGGAGACCGCGCGCGAGACGTTGGCGGTGGTGGTGTCCAGTTGCACGGCGGCGGCGGTGAAGCTGCCGGCCTCGGCCACGCAACTGAAGGCGCGCATATTTTGCAAAGTGTCCATGGAGTGTTCTCAAGGGAGATAGCAAATTGTGACAGAAAGTTACGCCGTCCAGTGATCCCTACCAACGGATTATCGCCTGAACGGTAACAAAGATTCACAGGAATGCCAGCTTATCGTTCCCCATGGCGCCCCCTAGAATTGCGCCACCTTCCCCGCCTCACCACCTCAGGAATTCGTTCGCCGTGCCGCGTCGCATCAGCAGAGAGCTTAAGACTCTCAGTGTTTGGGCCTTATCGTTAGCAATCAGCGGCTGCATCGGAACCGGAGGAATCGCCCCCCAAGGCCAGGCCCTCAACGCCAATAGCCTGGCCACCGACGCCGCCATCCAGAGCGCCGCCCAAGACGCCCATTGGCCCACCACGCAATGGTGGCAAGGCTACGGCGACGCGCAACTCAACCGCTGGGTCGACCTCGCCACGCAAAACAGCCCGAGCATGGCCATGGCCGCCGCGCGGGTGCGGGAAGCGCGGGCCATGGCCGGGATTGCCGAGGCGGCCGAGTCGTTGCAGATCAACAGTGACACCACCCTCAAGCGCCACAGCTGGCCGAAAGATCAGTTCTACGGGCCGGGCGAGCTCAGCGGTGCCAATACCTGGGACAACACCTCGTCCCTGGGCCTGAGCTACGCCCTCGACCTGTGGGGCCGCGAAAGCAATGCCAGCGAACGCGCCGTCGACCTGGCGCACATGAGCGCCGCCGAAGCGCGTCAGGCCCAGCTCGAATTGCAGAACAATGTGGTGCGCGCCTATATCCAGCTGTCGTTGCACTTCGCTAACCGCGATATCGTCGCTGCCACCCTGGCCCAGCAACAGCAGATTCTGGACCTGGCCAACAAACGCCTGAACGCCGGGATCGGCACACATTTCGACGTGAGCCAGGCCGAAACGCCGCTGCCGGAAACCCATCGCCAGCTCGACGCCCTCGACGAAGAAATCGCCCTGAGCCGCAACCAGCTCGCGGCATTGGCCGGCATTGGCCCAGGCGCAGGCGCGCAACTGCAACGCCCGAGTTTGTCCTTGGCTGCACCGCTGAAGCTGCCTTCGAGCCTGCCCGCGCAATTGCTTGGCCAACGTCCGGATGTGGTCGCCAGCCGCTGGCAGGTCGCCGCCCAGGCGCGCGGCATCGATGTGGCGCACGCCGGTTTCTACCCCAACGTCGATCTGGTCGGCAGCCTGGGCTATGTGGCCACCGGCGGTACGATGCTGGGGTTTCTCAGCGGGCAGAAATTCAACTACACCGTCGGCCCGGCGATCAGTTTGCCGATCTTCGACGGCGGCCATTTGCGTGGGCAATTGGGCGAAGCCAGCGCCGGTTATGACATCGCCGTGGCCAAGTACAACCAGACGCTGGTCAATGCGCTCAAGGGCATCAGTGACCAGTTGATCCGCCGCGAATCCATGGACAAGCAAGCCACCTTTGCCGCGCAGTCAGTGGCTTCGGCGCAGAAAACCTACGACATCGCCATGATCGCCTACCAGCGCGGCCTCACCGATTACCTCAATGTGCTTAACGCCCAGACCCTGCTGTTCCGCCAGCAACAGGTCGAGCAACAGGTGCAGGCAGCGCGCCTGAGTGCGCATGCTGAATTGGTTACGGCACTGGGCGGCGGGCTCGGTGCCGGCAACGACGTACCCCAGGACGCCAAGACACGTCCGAGCAAAAACCCGGCGGCGCTCGCCGTGTTTGATCACTGAGTAGATTGCAATGACTCCCTTGCCTGCACCGCTGCGCTGGTTGCACTCCCTTGAGTGGCGCCGTGGTTTTTTCGACTGGGCACGCAGTGATGGCGTGACCTGGGTGTATATCTTCAAGGTGCTGATCGCCGCATTCCTGACGCTGTGGCTGGCCATGCGCCTGGAGTTGCCGCAACCGCGCACGGCGATGATCACCGTGTTTATCGTCATGCAACCGCAGAGTGGCCAGGTGTTTGCCAAAAGCTTTTATCGCTTCCTCGGCACCTTGGCGGGCTCGGCGGTGATGGTGTTGTTGATCGCTTTGTTTGCGCAGAACACCGAGTTGTTCCTCGGCGCGCTGGCGATCTGGGTGGGCATCTGCACCGCTGGCGCCACGCGCAATCGCAACTTTCGCGCCTATGGTTTTGTGCTGGCCGGCTATACGGCGGCGATGGTTGGTTTACCGGCGTTGGCGAACCCGGACGGCGCATTTATGGCGGCGGTCTGGCGGGTGTTGGAAATCTCCCTGGGGATTATCTGCTCCACTGTGGTCAGCGCCGCGATCCTGCCGCAAACCTCCAGCGCGGCGATGCGCAACGCCTTGTATCAGCGCTTTGGCGTATTTGCGCTGTTCGTCACCGACGGCCTGCGCGGGCGCAGCCAGCGTGAAGGTTTCGAGGCCAGCAACGTGCGTTTTATCGCTGAAGCGGTGGGCCTGGAAGGGCTGCGCAGCGTCACCGTGTTTGAAGACCCGCACATGCGCCGACGCAATGGCCGGCTCAGTCGCCTCAACAGCGAGTTCATGAGCATCACTACGCGCTTCAACGCCTTGCACCAGTTGCTCGAACGGCTGCGCGCCGATGCGGCGGATCACGTGGTTGCGGCGATCAAGCCCGGTTTGCAGGACCTTGCCGAAGTGCTCGATGGCTTCTCCGGCCGGGCGCTCACCAGCCCCGACGCTGCACGGCTGGCCAACCAACTCAGCGCCTACAAAGACGAGCTGCCCGCCAAGGTGCGTGCCCTGCGTGCAAGCTTTCAAGAGGCCAACCCAAGCGAAGCCGAACAGCTGGATTTTCATACCGCCTATGAGTTGCTTTATCGCTTTGTCGATGACGTGCACAACTACGCGCTGACCCACGCCTCTCTGGCCGAACACAGCCATGAACGCGAACAGTGGAACGAGACCTTTATCCCCAAGACCAACTGGCTGGCCTGCGCGGCTTCGGGGATTCGGGCGTCGTTCATCCTCATTGTGCTGGGCAGCTACTGGGTGGCCACCGCCTGGCCCAGCGGCGCAACCATGACCCTGATTGCCGCCGCTACGGTCGGCCTGTCCGCCGCCACGCCCAACCCCAAGCGCATGGCCTTCCAGATGGCCTGCGGCACTTTGATCGGCGCATTGGTGGGTTTTGTCGAAATGTTCTTCGTGTTCCCCTGGATCGACGGCTTCCCGCTGCTGTGCGTGATGCTCGCGCCGGTGATCATCTTCGGCTCGTTCCTGGCTTCACGCCCGCAATATGCCGGGGTGGGCGTGGGCTTGCTGATCTTCTTCAGCACCGGCTCGGTGCCGGACAACCTGACGATCTACAACCCCTACACCTTTATCAACGACTACATCGCCATGATCATCGGCATGCTGGTGTGCGCGGCGGCGGGGGCGATCATCCTGCCGCCCAACAGCCGCTGGTTGTGGCGCCGCCTGGAGCAGGACCTGCGCGAGCAGGTGGTGTACGCGATCAGCGGCAAGCTCAAGGGCCTGGCGTCGAGTTTTGAAAGCCGCACCCGCGACCTGCTGCACCAGGCCTACGGCCTTGCCATGGGCCAGCCGCAGGTGCAGCGTGACCTGCTGCGCTGGATGTTCGTGGTGCTGGAAGTCGGCCACGCGATCATTGAGCTGCGCAAGGAACAGGCGATTTTGCCGGTGCATCCGGCGTATGCCGAGTCCCAGCCGTGGCGCCAGGCGATCCGCGTGATGGGCCGTTCGCTGGTACGGCTGTTCCTGCAGCCCAGCAGCAGCAACCTGGAGCGCGGCCTGGTGGCTGTAGACCACGCGATCAGCCGCGTGCAGGCCACCGACGAACCCTTCGCCCCGCACTTCGACACCTCGGCCCTGCGCCGGGCCAAAAGCTATCTGCACTTTATCCGCACTTCGTTGCTCGACCCGCAATCGCCACTGGCGGCCCTTAAAGGAGCCCCGCATGCCCCGTGAAATCGCCTTCCATGGCCTGTACATGCCGACCATGACCCTGATGTTTTTGGTTGCTGCCGTCCTGGCCTGGGCGCTGGACCGCTTCCTGGCCGGGTTCGACCTGTACCGTTTTTTTTGGCACCCGGCGTTGTTGCGCCTGAGCCTGTTCGTTTGCCTGTTCGGCGCCCTGGCGCTGAGCGTCTACCGTTGAGAATGCCCCGATGAAAAAGTTTTTCAGCCTGCTCGCGACCTTGCTGGTACTGGCTTTGGCGATCTGGATTGGCCGCACGCTGTGGGTGCATTACATGCAAACGCCCTGGACCCGCGATGGCCGCGTGCGCGCCGACATTATCAATGTGGCGGCGGACGTCACCGGTGAAGTGGTCGACGTGCCGGTGCGTGATAACCAGTTGGTGAAAAAGGGCGACCTGCTGATGCAGATCGACCCTGAGCACTACCGCATTGCGGTCAAGCAGGCGCAGTCGCTGGTGGCTTCGCGCAAAGCCACTTGGGAGATGCGCAAGGTCAACGCCCATCGCCGCGCCGACCTCGACGCCCTGGTGATCTCCAAGGAAAACCGCGACGACGCCAGCAACATCGCCGACTCGGCCCTGGCCGATTACCAGCACGCGCTGGCGCAACTGGAAGCCGCCGAGCTTAATTTGAAACGCACGCACGTGGTGGCGGCAGTGGACGGCTATGTCACCAACCTCAATGTGCATCGCGGCGACTACGCGCGCATTGGCGAGGCGAAAATGGCCGTGGTGGACATGAACTCGTTCTGGGTCTACGGCTTCTTCGAGGAGACCAAGCTGCCGCACGTCAAAGTCGGCGACAAAGCCGATATGCAACTGATGAGCGGCGAGACCTTAAAGGGCCACGTGGAAAGCATCTCGCGGGGTATCTACGACCGCGACAACCCCGAGAGCCGTGAGCTGATCGCCGATGTGAACCCGACCTTTAACTGGGTGCGCCTGGCCCAGCGGGTGCCGGTGCGGATTCATATTGATGAGGTGCCGGACGGGGTGTTGTTGGCGGCGGGCATCACTTGCACCGTCATCGTCAACCCAGCACAAAATTAAACTGTGGGAGCTGGCTTGCCTGCGATAGCGCACGGTCAGTTGAAGGATGTGCAGCTGACCCACCGCTATCGCAGGCAAGCCAGCTCCCACAGTTTTTGAACGTGTTATGCCTTGATGAAGGTTTCATGCAAATGCCGCCACAACAGCGCGCCACTCGCCTGCTTCTCGAACACCACGGTTGCGCGCCGATCGGTCTGCGTGCCGCTGTCATCAATCTGGTGTTCGCGATAAGTCACCGTGGCGCCGCGCGCATGCCGGTCAATCCCGGTCATTTCGCTCAGGGTGATCTTCAGCCCTGGGCGCATGCCGCCCAAGCGGGTGAACAGCGCATTCACACCGGCCGCATTGACCCGTGCACCGGTGGCAGGCGCAACCATGCTGAACTCAGGCGAAAAGCGCGCGAGCAAGTTCTGCAACGTGCCTTCAGGCGCAACCCCGGCAAACCATTGTTCGATCTCGACGTGGGTCTGGATCACTTCTTCAAAAAAATCGCTGTAATCAATCATGCTTGTGGCTCGCTGGCAGGGTGAAGCAGTGTCTGTACCCTGGACGCATCCAGGCGCAGCACCGCGAAAAGGGGCAGCAGTGTCAGGGCTGCAGCTATCGTGAAGGTTGCGGCGAAGGAATCCAAGGCCGACAACAGCGCGCTGAGCAGCGCCGCGCCGAGGCAAAAACTCACTTGCCGGTTGATGTTCCACAGGGCGCTGGCGTGGCCCATGCGCTCGGCGCCAAAGTCGAGAAACGCCAGCGTCTGTGCGGTGCTGCTGCACAGGCTGCCGCCCAAGCCCATCAACCCGTAGGCGGGAATCACCCAGGTTGGCTGGTTCAACAGCAGGATGCCAATGCATTGCAAAGCCATGCCCGCCAGCAGCAACGGTTTTGGACCGTAACGGTTGAACAGTTTTTTACTCAGGTAAATCGCCAGTGCCGATGCCATTGCCCACGGCAGCATCAGCGCGCCGGTCTGTGTGGCGTCATAGCCGAGGCCGCGCAGATAAAGGATGGCGATCAGGCTGGTGCCGATAAATACGCCAGGGATGCACAGGTAGACCAGCATCGCCACGCGCAGCATCGGGCTGCGGATTTGCTTGAAGATACTCCCCACATCCAGTGCCGGGCGCACCGTTGCGGGCACGTCGGGTTTTATCCACAGCACTGCCAGCAGCAAGGTGATCAACGCCAGCGGCAGGTTGGCGTAGAAGAGCCAGCGCCACGAGACGCTGTCGACAATCACGCCACCCAACGCTGGAGACAACGCCGGCACCAGCAGGGCCACCGACATGACGCGTGCCGTCAGTGAGCTGCGTTCTGCAGGTGGGAAATGTCGATACGCCAATGCCTGCCCCACCGGAATCAGCAAGCCGCCGCCCAAGCCTTGCAGCAAACGCCAACCGATCAGCGCTTCAATCGAGCCGGCCTGGCCAACCATCACCGAGGCCCCAGCGAACAGCAACAGGCTCGTGGCAATCAGGTTGCGTTCGCCCAACAGGGCTGCCAGCCACACACTGAAGGGAATGATCACAGTCAACCCGAGCATGTAGGCGTTGCTGACCCAGGCCAGTTGCGTCACCGAGGCGCGCAGTTCCAGGGCGATATCCGGGTAGGCGATGGTGGCGACAAACATGTTCACCAGGTCCAGGGCAAAACCCAGTAGAAAGATCCAGGCGACTTTCGAGCGGTAGGTCATAAACGCGATCCTGCGAGTGAAGCGGGCAGGGTAGGCGTGATGCAGGGTTTGGGATACGCCGGTTTGGCTGTTAGTTTGTCAAAAATATTTTGACAAAGGAGCGCGAGGCTTATGGTCAGCCTGGACCGATTCGACACCTTCAAAGCCGTGGTCGAGGCCGGCTCGCTCACCGCCGCCGCCAATCGGCTGGGCCAGACCCGCGCCGTGGTCAGCTTCAACCTCAAGCGCCTTGAGGCAGAACTGGGCGTGACCCTGTTAACCCGCAACACCCGCCAGTTGGCGCTGACGGATGCCGGTGAGCGCTTTTACCTGCGTTGCACGCGCATGCTCGAAGAAGCCCGGCTGGCGGTGGAGGAAGCCCGTTCTGAACATGCGCAACTCAAAGGCACCTTACGCATCACCACCACGGTGGAATACGCGTTGGCAGTTGTTGCCCCTGCGGTGGAGGCTTTTCGGCGCCTGCACCCGGACTTGAACATTCACTTATCCACATCCTCCACCCATGCCGACTTGATCTCCGAGCGCTTTGATGTGGCGATTCGGTTGGGGCGACTGCTCGACTCCAATCACCGGGCGGTGCAGCTGTCGACCTATGAGGTGTTTGCCGTAGCCGCACCTGAGTTTGCCAAGGTGCAAACCCTGGATGCGTTGGAGCGCGTGCCCAAATTGGGCCATGGCCGCCTGACGGAGCTGAGCCTGACCGACCCGGCCGGCGGCGAGCATCAATACCGTTCCGGCCCTGCTGCGCTGGTGGCCGACAGCGCCTCCGTTCTCCAGGCCTTCGCCGTGCGTGGGCATGGTGTGGCGGTGCTTCCGCAATGGCTGGTGCAGGGTGATCTGGAGGCAGGGCGGTTGGTGCGGTTATTGGCGGACCATCACTTTGCCCCGCAAGGGATTTACGCTATGTACCCGGATACGCGGCATTTGCCGCTGAAGGTGCGGGCGTTTATTGATTTTATGAAGGGCTAGAGTGAGCCCGAGAGTCCAAAGCGCTTCTTCAGGACTTTCTCCAACAATCCTTTTGGCAACAACGCCGCCATCAACGGCAACGCTCGGCTGCCATTGCCCGCACGCAACATCCTTGGCGGTGTTGGGTGTTGCACAGCCTTAAGTACTTGAGCTGCAAAATGCTCGGCCGAAGTCGGGTTGCCCTGCGAGGCTTGGGAGCGCGCGCGAATACCTTCGCGCAACGGCCACCATGGCGATTTTTCGTTGATCAACAGTTCAGCCTGGGCGCCAGCGTTTTTGGCGAAACTCGTGTCGATGGCTCCCGGCTGCACTTCCAACACGCGAATACCAAAGGGTGCCAGTTCCATGCGCAAGGCATCGCTCAAGGCATGCACCGCCGCCTTCGATGCGCAGTAGGCACCGGCAAACGGCGTGACCAGTACACCCGAAACGCTGCCGATATCCACCACCAGACCTTTACTGCGCCGCAGCGCGGGGAACAGCGCCTGGGTGACGCCGACGATGGAAAACACGTTGGTCTCGAACTGGCGCTGCATGGCTTCGGTGCCTCCATCGAGCAGCGGGCCCATGGCGCCGTAGCCGGCGTTGTTGATCAACACATCCAATTCACCGAGTTGTTCGGCCAGGCGCTGCAAGGCCGCGCTGTCGTTGACGTCCAGTAGCACGGCATTGAAGCCGGCAGCGGCAAGTGCGGCGACGTCTGCTTCGCGGCGGGCGCTGGCCCACACGTCAAAGCCGGCGGATTTGAAGGCGTCAGCGAGGGCGCGGCCAATGCCACTGGAACAACCGGTGATAAGTACGTTGGGCATGGATCAATCCTTTGTCAGTCCGAGAAACTGCCTTGCAGATGCTCGGCGCGAAATTCCAGGGTTTGCGGGCGGTAGCCGGGGCGTAGGGGCGGCGTGGGCAAACAGTCGTCCCAGGTGGCGCCGGCCTGTAACTCGCCAGGGCCACGATAGCGCGGGGCAGCATAAACGTTATCGGCCAGGTTCACCGTGTCGCCCGGCGCATAGGCTGCGAGGCGCCAGCGCAATTCGGTGAGCGGCACGTCGTTGCCGTTGATCAGCACCAGTTTCAATGGGCGGTCGGCCGGGCACTCCTGCGGCGCGTAGCTGATGCGCAGTTCCAGACGCGCCAGTTGCGAGGCTTCGCGGCTGTCCAGCCACACTACCCAGATGGCGACGAAACCCAGGCCGACGGCGGCGGCCAGCGATACCGGCAGAGCCTTGGCGGGATAGCGCAGCAGCAGGATCAGCCAGGTGATGATCAGGAGAACGCCGAAGAACATGGAGACCACCTCGAATAGGGAACGAGCATCCTAACTTAAGCGTAGGTGGGATTGGGTAGCTTGAGATAAGTGTTGATTGGGCGGGCGCCATCGCAGGCAAGCCAGCTCCCACAGTTGGAATGCATTCTCCTGTGGGAGCTGGCTTGCCTGCGAAGACTTACTTACCGAGCAGAAGAGTCTGCCTGCAAGCCCTCGATGGAAGCCTCAACCAAGGCCAAGCCGGTTTCAGCCAATTGCAGGCTGGCCCAGTTCAGGTAGCTCTGGTGTTCGGTGCACAAGTCTTGAGCTGCCAGGGTGAGCACGCGCGCGGTGCCTAAAACATAGCTGGCATGTTCGAGTGCATGTTCGATGGGAATGCCGGATTGTACGCAAAAAAGAGGTTCTTCACTGCGGTCGCTGGGGCCGAAGGGGGTGGGGCGGGTGGTTTGTTTGGACATGATGGATCTCCTGATGAAAATGGGATCCTATGAGTTCGCGAGGCCGTCAAACCTCATCACGAATGAGTCGTGACAGGCGCGAGGATAGGCAGGATGGGGGCAGGGGTCAATGCTGGCGGGGTGCTTTGTCGATCGTTCCCACGCTCTGCGTGGGAATGCATCCCGTGACGCTCTGCGTCACCCATGCACCGGATGTGAATCGGGACGCGGAGCGTCCCAGGCGGCATTCCCACGCGGAGCGTGGGAACGATCAGCTCCCACCCAGCCCACTGCGGATAGGGGACGCAGCGGGCTGGGTGGGGGCTTTTTGTACGACCGTGTTACTGCGCGATAGTTTTCACCGACACGCCACGCTCAACCGGCGTCGAGCGCCCGTAGATGTCTTCGAAGCGTTCGATATCGTCCTCGCCCAGGTAGCTGCCCGATTGCACTTCGATAATCTCCAGCGGGATCTTGCCCGGGTTGCGCAGGCGGTGCACCGAGGCGATCGGGATGTAGGTGGACTGGTTCTCGCAGAGCAGGAACACGTTCTCGTCACAGGTGACTTCCGCCGTGCCGCTCACCACGATCCAGTGTTCGGCGCGGTGGTGGTGCATCTGCAGCGACAGGCACGCGCCCGGCTTGACCGAGATGTGCTTGACCTGGAAGCGCCCGCCCATGTCCACCGAGTCGTAGGAACCCCACGGGCGATAGACTTCACAATGGTTCTGGGTTTCGCTGCGGCCCTGGTCGTTGAGGGTGCTGACCATCTGCTTGACGCCCTGGACCTTGTCCTTGTGGGCAATCATCATCGCGTCCTTGGTTTCCACCACCACGATATTGTCCAGGCCAATCACCGACACCAGCTTACCGTTGCCGTGGATCATGCAGTTGCGGCTGTCCTGGATCACCACGTCGCCTTTGCTCACGTTGCCGTTGACGTCTTTGTCATTGACCGCCCACAACGAGGCCCAGCAACCCACGTCGCTCCAGCCGGCGCTCAGCGGCACCACGCAGGCGCGCTGGGTTTTTTCCATCACGGCGTAGTCGATGGAATTGTCCGGGCAGCAGGCGAAAGTGGCTTCGTCGAAGGTCACGGTGTCGGCATCCTGCTCGCTGCGTTCCAGGGTCAGCACACAGGTGTCGTAGATGTCCGGGTCGTGTTTTTTCAGCTCTTCGAGGAAGCGGCTGGCGCGGAACAGGAACATGCCGCTGTTCCAGAAGTAGCCGCCGCTTTTAACGAACTCGACGGCGCGTTTTTCATCGGGTTTTTCCACGAACTGTTGCACGCGGCTGACGCCTTCGGGCAGCAGCGAATCGTTGCTGGACTTGATGTAGCCGTAACCGGTTTCCGGGCGGGTTGCCGGCACGCCGAACAGCACCATCTCGCCGCGCTCGGCGGCCACGGTGGCTAGGGCGAGGGCGCGTTGCAGGGCTTTCTGATCGTCGATCACGTGGTCGGCGGGCAGCACCAGCATCAGCTCATCGCGACCTTCGTTGACCAGCATCATTGCGGTCAGCGCCACGGCCGGCGCGGTGTTGCGGCCGAACGGTTCCATCAGGATGCGCTGGCACTCCAGGTTACGGGTGTTCAGTTGCTCGTTGACGATAAAACGGTGGTCCTTGTTGCAGACCACGATCGGGGCGTCCATGCCTTCGAACACCAGGCGCTCCAGGGTTTGCTGGAACAGTGTGTGCTCGCCGGTCAGGGCCAGGAATTGCTTGGGGAACTGTTTGCGGGAAAGCGGCCAAAGACGTGAGCCGCTACCACCGGAAAGGATTACTGGGATCATGGGTGTTTCTCCTTGAATCGATTGGGTCAGAGCCTGTGGGAGGGGGCTTGCTCCCGAAAGCGGTGTATCAGTCAGCACACCTGTTACTGAACCACCGCATTCGCGAGCAAGCCCGCTCCCACAGGGGGAGCGTCAAATTGAAAAGCTAATCAGCGGGTCGACACGGGGCGCTTGACCCACACTGGCGAAATGCTCGAACCCGAGCCGGTCACGTACAGCACCGCCGCTTCACCACGTTCCAAAGCCACCGGCTTCACATCGCCGACTTTCTTGTCACCGTCATACAACGCCAGGCTCACTTTCACCGGGTTGATCTCACGCTCGCCACGGCCCTTGGCAGCCACCGACTTGACCACGTCGGTCTTGCCATCGGCGGTTTTCAGGGTCAGGGCCTTGTCGCTGAGGTTCTGCACGCGCACCAGGGATTTCTGCCTGTTCTTGAACGGCGGCTCTTCGATCAGCTGTGGCTGGCCGCTGCCACTGTTCACGAGGGTGTAGTAGTGATCGGCGGCGAGCTTGACCGGTACGGTCTGGCTGCCGACCTTGGCGCTGTAGTCGCCGCCCGGCATGAAGCTGAAGTCACTGCTGGCCAGCGGGGCGACGTCGCTCAGGTTGGTCGCGCCGACAGTGGCGCTGACTTCCTGGTTGGAGGCGTTGTAGACCCGCACGAAGCTGGAGCCTTTTGGCGCCGTCGGGCCGTACAGGGCTGCGTCGCCACCGGCGAAGGCAGACATAGATACGAAGCTCATGCCCGCTGCGATGGCCAGGGTTTTAGCGAGACGACGAGGAGTTGTAGTGAAAGTCATATGAGTTACCTCTCTTTCAGTTTTGCGCCCGGTCGGGCGTCTCGGATTTTTTGAAGGTGTTGATTGCCATGTTCTGTTGGCGCGAACCGGCTTGTTTAAGTTGCGCAACCCACTGCGGGTCGGCATCACCGATTTCGTTGTTAACGGGCAGATAACGTTCAGGAAACTCCCAGATCAGCACCTGTGGCGGGCTGTTCTTGAAGTCATCGCTTTTCAGGTAGCTGAGCATCGGCAGGATCGGGCCGTGGCCGTCTTCGGAGTAGTTGATGACGTCGCTGTGCAAGGCTTGCTTGAGGGCGCCGACGAAGTTCCAGTTGGGGTTGGCGCTGTAGCTGGTGCCCACCAGTGCCACCGGGGTTTCGCTGTCGGCAAACAGCGCGTCGTCGCCTTTGTTTTCCGCCAGGTGCGTGACGCGTTTTTGCAGCGGCTCTTTAGGCGGCATCAGGTTTTCAAACAGCGGGTCCAGCGGCAGGAATAGACGCAGGTCGCCTTTGTGCGGTTCGGTTTTTTCGGCTTCCGTGACAAAACGCTGCGGCTCGCCACTCAGTGGCGTCTTGTCGGCAATGGTCTTGGCCAACTGTTTGGCAGCGATTTCCGCACCGTCCGGGGTCCAGTGGGTGTCGGTGCGCAGGAACACTTGCGTGCCGCCAAGCTTGGCCTGTTGCAGCGGGCCAAGCAGGTCGGGCGCGATGATCTTGTCGGCCGCCACACGGGCGTGGAAGTCCTGGTACAGGTTGGCGTGGATGCTCGCTGGTTTCACTTCACCCACGTGTTCCGGGTACAGGCGCACCTTGGCCGGCACAATCGCCATCACCAGTTGGATGCCCTGGGCCTTGAGTTTTTGGCGCACGCCTTCGACCAGCGCGTAGTTGCCTTGCAGGTTCTGGTCTTCGTTGACGATGGGGTTGAATTCCTCGTCGCTGTACAGCCAGTGGTCGCGGCCCAGCACCACGCCGGGGCGGCCTTCATTGAACAGCTTGTAGTCCAGCGCCGCCCAGAGGTTGGTGCCCAGGCGCTTGATCGGGAACTCCTCGTCGTAGTGCGTCTCGACGGCCTTGGTCCAGCGCCCGTTGAGCACGGTGGCGTCGGCGTTGGTGCTGAAGCCGAAGAAGCTGCGCAGCGACCAGGCGCCCAGGGCCAGCAGCACCAGCAGGAACAGCGTGATATAGAGGACGCGAAATGAACGGGTCATGGTCGGCTCCCTCAAAATTGGAAGTAAAGGAACGGCGAGAAACTCTGCGCCGACAGTTTCAGAATCGAGGCCACGAACAGCAGCAGCACCGTGGCCCGCATGGCGTAGCGTGGCCAGTCAGCGGTCCAGTAGGCCGGCTGCACGGCGGCGTCCTGGCCCACGCTGAAACCGGGCTGGTGAATGCTGCCTGGGTTGTCGCCCGGTACTGCCTTGATCAGGCTCGGGTCGGCGGGTTTGGCTTTTTCGGCAGGGCGATTGGTGTAGAAGTCGCGCAGGCCAAAGAACGCCAATGTTGCGTAGGCCACCACCAGGGTTGCCACTTGCAGGCCGGTGAGGCTGGCGCGGTTGAGTTCCGACAGCGACCACTCGCCAAAGCTGAACATCGCACCGTACATACGCCCGGCGACGTGCAGGTTTTCGGCGCGGAAGATCACCCAGCCCATGACCACCAGCAGGAAGGTGAAGGCCCAGCGCAGCAGATTGAAACTGCGTGGCGCGGTATTCAGGCCGATGGCTTTTTCAATCGCCAGCCACATGCCGTGCCACGCGCCCCACACGATGTAAGTGATGTTCGCACCGTGCCACAGACCGCCGAGCAGCATGGTCAGGAACAGGTTGCGGTAGGTGGTCAGCGTGCCTTTACGGTTGCCGCCCAGGGTGATGTACAGGTAGTCACGCAGCCAGGTCGACAGGCTGATGTGCCAGCGCCGCCAGAACTCGGTAATCGACTGGCTGATGTACGGCTGCTTGAAGTTTTCCATAAAGCGGAAACCCATCATCAAGCCCAGGCCGATGGCCATGTCGCTGTAGCCGGAGAAGTCAAAGTACAGCTGCGCGGTGTAGGCCAGCGCGCCGAGCCAGGCGTCACCCGTGGTCGGGTTTTGCAGGGCGAAGCAGTGGTCGGCGACCACCGCCAGAGTGTCGGCGATGAAGACCTTCTTGATGAAACCCTGCATAAACCGCGTGCAGCCCTCGGAGAATTTGTCGAGGGTGTGAGTGCGGTTGTTGAACTGGTCGGCCAGGTCGCGAAAGCGCAACACGGGACCTGCAATCAGGTGCGGGAAGATCGCCACGAACGCCGCAAAGTCGATGAGGTTGCGGGTCGCCGGGGTGTCGCCACGGTACACGTCGATGATGTAGCTGATGGACTCGAAGATGTAGAACGAGATACCAATCGGCAACAGCACGTGGGTGAGGATAAACGGTTCCAGGCCCGCCGACTTCATCATCACATTGATGCTGTCGACGCCGAAGTTGGCGTACTTGAAGTAGCCGAGAATGCACAGGTCGACAGCCACGCCGAGCAATAGCCAGCGCTGGGCCGGTTTGGTGCGCACGCCCGCCGCACCGACCTTGAGGCCGATCCAGTAGTTCCACAGCGTTACGGCGGCGAACAGTGCCAGGAAGTCCACTCGCCACCAGGCGTAGAATACGTAGCTGGCAATCAGCAGCAGCAGATTGCGATAGCGTTGCCCGCTCAAGTAGTACAAGCCGAGAAAGATCGGCAAGAACAAAAACAGGAACACATTGGACGAGAAAACCATCCCGATCTCTCCATGTTTAACCAACAGTCAAGGGCCAACGGCCCCCCCAAACCCCCCACGATTTCGCGGGAGGTTGTGATCGTTCCCACGCTCTGCGTGGGAATGCCTCACTGGACGCTCTGCGTCCGCTTTTGGGACGCGGAGCGTCCCTGGCTGCATTCCCACGCGGAGCGTGGGAACGATCAGCTGTGTATCAGCTGCCTTTGTTGCCTTTTTCGTGCGTCGGGTCGTAGACCTTGGTCAGGTCACCGCCGAGGCGGAAGGTCTTGAACGGCTGCATTCCGTGCTTGCGCTCGATCACCTCCGGGGCGCAGGTGTAGAGGGTGCAGAAGGGCTCAAGCCAGGCAAATTTCATGTCTTCCTTGAGGTCTTTCATGTCCTGCTCTTTGCCGTTCTTCTGCTCGAAGATGTCCGGGTCTTTCACCCCGGCCAGCACCTTGTCGCCCAGGCGTTTGAGCGCGCCGTTATTTTCCTGGCGCAGGTCCACACCGTTGACCAGGGCAAAGCTGGCGATCATTGACAGCGGCGGCAGTGCGTAGTTGTGGTACGCCAAGGCACGTTGCTGACGCTTCAATTCGTTGGGCAAGAAGCCCTGGGCATCCACCTGATTGGCGCCGACCTTGTATTCCTTCACGGCCCAATCAAACAGGTCGCGGCGGTTGGTGGCGATGGAAGTTGCCATCACCGACCAGGCGGCCCAGTAGGAGTGGTTGTTGGTTTTATCCAGCGGCAGGTTGTCCCAGTCGCTGACGACTTGATCGGCGAGCTTGTTGAACCAGGCTTCGATCAACTGCGATTCCTGCTGGTGGTTGGCCAGCGGGTGCGAGTCGGAGAACTTCAGGCGCACATAGGCCGAGGCCATGCTGCCCAAGGCCCATTTGCGCATCGACTTGCCGGTGTGGTTGAAGTCCTTGGACATCAACGCATTTGCCTTGGCCCAGCTGGTAAGCCAGTTGAGTGTGCATTCCAGCTGCTCCGGGCGGCCGTCGCGCATAAACTGCATCACGCGTTTGCTGGTGTCTTTTTCCAGCTTGGTGATGTCGGCAGTGCTGTCACGAAAGGCTTTTTCCGATTGCACATTCAGGGTAGCGCGGGCCTTGTCCGAGCCTTCGTACTTGCTGCGAAATTGCAGCGAACCGGTGTACGGCGCCGGCATGGCGTCGCAGTCATTCTTGAAGTCGCCGGTCTTGAACGCTTCCACCGGGGCGAAATAGCCCTGGGGCGGACGCAGTGGCGCGGCGGCGTTAACCGAACCGGCGAACATCGCCAGGCCGAGTAACGTGGGAATCAATAACTTCTGCATAGGTAACCTCATTGCCCAGTTGAGGCGGTCTGTTGACCGCCGCTTGGGAACACGTTGCGTGTGCAAATTTTCGCTTCGACTTTCTGCGCGGCAGTGCCCGCTTCGGGGCCTTGCACTTCCACGGCCAGCAAGTTCTGCGAGGCCCAGTCTTCATCGGTGCGCAGTTCAAAGGCGAAACGCCCGTCTGTATCGGATGTTTCGGGTTTGTCGATCTTGATGTCCTCGTGGCGCCCGTTCATGTACCAGAGGGTGGCTTGCAGGGTTTTCACCGACGGGTCGGCGAAGCGGATATCGACCTGATGGTTGGCGTTGCGCAGGTCCTTGTTCGAGCTGTTGACCATCAACTCGTTCTTGCCGGGTTTGAGCGTGGTGCTGGCGCTCATTTGCGCCGGCTTGCCTTCGCAGCCGTTGTCGAGCAGCGCCATCATCTGGCGGTAGATGGTTTCCTGGTCGAGGCGGTACAGCGGCGAGAATTCCCAGATAAGGATTTTCGGCGGGGTTTTCTGGAACTCGTCGCTGCCCAGGTACTGGATCATCGAGCCCTCCAGGCCGCCGCCGGGGAAGGCAACGTTGAGGATGTCGGCACCGATTTCCTGCTCCAGAAAGCCGGCGAAGTTGTAGTTCTTGCCACTGTGGCTGGTGCCCACCAGGGTGATTTGCGGGTTACCCGAATCGCCGAACAGGTCGCCGTCACCGGCTTCGCCTTTAGGCTCGGTGGTGAATTGGTCCATGTACTGGATCGCGTAGCTGGTGCCGCACAGTTGCCCGGCCATGTTGTGCAGGGTGCCGGTCTTGCCCATGCGCCCGGAGCGTTTGGTCTCGAACTCGCGCTTGGGAATATCGGCGAACTCGGGCATGGCACGCACTTTGGCGCCGACGATTTTTGCCGTGCGCTGGGCGCCGTATGGAGTCCAGTGCTGGTCGCCACGGAAGTAGAAGTCGTGGGCCGGCAGTTCATCCGGCAGTTGCTCGTTGGTCAACGGCGACAGGTCCGGCACCACATAACCCATCTTGGCGAAACGGCCGAGCATGGTTTTGTAGTTGCCCAGTGCCTTGTCAAAATTAAACGCGGCTTTTTCCTCGGGGTTGAGCTTGTTGCGGTTCACCAGGCCACGGGTCGGCTGGTACACCACCACCAGCTCCACGCCCTTGGCCTTGAACGCATCGTGCAATTGCTGCATGCGTTTGTAGCCGGCGGGGCTGGTGTCGAATTCGGTGCGCAGGTCTTCCTGGGTACGGAACAGCCAGTCGCCCTGGGCTTGCACCAGGGTGGTGAAGTTCTGCTGGTAGCGCGTGGTGTAGTTCTTTGCGTCATGGGCGGCCGGGCACAGGCTGCAGCACGGCTCGGCGGTAAAGGTCGGTGCCTTGCTTTCGTCGGCGCGCACGCCTTGGCTGGCCGCCAGCAGGCCGAGGGTCAGACCCGAGAGGCTCAGCAGTTTGATCATGTGTGGGTGCATAAGGGTCATCCTCAGTCCAGCATTTGGGTCTGGCGTTCGACAGGGTCGATCAGCACGGCTTTCTGCTGGCGCACCAGCAGGTCGAGAATTTCTTCCTGGCGATCGCCCAGTACACCGGCAAAGCTGATGCCGCTGGATTTGGTCGGCGCCAGCATCGACACGCGGTACAGCTCAATGCTCAACGGCGAATCAATCGACAGCGGCCCGCTGCCGTTGCCGGCCAGCTCACCGCCGACCACGATCAGCGAGACTTTCGCGTCAAACGGGTCGAGGGCGATGTCGCGGTCGGTGTCGGTCAAGTCCTTGATGTGCCCGTACACGCCGGTCAGCCCGTTGGCCATGGCGGTGTTTTCGTACAGGCGAATATTCACGCTGTTGCGCACGCGGATGCCGTGGCGACGGTTGGCGATGACCTTGTTGCCCCACAACAGGTTGTCGCCGCTCTCATAGAGGGTGATGCCATCGGTGTGGTTGCGGTAGATCTCGTTGTCGGCGATCAGGTTGTTGACGCTGTTACGGTCGATCACCAAGCCCGAGAGCTTGTTGTCGTAGCTGCGGTTGTTGAAGATGAAGCTGTCGTTGACCTCACGGGAAATAATGATCCCGTGCTTCTTCTTGGTGCCGTAGACGGTGTTGTCGGCAATGATCAGGCCGTGGGAACGGTCGTGCGGGTCGATGCCGTAGACGATGTTGTCTTTGTAGGTGTTGCCCTTGATCACAAAGCCGGTGGTCTCGTAGCAGTAGAAGCCGTACCACATGTCCGAGAACTCGGAGTCGATGATCCAGCCGGTCGGTTCCGCACGCTTGAGTACCTTGGCCATGTTCGGCGTGTACTGGGAAATACTCACCCCGTAAGACTTACTGTTGGCGTAGCCGAAGCTGGCCATCTTGGTCTTGGAGATGTAGGTCTCGGTGCCGCCCCAGGCCAGCAGGAACGGGCGGAATTCCTTGGGCGATTTGAACAGTGCCGGGCCGTTGGCCTTTTCGTCCCAGCCGGTGATTTTGGTGTCACGCACAAACAGCTGGCCGTCGTTGATCAGGAACGAACCCGCCTGTTGGGACAGGCGCAGCTCCTGGGTCTTCTTGTCGATGTCGAGGATGCCCTTGCGCCCGACCACAATCGGCAGCTTGGCCAAAAACACACCCGGCGAGGTTTCGCTGAGGTACTGCTTGGGCACTTTGCCGAGCAGGTCCTTGAGGTTCATGTAGCCGTCGTCGACAAAGATCGCCTGGGGAATGCCGTGCTGGCGCACCACCCATTCGGCCATCTTGTTGTCACCGCCGATAAAGTCCTTGAGCGCGTCTTCCTGCATCATGCGGCGAACGCTGACTTTGCCCGGTTTGCTGCGCACGATCTTCTTTTCCATCGCCGCAGCGGTGTAGCCAGTCAGGTCGGGCAACGCAGGCTTGGGCAGTTCCAGCGGCGCGGTGGGCGGGCTGGAAATGGTGTAAGTCTTGGCCTGTTGCAGTTCCTTGGCGATGGTCGGCGCCTTGGCCGCCGTATCGGCAAAGGCTGTGGCGCTGGCCATCAGCATTGCCGCGACGAGTAGGCTTTGAGCATTCATTGCGCAGGCTCCCATCAGAATTTCCAGATCACGTCGACAAACGCGCGGTGCATGTACGAGTCGACCTGGCTGCCATAGGCATCGCCCGGCTTGAACACGCCTGCACGAAAGCGCACCAGCGCCGACGGCTCGTCGATCGACTGGCTGAGCGCGGCCGGCAGCAGGCCTTTCTTGAAGTACTTGGTGACCACCAGGTCCATCTCCTGCCCCAGGTCTTTCTTGCCGTCTTCCAGCGGTAACGAGGTACTGGACAGGATCGCGCCGGTCACGTCGTCGGTGTTGTTCTGCACCGCATCGATGCCGTTGCTGCCCACCGGCTTGTTGCCGTCGACGCGCCAGAACTTGTGATAGACCAGGCTGGCGTCGTAGTCCTCGCGCAACTGCCAGGAACCGAACAGGCTCATGGACTGCATGTTGTTCATCTCACCGCGAAACGCCTCGCCAAAGCGATGCACACGGGACTGGGTGCCGGTCCAGTTCGAACGGTTGCTTTGCAGGCCGTTCTGCTCGTATTCGGCGCTGGCACGGGAATAAGCCGCACCGACTTGCCACTGCGGGTCGAGGCGCAGGCGCACGCCAATGTCGGTGGCCCAGCCATTCACGTCGTCGCTGCGCTTGGCCTGGGTTGGGCGGGTGCCGTCGGCGTTGAGGGCATTGACCGTGTCGCGGTTGCCTTTCATACCGGTGACGCTGGCCCAGTAGTTGACGGTATTGGTGTTGCGCCAGTTGTAGGCATCGCTGTTGGCTTCGATGCCGAGCCAGGTCAGGTCGCCGTTTTCGCGTTTGTCCAGTGGGTCGCTGGCCACGCCCGGTTCTGTGTAGTCGAGCTTGCCGTCGTCATGAGTGTGGTGACCGCGCAGGCCGATCCACTGGCCCGGCGTCCACTGGTAGGCGGCGTCGGCATAGAAATGCTGACGGTCCTTGTCCTTGGGCGACAGTTCCTTGAGGTCGGTGCGGTATTCGCTGAAGCGTTCGGCGGCGCCGACATTGGCCTTGAGCAAGGTGGTGTCGAAGGTCCAGTTCAGCGCTTCGATATTGGTGTCGCGCCATTGGCCGTCGTCATTGCGCAGGCGCTGGCGACCGAATTTGAGAATCTCGCCGGGGTAGGGCGTAAAACCGCTGTAGCCGACCCAGAACTCGCGCAGGGCCAGGTAGTTTTTCTTGGCCTTGCGGTCGTCGTTGCTCGATTGTTCGGTGGTGTCGTCGGCCGACTGTTGCAGGGTGTCGGTCTCGATGATGTCGCTGGAGGTCACGGCCTGGCCCATGGCGTAGGCGCTCCACGCGCCGCTTTCGCCGTAGACCCACGGGCGCAGGTCGAGGCCGATGCCGTTCACATCGCCACCTTTTTGCGTGCCAAGGTCGCGGTCATCTTCGGACTGTGCGGTGGCTTTGACTTCCAGGCCGAAGTTCTTGGCTTCGGTGAGCGCGGCCAGGGTCGGGCACGACCACAGCAGGGCAAAGGTCAGGCCGATACCGGCCTTGACGAATGGGTTGAGCTTCATAGGGATTCCTCGCCGTCTTCTTCTTGCAGGGCGTGCAGTTGCAGCGTGCTCTGGGCCAGGGTGCCGCGTGCAGCCAGCTCCTGTTGCACCAGGCGTTGGCCTTCGGCGCGTTGCTCAGGCGTCAACGGGGCTTCGAGCTGCGTGGCCAGATCATTGGCCTCTGGCGTGTCCTGGGCTTTGGCCAGTTGGCTGAAGACATAGGCGTTCAATGGGTCGGGCTTGGTGCCCTTGCCTTGGGAAAACAATTGCGCGATGGCGAAGTCGGCGCTGTTCTGGCCGTTGCGTGCAGCGGTCAGCAAGTGGTCGAGGGCTTTTTGCGAGTAGACCTTGCCCAGGTAGCCACGGCGATAGATCTGGCCGAGGTAGTAATCGGCGGCGACTTCACGGCCCACGGCTTTTTCGAAATGTGCCTCGGCGGCCTTGGCATCGGCCGGCACCCACTTGCCTTCGTAGTAGAGCTTGCCCAGCAACAGCTCGGCGCGCGGCTGGTCGGCGGCGCGGCCGTTGTCCAGGTACTTCATCATCTGGTCGACGTCGCCCAGTTCGGGGAAGTCGTACAGCAGTTGCGCCAGGCTGACCCAGGAGGCCGGGTAGCCGGGAGCGATTTTTTCCAGCAGCGCCTGGGCGGTTTTTTCGTCCGGCTGGCCGAGGGTCGCATCACCCAATACGCGGGCTACGCTGTCGACCCGTTGGGCGGTGACGGTGCCACGGGCGTAGCCGGCTTCCATCTGCTTGAGCAGCTCGGCCTGTTTCTCCGGCGCGGCTTTTTTCTGGTAGACCGTGGCCAGTTCGACGTAGCAGATATCGGTGGTGTTCAGCGCCGCCTTGCAGATGCGCTCCACATCATCCAGATGCTGGTCGTAGGTGTCCTGGGTGCGATACAGCAGCACCTGGGCCAAACCCGCTTCCGGGTAACCGGCTGCCTGCCATTTGCTGATCTGTTGCTGGGCATTCACGTTGGGGAAGCTGTGCGGGTATTGCAGGTACAGCATCGCCAGCGGGATCAGGGTGTTGCCTTCGCCATTGGCAAAGGCTTTTTTCAACAGGCCTTCGGCTTCGTGTTGTTCGGCTTCGGTGGCGCCGGGTTTGGCTACCAGCAGGCGACCGAGGCGTGCCTGGGCACGCGGCGAGGTGTCGGCCGCCGCGCGATAAGTAGCCTCGGCCTGGCGGATTTGCTCGGGGTCACGGGTGGTCACCTGGATGTCAGCCAGGCCGACTTGGGCTTCGCTGTAACCCAGGTCTGCCAACTGCTGGTAGTTCTGTTGGGCGGTGACGGTGTCGCCACGCTTCAACGCTTCGTTGGCCAGGCGTTGGTCGGGCAGGCCGGCGCAACCGGCCAGAGAGACCGCCAATGCCAGTGCGCAGAATGCAGAGGCTGAGTGAAATCTGCTCTGTGTGGGAGCTGGCTTGTCGGGACGCCGCACCGCTGCGATGGCAGTGGTGGATTCGCCGCCGCCATCGCGGGCAAGCCCGGCTCCCACAGAAGAGCATTCCCACAGGGGCAGCGGTGTATTTGAGAGAGTCATCACAGGCATGTCCTCCGCTTACAGACCGTGGGCCATGGCTTTATCGATCAGCCAGTTCAGCGAAGGGCCACGGTCGCTGGTGACTTCCACCGGGCGCCCGGCATAGGTGCTGTCCAGCGGCGCGTCCGGCTTGATCTGCACGCGAATGTCGGAGGACAAGTCGGCGCTGTTCAGGCTGGTGCTGCTGACGATGGTGCCGGTGCGCAGCTGTTCTTCGTCGGCTACCTGGAAGCTCACCTGTGTACCTGGGCGTACGTCACCGAACTGGCGATAGGTAAAGCGCGCTTCCACATTGGCCTGGCTGCCGCGTGGCACCAGCTGGAAGATCACATCGCCCTTGCTGGCGTACTGGCCGTCGGCGACCAATTGCTGGGCGACCACGCAATCGCACGGCGAGGTGAGGGTGCCGGTCATTTGCTTGCCGAACAGCTCTTCGACCTTGGCTGGTTGCAGTTGGTCTTCGTCCAGATGGCCCTTGAGCACATCGAGCATGCTGGTGCTGAACGTCGCCAGTGGCGCGCCTTTGGCCGCTACCGCGTCGCCTTTGAGCAGGCTTTGCACGGTGCCGTCGCGCGGCATGGTCACGTTCATGCCGGGCACGCTGACGAGGCCGGCCTGGGCGTGGCTGACGAAGTACATGCCGTACACCGACTTGAACACAAAACCGAACGCGGCGAGGCCGACGATAAAGATCCCGGCGCTGAACACCACGGCGCGCAGGCGACCGAAAGCGCTCATGCCGCTGCCGCCGTCCTTGACCTTGCGCGCCTTGGTGAAGTTGTCGCGTTGCAGCGTGGCCAGCACGTCGCCCATGGTCACTATATCGCCGGACAGGTGCGAGGTGATCAAGTGACGCAAGGTGGAAATATCCTGGGCGTCGAGGTTCTGGAACTGGCAACCGGTGCGGCCGCTCTGGCGGTCGTAGGAGCGGATTTGCAGCTCCACGTCCATCGCCAGACCGAGGTTATCGATTACAAACTGCAGGCGGCCCTTATGCACTTCACCGACGGTCAGCGGCTGGGTAGCGGTGAACGCCAGGCCACCGGCGGACAGGTCGATCACCCGTGCTTCGGTCTGGGTGCGGTCGGTGTTGAAAAAACGCAGTTTGGCCGGGATTTTGACCCGGGCATGTTGGCGCTGGGCTTCGGATTCGTGGACAACGTTGGCGTTTACTGGGCTGTTCATATGTTCGATTTCCTAGTTAATTCAGGCTTGGCAGGGTCAGACCATCATCAGCAGCACGGCGACGAAAATGCTGCCGGCGGAGAAGGTCATGGTCCGAGACGACCAGGTGTTGAACCAACGTTGAAAGCTGGCCAAATCGCGGGTCAGTTTGGTGTCCTGGCGGGTCCAGGACTGTTGATCAAGGCGGAAGAACACGTAGATCTTCACCAGCGCGCCCATGATCTGGTTGTAATAGAGAATCACCGGGTACGCCGGGCCGATCTTGTGGCCGGAGCACGACAGCAGCAGGGTCAGGATCAGGCGAGTGATGCCGATCCACAGCAGGTACGCGAGGATGAATGCGCCGCCGTATTTGAAGGTGGCGATGATCGCCACGGTCAGGCCGAGCAAGGAAGTCCACATCGACACACGTTGGTCGAACAGCACCACGCTGGTGAACAGGCCCAGGCGACCAACACCCAGGCCGAGGGCGCGGGAGTTCTGGCGCAGGTTGTTGCCGTACCAGCGGAACATCAGCTTGCGGCTGGCCTTGATAAAGCTCTTTTCCGGCGGGTGTTCCACCGTATTGATCGCGGCGTCCGGCACGTAGAAGGTGTCATAGCCCAGGCGCATCAGGCTGAACCAGCTGGACTTGTCATCGCCGGTCAAAAACTTGAAGCGGCCCAGGCGCCAGTGTTGCAGCGAGTCGCTTTCCACGTCGGCGATAAAGCCCGGGTCGGTGACCACGCTGGCACGGAATACGGACATGCGCCCGGTCATGGTCAGCACGCGTTTGGACAGGGCCATGGAGCACATGTTGATGTGACGCTGGGCGAAGCGCAGCTTGTGCCACTCGCTCATGATGTAGCCGCCGCGCACTTCACAGAATTCGTTGGTGGTCAGGCCACCGACATTGCCGAACAGCTGGAACCACGGCACGGTCTTGCGCACTACACCTTCGGCGAGCACGGTGTCGCCATCGATCACGGCCACCACGGCGCGGTCATCCGGAAGGTGGCGCGAGATGGCGCGGAAGCCAAAGGCCAGGCCGTCGCGTTTGCCGGTGCCGGCGATGCGCACGAAGTCGAGCTTTACGCGTTCCGGTGGGTTCATGCGCTCCCACAAGCTTTTCACCAGCAGCTCATCGGACATCTCCACCAGCGAGCACACCACGGTGGTGGGGAAACCACAGTCGATGGCTTCGCGAATCACCGAGCTGTAGACCTGCGCGGTGGTCAGCGCGTCGATACGAAAACTGGTGACCATCAGGAACACATGGGACGGGTCGGCGGCCTTGCCCAGCTTGCGCACCTTGCGGCGCAAGTGCGGGTAGACCACGTACAGGAACAGCATGCCGCGAAAGAAATGCGTAGCACCCATCGAGTAGCGCCAGATACCGACGGCGCCAATCAGGAAAATAAAATTCTTCGACTGCGAGTCGAACGTGCTCGCCGGCAACAGCAGGGCGAGACCCATCAGCAGGCTGAGGAAGAACAGCCAGCCGGCCGATTGCAGTAATACATGTTTTAACTTGGACATAAGCGTCATCCGGAAGGGAAGGAGGCTTCAGGCTGCACGCGCTGGGGATGAAGACACGTGCAACCCGAAACTTGCCGTCGCTGTTACCAGCAAATGCCTTCGGTACGGCCACTGACACTGGTGGCCTGGGACATGAAGCCCACCAAGTCGATCACCTGTTTGCCGTGGGGAGCGTTGTGCGCCAGGGCACGGAATTTCTCGTCACGGTTGCCGAGGATGATCACGTCGGAGTTGTTGATCACGTCGTCGAAGTCGGAGTTGAGCAGCGACGACACATGCGGGATCTTGCCTTCGATGTAGTCCTTGTTCGCGCCGTGGACACGGGCGTATTCGACGTTGCTGTCGTAGATGCTGAGGTCAAAGCCCTTGCCGATCAGCATTTCCGCGAGTTCCACCAGCGGGCTTTCGCGCAGGTCGTCGGTGCCGGCCTTGAAGCTCAGGCCCAGCAGGGCGACTTTGCGTTTGTCGTGGCCGGCGACGATATCGAAGGCATTCTGCACCTGGGATTCGTTGCTGCGCATCAGCGAGTTGAGCAGCGGCGCTTCCACGTCCAGCGAGCTGGCGCGGTAGGTGAGGGCGCGCACGTCTTTGGGCAGGCACGAACCGCCAAAGGCGAAACCTGGGCGCATGTAGTACTGGGACAGGTTGAGGGTCTTGTCCTGGCACACCACTTCCATCACTTCACGACCATCGACGCCGACGGCCTTGGCAATGTTGCCGATCTCGTTAGCGAAGGTGACCTTGGTGGCGTGCCACACGTTGCAGGTGTACTTGATCATCTCGGCGACGGCGATGTCCTTGCGGATGATCGGCGCGTCGAGCTCTTCGTACAGCGATTGCAGGACATCGCCGGAGGCTTTGTCGAATTCGCCGATGACGGTCATCGGTGGCAAGTCGTAGTCGGCGATGGCGGTGGATTCACGCAGGAACTCAGGGTTCACTGCTACGCCGAAGTCGATACCGGCTTTTTTGCCGGAGCAATCTTCCAGAATCGGGATCACCACATTGGCCACGGTGCCTGGCAGTACGGTGCTGCGCACCACGATGGTGTGACGGGTGGTTTTGTCACGCAGGACAAAACCGATCTCGCGGCATACCGCTTCGATGTAGTTGAGCTCCAGGTCGCCGTTTTTCTTGCTCGGCGTGCCCACGCAAATCATCGACAGGTCGGTGTCACGAATGGCATCGGCGAAGTTGGTGGTACCACGCAGTCGACCGTTTGCGATGCCTTGGCTCAACAGTTCGCCCAGACCCGGTTCAACGATCGGCGATTTACCCGCGTTGATCAGGTCGATCTTATCCTTGGAGATGTCTACGCCGACCACTTCGTGGCCACGGGCAGACAGGCAACCGGCACAGACTGCGCCAACGTAACCCAAACCAAATATGCTGATGCGCATCGCAATTACCTCGTTATTTAATACAGGCCATTAGATGGCTGGAGTTCATGTTTGCAAGCGTCACTGATGCCGCGAAAGTTAGGCGAATAGACGCCGACTTACCGCGTGCAGGCATGTTTAATGACGAGTGACTAATAAGTGCACCCAAGGTGTGCGCAACGTGGCCTTGTTATTGGAGCTTGCCCTGAAATGCAGCCGGCCTTCCTGGGAGAAGGGCCTGGCGTCAGTGCCGCAGGGCCTTGATAGAGGCTGATAGCCTTTAAATATCAATGCCTTGGGTTGTCTCACTGACCCATTAGGGGAAGCTTGGCCTTTGCCTTATAGTGTGTGGCAATTCATCCTTGTCGCCGCTATCAACTAATCAATTGGCAATATGACTCCTGAGTCAAAGTTGAAATATGACAACTTTGCTACTTCCGTGGGTTGGTCATGTAAGTCATCTCTTACAGCAACAGAGAATTTCGTTACCGGTGGTATGAGCGGTGCTTCAGGGTGAAGTTCCTGGCCGCTCATCCTGTTTTCGGAAATTTCTTGAAATATTAGAAAAGATGGCACTGGTACTATATTGATAGCACTTGCTATTTGGGCGAGTGGTTATGGGGAGTTGAAGAGAGGGGATAGTTTTGTGCCACTAGTGTTTGAAAAAAGTGGTGCCACTACGAAAAAAAATGACGAATGTCGAGTGAAAGATTCGTTAGGAATTTGCTTGATGATTTATTGGCGCCAAATAAATGACGATTCGGGGCGTGAAATGCAGACAAAAATGTGGGAGCGGGCTTGCTCGCGAATGCGGTGTATCAGTCAGAGTATCTGTTACTGACAGACCGCATTCGCGAGCAAGCCCGCTCCCACATTGGATCTTTAGTGTCGGTGAAGACGTATCAGGGCCCTATTCCGGTGCGTGATCGCGCAGGAACACCAAATTATCCGGCTTGGACTGCTCCGCATTAAAGCGATAACCCTGCACATCAAACGCTTTGAGCTTGGCAGGATCATTGATGCGCTCTTCAATCACAAAACGGCTCATCATGCCCCGCGCCTTTTTGGCGTAGAAGCTGATGATCTTGTACTGGCCGTTCTTCAGGTCCTTGAACTCGGTGTTGATGATGCGTGCGTTCAGGGCCGTGCGCTTGACCGCCGAGAAGTACTCGTTGGAGGCCAGGTTGAGCAGCACGTCGTCGCCTTGTTCGGCCAGCGTTTCATTCAACCATTCGCTGATGCGCGTGCCCCAGAAGGCATAGAGGTCCTTGCCGCGAGCGTTGGGCAGTTTGGTGCCCATCTCCAGGCGGTACGGCATCATCAGGTCCAGCGGACGCAGCAGGCCGTAGAGGCCCGAGAGCATGCGCAGGTGGTCCTGGGCGTAGCTGAAATCGGCATCGCTGAAGGTTTCGGCATTCAGGCCGGTGTAGACGTCGCCCTTGAACGCCAGCAGCGCCTGCTTGGCATTGGCCGGCGTGAAGGCCGGGGTCCAACTGCCGAAACGGGCGGCATTGAGGCCACCGATTTTGTCGGAGACGTGCATCAACTCGCTGATTTGCGCCGGGCTCAGTTCGCGCAATTGTTCGATCAGCTCCTGGGAGTGGTCGAGGTATTGCGGCTGGGTGAAGCGCGGGGTTGCCGGCTTTGACTCGAAGTCGAGGGTTTTGGCGGGGGAAATCACCATCAGCATGAAGTTGGCTCCTGTAATCGTGGCAGGGATTCTAGGGGGTTGAGTGGTTTGACTCCACCTATGATGGCGATAGGCACGATCCGCTATGATGGGCGGTAACTCTGGAGAGGGAGACCCTAGGTGCGAATTGCGCTTTTATTATCAGCTTGCCTGTTGTGTCTGAACGCCAATGCCGCGCCGGTGGATGTCGCCAGCCTGGACCGCACCATCTGGCCCGAGAAGCTCAGCAGCCCGGCACTGTTCGATGTCGCCTCACGCGCCGAGATCCTGATGTTCGCCCATGGCTTGCTGGCCAGCGAAGCCCAGGACGAAATTGCCCTGAAGCAGCGCCTGGGCTTGAAGATCATCAACCTGGCCGCCATCGACGACCTGCGCCGCCAGCTCTGGCAGCGCTTGCTGGAAAACTACACGGCCGCCCAGCAAAGCTGCGAAGAGGACGCCTCGTTCTGCTACCTGGTGGAAAACATGGACGACTTGCGCGAGCAGGCCGGCAAGTTTCAGGTCAGCGATAACTCCTTCTATATAGGCTGGGCCGGGCCCAGCCATAATTTCCATGAGCGCTACCTGGACGAGTTGCTGCGCAAAGCCGCGCTGTTCCCGCAGATCAGCAGTGAGGTGCTGCGCTTTGGTGACCACGAACGCAATGGCGATGAGTTCAACGACCGCCTGTTCCTGCTGACCTTCGACGGCGGCCCGGCGCCGGTCAGCGGCAACACCGACTGGCTCACCGACTACCTGCGCAAGCAAAAAATGAACGCCACATTCTTCGCCCTTGGCAGCAGCCTGCAAACCCGTGTGGAGCGCAGTTCTGCCAATGACGTGCAGGCGTTGTACCAAGGCCAGTGTGTGGGCAACCAGGGTTGGCAATACCGCTCCCACAGCCATTGGGTCGACTGGCAAAGCTCAATTACCCGCAGCGCTGCGTTGGTGCAGAACCTGATGCCGGAAAACTATGTGCCGCTGTTTCGCCCGCCCTATGGCCAGCGCCGTGCCGACAGCCAGGGCTTTTTTCAATCCCAGGGTTTGCAGGTGGCGTTGTGGGACATCGACTCCCAGGACGAACCGGGCAAACTCAAGGCCGATGAGTCGGCGCAACGGGTGCTGACGCTGATGCTGCTGTGGCGCAAAGGCGTGATTGTATTTCACGACACCCAGGACAAGGCGCGGGTGGCATTGCCACTGTTATTGCAGGCAACGGCGCAAAGTGGCTTGGGTTGGCAGGACTGCCGGGAGGCGTTTCGCTGAAGTGCCTGGCCCTGTTGGGGATGGGGGATTTCAGGGGTGATTTTGTGCGACATTTCGATGCAGGCGGACTTCCGACTTTAACGGGGTCACTGGCACTCGGCTAGTGCTATTCGTCATCCTGAAAAATAAACTTCAAAAAAGCGTCAAAGTGCTTTTTCCTGTCATGGGTTTTGCGGTATTACGAAGTCAGATCGCCGAACCCTGCAACACAGGTGGCGTCTTCCAAGACTCCGCATGTGGGCACTGCACTTGACGTCACTCAGGTGCAGTCGGTGGTCGAATCGAGGCGCAGCACCGCCCAGGTATTGCGTCGAATGGCTCCCACAAAGGTGACCGAGTATGGATGATCATGGACGTAACCCTTCTTCCGACCAGCCAATCCTTTATGTGCTTGATACCAACGTATTGATCCACGATCCAAACGCACTGCTTAACTTCGAAGAACACCACGTCGCCATCCCGATGATCGTGCTTGAGGAGCTCGACAAACTCAAAAGCGGGCACCACAGCGTGGCCGCCGAATGCCGCCAGGCGATTCGCCTGATCGACAAGACCCTGGGTGAAGCCTCGCCCGAGGACGTTGAAGTCGGCGTGCCGATCCAGCGTGGCAAAAGCGGGCCGAAGGGCTTGCTGTCGATTCTGATGAGCAAGCGCAGCGAGCCCAACAGCCTGCTGCCGGAAAACCTCAACGACAACAAAATCATCAACCAATTGATCGACCTGCACGCGCGCGACAAGGACCTGCGCCTGGTGCTGGTGACCAAAGACATCAATATGCGCCTCAAGGCACGAGCGTGTGGGATCGCTGCCGAGGACTACAGTACCGACCAGCTCGTCGACGACGTGTCGATGCTGTCGCGCGGTTATCACACCGTGACCGGCTCGTTCTGGGACCTGGTCAGCAAGGTCGAAACCCGCCAGGACCATGGCCGCACCTGGCATCAGGTACAGCTGATCGACAACCTGCCGGCCGTTCACATCAACGAATTCATTATCGACGAACAGGGGTTTGTGGGCTGGATCAAAGAGATCCAGGTCGACAAGCTGCTGATTCTAGACCTGCATCAGGAACCCCTGTTGCACCAGGAAGCCTGGGGCCTGAAACCGCGTGATATCTACCAGAGCCTGGCGCTGTATGCGCTGCTCGACCCGGACATTCACCTGGTCAACCTGACCGGCGCCGCAGGCTCGGGGAAAACCATCCTCGCCCTGGCAGCCGCCATCGAGCAGACCATGGTGACCAAGCGTTATCGCCGCATCATTGCCACCCGCAGCGTGCAGGGCCTGGACCAGGAGATCGGCTTTCTGCCCGGCACCGAAGCGGAAAAAATGGAGCCGTGGCTGGGGGCGATCACCGACAACCTCGAAGCCTTGCACATGGATGACGAAAACACCCATGGCAGCGTCGATTACATCCTCAGCAAAGTGCCGTTGCAGTTCAAATCCCTCAACTACATCCGAGGTCGCAGCTTCCAGCAAAGCCTGATTCTGATCGATGAATGCCAGAACCTCACACCGCACCAGATGAAAACCATCATCACCCGTGCCGGCGCCGGTTCCAAAGTGGTGTGCCTGGGCAACCTGGCACAGATCGACACCCCTTACCTGTCCGCGACCAGCTCCGGGCTGACCTACCTGACGGAACGCTTCAAAGACTTCCCCAACGGCGTGCATATCGCGCTGCAAGGGGTGCCACGTTCGATTCTGGCCGAGTACGCCGAATCCCATCTGTAATCGCCCATGCTGTAATTAGTGGCTAAATGCCACAAAACACCCCGAATTTCTCGCGAAATTCGGGGTTTTTGCTGTGGGCGACATTTGTCTTCGTTAATGCGTCCTGGGTGCTTGTCGCCTTTGTAATTATTTTGTTACATTTTTTATCGCCGAAAACTATAAGAAAACTGCAAAACCCCGTCGGAAAAACACCGCTTTGATTCGACGACTTATTGAAGACCCGGCGTTGGTCTTCTGCGTGATCCTGCCTATTACAAAAAGCCCGATACATCGCTCATTGACGAAGCACATCTCCAAAGGGAAAGGAAAATGGACGCAGCAGGTAATGGCTTCACTTTGTCGCAAATACGCAAGCGCGCTACACACTCCAAATCGATACCCCTTACACCCATCGCACTCGGCTTGGCCCTGTGGCTGGGCCAGGGCTCCATGGCCTGGGCGGATGACGCCAACCCCTACACCTCGCCAGTGCTGGAGTCGGCCTTCCGCAAAGCCGTCGCCTCGTTTGGCCCCAATACCGACGTGTATAAAAACCTGCGGTTTGCCTATGCCGATATCGTCGACCTGGCCGCCAAGGACTTTGCCGCACAGTCCGGCAAATTCGATTCGGCTCTCAAGCAAAACTACGAGCTGCAACCGGAAAACCTCACCATCGGCGCCATGCTCGGCGATACCAAACGCCCGCTGGACTACGCCTCGCGCCTGGATTACTACCGCAGCCGGCTGTTCAGTAACAGCGGGCGCTATACCACCAATATTCTCGACTTTTCCAAGGCCATTATCGCCAACCTGCCGGCGGCCAAGCCCTACACCTATGTAGAGCCGGGTGTGAGCAGCAACCTCAACGCGCAACTGAATGCCGGCCAATCCTGGGCTGGCGCCACCCGTGACTGGAGCGCCAACGCGCAAACCTGGAAAACCCCTGAAGCCCAGGTCAACTCCGGCCTGGATCGCACCAACGCGTATTACGCCTATGCCTTGGGCATGACCGGCAAGGGCGTGAACGTCGGCGTGCTCGACTCGGGCATCCTCACTGAACATTTCGAGTTCCAGGGCAAGAATGCCCAGGGCCAGGACCGTGTGCAGGCCGTGACCTCCACCGGCGAGTACTACGCCACTCACCCGCGTTACATTCATGACACGCCGGATGGCGAGTTCCAAAAAGGCGAGCACTTCAGTATTTCCGGCGAGTACGACCCGAAGATCAATGACGGCCACGGCACCGAGATGTCCGGTGTACTGGGCGCCAGCCGCAACGGCACCGGCATGCATGGCATTGCGTTTGACGCGAATATTTTTGTCGCCAATACCGGCGGCACCGATGACAACCGTTTCCAGGGTTCCAACGACCTGGATTACAACGCGTTCATGGCCAGCTACAACGCGCTGGCGGCGAAGAACGTCTCGATCGTCAACCAGAGCTGGGGCCAGAATTCGCGCAATGACGTGGAGAACCACTTCGGCAGCGTTGGCGACAGTGCAGCCGATAACTTGCGCGACATGACCGCTGCCTATCGCCCGTTCTGGGACAAGGCCCACGCCGGGCAGAAGACCTGGATGGACGCCATGGCTGACGCCGCGCGGCAAAACACCTTTATCCAGATTATCTCCGCAGGCAACGACAGCCACGGCGCCAACCCGGACACCAACGCCAACCTGCCGTTTTTCAAGCCCGACATCGAGGGCAAATTCCTCTCGATCACCGGTTACGACGAGACCAGCGCCCAGGTCTACAACCGCTGCGGCACGTCGAAGTGGTGGTGTGTGATGGGCGTTTCGGGCATTCCGTCCACCGGGCCTGAAGGGGAAATCATCCCCAACGCCAACGGCACCTCTGCCGCTGCGCCGAGCGTCTCCGGTGCCTTGGCCCTGGTGATTCAACGCTTCCCTTACATGACTGCCAGCCAGGCGCGGGATGTGTTGTTGACCACCTCCAGCCTGCAGGCGCCGGACGGTCCCGATACGCCGGTGGGCGATCTCACTGGTGGCCGCACCTACGACAACCTGCAGCCGGTGCACGACGCCGCGCCGGGCACGCCGCAAGTGCCGGGGGTGGTCAGCGGTTGGGGTTTGCCCAATCTGCAAAAAGCCATGCAAGGGCCGGGGCAGTTCCTCGGTTCGGTGGCGGTGGCATTGCCCACTGGTACGCGTGATAGCTGGGCCAACCCGATTTCCGATGAGGCGATCCGCGCCCGCCGTGTGGAAGACACCGCCGAACAAGCCACTTGGGCCGCCACCAAGCAACAGAAAGGCTGGGTCAACGGCTTGCCCGCCAATGCCTCTGACGATGACCAGTTTGCATACGAAATTGGCCATGCCCGGGAACAGGCGACGCTGGCACGCGGCAAGGATTTGCTCACCGGCACGACCTACGTCGGCAGCCTGGCCAAGTCCGGCGACGGCGAACTGGTGCTCGAAGGCCAGAACACCTATTCGGGCAGCACCTGGGTACGCGGCGGCAAGCTGTCGGTAGACGGCTCGTTGACCTCCGCCGTGACCGTGGATGGCAGCGCGGTGGGCACCCGCAATGCGGATAACGGCGTACCAACCACGTTGGGCGGCACACTGGCCGGTAACGGCACAGTGGGCGCCTTGACCGTAAACACCGGCGGGCGCGTGGCACCGGGCCATTCGATTGGCACGCTGCACACCGGCGACGTAACCTTCAACCCCGGCTCGGTGTATGCCGTGGAAGTCGGCCCGAACGGGCAAAGCGATCAGATCCAGAGCAGCGGCGTCGCCACCCTCAACGGTGGCGTGGTGACCGTCTCCCTGGAAAACAGCTCGAACCTGCTGTCTGCCACTGAGGCCCGCAGCCTGGTGGGCCAGCAGTTCAATATCCTGACGGCCAGCCAGGGTATCAATGGCCAGTTTGCCGCGATTACGCCTAATTACCTGTTTATCGGCACGCAGTTGAGCTATCAGCCGAACCAACTGAGCCTGGCGGTGGTGCGTAACCAGACGACCTTTGCCAGCATTGCGCAAACCCGCAACGAACGCGCCGTGGCGACGGCGGCCGAAGCCTTGGGCGCGGGCAGCCCGGTGTATGAAAGCCTGCTGGCCTCAGACTCAGCGGCCCAGGCGCAGGCTGCATTCAAGCAACTCTCGGGGCAACTGCACTCGGATGTGGCTGCAGCGCAAATGGCCGACAGCCGCTACATTCGTGAAGCGGTCAACGGCCGTCTGCAACAGGCTCAGGCGCTGGATTCCAGCGCGCAGATCGACACCCATGACAACGGCGGCTGGGTACAGCTGCTGGGCGGGCGCAATAACGTCAGCGGTGACAACAACGCCAGTGGCTACTCGTCGTCCACCAGTGGCGTGCTGCTGGGCCTGGACACCGAGGTCGGCGACGGCTGGAGGGTGGGTGCTGCCACCGGCTACACCCAGAGCCATCTCAATGGCGAGTCGGCATCGGCAGACAGCGACAACTATCACCTGTCGGTCTACGGCGGCAAACGCTTCGACACCATCGCCCTGCGCATGGGCGGCGCCACCACCTGGCACCGTATCGACAGCTCGCGTCGCGTGGCGTACGCCAACCAGTCGGACTACGACAAGGCTGACTACAACGCGCGCACCGACCAAGTGTTTGCCGAGATCGGTTACACCCAGTGGAACCAGTTCGAACCCTTCGCCAACCTGACCTACCTGAACTACCAGAGCGATTCGTTCAAGGAAAAAGGCGGTGCCGCAGCCTTGCATGCCAGCAAGCAAAGCCAGGACGCCACGCTGTCCACCCTGGGCCTGCGCGCGCATACCCAACTGCCGGTCAGCTCGACCTCGGCGGTGACGTTGCGCGGTGAGTTGGGCTGGGAGCATCAGTTTGGCGACACCGATCGCGACGCCTCGCTGAAGTTTGCCGGCAGCGACAACGCGTTTGCGGTCAACAGCGTGCCTGTGGCCCGCGATGGCGCGGTGATCAAGGCCAGTGCGGAAATGGCCCTGACCAAGGACACGCTGGTGTCGTTGAACTACAGCGGTTTGCTCTCCAATCGGGGTAACAACAACGGGATCAACGCCGGGTTTACTTTCCGGTTCTAACGCACGCGTTGGTTTTTGAAGGGGCGCATTGCGCCCCTTTTTTCATGGGATAAACAGCCCTGCGCAAAATTGACTCACAGGTTTACAATTGCCGCTCCTGATCAGGAGTATCCCTGTGCTGACTCATCTCGATTCCCAAGGTCGCGCCCACATGGTCGACGTCACTGACAAAACCGTGACGTTCCGTGAAGCCGTGGCCGAAGCGCGGGTGCGCATGTTGCCCGACACCCTGAAAATGATTGTCGACGGCGCCCATCCCAAGGGCGACGTGTTTGCCGTGGCCCGCATCGCCGGGATCCAGGCGGCGAAAAAAACCAGTGACCTGATCCCGCTGTGCCATCCGCTGATGCTGACCGGCGTCAAGGTTGAACTGCGCGCCGACGGTGTGGACGCTGTGCATATCCTCGCGCGCTGCAAACTCAGCGGCCAGACCGGCGTGGAGATGGAAGCGCTGACCGCCGCCAGCGTCGCCGCGCTGACGATCTACGACATGTGCAAGGCCGTGGACCGTGGCATGACTATCGAAAGTATTCGCCTGCTGGAAAAGCTTGGCGGCAAAAGCGGGCATTTCAAGGCGGACCAGGTATGAGCATCAACGTACTGTTTTTTGCGCGCTACGCCGAAGCGGTGGGTTTTGACTCGCTGGAGATGGAAGGCGATTTCGCTACCGTCGATGCGGTGCGCCTGGCGTTGGCGGCTGACCCTGAGTTTGCAGTGCTCAACGAGAGCAGCCTGATGTGCGCGCGTAACGAGGAACTGTGCGACCTCGACGAGCCGGTGCAGGCCGGTGATGAAGTGGCGTTTTTCCCGCCCGTGACCGGAGGCTGAGCATGGCCATTCGCGTACAGGCCGAGGCATTTGACCCCGGCGCAGAGGTCAACGCCATGCACGCCGCCAATGTCGGCGTGGGCGCGGTGGTGAGTTTTGTCGGCTATGTACGCGACTTCAATGACGGCCGCGATGTGTCCGGGATGTTCCTTGAGCACTACCCCGGCATGACCGAAAAAGCCCTGGCCAAGATCACCGTGGAAGCCGAGCAGCGCTGGCCGTTGCTCAAGCTGGAGGTGCTGCACCGCATCGGCGCGCTGGAGCCGGGCGAGCCTATCGTGTTTGTCGCGGCAGCCAGCGCGCATCGCCAGGCGGCATTTGATGCCTGTGCGTTTGTGATGGATTACTTGAAGACGCGGGCACCGTTCTGGAAGAAAGAGAACACGCCCGAGGGGCCACGTTGGGTGGAAGGGCGCGGCAGTGATCACGCGGCGGCGGATCGCTGGAAGTGAGCATCTGACTAAAGGTGTATGGAGACCCAAATGTGGGAGCAGGGCTTGTGTGGGAGCTGGCTTGCCTGCGATAGCATCACCTCGGTGCAACTGAAAAACCGAGGTGCCTGTATCGCAGGCAAGCCAGCTCCCACACAAGCCAGCTCCCACATTTCCTACTGTATTCCAGCTTAAGGGCGCTTGCGCTCTACAGCTCGCAGCAAATGCGTCGGCGGCGTTTCGCAGCTGATCTTGCGACCCAGCAGCGTCTCGATCGACGGCAACTGATACGAATCATCCTCGCCCGCAAAACTGATCGACACACCTGCAGCCCCGGCACGGCCAGTACGGCCAATGCGGTGCACGTAGTCGTCCGGCACTTCCGGTAGCGTGAAGTTGATCACGTGGCTAATGCCGTCGATGTGAATCCCGCGCCCGGCCACGTCGGTGGCCACCAGCACGCGGATCTTGCCCTCGCGGAAACCTTCCAGGGTCTTGATGCGCTTGTGCTGCGGCACATCGCCAGACAGTTGCGCGGCGTTGACGCCATCACGCACCAGGCGTTCTTCGATACGGCGCACTTCGTCCTTGCGGTTGGCGAACACCATCACCCGCTCCCAACCGTTGTCGTTGACCAGGTTGTAAAGCAGCTTGTACTTGTCGGCGCCGGCCACGGCATAGATGTGTTGCTCAACGTTTTCGCTGGCAACGTTCAGCGCTTCGATCTCGACGATGGACGGGTCGGTGGTCCACTGCTTGGCGAGGTTCATCACGTCTTCGGTGAAGGTCGCGGAGAACAGCAGGGTCTGGCGCTCGTTTTTCGGCGGGGTCTGGCGAATGATCTGACGCACTTGCGGGATAAAGCCCATGTCGAGCATGCGGTCGGCTTCGTCCAGCACCATCACTTCAACCATGTCCAAATGCACGTCGCCGCGCTGGTTGAAGTCGAGCAAGCGGCCCGGCGTGGCCACCAGGATGTCGCAGTGACGCGCTTCGAGGTGCTTGAGCTGCTTGTCGAAGTCCATGCCACCCACGAACGTCATGACGTTGAGGCCGGTGTACTTGGTCAGGTCGGCGGCGTCCTTGGCGATCTGCACCACCAGCTCGCGGGTCGGGGCGATGATCAGTGCGCGCGGCTCACCCATGTAGCGTTCTTTGGGCGGCGGCGTTTGCAGCAGCTGGGTGATGATCGAGATCAGGAACGCGGCGGTCTTGCCGGTACCGGTCTGCGCGCGGCCAATGGCATCTTTGCCGGCGAGGGTGAAGCCCAGCACTTGCGCCTGGATCGGCGTGCAGTACGGGAAGCCCAGGTCCTGGATGGCGTGCATCAGTTCCGGGGCCAGTTTGAAGTCATGGAAGCGGGTCTTGCCTTCCTGGGGCTCGACCACGAAGTCTTCGAGTTTCCACGGGGTCACGGGCGGCTTCGGTGCTCGTTCACGACGCGGCGCTTTCGGCGCCGGCGCGGGGGCTGCCTCGACAGGTTGGGCCTGTTCGGGCGCGGTCACCTTTGGCTTCTGCGGCTGTGCGGCAGGTGCGGTCCGGGCCGGCTGTTGGCCGTCATTGCGGCTGCCGGAGGAGGGCACAGGAGCACTGGGAACTGGCGCGAGCGGCTCAGCCTCGCTTTTGCCGAACATCTTCTTAAGTGCTTTGAGCACGGTGATCTCATTAATTGGTTAAGGAATGTACGCCGGCCAGTGTAATGCAAGAAACGGGCGCGGCGTAGTGCGTCTGTCATACAGCTACATAAACGCTGGTGTTCAGCCCAGGCGGGCGGCCAACCAGGCACCGATATCGCGTATCTCTTCGGGTAACACTTCGTGGCCCATTGGGTATTCCTGCCATGTCACGGTGACACCACGGCTCTTTAAGTGCTCGTAGGCGCTGCGGCCCATGGCGTTCTGCACCACGTCGTCGTATTGGCCGTGCAGGCACAGCGTTGGAATGCGTTGCTGGCTGGCGGACAGCTCCAGTTCGTCGCCAAAGGTTGGCGCATAAGTCGAGAGGGCTATCACGCCGCCCAGAGGTCCCTGCCATTTCATAAACGCAGTGTGGAATACCACCGCGCCGCCTTGAGAAAACCCTGCAAGGAAAATTCGCGAAGCGTCTATTCCGGTTCTCTTCTGATCTTCGATCAAGTCGGTGAGCATTTTTGAAGATTCTTCCAACTCTTCCAGGCTGATCGATCGGGCCGGGCTCATCGCCTTGATGTCGTACCAACTCGGCATCTCGTAACCGCCATTAATGGTTACCGGGCGTGTCGGTGCCTGGGGCAAAACGAAGCGCGTGCTCAGCAGGCTTTCCTGCAGCGCTTCGGCCACCGGCAAAAAGTCGTAGCGATCGGCACCCAGGCCATGCAACCAGATAACGCAGGCGTCTGCGGGCTTGGCGGGCTGAATAATCAAGGGTTCGGTCATGTCTGCTCCATATATGTGCGTGCGCTCCGATTGGGTGCGTCGGAACGGTGCGCGACGGGTTGATCTGTTAAGAGAATGTCGCAACGTTGAATGTTTTGCTATTGACCATGGGCTGAAACGACTCAGCCACCACTCTGGTACGCGCCTTGCTATGTGTAGGTCGATGTCAGAACTATCTTAGGACGGTAACACTATCAGTGACTGCCGCTTGTGGGATAGCAACTGGAATTACCGCGAAAACCTCATGCCGCTTGACCCCAAAAAAAGCCAACACGGGTCGATATCGCCTCATAAGGGTGCGCTGAGGTTCGAGCTCCGACACAACAAGAGCAACTGGAGGTTTGAATGAAGGTATTGAAATCCACCCTGGCCATCGTTTCCGCGGCCGCTGTACTGGGTGTCAGTGGTTTTGCCCAAGCTGGCGCCACCCTGGACGCCGTGCAGAAGAAAGGCTTTGTGCAATGTGGCGTGAGTGATGGCTTGCCGGGTTTCTCGGTGCCGGATGCCAGCGGCAAGATCCTCGGGATCGACGCTGACGTGTGCCGCGCTGTGGCCGCTGCCGTATTCGGTGACGCAACCAAGGTCAAATTCAGCCAGTTGAACGCCAAGGAGCGTTTCACCGCGCTGCAGTCCGGCGAAGTCGACGTACTGTCGCGCAACACCACCATGACCAGTTCGCGCGATGCGGGCATGGGCCTGAAATTCCCAGGCTTCATCACCTATTACGACGGTGTTGGCTTCCTGGTAAACAACAAGCTGGGCGTTAAAAGCGCCAAGGAACTGGACGGTGCAACCATCTGCATCCAGGCCGGTACCACCACTGAGCTGAACGTTTCCGACTACTTCCGCGCCAACAACCTCAAATACACCCCGATTACCTTTGACACCTCCGATGAAAGCGCCAAGTCGCTGGAATCCGGTCGTTGCGACGTGCTGACCTCGGACAAGTCCCAGCTCTACGCACAGCGCAGCAAACTGGCTTCGCCGAAGGACTACGTGGTTCTGCCGGAAACCATCTCCAAAGAACCACTGGGCCCGGTCGTGCGTAACGGCGACGACGAGTGGCTGGCCATCGTGCGCTGGGTTGGCTACGCCATGCTCAACGCTGAAGAAGCCGGCATCACCTCTAAAAACGTTGAAGCTGAAGCCAAGTCCACCAAGAACCCGGACGTTGCTCGTCTGCTCGGTTCCGACGGCGAATACGGCAAAGACCTGAAAGTGAAAAAAGATTGGGTTGTACAGATCGTCAAGCAAGTCGGTAACTACGGTGAAGTGTTCGAGCGCAACCTGGGCAAGAGCACCCCGCTGGAAATCGACCGTGGCCTGAACGCACTGTGGACCAACGGTGGCATTCAATACGCACCACCTGTGCGCTGATCGCTGATGGTTCTATCACCCGGTGGGCCAACCACCGGGTGATGTTCTGTTCCATTCTTTCCGGGGCACTTCATGCAAAATCAAATCGGCGCACCCAAGCAGAAGCTCAGCTTCAGCGACCCTAAAGTGCGTGCGTGGCTCTTCCAGATCATCACAATTGTGGCGGTCGTCGCGCTGGGCTGGTACCTCTTCAACAATACGCAGACCAACCTGCAACACCGGGGTATCACCTCGGGTTTCGACTTTCTTGAGCGCAGTGCCGGCTTCGGCATCGCTCAGCATCTGATCGACTACACCGAATCGGACAGCTATGCCCGCGTCTTTGTGATCGGGCTGCTTAACACCTTGCTGGTGACTGTGATCGGTGTGGTCCTGGCGACTATCCTGGGCTTCATCATCGGCGTGGCGCGCTTGTCGCCCAACTGGATGATCAACAAGCTGGCGACGGTGTATGTGGAAGTGTTCCGCAACATTCCGCCGCTGCTGCAAATCCTGTTCTGGTACTTCGCGGTATTCCTGACCATGCCGGGGCCGCGCAACAGCCATAATTTCGGTGACACTTTCTTCGTCAGCAGCCGTGGCCTGAACATGCCGGCGGCGCTGGCTGCCGATGGGTTCTGGCCATTTGTGGCCAGTGTGGTGGTTGCCATTGTGGCAATCGTGCTGATGGCGCGCTGGGCCAACAAGCGCTTTGAGGCCACCGGCGTACCGTTCCATAAGTTCTGGGCGGGCCTGGCGCTGCTCATTGTGATCCCGGCATTGTGTGCCTTGGTCTTCGGCGCGCCGCTGCACTGGGAAATGCCCAAGTTGCAAGGCTTCAACTTTGTCGGCGGCTGGGTACTGATCCCTGAACTGCTGGCGCTGACCCTGGCGCTGACCGTGTACACGGCGGCGTTTATCGCCGAGATCGTGCGCTCGGGCATCAAGTCCGTCAGCCACGGCCAGACCGAGGCCGCACGCTCCCTGGGCCTGCGCCCTGGGCCGACGCTGCGCAAGGTCATCATCCCGCAAGCCCTGCGGGTGATCATTCCGCCGCTGACCAGCCAATACCTGAACCTGGCGAAAAACTCCTCGCTGGCCGCCGGTATCGGTTACCCGGAAATGGTTTCGCTGTTTGCCGGCACGGTGCTCAACCAGACCGGCCAGGCCATCGAAGTCATTGCCATCACCATGAGCGTGTACCTGGCGATCAGCATCAGCATTTCCCTGCTGATGAACTGGTACAACAAGCGCATTGCGCTGATCGAGCGGTGAGGAAACGCACATGAGTTCGCATACTTTCAAACCCGATATGCCGCCGCCGAACAAAGTCTTCGGACCGATGGCCTGGATGCGCGCCAACCTGTTTTCCAGTTGGCTCAACACCTTGCTGACACTGTTGGCGTTCTACCTGATTTACCTGATCGTGCCGCCCATCCTGCACTGGGCCATCCTGGATGCCAACTGGGTCGGGACTACGCGCGCCGATTGCACCAAAGAGGGCGCCTGCTGGGTGTTTATCCAACAGCGCTTCGGGCAGTTCATGTATGGCTACTACCCCGGCGACCTGCGCTGGCGCGTAGACCTGACCGTGTGGCTGGCCATCGTCGGTGTGGCGCCGTTGTTTATCTCGCGGTTTCAACGCAAGGCGGTCTATGGCCTGGGCTTCCTGGTGCTGTACCCGATCATCGCCTACTGCCTGCTGCACGGTGGTGTTCTGGGCCTGACCAACGTGGCCACCAGCCAATGGGGCGGCTTGATGCTGACCCTGGTGATCGCCACTGTCGGGATTGCTGGCGCCTTGCCGCTGGGCATTGTGCTGGCGCTGGGGCGACGCTCGAACATGCCCGCGATTCGGGTGGTCTGCGTGACCTTCATCGAGTTCTGGCGCGGCGTGCCGTTGATCACCGTGCTGTTCATGTCCTCGGTGATGCTGCCGCTGTTCCTGCCCGAAGGCATGGGCATCGACAAGCTGCTACGTGCCTTGATCGGCGTGATTCTGTTCCAGTCGGCCTACGTGGCCGAAGTGGTGCGCGGTGGCTTGCAGGCGATTCCCAAAGGTCAGTACGAAGCGGCTGCAGCGATGGGCCTGGGTTACTGGCGCAGCATGGGGCTGGTGATTCTGCCCCAGGCGCTGAAGATGGTGATCCCGGGCATCGTCAATACGTTTATCGCGCTGTTCAAGGACACCAGCCTTGTGATCATCATCGGCCTGTTCGACCTGCTCAACAGCGTCAAGCAAGCCGCCGCCGACCCTAAATGGTTGGGCATGGCCACTGAAGGCTACGTGTTCGCCGCCCTGGTGTTCTGGATTTTTTGTTTTGGTATGTCGCGCTATTCCATTCATTTGGAACACAAGCTCGACACTGGCCACAAGCGTTAGGAGTTGTTGTTATGAGCGAAGCAATCAAACAGCCTGTGAGCCCTGAAGGCATTATCCAGATGCAGGGCGTCAACAAGTGGTACGGCCAGTTCCACGTGTTGAAAGACATCAACCTCAACGTCAAGCAGGGCGAGCGTATCGTGCTGTGCGGCCCGTCGGGTTCGGGCAAATCCACCACCATCCGCTGCCTCAACCGTCTGGAAGAGCACCAGCAGGGCCGCATCGTGGTCGATGGCGTAGAGCTGACCAACGACCTCAAGCAGATCGAAGCGATCCGCCGTGAAGTCGGCATGGTGTTCCAGCACTTCAACCTGTTCCCGCACCTGACCATCCTGCAGAACTGTACACTGGCGCCGATGTGGGTACGCAAGATGCCCAAGCGCAAGGCCGAAGAAATTGCCATGCACTACCTGGAGCGCGTGCGCATTCCGGAGCAGGCGCACAAGTTTCCGGGGCAACTGTCCGGCGGCCAGCAACAGCGTGTGGCCATCGCTCGTGCCCTGTGCATGAAACCGAAAATCATGCTGTTCGACGAGCCGACCTCGGCACTTGACCCGGAAATGGTCAAAGAGGTTCTGGACACCATGATCGGCTTGGCCGAAGACGGCATGACCATGTTGTGCGTTACCCACGAAATGGGCTTTGCGCGCACCGTGGCCAATCGCGTGATCTTCATGGACAAGGGCGAGATCGTGGAACAGGCAGCGCCGAATGACTTCTTCGACAACCCGCAGAATGATCGGACCAAGTTGTTCTTGAGCCAGATTCTGCATTGATCGAAGTGGCAGTCCACGGCGCGGCGGTGACCTGACCGTTCTGTTTACGGCGTGCGCTTGGCGAGTGCCAGGCGTACGGCGTTAAACGCATTCAGCCGGCCATATCCGTAGTAGCGGCTATGGCCGGTCAGGTCATATTCACCGGCTTCGCCATCGTCAGGGTGGCCGATCTTGTCGCAGCAATCTGCGAGTATCTGGCGCACCTCACTCCCCGATAACTGCGGGTGGATTGCCAGCACCAACGCCGCGACGCCGGCTGCACCCGGGCAAGCGCTGGAAGTGCCGCTGAAGTTCTCGATGTAGCAATCGGCAAGTGCTTTACTCGGGGCCTCTTTCTTGGCCGGATCCCTGCTCAGGTCTGCGGTGCGGATGCCAAGCGTCACCGGCAGCGAAGTCGCCGGCTTGAAACGAGGGTCGGGGTTTGCCTCGTCCCCGCTGGGGAAAGCGCACCAGATCGCTCGGCCAAAATCGCTGTAGGCACAGCGCCGGCTTTGATCATTGCAAGCGGCGACCGCAATGACATCCGGATTGCTGGCGTAACCATCGTCATCCATGCATTCATTGCCGTTTCCGGCTGCGAAAAATACCAGGCACCCCTTACCGTTACGGCCTTTGGTCGTTGCGTACTTGATGGCCAGGCGTGTATGCGCGGGCATTGCATAGTTACGCTTGTGCTTGGGGTCGGAGGGGTCGGCCCAATGACCTTCCGGCGGGCCCCAGCTGCAGGAAATAATGTCTGCTCCGGCATTTGCGGCATGCAGGAATGCGTCAGCCTCAGCCTTTGCCCCTATAGGTTTGGTCAGCTTGATGGGCATCAATCGAGCTTTGGGCGCGACGCCGCTGGCACCCTGGGCACCGTCGGCACAGGCGACGCCTGCGGTTGCCGTTCCGTGAACCTCATGCTTGTTTGATGGCTGCGGGTCGTCGCTGGGTTTTCGGCGATCAAAGTTTTTTGGCGCGACTATTTTTCCAGGGCTGACGAACTCCGGATGACTGAGGTCGAAGCCATCGTCAATGACTGCGATGACGATATTTTCGCCTTGGCTCAACGCATGGGCTGCTTCGACGTTGGCACTTGCGTCGACCATCATTTGGTAGGTCACGAGCGTTTTTTTCAAATGCCACTGGTTGGGGTGGATGGTTCTATTGCTGCGCTGACGCAGGATTTCCGGATAGCAGTATTCAACATCCGGGCGCTGCAACAGGCGCATGGAAAAATCGCAGACCTGGCTGCCCAGCGGCTTAATCTGGCAGACGAAGTAGGCATTGGTCGCATAAGTAACCGCTTGCTTGATGGACAGGCCCAGCGCTTCAATCAAGGCTTCGCACGCTGCTTGAGTCAGTGTGTCGATGAACTTTATAAAGAGGTTTTCTGTGTAAACGAGCGGGGCCCCGGTGTGTACATCAACCAGGGCGCTTCCGGCAAAACGCACTTCGGGTCGTTCACGCAGCAGTTTTTTTGCTCACTCGGCAGGCCGCTGTCCAAGGGCGTTTTGAATACCTGCACCTGCGCCTCAGGAATCGATAGAATCCGCTCGGCGCCCGGTGCTATGTCCGTGGGCAATGTGAGTCTGTGTTGCTGATGGTTCCTAACGACGATCAATTCAGGGCTCTTGCGTAGAAACAGCGAAGGAGCATCCTTGGTCCAGAGTTTTACTTCGTACACGTGTTTGTCCTGTTGTCAGCGCTGTACAAGAATCGCAGCGGTGGATCAGTAAGAGACCTCCAGTGTGTAATTTCTATTGGCGCTGACGAAGTCGGTCTCTACCTGTTCTGTGTGTCATCTATTTCTGATTTTGCTGATCCCAAGCGCGCTTGTGAGACTTCTTCGACAACTCGCAGAATGATCGGACCAAGTTGTTCTTGAGCCAGATTCTGCATTGATCGAAGCTTGAAACAATAAACCCGGCCTGGTGCCGGGTTTATTTTTGCCTGTTCAGGAGGCCTTGAGTGCTTGTTGTTTTTCGTGGTTGACGGTGCAGGTGAAGGCGTTGCGCAGGTCTGCACCTTCGGCCAGTTCTTTGGCGTCGGTGAGCAAATGCGGGTAACGGTCCAGCAGGCGTATTAACACCATCAACGGTTTGGGCGGCGTTATTTCGCCGCGTTCATAGCGTGAGAATGCGTTGTGCCCGCCACCGGACAGCCGTTCCACGGTTTCTTTTTGCGTGAGCTGCAGTTTGCGGCGGATACGCTTGAGTTCGGCGCCGACCATCCGCCGAGCGGCGTGAAGCAACTCATCACCTGCTTTGGCATGGCGTTCGGCGCATTCAGGGTCATACATGCCGTCCTCGCACAGTTGGCACTCCCAGCCCGATAGATCCTCAATGCGCTGTTCCAGGCCTTTGATGCGCAGGGTTTCACTGCGGCCCTCAAAACGCACCATGGCGTCGGGCGCGCCGCAGATAAAGCAATGTTGGGTTTTCATAGGTTCATCCCTTTGAAGGAGATCACCGGTGGGTTGCTGCCGGAGCAGTAAGTGACCTTGATGTAAATCTCCAGACCGTGTGAATGGATGTGGTAAACGTCCTGCCAAACGCGGTGATCGGCGTAGGTGGTCATCGACTTGTACAACATCCTGTTCTGTAGTTTGAAAACGACCGCCTGCATCTCGCTGATGTCGAGGTCGAGTTGCTTTCCCGCCTCCTTGGCTGCACGGGTGAATGCTTTTGCACCCAGTCGCCTGACATCCGCCTTGATCACGGCCAGATCGTAGTGAGGTGTGTACTTTTCCATAAGACACCTGAGTTCAATAATTACCCTATATGGGTAATATTACCAATCGAAAATACTGCTCCGTTTGCTGCATAAGAACCCTAGTGCGTTGCCTTTGTAGGCAAGTACGAATAGGCTGTAGGAAAATTCATCCTATGATTGGACGAAAGTGAAAAACCCATGACAGACATTGCCCCGTTGATCAAACGCTCCCTGGTCGATCAAGCGTTGGAGCAACTGCGCTGGCGCATTACCGAAGGCAAATGGGCCATCGGTGAGCGCCTGCCCACCGAGCCGGAGCTGTCCGCCGAACTGGGCATCAGCCGCAATACCGTGCGTGAGGCCATGCGCGTGTTGGCGTTCTCGGGTTTGATCGAAATTCGCCAGGGCGACGGCAGTTATCTGCGCTCCATGACTGACCCGCTGGGCACGATGCGTGCGCTGTCCCATTGCACGCTGGCGCAGGCGCAGGAGACGCGGCAGATTCTCGAAGTGGAGGCCATCGGCCTGGCGGCATTGCGCCGTACCGAGGACGATCTCAACGGGCTGCGTGAAGCCCTCGAGCGCAGCGGTGAGCTGTACCACGGTGATCTGGAGGCTTACATCAGCGCCGACCTGGTGTTCCACAAGCGCCTGGTGGACGCCGCGCACAACCCGGCGTTGAGCGAGCTGTACCAGTATTTCTCCAGCATCGTCGGCGCCCAGTTGCGCCAGACCCTGAATATTTCACCCCGTCGCCAGGCGGTATTCGACCTGCATATCACTTTGCTCGACGCGGTAGAAAACCAAGACCCCGAACGCGCCATATCCCTCTGCCGGCAGTTGATCAATGAACCTTGAAACCAAACGCACGACTGAACTCGAAGAACTGTTGATCGACGCCGAAGCCGACGACGAAACCGTCCAGCAAGCCCATCCGCTGGTGGCCCGCCCGTGGCTCTTGCTGCTGGGCCTGGTGCTGGTGGCGTTGAACCTGCGGCCGGCACTGTCGAGCATGTCGCCACTGCTGGCTGAAGTGTCCGGCAGCCTGGGGTTATCTGCGGCCAAGGCCGGGTTGCTGACCACCTTGCCGGTGTTGTGCCTGGGTCTGTTCGCGCCGACTGCGCCGATCCTGGCCCGGCGTTTTGGTGCTGAGCGCGTGGTGCTGGGGATTCTGCTGACCCTGGCCGGCGGCATCATCCTGCGCAGTGCGTTCGGTGAAGTGGGGTTATTCGCGGGCAGCCTGATCGCTGGCGCCAGCATCGGCATCATCGGTGTATTGCTGCCGGGCATCGTCAAGCGTGATTTCGCCAGGCAGGCGGGCGCCATGACTGGCGTCTACACCATGGCGCTGTGTCTGGGCGCCGCGTTGGCTGCCGGAGCCACGGTGCCTCTGAGCCAGTATTTCGCAGACAGCTGGGCCATCGGCCTGGGGTTCTGGGTTATCCCGGCGTTGCTGGCGGCTCTGTTCTGGTTGCCACAAGTGGGGCAAAAGCACGGCGCCCATCAGGTGGCTTACCGGGTCAAAGGCTTGCTGCGCGACCCGCTGGCCTGGCAGGTCACCTTGTACATGGGCCTGCAGTCGTCCCTGGCCTACATTGTGTTTGGCTGGTTGCCATCGATCCTCATCGGGCGGGGCTTGAGTGCCACAGAAGCCGGGTTGGCGCTCTCGGGCTCGATCATCGTGCAACTGCTCAGCTCCCTGGCCGCACCGTGGTTGGCTACCCGGGGCAAGGACCAGCGCCTGGCGATTGTGGTGGTGATGCTGTTGACCCTCGGCGGCCTGTTCGGTTGCCTGTATGCGCCGCTGGACGGTTTGTGGGGCTGGGCGATTCTGCTGGGCCTGGGGCAGGGCGGCACCTTCAGCCTGGCGCTGACCTTGATCGTGCTGCGCTCGCGCGATTCCCATGTGGCCGCCAACCTGTCGAGCATGGCCCAGGGCATTGGTTACACCCTGGCGTCGATGGGGCCGTTTGCGGTCGGCCTGGTGCATGACTGGACCGGCGGCTGGTCGGCCATCGGCTGGATCTTCGGCGTGATCGGCCTGGGCGCGATTGTCGCGGGTCTTGGCGCCGGGCGTGCGCGCTACGTTCAAGTGACCAGCGAGAAACTCTAGAGGTACACCACCTCCAGGGTGGCCGAGCCATCGAGTGGGGTTTCCACACTCAAGTCGAGGTTCTGCCGGGCGTTGATCACGGTTTGCACCGTCACGGCGCCCACCAGGGTGCCGATGGCCGTGGGCCCGCTGACGCTGCCCTCGACCTCGGTAAAACCCAGGTAGCTTCGCGAACCGATGTCGATAGGGTTGAGGTTGGACGTGCGCCACGCCAGGCCGCCGGTGGTGGACTCGGTGCCGAAGATCTGCGCGGTGTTGCTGGCTTGGGTCTGGCGCGGGTCGAAGGTCATGGAGTAAACCCCCAAGCGGTTGCCGCTGATATCAAACCCCAGCCCGTAGTAAATCTCACTGTTGACCATGGCCGAGCCGTCGCGGTTGTCGCGCATGCGCAGGGCATAGCGGGTAGGGCCGTTGCAGGCGATGCCGATGCGCAGGGTCTGCACGGGCAGGCGCGTGGCGGTCGCCAGGTTCAAGTCTTGCTGGGCGATCTTGCCGTAGTCGATCAAGGCGCCGCCGGGGAATTGCGGCAAACAGGCGGCGGGCGTGATCAGGCCTTTGACGCTCAAGTCCACTGCCGAGGCAGCCAGTACCGAGGGGGCGCAGGCCAGTAACAGCAAGCTGTAAAGGACGTGGGTTTTCATGGGGCGGACTCCTTGCAGTGACGGGTTAGGGGTAGATGATTTCAAGGGTTCCGGAACCGTTGATATGCACCACATCGCGCAGATCCAGGCTTTGCATGGGCGCCAGGTAAGTCTTGATGCGCAGGGTGCCGGTCAGGGTCTGGATGGCGACCGGGCCGGAGGTGACACCGGTCTTGTCGGTAAACCCGAGGATGCTGTTGGCGGCCATCGGGATCTGGCGTGCGGTGGAGCTGCTCCACGCCACGCCATTGCTGGTGGAGTCGGTGCGGTACAGCGTGGGGAAGGTATCGGCGCTGAACTCCGCCGGGTCGATGGTCAGGTAAAAACGCCCGATCTTGTTGCGGCTGGCGTCCAGGTCCAGGCCGTAAGCGGTTTCATCGGTGCCGCCGGTGGCCGAACCGTCGCGGTTGTCTTTCATGCGCAGGGCGAAGGGGATCGGCGCGTCGCAGGTCACGCTCAGGCGCAGGGTGCGGGTGGGCAGCGGCGATTCGTTGGTGGCACTCAAATCCTTGGCGTACAAGGTGCCGTAGTCCACCACGCCGTGGTCCGACAGCGAGGGCAGGCAGGCGATTGGCGCAAAGTGCGCGCGCAGCGTCAGTTCCCGGTAACGCCCGTGCTTTGCACCGTACAACGTTCCGGTGGTTTCCCAGGTGGTGGCATCGCGCACTTGTGTGGCGGCGATGTCGGCCCAGGCGCGCAACGTCAGTTGCAGCGACAGGGTTTTACCCGTAGCCACCGTACCCTGTTCGACCGGTGCTATGCCGTGGCCGGGGCGCCATTCCAGCACGCTGCCATTGGCAACGGGCGCCTGGCCTGCGGCGGGCAGCAAACCCAGTTCTACGCTGCGGCCATCGAGCACCGCGTTGCCGACTTCGATGGCATAGCTGCCGTGCTCAGTAAATTGCAGACGCTGCGGGTTGGCGGCCAGGGCGCGGTAGAACAGGCTGAGGTCTTCGGCTTGCGGGCAGTTGAAGATCACGCTCAGGCGCCGCTCGCCCAGCAGACGTTGCGGCGCACTGTCGGCTTGCGCCAGGCGGCTCATCAGGCCGAAATCCACCAGCGGTTCGCTGACATTGAGTTGGCATTCTTCCAAGGCCTGGGCAGTGCCGGCGACGCCGATCAGCAGCCACAGGCACAGTTGACGCATATAAGGTGTGACGGGCATGGCGATCATCCTCAAGGCATGTTGCAACGTGCGGGAGCCGTTTCGAAGTACACCGACGGATCAGCCTTTGCCGGCAGTTCGTAGCGCAACTCGCAACGGCTACCCTGCGATGTGGTTATCCACAACGTCGGCTGTTCCAGCACATTGGGCAGGAACACCTGGCTGCCGTCCTGCACCAAGGTGACGAACTCACCATTGGCAGTGCTGACGGAGGCGCCTGCAGGCAGCGGCGCGCCCTGGTCGTTGCTGACGGTAAGCAGCATTCGGCGGGTGAGACCGACGCCGAACTCAACCCGGTCCACGGCGCCGCGCCCGGCCGCGATCATCGCCAGGCCGTTGTTGATATCGGCGTTGCGCGGCAGCGAACGGGTCTGCACTTCCACCGGGCTGCGGCCATAAGCGGCGACTTGCGGCACCACGGCCTGGCCTTGCCAGTCGGTCCATACCGGGCCGCTGGGCGTGCTGAGCTTGATGCCGCTCATGTCGCCGACCGACACCAGGGCGAAGGTGTCGCGCACCGGATAAGGTGAAAAAGTCACACCGTCGCCGTGCAACACCACACCGCCGCGAGCGCCGCCTTGGTAGCTGGATCGCTCGGCATCAGAGCGGCTGTAGCTGAAATCGAGCTGGCTGTAGCGCGGCAGGGCCGACACGCCCACGGTGGTTTCCACTTGATGGTCGCTGCTGTCGTGTTCGGCGCTGACGCGGTAGCTGAGTTGGTCGTCGATTTGCTCGGTAACGCCCAGGCCGGTGCGGTTTTCACCGCCTGAGTTACGGACCCAACTGCGTAGTCGGCGACTCTCGCCCAGCGGCACGCTGACGTTGAAATACACCGCGTTGTCCTGTTGCTGGCGGCCGCCCATTTGCCACTCGGCACTGGCCGACAACGACACTGCGCCGATGCTCGTGCCCCAGGACGCCAGCGCACGGCTGCTGCTGTCGCCGGCGAAGTTGGCCGAGCGTGAAACCCCGGCGCTGAATGCGCCCAGCAGCGGGTGCGACCAGCCGAGGTTGAGGCTTTGCTGGTCGCGATAACGTGAGTTACGACGGTCGTAGCTGCGCTCATTGCCGTCGTCGCGCTCGTAGGTGCTTTCTTCGAGTTCGCGATAGCCGATGCTGCGCCAGGAATTGGCAGCGCTGACCGACCACTGCTCACCCAGGCGCTGGGACCAGGACAGGTCAGTCTGCACCCCCGAGACCTTTTCCCAGGACTGGGTGTTGGACAGTTGGGTAGACAGCTGGATCTGGCTGTCCAGCCACGGTAACCAGCCCAGGCTGGCGCCCATCGAGCGATATTCGCTGGCCGCCAGCACGCCTGTACCGAGGGTCAATTGCGGGTGCAGGGCGCCGGTCCAGCCGGCGCTGACAACCCACGGATCATCGCCTTTGGCATCGCCCACATTGCGCACCCGGCCGGCGGCTACGGAGTAACCCGGTGCGGGTAGCCCAAGGCCGAGCATGGCCGCGGGCACCGTGAAGCGCCGTTCACCACCGACACTTTCCTTGACCGTCACTTCGACGTCCGAGCGGGTGTTCAAACGGCGTACATCGTTCAGGGTAAAGGGCCCGGCGGGCACCACGGTGGAGTGAATCAGCGCGCCGTTCTGGCGTACTTCCACTTGTGCCGGGCTGTTGGCGATGCCTTGGATCTGCGCGCCCTGGCCCTGTTCTTGAAGTGCATGTTCGGTGAGCACCTGCACGCCAGTAATTTGCGCGCCGGACAGCACCGGGTTGTACAGATTGATCTGCCCGGCCTGCAGTACTGCCTGGTGGCTGGCAAAGGTGCGCTGTGCGTAGGCTTCCAGGTGAGTGCTGCGCGACAGGCCATCCTGCCAGGTCTGTACCTGGCGACTGCGCACGATCCAGTCACCGGCGTTGAAGCCAACCTCGGTATTGGCTGAGCCAAAGCGGCTGGCGTCATCGCCGAAGCGATTGTAAAAACCGCTGAGGTCATAGTTGACCAGCCCGGCAAAACCGCCGGTTTCGTACCCCGAGATATCCTGCTGCACAGGGCGCAGGGCTTCGGTGGGCACCACCAGCGACACCGTCAGTGTGGCCGGGTCCGGCTCCACCAGGGTTTGTGGATACTGCGCGAGAAAATCCTGACAGCCCGGCGTGTCGCTGGGCGTCACCAGGTCAGCGGCGTCCAGCAAGGCGCGGTCCAGGCACAGGTTGCCCTGTTGATCGAAAGTCAGATCCTGTCGGCCACGTCGCTGGCCGTTGACCCGCAGGTTGACGGTGTGCCGCCCGGCAGCGAAGCGCGGCGCCGCCAGCAACAGGCTGGCCAGCTGTGGGTCAATGCCGCGTTGATGCAGGGTCTGGGCATCGAAGCTCGAAGGGCTCGAATCGTCGGCCCAGGATTTGGCGGGCAACAACGCACACAGCAATACCACCAGTGGCAGGGTCTGGCTGGTGTGGCTTTCGGACACGGCTTCGCCGTCACGGTAACTCAATACTGTTTTCACGCAAGGTACTCGAATAGTGAACGCACAGGCCCGGTGCTCCCAGGCGTTCTGGTGACGGTCAATGAGCCGTCACTTCGTTATCAGGCGCACGACACCTGTAGTTCAGTCAGAGGGTGAGCGGTGCGTCGTAGGCCTTGACCGCAAACCCGTACACCGTGGCCGGCTGCAACCTGACCTTGGTGGCCTGGCTGCTGTTGGTCGGCACACTCAAGGCTTCGCCCGGCAGCACATAGGTGCGCGGCAGCATCGCCCTGCCGTCGCCGGGCAACAGCAACAGCTCCTGGGCCAGGCGCACCACATACGGCGTGTCGTTACGCACCTGTAACTGGCCGTCGCGCAAGGTCCAGGTCAGGTCAGTCCAGGGTGTGCGGTTGCGCGCAAGGCCTTTGGGATGAATGATCACCGGCAGGTTCTGGCGCACGGTTACGCCCACGCGGGCGTGCCCGGCGGCAGTGGCGGCACGGCCTTGGGGCATGCCTTCAAACACCGCGCGTTTAAGCCGCTGGGTGAGTAGCGGCTTCTGGTTTTGCAGGATGAAACGCACCAGCTGGGATTTGGACGCTTCGACCCGCGACAGCGGTGGCGTCACCACCAGCAGCGGCTCGGTGTCTTCAGGAATATCCTGCAAGGTGACATGCAGCAGCGCGAGCTGGCTGTCCGTGTTGGTCACCGACACCGCCGCTTCGCCTTCGGCTTCATGCACGATCACCACGGAGGTGTCCGGGACCATGCCATCGGCTTTTACCTGGTTGCCGAGCATCAGCAGCAGGGCAATCAGGCCGACAGCGGTGTTTGAGAATATCGTCGTCATGACGGGGTTTCCATTAGGCCAAAAAAGTGTCGGTCACAGGTAGCGCAAGTCCAGGACGATGGAGCCGTCGAGGGGCACTTCCTGGTCCAGGGTCAGGTATTGCGAGAAGTTGATGGCGGTGTCCACATGAAGCTCGGCGGTCAGTTGGCTGATGAAGTCGGGTTGACGGTCACCTGCCGGGGCAAAGGCCATGTAGAAGCGAGGGTAGGCATCCGCCTGCTGTGTCCAGGTTTCGCCGCTGTCGGCAGAGGCCAATACCTGCATGGGCTGTGCGTCGCCCATCGCGTTGCGATAGGACAAGGCCACGTAGCCCAGGCGTTCGCCGGGGACATGGATATTCCGGCCCAACCCGTAGAAAAACTTGGGTTCCAATGACGACTCCGCGCGATTGTCGACCCCCACCAATGCAAACAACATTGGCCTGGCGCAGAGCACGTTCAGCGCAAGCACTCGACTGGGCAGCAGCGTGAACTCGTTGGGCTTGAGGATGTGGGACGGGATCTTGCCGTGGTCGATGCTGCCTTCATCCGTCAACTCGATATGGCAGGCATCCGGGGTTACCCGGCCGGTCACCGTGAGGTCGACAGTCGAAGCCGCGCGGGCATCGGCCAGGCAAAGTACTGCAGCAAAGCAACAGGCGAACCTGTTCAGTACCGGCACAGGTAGGCGCAGCCCATGCCCGGCTGTGTTCAAGGGATGGGCGGCCATGGCTTAGAGGTACTTCACTTCAAGGGTGGCGGAGCCGTCGATGGTCACCTCATTGCTGAGGTCCAGGCCGTCGGTGGGGTTGATGATGGTGAGCACTTCCAGGTCTACGCTCAGGTCCTTGACCGACAGCGGTTGGGTGTCGTCGTCCATCGAGGCCGCCGCCATGTACATGCTCGGCTCCCAGAATTTTTCGGCGTACCAGGTATTGCCCTGGTCCACCGATGCGATGGGTTGAACGGTCACGCCGTCGGCAACCATGCCGCGCCAACTGAGGGTGAAGTGGCCGAGCTTCTGGGTCTCGTTGATAAAGCCCAGGCCGAAGTCCGTGGCGATACCTGAGGCGGCGCGGTTATCGATAGGGTGCAGAGCAAACTGAATCGGCGCGTCACAGTTGACGTTCATCGACAGGGTATGCTGGCCAATCGCCGTGTGCCTGTCCGGGCTCAAGTCCTTGGCAGATATCTTGCCGTGGTCGATCACGCCACCAGCGGACAGGCTGGGCGTGCAGGCACTGGGAACGATAAGGCCTTTGACTGTCAGGTCTACACTGGAGGCGGCGAAGGCAGTGGCCGAGCCGAGCAGCAGTACGCTGGCGGCCAGGGTGGTCAATTGAGTTTTCATTGGGGCTCCTTAAAGGTAATTGACTTGCACGGTGGCGTGACCGTCGATAGGCACATCGTCGGTCAGCGTCAGGCCGCTGGCGGGCGCAATGTGGGTGATCAGGCGTATTTCGGCGTCCAGTTCCCGGATCGCAATCGGCACCACGCCGTCGTTGTCGGCGACGGCTGTCAACACGGTATGACTGAGCATCACGGACGGCATCCAGGTCACGCCGCCATCCCTTGAGGTGATGGTGCGCACCGCTACGCCATCGGCCACCGGCATGTACAGACCAAGCCCGGCATCGCCGAGTTTTTCGTTGTCGGGCGTCGTGCCCAGGCCGTGCCAGCTGAAGTGGTTGGCGGTGGTGCCGGCGCGGTTATCGATGGTGTTCAGGGTGAAAAATGTCGGCCCTTCGCAGCGCACACTCAACAGCATGGTTTCTCTGGGCAGGTCGGTGTAAGTGTCGGCATTGAGGTCCTTGACCGATACCTTGCCGAAGTCGACATTGCCGCCGCCGGAGACCACGGGCGCACAGGCGCTGGGCGTGATGATGCCCTTGACGGTGAGGTCCTGGCTGCTGGCGGCCAGTGCGAGAGACGAGGTGCCCAACAACAGGGCGGCCAGGGGCGCCGCTCTTAAGTAAGTCATCGTTTGAACCTTCCTTAGTACGGGGATGGGGTTACAGGTACAGCACTTCCAACGTGGCGGAGCCGTCGATCGGTTGTTCCTGGGTCAAGGTCAGTCCACTGGAAGCAGCGATACTGGGGTGAACCTCCAGGTTGCTCGTCAGTGCCTTGATCGCGATGGGTGCCCAGGTGCCACTTGCGTTGTTGCCGAAGGCGGCGAGCCTGCCGCGCATCCAGATGGCATTCTCACTGTTCTCGCCCCAGGTGGCGCCGTTGTCGCTGGAAGCCAGCTTGCTGACCGGCAGGTTGTCGGCGAGGTAGCTGGTGAGAATGATCACGAAGTCGCCGACCCGCTCGGTTTCGTTGATAAGCCCCAGGCCATACGAATAATCGTTGGGGCTGCTGGCCGAACCGGCGCGGTTATCCACGCCGTTGAGTGCAAACAGCGTGGCGGCCTCGCAGTTCAGGCTGAATGGCAGGGTGGTGGCCGGCAACGGGGTAGCCTGGTTTTCCTGCAGGTCCTTGGCGGCGATCTTTCCGTAGTCGGCAACGCCGCCTTGGGCCAGTGTCGGGGTGCAGGCGCTGGGGGTGATCAGACCTTTAACGGTAAGGTCCACGCTGCTGGCGGCGAATGCTGGTCCGGCGCAGATCAGCACCAGTGTTGCGGCGAGTGTGGTTAGGCGGCTGGCCATGGGTCACATCCTGTGAGTTAGAGGGGGTTACAGGTATTTCACTTCAATCGTGGCGGAGCCGTAGATGGGGACCTCACTGGTCAGGTCCATCCCGGCAGTTGGAGCGATAACGGTTTGCACCCTGAGATCGGCCGTCACCAGCCGGACTTGGGTGGGCGCCCAACTGCCGGTAGAGCGATCGCCAAACGAAGCGAGGTAGGCGGCTGGCCAAGTGTCACCTGGAATATTTTCCTGCCAGGTGAGGCCGTTGTCGGAGGACTCAATCACGGAGATCGCCGCGTCGTCGGCTATAGGATTGCCGAAGGTCAGGGAGTACCCGCCCAGTTTTTGGCCGCTGACCAAGCCCAGGCCATACCTAGTCATCGGGTCATGGGAGTCGCCTACATTATCGATGCCCTTGAGGGCCAACAGAGTTGGCGCCTCGCAGGCTATCGCCAGTTGCAGCGTGTGATTGCCGATGACCGTCCAATTGTCCGGCTTCAAATCCTTGGACGCGATTTTGCCGTGGTCGATGACCCCGCCGCTTGAAAGGCTGGGGGCACAAGCGCTGGGTGTGATCAGGCCCGTGACGGTCAGGTCGACGCTGCTGGCGGCGAACACGGTTGAACTCATGGCGAGCAACAGAGCGCTGCTCAACAGGGACAGGCGGGTTTTCATTTGGAAAGTGTCCATTTACAGGTACTTCACTTCAAAGGTCGCGGAGCCGTCGATTACCACTTCGCTGGTCAATGTCAGGTTTTTTGCAGGTGCAATCGAGGTGTGCAGCGTCATGTCCATACTCGCGTCCTTGATTGGATGCGGTGCCCAACCGTTATCCCCACGGCTGCCCAGCGCCACCAGATCGTTGGGGGCTATGCCGTCATCTGTAAGGAGGTCTATCCATTGGCCCTCGGAGTTGTACATCGCGATCAGGGTGGAGGGCGTTTCGGCGGCGGGGTTGCTGAACGTCAGCTGATATACGCCGAGCTTCTGGTTCTCGTTGATCAAGCCCAGGCCAAATGAGGCGCCGTAAGCGGCGGAACCGGCTCGATTGTCGAGGGGGTGGATTGCAAACAGCGTCGCTGCGTCGCAATTGACGCTCAGTTGCAGGCTCTTTTTCTCAAGCGGCGTATAGCTGTCCTGATTCAGATCTTTTGCCGCGATTTTTCCAAAATCGACATTACCCGGCAGGCTGGGGGTGCAGGCGCTGGGCGTGATCAAGCCTTTGACGGTCAAGTCGACGCTGCTGGCGGCAAATACCGACGAGTTCATGGCGAGCAGCAGGGCACTGCTCAGTAGAGATACAGAGGTCTTCATTTCAATTGTTCCATTACAAGCTGGCAGATTGAGGCGCGGCAGAGCAACGCCCGACCTTGCGTGGCGGGTGATTGCTAAGCGGCGTTCTCGATGGTTATTGGCGCTTGCCGGGGAGTGGCAAGCCGACCCTCTTTGGGGTGAACACAATTTAGCGAGGGGGGCAAGCAGGGGAAATACAACTAATACGACATTGGCAGGGCGGTGTGAAGGCCATGATTCAGGGGGGATTTTCGTAGTTGTTGTATGGGCTTTAATTAACTCGAAAGGTTATTTGTTTTTGGCCGATAGCATTCAAAAGAATGCGTCGACCATTGCTGCATGATAAGCCTCAAGGGCTATTGCATCAGTGCTGCGGATGGCTGCCGGATCAATAGTTGCGATAGAGGTACTGATGGGTTCGCTGGTAGGTTCAACCGCAGGAGCGAGCCGCAAACTGAAGCCGCCAAGCCTTCCCCCGTTTCATTGGCGGCAATTGAGTGTGCTGGTTGTGGATGACCATTCTGCCTACCGCCTGTTGTTGGGTGGTCTGTTGCAGAAACTGGGGTTGGGGCACGAGTTGGCCGCCGACGGGTATCTCGGATTGGTAGCCTTTGTCAGCCGGCCCTTCGACATGGTTATCAGCGATTGCCAGATGCCCTTTATGGATGGTTACAGCATGGCCCGCGCCATTCGCCAGCATGAGCGCGACAACGGGCTGAGGCGAGTGCCGATCATTGCCCTTACCGCCAACCTGCAAAACGACAGCCCACAGCGTTGCCGCGATGCCGGCATGGATGCCTGGCTGCTCAAACCTTTGACCCTTGAACAATTGCACGCTGTGTTGGTGCGCTGGTTGCCAGGCGTGGATGACCTGTACGTCGACCAGGCGGCCGTTGTCCCGCTCGCTGGCTGGCCAACGCGTGCCACGCTGATCGAGACGTTTGGCAGCGAGCCTGTCGTCGATCAATTGTTGGAAACCCTGCTGTTCGAGGCGTGGGAAGACCATCGTGTATTACGCCATGCCTGTGCGACGTTGAACGCATCACTGACAGCGGAGCGCCTCCACCGCTTGGTGGGCAGCCTGGTGTTTTTGGGCGGCACCGGCCTTGAACCCATTGCGGTGAGGCTGATCGAACAGGTTCAGTCCCAGGGCGTGGCGGCGCACAAGGTGCAATTGGAATTGCTCCTGGCTCGGCTGTATGTCTATCTCGAGTACCTGTCCGATGTCTGAGGAGCAGTGTTTTCATGGAGCGTTTGCAATCCTCCGATCTTGTTTTTGCTGTAGGTATTTTCCTATTGTTTTGTAGGCAAAAAAATGTGAACTAGTGAACATTGGGGTCGGCTGCAAGGGGCTGTTTGTTAGCGGTTGTTGATGAGCGCCGGCGGAGGTATTTTGCGCGGATTCAAGTTGCCATCATTCGTGGGAATTTATGCTTCGAGTAATTATTGCTGACGATCATCCTATTGTTCGTATCGGGCAAAAAGTTGTGATTGAGGCGCATGGCAGGTGCAAAGTGGTCGCGGAGGCGGATGGCCCCGATCAGTTACTCAGCTTATTGAGTACGACGCCGTGCGACTTACTCATCACCGACTTCGCCATGCCGGGTGGCCAGCAGGCCGATGGCTACGGTTTGTTGAGCCTGTTGAACCGCCAGTATCCGCAGTTGCCGGTGATTCTGGTGACCATGTTCGCCAGCGTCGCCACCTTGCGCGCTTCCTTCGCCCATGGTGCCAAGGCAGTGGTGGCTAAAAGTGCGTCGGCCAAGGAGTTGCCCCTGGCGATCAAGGCCGTGTGCGCCGGCCAGACGTTCGCCAGTGAATCCCTGCGGGTGCAAATGGTCGAGGCGGGCACGGGCGATCAGTCCCAGGAACCGCAATTGTCCGGCAAGGAGCGTGAGGTGGTGCGCATGTTGGCCAGTGGCATGACCGTCAGCCAGATTGCGGCGCAGGTCAACCGCAGTATTTCCACGATCAGCAAACAGAAAAGCACGGCGATGCAACGGCTGAGTATTTCCACCGATGTTGACCTGTTCGCCTATGCTCGCAGTGTCGGGATGGTGCCGTAGGCTCATCATTTGCGTGGCGAATGTCAGTAGCCAGCGCAGTGTGGGCAGCTTATCGTGCGCCTACTCTTTCGACGTCTGCGGAGCCTGCCCATGAGTGATGCCCATAACGCCCTGATCACTGAGTTCTACAGCGCCTTTCAGCGTCTGGACGCCGAAGCCATGGCCGCCTGCTACACCGACGACGTGGTGTTCAGCGACCCGGCCTTTGGCGAGTTGCGCGGGCGTGACGCCGGGGACATGTGGCGCATGCTCACCACGCGGGCCAAGGATTTCTCCCTGACCTTTGACCATGTGCGCAGTGATGACCGCACCGGCAGCGCGCACTGGGTGGCGACCTACCTGTTCAGCGCCACCGGCAACACGGTGGTCAACGACATCGGTGCGCGGTTTGTGTTTCGCGATGGCAAGATCTGCGAGCACCACGATCACTTTGACCTGTGGCGTTGGTCGCGTCAGGCCCTGGGCTTGAAGGGATTGCTGCTGGGTTGGTCGCCGGCGCTGAAAAACGCCGTGCGCGCTCAGGCACTCAAAGGCTTGAAGGCATTTCAGGCCGGTCGTTGATAAGCTGGGCGCTCTTCTGGTTTGCCGGCATTACCCGTGACTGATCTTCCTCAACCCAAACCCTGGTTTGTGTACCTGGTGCGTGCCGCCAATGGCTCGCTGTATTGCGGCATCAGCAATGACCCGGTGCGCCGTTTTGCCTCGCACCAGAGCGGCAAGGGCGCGCGGTTCTTTCTGTCCAGCCCGGCCGTGGCGCTGGTGTACACCGAACAATGCGCCTCCAAGGGCGAGGCACTGCGCCAGGAGCGGCTGATCAAGAAATTGAAGAAAAGCGCCAAGGAATGCCTGGTGGCGAGCGCCACATTGATTTGATTGATAGCTTCCCATCGTCCCCACGCAGGGCTTTGCAGGCTAAGCTAGCCGTTCATCTATCGAGCGGAGACCGGCATGTCTGAGTTGATCCTGCACCACTACCCAACCTCACCCTTTGCAGAAAAAGCTCGGCTGCTGCTGGGTTTCAAAGGGTTGTCCTGGCACTCCGTACACATTTCACCGGTCATGCCTAAACCCGACTTGACGGCCTTGACCGGCGGCTACCGGAAAACCCCGGTGCTGCAAGTTGGCGCGGATATCTATTGCGACACTGCCCTGATCGCCCGTCGCCTTGAGCAGGAAACGTCCACGCCGGCGCTGTTCCCACTGGGCCAGGAAATGATCACGCAGACGTTCGCCACCTGGGCCGACAGCGTTGTGTTCGCCCATGCCGTCAGCCTGGTATTCCAGCCGGAGTCAGTGGCGGTGCGCTTTGGCAAATTGCCACCGGACGCGATCAAGGCATTTATCGCTGACCGTGCCGCGCTGTTCAGTGGCGGCACGGCCAGCAAACTCCCGGCCGAACTGGCCAAGCACCAATGGCCGGCGATCATGGCGCGTCTGGAGTACCAGCTGCAGCACGCGCCGGGAGACTTTCTGTTTGGTGAGCCGTCGATTGCCGACTTTGCCTTGGCCCACCCGATGTGGTTCCTCAAAGCCACTCCTGTGACCGCTCCATTGGTGGATGCTTATCCGGCCGTCTTGGCTTGGCTTGCGCGCGTTTTGGGTTTTGGTCACGGCAGTGCGAGTCAAATGACGGCGGAGCAGGCATTGGCGATCGCCCGTAATGCCACGCCTGCGGCATTGCCGGATGACGAGTTCGAGGACTTGAATGGTTTCAAGGCAGGTCAGTCGGTAACGATTGCGGCCATTGATTACGGGGTTGACCCTGTCGCCGGTGAGCTGCTGTTTGCCGGGCGTGAAGAGCTGATCCTGCGCCGTACCGACGAACGCGCCGGCACCGTGCATGTGCACTTCCCGCGCATGGGGTTTCGCATTCAGGCGCAATAAATAAAAATATTTGCAAACAAAGGTGAGGTAAATCGCCCGCCCATCCGTGTAGTGCTTGAAACTGCGATCTATTCGCATTAACAGCGTTTTCTACACGGGTTCTCACAGCATGAAGTCGACGGCGGGCGGTTGGGTAAAACAGTGGCTGGGAGCCTCGGTCTTGGCGGTGTCAGGGCTGGCGCTACTGCCCTTGGCGATTGCGCAGGCGCAGGAGCAACAAAGCGCCCAGTTCAATTTTGCCCTGGCGGCCAAACCGCTGCCCCAGGCGCTGAGCGATTTCAGCCGGGTCACCGGCATCAGTGTGATCTACACCGATGAGGCGCCCTATGGCCTCAGTGCCCCGGCAGTCAGCGGGCAGATGAGTGCAACCCAGGCCCTGCAACGCCTGCTCGGCAACTCAGGTTTTACCTTCCGCCAGATCGACGCACGCACCCTGGCCCTGGAGCCTGTGCCCACCGACGGCGCAGTCAACCTGGGCGCCACCACTATCAGCGGCGCAAGCCAAGCCCAGGACACCACCAGCTACCAACCACCGCCCACCAGTTCGGTGATGCGCTCCCATGGTTTGTTGCTGGAAACCCCGCAGACCGTCAACGTCGTGCCCGCCCAACTGCTGCGTGACCAACAGCCGCGCAACCTGGACGATGCCCTGGGCAATATCAGCGGCATCACCCAGGCCAATACCCTCGGCAGCACCCAGGACGCGGTGATGCTGCGCGGTTTTGGTGACAACCGAAACGGCTCGATCATGCGAGACGGCATGCCGATGGTGCAGGGCCGTGCACTGAATTCCACCGCCGAGCGCGTCGAAGTGCTCAAAGGCCCGTCGTCGCTGCTGTACGGCATTCAAGACCCGGGTGGCGTGGTCAATATCGTCAGCAAAAAGCCCGAGCTGGTGCAGTCCACTTCCCTGACTGCACGCGGCTCGACCTTCGGTGACGGCAAGAATGGCAGCGGCGGCAACCTCGACACCACCGGCCCGATTGGCGACAGCGGCCTGGCCTATCGGCTGATCGTCGACCATGAAGACGAAGATTACTGGCGCAATTACGGCACCCACCGCGAGACGTTGGTGGCGCCGTCCCTGGCCTGGTACGGCGACACCACCAAAGTGGTGTTCGCCTATGAACACCGCGAATTTCTTTCGCCGTTCGACCGTGGCACCGCCATCGACCCCAAGACCAACCACCCGTTGAACATCCCCGCGACCCGTCGCCTGGATGAGCCGTTCAACAATATGCAAGGCCGCTCCGACCTGTATCGCCTGGAAGTCGACCACGACTTGAACGACGACTGGAAGGCGCACTTCGGTTACAGCTGGAACCGCGAGACCTACGACGCCAGCCAAGTGCGCGTGGTCAAGGTCAACACCAACGGCACCCTGACCCGCAGCATGGACGGCACCCAGGGCGCGCTGACCACTGACCGCTTTGCCACCACCAGCCTGGAAGGCAAGGTTAATGTCGGCGGCATGCAGCACGACCTGGTGTTCGGGCTTGATGACGAGTACCGCAAGATCTACCGTGCCGACCTGATTCGCCAGGCGCCGCGTGGTGTCTTCAACTACAACGATCCGGTGTACGGCAACGAAGTCGCGGGCACCAAAGTCAGCGCGCCGGACAGTAACCAGACCGACCTGCTGCGCAGCGATTCGCTGTTCTTCCAAGACGCCATCCACCTCAATGACCAGTGGATTCTGGTCGGCGGTGCGCGCTACCAGATGTACGACCAATACGCCGGCAAAGGCGTGCCGTTTACCGCCAACACCGATGGCAATGGCCAGAAGTGGGTGCCGCGTGCCGGCCTGGTGTATCGCTACACCGATCAACTGTCGTTCTACGGCAGCTACACCGAGTCGTTCAAACCCAACTCCACCATCGCGCCGTTGGCCAACAAAAGCGTGCTGGACGGCAGCCTGGAACCGGAGCAGTCCAAGGCCTGGGAGCTGGGTACCAAACTCGACATACCGGGGCGCATCACCGCGAGCGCGGCGCTGTTCAATATCGAAAAACGCAACGTACTGGTGCAGGTCGGCGACGGTTTGGCGGCGGTCTACAGCGTGGCGGGCAAGGTGCGTTCCCGTGGCCTGGAGCTGGACGCCAGCGGCCAGCTCACCGACAACTGGAGCCTGATCGGCAGCTACGCCTACACCGATGCCGAGGTGACTGAAGACCCGACGCTCAAAGGCAATCGCCTGCAAAACGTGGCAAAAAACACCGCTTCGTTGTCGGCCGTGTATGACTTCGGCAGCATTCTCGGCGGTGACCAACTGCGTGTGGGCGCCGGCGCACGTTACGTGGGCGAGCGGGCCGGGGACGCGGCCAACAGCTTCGAGCTGCCGAGCTACACCGTGGCCGATGCGTTTGCCAGCTACGACACCAAAATCGACGGGCAGAAGGTCAAGTTCCAGCTCAACGTGAAGAACCTGTTCGATCGCACCTACTACACCTCGTCGGTGAATACGCAGTTTGTGTCCATCGGCGATGCGCGGCAGGTGTCGGTCTCCAGCACCCTGCAGTTCTAAGTCAAGCGACCTCCTGTGGCGAGGGAGCTTGCTCCCTCACTACAACCGGCCCGATCCTACAGCATCGGCGATGCGCGGCAGGTGTCGGTCTCCAGCACCCTACAGTTCTAAGGCAGGCGATATCCTGTGGCGAGGGAGCTTGTTGTGGCGAGCGGGCTTGCCCCGCGTTGGGCTGCGTAGCGGCCCCAAAACCTGGCACTGCGGTT
>NZ_JAAAFV010000020.1:0-1659 GCF_019352915.1 Pseudomonas sp. Xaverov 259 | reverse complement strand
AATTTGTCGCCCACTGGGTTTCGGCAATGTTTCCGTTATAAAGTGCTTTTACATCTGGAACTGCAGATGGAATTGTATTATAATTGATTTTAAAAGCAAAGAGATCTTTAGGGTCTCCCGCTTGTGCCAGTGCACTTATATCATTAATTGCTGTGAGCCATCCGCGGATATTGTAGGTGTAGTTTATATTCTGAATATTGTTTCCTACCTTTTTAGAGATTAGCTGTCCCAGTTCGTCATAACTGTTACTCAGGATAAGTTCTGCAGGCAGAGCCCCGTTTATCTGATGCGTCTGGGTCATTAAACGGTCCTGGTCTGAATAAGTGAAAGCATCTTTTGTTATAAGCTCAGCATCTGAGATTTGTCTTTTATGTCTGGTTATGCTGTATTCTGTTTTGCCTGAAAAATCAAATTTGGTATCGGTATAAGTATACCCGCCTAAATGATTTATAGTATAAACTCTGACAGGCCTTGCTTTACTTTCATAAAAAATGGCGGTGGTTTCTCCTAAAACTGCCGTACTCAAGGCAGGTACTCTGGTCCAGGATCCTGTATTCAGGCCTTTTACCTGCAGAGCTGTCAGGACAGGCTCAGTTTCTATACTTACAGGAACTGCAATTACAGGTGTGCTTGGAAAGGTATAATTGTCGTAATAATTAACCGATAACAGTTTAAAGCTTTTCGGCTCTACTAAATTACTATAATAAGCAGCAATACCATCCAGACTTCCCGCTGTGAGTTTACTCTCGTTAAGCACCGTAAGAGACGGACTGTTTTGTACACTCTGCAGGGTTATTCTTCCCGCCGGCGTTGCAGGAGCAGAAACAGACCATCCTGTATATACCGGACGGCTGAAAGCATCATATTTTGTGATCAGCCATCCTGCAGTGTTTAGATCTGAGAAAGGAGAATTGGCCGGGCCGGTGGCAGTAACCCTGTCCAGTTTATCATAGACAATAAACTCCCACTGTTTACCTGGCAGTTTTTTCTCGACCAGACGGTTACGGTGATCGTATTTATACTGGTAGCAGAGATTGTCTAAAATGGACTGGTTACCGCTTACGATAACAGCACTGAAGGAGCTTCCTGCTTTTGCATTAAAACCAGGCAGTAATCTGATGGAATTAGAAGCTGTCAATGCGAGCGTACTGCCGGAGTTAACCACAGCAGTAGAGAGTACATCTGCATCTGGACCTGTGGCAGTTCCCATTAAATCGACTGCTTTTGGAGGAATCACATAGGTGAGGTTCCCATATATATCATAGACATAATAAGTATCATGTTTTTCATTAACAGTCCCTTTATCTACAGTCCCGTAGGTTCTTTTAAGCACTATCTGTCCTTCTTTGTTTTTAAATTCTACCGTTGATCCGTTTATTTCAAGGGGAGAAGAAGCTGTATTTTCATCATAAGTAACCGTTTTATACAGCTGGCCGGGGCTGTAAGAATCAGTACCTGCCAGAGAAATTTTGTATAATCCTGATCCGGCATCCCACAGGGTGGCAGCGCTGAAGAGTCTTACCTCGCCGGCAGTGTTGGCCTGATACTCCATTTTTATTTCGTGTCCAGATCCTGAAACCCAGTCATTTCCCGGTGCGGCCTGTTTGAGCACTCGGTTAAGAGGTGAAGCTTCGAGCTCTTTACGGCTGAATGGATTTG
>NZ_JAAAFV010000019.1:17030-36521 GCF_019352915.1 Pseudomonas sp. Xaverov 259 | reverse complement strand
TTTTGGTCCTTCAAAAAGTGACCCGCCGTCAGGGCGGAACCCTAAGCAGCCGTTACCGCAGCAACGGATATGTACACTCAAGATCACTCAGGCTTCTTAAGATCCCCCAACGGATCATAATCCACCTTTTTCCCCTGAGACTTGTCCTTATCCAACGGTGCAATCGCCGGCCCAACAGGATCAACCTGCGGGTCCGACACATCAGGCGAATCCGGATCAAACCCCAATTCATCCTCACCGTTCGCATGCTCGCCCGAACCCGGGCCTTCTGGATGATTACTCACACTCACCTCCCGAACCTATAGCGGTCGCGCTTTGTCATGCAGGTTTTCGAGATCTTCCTCAACCCGCTCCACATCATCTTCGTCCTGACGCTCGGCCGGGTCATTAGGCCGCAACGCATCATTGTCACGCTCCTCCTCTCCCGGCGTACGGTCAGGGTTGGGTGTACCCGGCGGCGGTTGCTTGTACTCAGACATGATGGCTTACCTCAAATGGGCTACACAGGTTTAGAGAAACCACCCCAAGCCATCGTTCAACTTGTTTACCCAAAGCATGCGAAGATGCCACCCCGCCTTTCTTGAGACCTGACCCGGATGTTCGAGCTCAAACCCTGCGACCCCGCCACCTTCCGCCAACAAACCCGCCGCAGCACGCTGATCATCGCCGTGCTGTTCATGGCCCTGGCCATGCTGCTGTCGACCTTCGCGGTGATGCTGTTCGGCGAACCCGGCGGCGACAATTTCCGCTTCAACGTCGGCGGCGTATTCGCCGGTGTATTGATCACCATCGCCCTGGTACGCGGCCCATTCTGGACCCAGCAGTGGCTTGCACCTGCCGTGTACGGCTGGCAGCTCAAGCGCAACCTGATGCGCGTGACCAATGTGATGCACACCCTCAAAGACCGCGTACAGGCCAACGACCCCACCGCCCTCAAGGTCCTGCGTTTTTACCACCTGGGCCTGACGCAGATGCACGACCTGGACGCCAACTCCAGCGCCCAGGCGCAACTGGTCGGCGAGATGGAGGCCCACAGGGCGAAGATGCAGGCACTGGGGATCGACACCGAACAAACCCGCTTCGACCCCGCCTGGTTGGAAGGCTTTAAAAACCCATAATCAGTTGGATACCTTCGCGCGCCAGCAGAACACCGCGCTGACGGCAATCGCCGCGCCCGCCAGGCCAAACACCCACGGCGCCGACGCCACCGGCAGCAACAGCCCCGCCAACAGCGGCCCGAGGCCGGCGCCGACATCGCGCCACACCGCGTTGGACGCCAGGGCCGAAACGCGCATCGTGCCAGGGTTGCGCTCGGCCACCAAGGTGGTCACCAGTGGCAGCTGCAACGCACGCAACACCAGCACCGCCGCTGCGCCAACGATCACCCAATAACTACCAAATGCCGTCAGCGCCAGAGCACTCAAGAACGAAAACAGCAACAGCATCGAGGTGGCGCCAAAACGCTGCGCCGCACGCCCACCCAGCGGGCTCAGGAGCATTTCCGAGGCATAGCGCAGGGCCATCAGGCCACCGGCGATCAACACGGCATCGCCGCCGAGGATCTTCTGCGCCTGGATCGACAGGCCAAAGATAAACAGCCCGTCCAGCGCCACGCCTTCGATAAACGACCACACGGCCACGCTGTCCGGCCACTTGAAGCGGCGCCCGGTGCTGTGCAAATCATGCCCGCCAGTTGGCAAGCCACGCGCCACCCACAGCCCCACCAGGCAGCAGCCGGCCAGAATCATAAAGATAGGTCGCGGCCCGGCCCACAGGGTCAACCAGCCACCCAGTGGCAGCGCCAGCATCGGCCCGAGGGCGATTACCGCCCTCGAGCGCCCTGCCCTGCGCGCTGCGCCCGTAGGCTCTGAGGTGGCCAACACTTGGGTCGACAAGTTCAGCGCGGCAAAACACAGGCCCCAGATCAACCGCAGCCCCAACAAGGCCGCGAACCCAGACAGCATTGAGTTACCCAAGGCGCACACCGTGGCGGCGCCGGCGGCGATCATGCACGTCAGCCGGTCGCCATTGCGGGCGTAGAAATTCAACACATGGCGGTAGCCGAAAATCCGCACCAGGCGGTTGGCTGCCAGCAACACCCCGGCCTGGGCCAGCGTAATGCCGAAGGCCTGGGATTCCATGGGCAGCAGCAAGTAGAGCAACACGTCACTGGGCAGGCATAACGCCAGGGTCAGTGCGGCACGTCGGGAGGTGGTATCAGCAGTGCGTAGGGCCAGGCTGGACATAAATCTGAAACATCCCGAAATATTCAGGCCGCCACGTTAGCGTTGCCGCCGCGTGTTTTACAAGGGCTAAACCTTGTGTTTATACGGCAACAGGCGTAGCCCGCTGGCCACACTGCCCACCAGCGCAAACCCACAGCCCAGCCACAGCGCATATTGCGGGCCGCTGCCCAGGGACAGGTGGAAACAGAACGCCACCAACGACGCCCCCAGCGTTTGCCCCAGCAAGCGTGAAATCGCGACGATGCCACTGGCCCCGCCGCTGCGGGCCAACGGTGCGCTGGTCATGATGGCCTTGAGGTTGGGCGACTGGAAAAAACCGAAACCGGCGCCGCACAAGGCCATGCGCCAGCCGATATCAAAGGCGCTGGCGCCACTGCCCAAGGTCGCCAACGCCGCCATGCCAGCGCTGAGCATCAGCAAGCCGATGCCGCACAACAGGCCCAGCGACACACGATCGGCCAGGCGCCCCGCCACCAGCGCCATCACCGCCACCACGGCAGGCCACGGCGTCATCAGAAAACCGGTGGCCACCTGGCTATGCCCAAGCACCGCCTGCAACAGAAACGGCAGCGATACAAAGGCCAGGCCCTGGGCGCTGAACGCACAAATGGCCGTGAGTGAAGACAGCGCAAACACCGGGCGCTTGAACAAATCCAGGGCCAGCATCGGCGCCGGGTGACCGGCTTCACGGCGTAACAGCAATGCGCCGCACACCATCGCCACCGCAATCAAACCGAGGGTCAGTGCGCCTTGGGCGCCATGCACCGCCGTCCCCAGGCCCAGCACCAACAGCGCGAACAGGCCGGCACACAACAGCGCCGACAACCGATCAAACGCGTGGCCGGTCAATGGCAGCGTCGGCAATGAACGCAGGCCCAACCCCAGCGCAAGCAGCCCCAGCGGCACGTTGATCAGGTACAGCCAATGCCAGCTCGCCACCGACAGAATCGCCGACGCGGCGGTCGGCCCCAGCGTAAAGGCCAGCCCCACCACCAGCGAGTTATAGCCCAAGCCGCGCCCGAGCATTTTTGACGGGTAGATATGCCGCAGCAACGCCGTGTTGACGCTCATCACCGCCGCCGCACCCAGCCCTTGGGCCACCCGCGCGGCGGTGAGGGTCAGCAAGGAACCGGCCAACCCGCAAAACAGCGACGATAGAATAAACAGCAGCAAACCGCCGAGGTACACACGCCGGTGGCCCAGCACATCACTGAGCGACGCAAACGGCAGCACCGTAGCGATAATCGCCAACTGGTAGGCGTTGACCACCCAGATCACCGAGGCCGAATCGGTGCCGATACCCTGCGCCAACGTCGGCAGCGCCGTATTGACGATGGCGGTGTCCAGGGTTGCCATGCCAATGCCCAAAGACAAGGCGATCACCGCCGGCAAGCGTTTATTGGAGGGCAACCCATCGGCAACAGAAGACATGAACAATCCGCACAGGTGGCAAAGGTGATTAGATTACGGGCTGCGCGGATTTTTTTCAGTGGCCAATTGCCTGGCTGTCTGAATTTTCATGTTTGGATGGCTAAGACTATCCAAACCTCTGCTGCGAACGGCGCTGTAGTGGAGAACTGGCTTGTTGTGGAGAAAGACTTGTTGTGGCGAACGGCTTGTTGTGGCAAGCCCGCTCGCCACAACAAGCCCACTCACCATAAATAGCAGGCCCACTCACCATAAATAACAAGCCCAATCGCCACACATCAATCAATCGCCACAGGGTCAACGATCAACTCACTGCCCAACCACCCGGCCAGGTATTCACCGGCCTGGGCCACACCCGCCTCTTCGCCCAGGCGCGCCACCAGAAACTCGCACAGCCCGGCAAAGCTGCCATCGGCCTGCAAGTGCAACACGGCCTCCAGTTCCAACGCACTGACCTGGCGTAAACGTGAGGTGTACTGCCGCCGCCACACCAGTAAGCCGCCCGCCTCTGCCAGCATCATCGCCTGCGGCGCAGCCGCGTCTTGCCACAACGCCGACCAGATCGCCTCAGCATTGGTGCTCAGCCCATGGCAGCGCAACGACGGCGTCAGGCGCAAAACGGCGCTGTCCCAATCCAGCTCGGCCAGGGCTTGTAACGGCAAGGGTGACGCATCGGCGGCGACAAACGCCTCATTGAGCGCCGATTCGATCCAGGCCAGTTCATGCACATCCGGATTATTCGGCAACGCGCTCTTCAAGGTTGCGTAAAACCCTTCGGGATACGCGTCCAGGGTCCAGGCATGCGGTGGCTGCTGGTCGATATGGGTAATGCTGACCGCCAGGAACGCCTCCTCTCCCAGCCAACGTCGCACCATCGGAAACGCCTGCTCCAAGCAAACCACCAGCTGCGCGCGATAGTTGTTCTGGTAAACCGCCAGGCCCGCGTGGTGGTCGCCCAGCAGCCGGGCCGAGTCATCCGACGCACTCACCAGCCACGTACGAAATGCCTGTTGCCACTGCGCCAGGTTCATCGCGCCAGCCCCAAAGCCCGTGCCATCGACAGCTCCTCAAGCAACTCAGCCAGCGGCGGGATCGCATCATCGCGCTCAATCATCGTGGCCACCGGCCCGAGCAGCGCAATGGCCTTGGCGTACAAATCCCAAACCCCGCTGCACACCGGGCTGTCGTGACTGTCGATCAACAGCTCACGGCCCTGGCTATGCCCGGCCAAGTGAATCTGGCGCACGCGCTCGGCGGGGATGCCGTCGAGAAAGGCCTGAGCATCAAAGCCATGGTTGCTGGCACTGACAAACACATTATTGACGTCCAATAACAACTCGCAGCCCGTGCGCTCGGCCATCGCGGTGATAAATGCCCATTCGCTCATGCAGGCCCCGTCAAACGCCAGGTAGCTGGACGGGTTTTCCACCAGCAGCGTGCGGCCGAGCACGTCCTGGGCCTGATGAATATTGGCGCACACGCAGTCCAGAGCCTCGTCGGTATAGGGCACCGGCAACAAGTCGTGGGCATTAAAACCACCGCTGCGCGACCAACTCAGGTGGTCGGAGACAAACAGCGGTTCCACTTCATCGACCAGCGCTTTGAGGCGCCGCAGGTACGCTTGGTCCAGCCCTTCAGCCGTGCCGATTGACATCGACACCCCATGCAGCGCCACCGGGTAACGCTCGCGGATCTGGCGCAGGATGTGCCGTGGTTGCCCACCCGCGAGCATAAAATTCTCAGAGATCACTTCGACAAAATCCACGGGCACCGAGGTTTCCAGGAAGTCGCCGTAATGTTCCTTGCGCAGCCCCAGGCCGTAGCCGGAAAAGCGCGGGTTAAATGTCGACATGGCAGACCTTCGCAAAAAGGTGGCGGGCCCGGCTCAGTCCCGCCGGGTGGATTTATTTCGGCTCAGTCAACGTGCCGCCGGCCTTGAGGCATTCAGACGGCGTCTTGACGATCACGCCCTCACCCTTGCAGCTGTTAAGGCCCTTGCAGTCGTGCTTGGCGGTGGCGCACAGGCTTTCGCCCTTGCAGCTGTTGACGCCGTAGCAGCGGCCGGGTTTTTCCTGTTGGTCGGCGGCGCTGGCGGCACTGGCGAATGACGCCGACGCCATGGCAATCAGGGCGGCGGCAGCGGCGAGGCTCAGACGGGATTTGAGTGCGGTGTTCATGGGTATTTCCTCTTTGAGTGCTGTGTGGGGTGAGAGCAATTATTTGATAACGGAAGCAGCGTCTTCGATGACCTTCGCCACCGCCTCAGGCTGGGCGATGTACACCGAGTGGCTGGCCTTGATTTCGGTGACCTTGGAACCGGCCCGCTGGTACATCCAGCGTTGCAGCGCGGGGCTCAGCGCACGGTCTTCGGTGGACACCACGGCATACGTCGGCTTTTTATGCCACGCCGCCGCCCACACGGTGCCGCCGAACAAGGCGGTGGTGGCCGGCACTTGGGAGGCGGCCATGAAGTCGGTGCGGTTGGGGGTCAGGTCGGCGGCAAAATCAGCGTTGTATTTGCTGCGATCAAAGAACAGGTGGCCGTCGCGGCTCTGCTTGATGTCATCGCTGGGCGCCGGCATGGAGCCGATCAACTGGGCCATGTTCTCGCCCACTTCCGGCTGCAGGGCCGAGACGTAGACCATCGACTTGACCTTGTCGCGGTCGCCGGCAATCGAGATCACCGCGCCACCGGAACTATGGCCCACCAGTACCACCGGGCCGACCTGTTGCTCCAGCACTTCACGTGCCTCGGCCACATCGGCGGCGAGGTTTTCGTGACCCTGGTGCACCACGGTGACCTTGTAGCCCTTGTGAATCAGGATGTCGTGTACCACTCGCCAGCCGGAACCGTCGACAAACGAGCCGGGCACGATCACCACACTTTTACCGGTGCCGGGCAGCGGTGTATCGGCCGCCTGGGCCAGCACGGGGACAGTCAGGGCCATGGCCATGGCCAAAGCAGAAAGCATGCGCATCGGGTATCTCCATCAAGGTTGTTAAGGTTTGCCGAACAGCCGGCGATCCAGCGACCACGCCCCGCCGCCATAGGCCAGCAGCGGCAGCAACAGGCCGGCCCAGGTCAGGTGCGTCGGCCAGGCCTCGGGGTATACGAACACCTCGATCACCAGGGTCATGCCCAGCAGGGCGGCGGCCGCCGGGCGAGTCAGCAGGCCGAGTACCAGCAACAGCGGGAACAGGTGTTCGGCGTAGGTCGCCAGGTGCGCGGCCCAGTCCGGCGGGATCAGCGGCAAGGCGTATTCCGAGCGGAACAGGGTGTAGGTCGACGGCTTGAGGCTTAGAAAACCGCTGACCTTGGTACGCCCCGACAAAAAGAACACCGCCGCGATACCCAGCCGTGCCACCAGCAACAGCAGCGCCTGGGGCAACAGGCGCTGGATCACGGCTGTTCCGTCAGGCTGCCGAAGCCTTTGGGCGTCTTGATCTGGGTGCAGGTGCCCTTGTCGACCAATACCCAGGCGTTGCCCTGGTAATCGGCAGTGGCGGTGCCGGCGCACGAGGTGCCTTTGCCGGCGGCGCAGTCATTGGCACCGGCGAGGGCCACGCCGAAACATTTTTCCTGGGGCCTGGCCTCGTCGGCATGGGCCATCGCTGCAAAGGCGCTGAGGGACAGGGCGAAAGTGGCCGCAAGGGCCGCGTAGGGTCGCTTCATCGGTGTATCTCCTGGCTTGACTGAGTGTGGCCAGGGCGCGTGTGGCGGTGGGTGACCGCCTGCGCCAGCTGGTGAACAGAGTTAAAGCCAGGCGTGTATCCGGTCTGTGTCGCCGGTACGCCAGAACGTCATGCCGATGTATCAAGGTGGTGCAGGGATACTTTGTAATACAAAGCCAATAAACCACCGTCAAATCACCAGCGTTTTATTCGGCATCCCGAACGACACAATTAGAAATATTCGTGTTTCCGAACGACGGCATCCCCAGGTCGCCAACGACCCTAAAAATCACCATAAATTTCATGCGGTTGTTGTCATCTTCGTTACATGCCAACTGGCATACATTCTGCTTTATCAGGGTTTCTGGTAATAAAATGTTTCAGCTTTGAGACAGTCTCATCCACTGAAACAGGCTCCGTGGAACGCCTATAACAACGACTACGCCCCAAAGGAGGGCGGCCTTTCCGACTTTTTGATCGACATCAACTTTCCAAGACTGCTGCTGCACATCTGCACCCCAAAAAGGGCGAATGGCCTGATCGCCAATAACAAGCCCGACTATAAAAAGGACGAATTGATGAGCTCGAGCAAGAACCACGCAGTGTCCTTGATGGACACCGATCACCCGACCCCGGCAGCCGCCGAGCATGTCCTGGGCTTTGGCCCCTTCCTGTTACTGGCCAGGCAGCACGTACTGCTGCGTAACGGTGAGCCGGTCAGCCTGGGGAGCCGCGCCCTCTACCTGTTGATTGCCCTGGCCACCCGTGCTGGCGAATTACTGGAGAAGACCGAACTGATCGCCTTCGCCTGGCCCAAGGTGGTGGTGGAGGAATGCAACCTGCGTGCGCAGATCGTCGCGTTGCGCCGGGCACTGGGCGACGATGGCAACTTCAGCTATATCGTCACCGTGCCGGGGCGCGGTTACCGCTTTGTGGCGCCGGTGACCGTGCAAACCGCCGGCGAAGAAAGCCTGCCGGTGCCCTTTGCACGTGCTGAAGACCCCGCGCTGCACGTGCCGTCCTGCGAGGTCATTGGCCGCGACAGCCTGATTTCAAGCCTTGCCGAACAATTGCTCAGCCAGCGCTTCGTCACCCTCACCGGCCCCGGCGGCATCGGCAAGACCACCGTGGCCACCGCCGTGGCGCAGCGGCTGGCGCATGCATTCAAGCTCGACACCTGCTTCGTCGACCTGGCGCCCGCCACCAGCGGGCAATGGGTGGCCGGCATGCTCGCCAGCGCCCTGGGTATCCAGACCATCAGCACTGAACCGCTGCCGACCATCGCCGCCGCCTTGGCCGAGCGCCGCCTGCTGCTGGTACTGGATAACTGCGAACACGTATTGCCGGCCGCCGCCGACGCGGTGGAAACCCTGCTGCGCTGCGCCCCGCAATGCTACGTGCTGACCACCAGCCGCGAGCCGCTGCGCGCCGACGGTGAACGGGTGCATGACCTGGCGCCGCTGGAAGTGCCCGACGAACACAGCCGCCTCAACGCCAGCGAGGCACTGGCCTGGTCCGGCGTGCGCCTGTTTGTAGAGCGCGTGCGCGCCCTCGACCCTGGCTTTGTGTTCAACGACGCCGATGTGGCGGCGGTCTGCGCCATCTGCCGCAAACTCGACAGCAATGCACTGGCCATCGAGATCGCCGCCGCGCGGGTACGTACCTTTGGCGTCCAGGACCTGGTCGGCCTGCTCGACGGCAGTTTCCGCCTGCAAATGACCGGCCGGCGTACCGCCCTCGCCCGCCATCGCACCCTCAGTGCCACGCTGGACTGGACCTACTCGATGCTCAGTGGCGAGGAGCAGGCCATGTTGCGCCAACTGGCGGTGTTCACCGGCTCCTTCACCCTGGATGCGGTCAAGGCCATGACCGCCAGCAGCAGCCTGGACCCACGCAACGCCCTGCCGCTGCTCGAAAGCCTGATGGACAAATCGCTGTTGATTGCCGGTGAGGCGCAGTTGCTCAAACGCTATCGCCTGCTGGAAACCACCCGCGCCTATGCCCTGGAAAAGCTCGAAGAACACGGCGAAGTCAATTCCACCAGCCGCCGCCACGCCCACTATGCCCTCGGCGTTTTACAAGAAGCCGGGCAAACCCTGGACGGCCTGTCGCCAGACACCTGGATCGCCCTCTACGGCCCCGAAAACAGCACCATTCGCTCGGCTCTGGACTGGGCCTATTCCGCCAGCGGCGAGCTGCCCCTGGCCATCGAACTGACCCTGGGCGGCGTGCCGTTGTGGTTGCGCCTGTCGCGGGTCAGTGAGTGCCGCACCTGGGTCGACAAGGGCCTGGCGAGCGACGCCGTCGCGCCTCTGGCCGTACGCCAGCGCATGCTGCTGCAAACCGCCCTGGCCAGCGTGCTGATGCTGACCTACGGCACCGGCGCAGAAATGCGCGAAGCCTGGCGCCAAGTCCGCGAAGATGCTCGCGACCTGGGCGATGCCGAACACAAAATGCGTGCCTTGTGGGGCCTGTGGACCGACCGCTGCGGCTGCAACCAATACACCGAAGCCCTGGAACTGGCCGAGCGTTATATCGCCCTCAACAGCAGCGGCAACCAGCAATTGCTCGGCAAACGCATGCGCGCCGTGGCGCTGTTTCATATGGGCGACCTGCTGGGCGCGCGGCAAAACATCGATGAAGCCCTTGGCTCACCGTCGGCACCGCGCTCGCACATCATCGACGTGCATTTTGACCAACGCATTGCTGCCCGCTGCCTCAAGGCCAAGGTGCAACTGCTCGAAGGCGATGTCGACCCGGCGCTGCGCCTGATCGCCAGCTGTGTGGACGACGCCATCAGCCTCGACCACCCCGCCACCCTCTGGTACACCCTGTGCCTGGGCGCGCTGCCGCTGGCGCTGTTGGCGTCCAACTTGCCAAAACTGCGCTATTACCTGGGCCTGCTGCAAAGCAGCACTGCCCGTCAGGACCTGCCGATCTGGCGGCAATTTCGCTTGTGCTTCGAGAACATCCTGCTGATCCGCGAGGGCTCACCGGAAACGGGTGTACCGCAATTGGGCGAAGCGTTGCACCACTTGCAAAGCCAGGGTGACAGCCAGCTCTACAGCCTGCTGCGTTGTGAATACGCCTTGGGCCTGGCGCGCCTGGGCCTGGAAAAACTGGCGTTGGAAGTGTTGGAAGATACGCTGCAATTGGCGGTTGGCCGTCATGAGCGCTGGTTTGTGCCGCAGATGCTGCGGATCAAGGCGCAGCTGATCTTGCGCCAGGGTAGCTACGGGTCGGTGGAAAAGGCCAAGGTGCTGCTGCGCCAGGCGTGGGTGGATGCGCAGTTGGCAGGGGCTCATTTTTGGCGGGCGCAGATTGCAACTGACTTGGCGCGGTTGCAGGAGCCTAAGTTGCGGATTGCTGCGTTGCCGCGGTTTCAGCATCGGTGATGGGTTGGGTTGGGTTGGGTGTATATCCATTATTTGGGTGATGGCTACTTAGGGTTCCGCCCTGACGGCGGGTCACTTTTGGCAAACGCCCGGAATGCCGGCCCAGCCAAAAGTAACCATGGACTTCGCCCCACCACCCGGCACCTCGCTATTGACGCAAAAGCCAGATCAAGTGCAAAGCAAAAACATATCTACCTGATGCAACGCGGTTTAAATGTGGGAGCGGGCTTGCTCGCGAATGCGGTATGTCAGTCAATACATCCGTCACTGATACACCGCCTTCGCGAGCAAGCCCGCTCCCACAGTTGACCGCGTGCAGCTTCGGATTGGGGCGAAGACCTTTTAGTGGACTTTTGTCTGGGCCGGCATTCCGGTCTTTACAAAAGTGCCCCGCCGTCAGGGCGGAACCCTAAGTAGCCATCACCCCGAATAACGGATATACACCCCCACCATTTCACACCTGTGAAAGCTTGTGCGATCTCATCACTAATCACGTTTTCACGCTGCCCCACCGCCTACTATCCAGTCCAAGTGCACCCTATTCACATGGACTGAACAATGATCAACCGACCCGAGAAACCCACCGCCCCACGCGTAGCGCAACCCCAAGCACCAGAGCATGTCTTCGACGCGTTGCTCAACCAAGCCAGAACCATGGCGGCCGCCGGGTCAGGCGATAAAACCTTCAAGCCTAAAGTGCTCGCCGCTCAACCCGGCGAAAGCTTGAAAACCCCCAGCGAAATCAAACCCGAGGACTACAAGGACGTCACCGCCCTTCCCGCCAAACTCGACATCGACACCCTCAAGGTAATCTCGGAAGACAAAGACACCGGCGTCATCTACTTCGAACAAAACGGCAGCAAACTCAAGATCACCCGCGAAAACGCGGAAAAGGTTCAGGAAGGCTTCGACACCCTCAAAGGCCTGCACTTCGGCCACGCCGTAGCGCCCGTCAACCAGGGCAGCCCAGACGCAGGCACGCCACTGTACGACCTGCTGCACACCCTCGCCGCAACCCAAGGCACCCCCGCCGGTAAAGCCATCCGCGAGGCCCTGAGCAGCCCCGACCAGCAACTGCTGCGCGAAGACGACCCTGGCGTGCGCCTGGCCAATATCAAATCAGTCGGCGAAGCCCACGACGGCGTAGTCGATGTCAGCCTCGAAAACGGCCAGACCCTGGTGATTGCCGAGGCACTCACGCCGCAAGCCTTCGCCAGCTACACCCGCGCCGGTGTGACCAAGCAAGCCCTCAACGACGGCAAATCCAAAGGTTATGAAGAAGTCACCCGCCTGCCCGGCGACCTGGATTTCAGCCAGCTCAAGGTCGTGTCCGAAGACCCGAAATCCGGGGTCATTCTGTTCGAACACCAAGGCAAGAAGTACATGATCAGCCAGTCCGAGGCCGCCCTGCCGCAGCCCGGCGCCGATCTGAGCAACCCCAATCCGAATGCCGGCACCAGCGTCTACAACTTCCTGCATGCCGTGCACGCCAGCGAGGGCTCGCAAGCGTTCGACTACATCAAGAACGCCCAGTCCCTGCCCGGCCAGGAACTGCTGCGCAAGGACGAAGCCAGCCTCAAGCTCACCGACATCAGCAAAGTCGACGCGCCCATGGACGGTATCCTGGTGGTCAACCAGGCCGACGGCAAACTGCTGGTGGTGTCCAAGGACATCACTCCCGAAGCCTTCGCCGCCTACGCCAGCAAGGGCCAGAGCCTGGCCGGGATCGAAAAAGCCAAGGGCGACGGCTACAGCCTCGCCGGCCCGGATGCCTACCTGGCCTCCACCGAAGACATCATGAGCGTCGGTGGCGTCGGCGATTACGGCCCCGGCCTGATCGCCTTCACCCAGCACAAGCCGGGCGGCGCCGAAGAAAAAATCGTGGTGAGTGAAGACACCAACCCGCAGATGTTCGAGCAAATCTCCGGCTACCGCACCGACATCGCGCAGCAGACCACCGATGTCGACAAGCTGCGCGCCGACAATGGGCTGCCGCCGCTCAAGGACGTTTCCGTCGACAGCCTCACCACCACCGAAAAAGATGAAAGCGGCAACCCGCTGTCGGTGCAGGACCTGTCGATGAAAACCCTGGTGGACAGCTACCGCGCCGGGGTCAAGGACGGCAGCATCGGCAAGGACGACCCACGCGCCAAGTTCCTGCGTGCGGTGGAAGCCAAGAGCATGGCCGACAACGGCATGTCGATTATTCCCGAGCACGGTTTCACCAACCAGGGCACCGCCACCCCGCCGATAGACGTGACGTCCCGGGATGTGCGCGACAACATCCTGGACACCAAGGCCATCGACAAGAGCATCAGCGAGCTGCTCGGCGACTCGACCATCCAGGCCGATATCAAGGCCAACCACGATGCCGCGCTGGGCAAGGTCGACGGTGGCCAGGCCAAGGTCGATGAAGTCCGCCAGAAGCTGGTCGACAGCACCTCGTCAGAAAATTTCACAAAATACATAAAGGCCCTGCAAGACGACGGCAAGACCGAGTTGGCCACCCAGGAAATCCAGACCGCCTACACCGCCCTGGCAGATATGGACCCGGCCAAAGCCGATAACTTCCTGCAAAACCTGCAAATCGACGGTTACACCGATTCCGTTGAAAAACTGATGGATGACCCGAGCAAGATCAGCGACGACAACACAGCACTCGCCACCACCGACAACACCATGGCTATCCTGTCGATGCTCAAGGGCAGCGCCGACGGCCTGCCACGCCAGGCGCTGGGGGTGTATTCCAAGTTCGTCGACCAGTTGCTCAAGGACAAGGGCGCCGCCGCCGACTTCGGCAAGGCGATGGTTTCGCTGGGTGATACCTGGCAAAAAAACGGCGTGATCAGCTTCAGCGATATCGAGCACGCGGTCAGCAAAGAGATCATGCCGAGCCTCAGCGAAGAAAATCGCAGCTCGTTTGTGAAGAACCTGACCTTCCTCAAGGACAACGGCGTACTGGGCTCGGTCGGTGGCGCCATCGGCATGGGCCGCATCGTCTACCAACTCGCCGGCCAGGGCGGCAAGCTGGCCGACACGCCGATGAAGCGCCTGGGCATTGCCAACGATTTCCTCGGTTTCCTTGGCACCGGTTCACACTTCGCCACCTTGGGCCTGAAAGTCTACGACAAGTTACGCGGCACCAACGCCTACAAGCTGATGGGTTTTGACCGTTCCCTGCCCGACCTGTGGGCCAAGCCCGGCGAGGGTTACCACGCCTTGCCCAAAGATGCCGAGGCGATCCAGAAGAAGTACTTCGACATCGTTGACCAGGCCATGGACGACGGCAAAGACGTGGGCAAGGTGCTCAACAGCGGCGGCTGGAGCGATGAAGGCGCCAAGCACGTGCAGGAAGGCATTGAAAAAGGTATCGCCAGCCGTGGCGGCGTGGCTGGCGCCGGGTTTGGCGCCAAGTTCGCCAGCAGTGCCATCAAGGTGATCGGCATGGCCACCGACGTGGCAGGTGGCGTGATCAGCGTGGTGCAGGCGGCGTTCACCTTGCGTGATGGTGTGCGCGAAAAAGACCCGATCAAAATTGCCTCCGGCTCACTGTCCATGGCCGGCGGCGTCAGCAGCCTGGTGGCTGCTGGCGGCGGTGTGCTGACGACGCTGGGCGTCACCGGGCGCATCATTCCATTCCTGGGGCCGGTGGGTTTTCTGATTTCGGGAGCCTTGTCATTTGTCGGCGCGATTCTGAGCACCATCCAGACCCACAAGCTGCACAAGATCTCGATGCAGAACTGGGACCAGATCCAGGACTTCAAACAGGACGGCCTGCTCAAGCCCAATGGCGATGAAGCCTATGTGTGGCTGCAGACGTACCTGTCCGACTGGGGCCAGCGCGATGCGCCGCAGGACCAGAGTATTTTCGACTTCCGCAAGGGCGAATGGGATGCCCGTGCGACCATTCACGGCGGCGATCACCAGCGTGACCATGCGGACTATATCGGCGACGGCAATAACCGCAGGTCAGAGGACTTCAAGTACTCGCTCAAACCGTCCGAGTGGACCAATGACAACCACGACATTATCTGGCGGGTGGGGGATGGCTATGGTGGTGAGTATCACGATGTAGACAACGGCTGACCCCGTGATGATCGTTCCCACGCTCTGCGTGGGAATGCAGCCCAGGACGCTCTGCGTCCAACCGTGCAATCGTGACGCGGAGCGTCACAGGAGGCATTCCCACGCAGAGCGTGGGAACGATCAGATAACCGCAGGTCTGAGGACTTCAAGTATTCGCTCAACCCGTCGGAGTGGACCAATGACAACCACGACATAATCTGGCGGGTCGGGGATGGCTATGGCGGTGAGTATCACGATGTAGACAACGGCTGACCCCGTGATGATCGTTCCCACGCTCTGCGTGGGAATGCAGCCCAGGACGCTCCGCGTCCAACCGATCAGATCAGGCGGGCCGCGACCAGCCAATCCGCCACGGCCTGGAATGAAGCATCCGGCACCGGGTCGCCGGGTACGGTTCTGCGCGCAATCTCCGCCGCCAAGGCCCGGTCCGGCGCGTGCGGGATGCCCAAGTCGTAAGCCTCCTGCAACATCAACAATGCCTCCTCCGGCGCGGCGCGGCACACAATAACCGGCACCGGCGTTTCGCCGCGCACATAGCGCACGCCGATCACCCAGCCATCGGTCGTGCCGATCATCATCGACGCCCGGCCCAACCCCAGTTTGGTCGCCAACGCCTGCATTTCATTGCGCTGGCGCCGGCGTTCGCTCTTGATCAGCGGGTCGCCGTCGATGTCCTTGCGTTCGCGCTTGGTTTCGCTGCGGGTCATTTTCATGTCGCGGCCGAACAGCCAGCGCTGCATCAGTACGTCCACCGCACCCACGGTGATAAAGGCGCACAACACGGTAAATACCAGCGGCTTGAGCACCAGGAAAAATGTTGATTCCATGCATTCGGCGCCGCAACGCGACGACTCCATCAGCGCCTGCAGCGCGTGTTTGCCGACCACGTAGAAGGCAATCGCCAACACATGCACCTTGACCAGACCTTTGATGAATTCTACCAGGTTGCGCAGGGCGAAAATCTTCTTCATGCCCTCCGCCGGGTTGATGCGTTTGAACTCCGGCTTGATCGGGTCCACCGAAAACACAAAGCCGCGCATGGTGATGATATTGGTCAGGATCACCACCCCGGTGGTCACCGCCATCACCGGCAAGGTAATACCGATGATCAACTGCTCGGCATGGTCCAGCACTCGCGGCCACACGGTGGCAAACGGCTCGATATAGATCTGTGCGGTCAGGTCGATCAGCGCCGTCACCTGGGCCATGGCCCGTGGCGCCAGGATCGAGATGCACAGGGTGCAGAACAGAATGACCATGCCCGACACCAGGTCCTGGCTCTTGGCAACCTGGCCTTTCTTGCGCGCGTCGCTGAGCTTTTTGTCCGTGGCCGGCTGGGATTTCTCTTCGCTGGTATCGGCCATGGGCTACTCCATGCCTGCCAGGGTTTTAAGCAGCTCGACGGTGCCACGAAACTCGGCCAGTTGGTCGAGCATCAGCGGGATCAAAAAGCCGATATAGATCACCATCAGGATTGAAAAAAACAGGTTTTTTACCGGCAGCGACAAATCGAAAATATGCAGGTTCGGCGCCATCCGCGACAGGTACGCGAGCATCAAGTCGGTGACCAGCAACGCGATCAGCAACGGCGAAACCATCAGCACGCCAACCCGCATGATCTGATCGAGGATCGACAGCACCGCCAGCAACGCCGAGCTTGCAAACACTGGGGTAAACGACGTTACCGGCCATAACTGATAGCTGTGGTAATAGCCGTCCACCATCAGGATAAAACCGCCGGACATAAAGAACAGCGTGATCAGCATCACCGTGAGCAAGGTCGACATCACGCTCGATTCCCCGGTGGACAGCGGGTCCACCAATTGCGCCATGGTCGAGCCGCGTTGCAGGTCGACCAACTCCCCCGCCACTTCCGCCGCCCAGAACGGAATACCGAACAGCAAGCCGATAAGAATCCCGATCAGGAACTCCTTGATCAGCAAGCCGGCGATAAACACGCTGCCGTGTTCGGGCATGTGGGTCAGCGCATCGAACACCGGAAAGAACATCGGGATGGAAATCGCCACGGCCACACAGCCGCGAATCATGCCGGTGAGGCCCAGGCGGTTGAACGCCGGGGTGATCACCACCACGCCCATGGCCCGGCAGGCGGCGAGCGAGGCAGCACTGATTACCGGGTAGGCGACTTCCAGAAACTGCGCGGTCAGGCTGGCATCCATGGGCGGTCAGCGCGTCCACATCGGGAAGTTGTCCAGCACCTGGCCACCCAGTTCCGCGACTTGCCCGGCCAATACCGGGCCGAGAAACACGATGGTCAGCAGTACCGCCACCAGCTTCACCACCTGCGGCAGGGTCTGGTCCTGGATCTGGGTCAGTGCCTGGAACAGCCCCACGCTCAAACCCACGATAATCGCCACGCCCAGCGCCGGCGCCGAGAGCATCAGCACCGTCATCAGTGCCTGTTTCATCAATGACAGGAAAACATCCTGGCCCATGGGTCGCGCCTCAGCCGTAACTCAGAATCAAACCGTGCATCAAGCGCGACCAGCCGCTCAGGGACACGAATAAAAAGATCTTCAGCGGAATCGAAATCAGGTTCGGCGAAACCATCGACATACCCATCGCCATCAGCACGTTGGACACCAGCAAGTCCACCACCAGGAACGGGATATAAAGCAAAAAGCCGATCTCGAAAGCCCGCGTCAGCTCCGAACTGACGAACGCCGGAATCAACACCACCAGGTCATCATCGCGCAGGTCGGCGCGCGCCTCCGGCGACCAGATGGTCTCGGTGGCCTGCACAAAAAAGCCACGCTCGGACTCGTTCGCAAAGCGCTTCAAGTGCGCCTGCAAGGGCGGGCGCAGTGCATCACCCAGGTCCTTGAGTTGCTCCACATGTTCGATATTGAGGTCGCGGCCCTCCACTTGCCGGTACATGTCGCCAATCAACGGCGTGGTCACGTACACCGACAGGATCAGCGCGATGCCGTACAGCACCAGGTTCGGCGGGGTCTGCTGCACCCCGAGGGCGTTGCGGATCAGGAACAACACCACCGAGATCTTCATGAAACCGGTGAGTGTCACCACCGCCAACGGGATCAGCCCGATCGTCGCAACGACCAGGATGATCTCGATCAGGTTGGGCTGATAACCGGTCATGGGGTGGCGAAACTCAGCAGGCGCACACCCAGGCCGTCACCGATTTTCACCAATTGGCCCTGGCCGACGCGGCGCCCGTTGACCATCAGGTCGACGTTGTCCACGCCGGGTGTATTGAGCTGCAACACGCTGCCGGCGCCCAGTTCACGCAATTGCGCCAGGGTCAGCTCCAGGCTGCCGACCTGGCACACCAGTTTGAGCGGTAGATCATCCAGGGCCGCAGCCGCATCAACATCAGTCATTGTGTTCTCCATATGCAAAAGAGGCGCTTGCAAGGCTTCCTGCAAGCGCAAGACTTCACCCTGGTATTGGCAGCGGGCCTGTAGGCGACCCGCCAGTTCCATCAGCAAACCCGGGCCGGGTTCGAGCATCAGCACATCGCCGGGGCGCAAACTGCGCAGTTCACCGAGGCTCAAGTGCTGCTGCCCGGCCACCACGGTCAGGGTCTGGCGCAGGTCGGGCAATGGGTCGGGTTCAAGCTCGGCGTGTTGATCCAGCAATTGCGCCAACAGCACGGCGGCGCCTTCGCTCAGGTCCAGTTGCGCGTGCATGGCGGGCTGGTTGGCGAAGGTCAATTCCAGCGCCATATGCAGCGCATAAGGCTGTCGGTCTTGCGCCGCTTCGAGCAATTGCAGCGGCTGGGCCAGCAGCGGTTCGAGACGCTCGATCAGGTCCAGTACCGCCAGTTCCAGCAGCAATGCACGCGGCAGCGCCGGCAGCAGCTGCACGTCAAACTGCAACGCCAGCGGCACCAACACCTGCTCCAATGCCGCAGCCGACAGGCGCAGGCGCACCGGCGCGCGACCGAGCAACAGCAGCACTTCGCGTGCCGCATCAAGCGGCTGCGGTTCAGCAGCCCAGCTCACACGCAGGTCTTGCCCGGCGCAGCGGCCCTGCCAGGCGCGGCGCCGGCGATGCAGTTGGTTATGCAGCGCCAGCAAGGCCGGGTCGTAGTGCGTCAACCAGGGCGACAGCGGATCGGCAAGGGCTGCGATCATGTGCCGGTGCCTTCATCGCGCAGTTCACCGACCCGGCGCTCATCACTTTCGCGCCCCTCCAGCAGGCTCTGCCAGGCATCGGATTGGCGCTGGCGGCTCAGGCGCTCCTGGCGAAACAGGTCGCGCTCACGCTCCTGGCTTTGCAGGGTGATAGACACGTGGGTCACGTCGTTTTCCAGCTGCTGCTGGTCATCCGACAGCCCGCGCAAACGGTCCTGGGCCGCCTGCCAGCTGGCCACCGAAAGGCCCTCGGTGAGCGAGGCGTACACCTGACGGGCTTCCTCGGCAATCGCCTCACGGTGCAGGCGCAGTTGCTCCTTGGCATCGGTCAACACACCATGGGTCTGCTCGCAGCGCTGTTGCTGGGCGGCCAGTTGGCTGGCGGCACGTTGTTCGCGCAGCACCCGCAAGGTCTGCAGGGTGCGCAATTGGTCGGTTTTCATTGGGCGTTCTCCATGTTCATGCCAAAACACGTTTCTGTAGTGAGCAGGCTTGCTGTGGCGAGCAGGCTTGCCCTGCGTTGGGCCGCGCAGCGGCCCCAAACCC
>NZ_JAAAFV010000019.1:0-16901 GCF_019352915.1 Pseudomonas sp. Xaverov 259 | reverse complement strand
TCGCCACAACAAGCCCTCTTGCCAGTCGTTAATTGATTCATGCCAACACCTGGCGCATGCGCATCAGGGTCTGTTCCAGGTTGCTGGGCTCGCCCGCGTTCTGGCGCAGGAATGCTTCGATGGCGGCGTGGCGTGCAATGGCTTCATCCGCCAGCGGGTCGCTGCCGGCGGAGTATTCGCCCACCCGGATCAGCATTTCGATCTCGCCGTAGCGCGCCATGAGCTCGCGGATGCGCATGGCCAGGCGTTTGTGTTCCTCACCGGCGACCTGCTCCATCAAGCGGCTGCGGCTGCGCAGCACGTCCACCGCCGGGAAGTAATTGCGCTGGGCCAATTCGGCGCTCAGGGCGATATGCCCGTCGAGGATCGAACGCGCTTCCTCGGCCACTGGGTCGCTGGCCGCGTCGCCTTCAGTCAGCACGGTGTACAGCGCGGTAATACTGCCGGTAGGGCCGGGGCCGGCGCGTTCGAGCAGGCGAGGCAACGCCGAGAAGAACGACGGCGGGTAACCGCGTCGGGTCGGCGGCTCGCCCACGGCCAGGCCGATTTCGCGCTGGGCGCGGGCAAAACGCGTGAGGCTGTCCATCAGCAGCAGCACATTGCGGCCCTGGTCGCGGTGGTATTCGGCCAGGGTGGTAGCGACAAACGCGGCCCGCACACGCTCTGCTGCCGGGCGATCCGAGGTGGCGACCACCGCCACCGTGCGTGCGCGCGCCTGGGCGTCGAGTTGCACGTCAAGCAACTCGCGCACTTCCCTGCCCCGCTCGCCGATCAGGCCGATCACAATCACATCGGCCTCGCTGTTGCGGATAATGCTGGCGAGCAGCGACGATTTGCCCACGCCAGGCTCGCCAAAGATGCCCATGCGTTGGCCCTGGGCCAAGGTCAGCAAGCCGTCGATGGAGCGGATACCCAGGGCCATGGAGCGCACGATTAACTGCCGCGAAAACGGTGCCGGAGGCTCGGCGTGCAAGGGGTAGTTTTGTAAAGCCAAGGTCGGTGGCAGGCCATCGCCGTCGAGAAAATCGCCCATGGGGCTGATCACCCGCCCCAACTGCGCATCACCGACCGCCACGCCGAGGGTTTCACCGGTGGCGGTGATCTGCGTGCGGGTCGACAAGCCTTCCATCGAGCCGATCGGCGACAGAATCGCCTCGTCACCGTCAAAACCAATCACCTCGGCACTCAAGCTGCGGCTGCTGCCGGGGTCGCGCAACTGGCACAGCTCACCAATGCTCGCGCCGGCCACGCTGGCGCGCAGCAGCACGCCGCGAATACTCAGCACAGTGCCGTGCATGGGGCGCGGGCGCGCCTGGGCCAGGCGCTCAGTCAGGCGTGGCAGCAACTGCTCCAGGTTCATGCCACACCTTCTTCGGCAAAGGGCAGCAAGCTGCGGCGCAGGGTTTGCAATTGCGCTTCCAGGCCCAGCTCCACCGAGCCGGCCGGGCTGCTGAGGCGCGCCTGGCCGGCGCCAAGCTGTTCATCGGCGGCCACTGCCAGCGCCACACCTTCGAGTTTGAGGCGTTGGCGCAATGCGTCGACCTCGGCGGGTGGCACCCACAGGGTCAGCGCCTGGTCCTGGCGAAACGCGCTCAAGGCTTGGCGGGTGCAGCGCACTATACGGTCAGCGTTGTCCAATTCGCCCAGCACCTCACGCACGATGCCCAAGGCCAAATCGGCCAGCGACGTCTCCAGGCTGCTCAGGTAGTGCTGCACTTGGGATTGGGTCTGCACCAGCAATTGCGCGACCTGCTCGGCGCCAGCTTGCCGGGCGCTTTCAAAACCCTCGGCGCGGGCGGCGTGCAGCCATTGGTCGCTGTCAGCCTTGATCTGTTCGGCCTGGTCTTTGGCCGCTTGCAGAAAGGCAAAACCTTCGGTCCACAACGCGGCTTCTTCGGCACGCAAGATGCGCGCAGCAGGACGGCTCGGTAGTTCATTCATGGGGCGATGTCCTCGGCCAGCAGGCACGCAGCAGCGGCCTGGACGATTTCCAGGTCACGCGGCACGCGCGCGCTGTAGCCCTGGGGGAAGTCAAAACGCAAACGCAGCCAACCTTGCCAGTCGGCGTGCTGGGCTTGCAGCCAGGCGGCGACACAGCCATGGCCGTCACGGTCGATGGCTTCGATCAACTCGGCCGGCTCACGCAGCAGATCCGCCGCGCCACCGAGTTGGCGCAATGCCAGGGCAGCCACAAACACCTCGGCGCCGAGGCCTTCACGCAGTTCATTGACCACCTCGCGGCGGATCTCACGGCTCAAGGTTGCGCCGTGCCAGATAGCCCCGCACAACCTCGACAGGCGCGCAAATTGCGCCGGCGACAGCAGCAACACCGGCAGGTCAGCCGCCAACGGCGTGACCAATTGCTCGATCGGCGCCAACTGATAATGCTTGACCAGCAGCTGCTCCAGGCGCGGGCGAAAACGCGGCTGGGCCTGCATGGCCTGCAACACCTCATCCGGCAGCTCGGCGGCAAAACACGCGCCCAGGCTGTGCCCGTGCACAAACTGCAAAGGCTCGGCGATCAGCCCCTGCCAGCGTTCGAACAAACTCATTCACCCTCCTTGAGCACATACAGCGCCTGGGACTGACGCCGCGCCCACTGCTGGCGTGCCAAAACACCGAGGGCGCCGAGCGCGATCAGCAACAACGTGCCGAACATGAAACGCGCCTGGGGAACGTTGTCTTCGAGCATCCACAAGCCCATAAAGCGCGCCAGCCGTGGTTGTGCCGGGTTCTGGCTGATGGCGACAGCCGCCTTGATCGCGGTGACCGACACGCCTTCGTAGCTCAGGCCGGAAATGCCGTTGGCCACCAGGGTCTTGATCTGCGGGATCAGCGTGTTGATGTCGGTGCCTGGGTCGTAACGCACCAGCACCGAGGCCGACGAGGGTGAAATCACGCGTTTGAGCAGGTCGTTGTCGGGCAGCACCACGTGCACGCGCGCGGCGACGATGCCGTCGATCTGCGACACCGAGTGCGAGAGTTCCTCGCTCAGCGCATAGATCATCTGCGCGCGCTCCTGCACCGGCGACGACACCAGGCCATTGCCCTTGAATACTTGGCCCATATTGGAAAAGCTCTGTTGCGGCAGGCCGGCGTTGTCGAGCAGTGTCATGGCTTCGGCGAAGCGCTCCTCGTCGACCACCACTTTGAGCTGGCCGTTGTCCTGGGCCTTGCGTTCCGCCGGGATACCACCGCGCAGCAGCACCGCGACCATGGCGTTGGCATCGCGCTCGCTGAGGTTGGTATAGAGGTCGGTGTTGCACGCCTGCAACAGACTGGCCAGCAGGCCGATCAGCAACAGGCGCAGGGCGCGGTTTGGGCTTGGCATGGCGTTATTGACCCTTGAGCAGCGTGTTGGCGGAACCGGAGATCTGCGTTGCACCGCGCACCACCATCTGGGTTTCGATGGAGTAGTCGAACATCTTGCCCAGGGAGTGGACGATCTGATCGACCTGCTGCTCGCCGACTTTTTTACCCGGCTCGCCCTGAGGCGAAGCGCTGGCCGTACGGATTTCAGCCTGCGCGGGCGGCGGCGCCGAGGGATTGTTGGTGAGCAAATCCGCACGCTCGGAAAACGCCCGCGAACGGTCGATAAAGCTGTTCATGCGCTCCATCAAACCTGAGCCGATCTGATGTGGGCTGGCGCCTTCGGGCATGCCCTTGGCGGTGTTGGCCATGTGCTCGAACAGGTTCTGCGAGGCCCCGGCGGGCCCCGCTCCGGCGGACGGCGGCAAGGCCGTGGCGCCGGCGGCGAGACTGATAGTCATAGGGGCTCCCTACTCGTCGTCGTCATCGGACATGGCGTCGTTCAGCAGTTCCTGCATCTTCGGCATGATGATGAACTGGCCGCCGATGGTGACGGCCTGGGTGATCAACGCATCGTTGAATTTGGCGTCGTCGGCGTCCGAGGTGTCCGCCGGCTTGTCGGCGGCCTTGGCGTTATCCACTGCGGCATTGAACTTGGCTTCAGGGCTGGCGCCACCGGGGGCGAGGTTGCTGTCTACGGCCGTTACGGACATGGTGCTGCTCCTTTACTGGGTTGGGGTTTCGGTACTGACTTGCGCGCCGCGAAACACTCGCACACCGCGCTCGCGCGCCACCGGGGCGGCCACGGCCTTGGGTTGCAGGTGATCGACATGCTGTTGCACCAGCGCCAGGTATGGCGGTGGCCCGGACACGAATACTTCATCGCCCTCGGGGCCGTTGCGCATCGACAGCTGCTGGCCGAACACATCGAGGGTGTTGAGGTAAGCCTGCAACTGGTCGAGGTTCAGTGCGCTGGCCTTGAACAGTTTTGTGCCGATCTCATCGTTGGCGTTGAGGTACAGAAGGTTGCCGTCGAAGTACCAGGTGAGGCCGTTGGTGCTGCACAGGGTTTGCAGGAACTCACCGGCGGTGGCGGCACGAATCGTGCTGCGGGCCTTGCCGCGTACCTTGTCCGAGAGCACCACGGGGATGTCGAGGTTGTGGCCGAACTCTTCCAGTGCGCCGCGCACATCCTGGTCGACCAGCACGTAGGCATAGGGTTTGGAGAACCATTCGGGCGCTTCGGCCGCATGAGCAAAACTGGCGCCGAACAGGCATAGGATGGCCATCAAAAATATGCTTACATGGCCTGCGCCTTCGCCCGACGAGTTGTGACGATGACCAAGAATTTCCTGCTTGCCAGTACCCTGCTGTTGGCTGCCTGCTCCAGCAAACCTGCGACCGATTCCGACAAGTCCCTGCAACTGGCCAACGACCTGAGCAAGCGCGGCGACTACGCCAGCGCGGCTGCGCTGTACGAGCGCGCCACCCAGCAACCCGGCGCCGGCATCGACCTGTGGCTCAAGCTCGGCCAGGCCAGGCTCGACGCCAAGGACGCACTGGGCGCCGAGCGCGCCTTCCAGCAAGCCCTGGGCCTGGACGCCCGCAACGCCGACGCGCTGCTCGGCCTGGGCACCGCACAGTTGCAACTGGGCAAGAGCCAACGCGCCGTCACGGCGCTGGGCCAGGCCGCCGAGATCAACCACCTGCCAGCCGCCTACACACGCCTGGGCATCGCACAGGTCTTGAACGGCCAGGCCGTCGCCGCACAAACCGCCTTCGCCCAAAGCCTCAGCCTGCAGCCCGACAACCTCGACAGCCGCTGCAACCTGGCCCTGGCTTATGCGCTGGGTGGGCAATCGCAACAGGCGCTGGACACCATCGCCCCCGTCACCCAATCGCCCCGCGCCTTGCCACGGCATCAGCGCAATGAGCTGCTGGTGATGGTGTTGGCGGGGTATGAACAAAAGGTTACCGGGCTGCCGCTGGATGATATTCCGGCGGCTGAGCGGGCACGCTTGGTGACCGAGGCCAAGCGCATCAAGGCCATCAGTGACCCGGTGGCGCAAGCCAAGGAGCTGGGGTTGGTTGACCCGCGGTGATATGCCTTGATCGTTCCCACGCTCTGCGTGGGAATGCAAGCCGGGACGCTCTGCGTCCAAAAGCGTGACGCGGAGCGTCACAAGAGGCGTTACCACGCGGAGCGTGGGAACGATCTGAAGAGTCATTGCTGGCCTCCCGCAGCGCCGGCCTTGGCTTCCTGCTGATCCTTGCGCCGCTGCAACTGCTCGCGGTCAAAGCCTTCGATATACACCTGCGCCGCCCGACCGACCGGCGCGGCCATCGCTGGCCCAGTCGCGCGGCCCTGGGTCAGGTCCTGCTTACGCTCGACCATCTGCATCAGGTTCAAATTGTTCGCACACCCCAACGGCAAGGTCGGCTTGAAATCCTCATCCAACCCGATCTCATCCTTGGCCGCCGGTTGCTGGCACTGGCTCGGCAAGCCATCGGCGCGGTATTCCGGCGAGTAATACGTCGGCGCCAAATGGGTCTTGCAGCCCATCAGCGCCAAGGGCAACAGCATCAACACACGCAAAGCAGTCATGGCAGGCCCCTTAGTCAATTCATGTAAAAACCGAACGCCCCACCGCTGCGCGGTCCGTTGGCTGCGGCGGTCGTCGGTAAGGCATCCAGGGGCGTGGCAAGACCGCGACCGCGTACCGGCTCAACCAGGTACGGCGTAATCAGGATCACCAGTTCTGTTTCATTGCGTTGGAAGCGCTTGGAACGAAACAGATTGCCGAGGATCGGCAGGTCGCCCAGCAATGGCAGCTTCTCGATGTCCTGGCTGCTCTCACGCTGGAACAGCCCAGCAATGGCGAACGTCTGCCCACTGCCGACTTCCACCCGCGTATCGGCGCGACGCACGCTGAAGGACGGCACATGGAAGTTGCCGAAATCCACCGTACCGCCGCTGACCACGCTGCTGACTTCCGGGCGCACTTGCAGGGCGATGCGCCCGTTAGGCAGCAAGGTCGGGTTGAACAGCAGCGACACGCCGAAGGATTTGTATTCGATGCCCACCAGGTCGCGGTTGACCGGCACCGGAATCGCCACTTCGCCGCCGGCGAGGAAGCTCGCGGTCTGGCCGGTCATGGCGGTGATATTCGGCTCGGCGAGGATCTGCAAGATCCCGTTGGCCTGCAACGCATCGAGCATGCCGTCGATATTCACATTGCCGGAACCGGTGCCCGCTGTCGCCAAGCCACCGGCCGTCGCCGCCGCCAATGGGCCGCCCGTGATCAGGCCGAAGGAAAACGTGCCGTTATTGAACATCGCGTTCCAGTTAACGCCGTAGTGCAGCAGCTCGGAACGTGATACTTCGGCAAAGCGCACCCGCAGGTTGACCTGGGCGGCGCCGGCATATTCGGCGGTGTTGATCGCGCTCTGGAAACCTTGGCCCTGAGGGTTGAGCAACGCGTTGAGGTCGGTGGCCTCGGCCACCGAACCTAGCGTGCCCTTGGCGATCAGGCGGTTGCCGGCGCCGCTGATCTGCGCGCCATTGCCGGGGTGCAGCGTCTGCATCGGCGTGGTCACCGCCTGGCTGTCACTGCTGACCGAAAGCGTCAGGCTGGCCAGCTGCTTGCCGTCGTTGCCAAGGGCAATAAGGCTGGTGTTGCCCGGCGCCTTGCCGAAGATATAGATCGTACCGGGCGACACCACTTGCAGGTCGGCCACATTCGGTTCGGCCACCAGCACCGAATCCACCGGCGCGACAAAATGCAGAATGCGCCCTTCACCGGACGCCAGGTTGATCGAGCCGCCAGCGCCTCGGCCAATGTCCTGGGCCTGACTGGTACACGCGATCAAAGCGAGCAACAACACACAAAAACGCATCATGAGGCAGACGCCAGGGGGGTGACGGAAGCCGCAGCAGGCGCGCGGCGATTGGAAATATCGGTGAGGCTGATGGTCACCAGCGCTTGCAGGTTGTACTCGGTGGCCAACTCGCGGAACGACAGCACCGCCAGCTCCAACTCGCCGCGCAGCACCAGCCGGCGCAAGCTGCGGCGCAGTTCCGGGTGCACCAGCAACACGGCGCTGTTGGCCTCACAGGTGTTCTCGCAAGCCTGACGCAGTTGCGCGAGCAAGGCGCGGCTGACTTCTTCGGGGATCAACTCACGCTGCGGCTCCTGGCGACGCAAGGACGCCCGCAGCTGGTCTTCCAGGCCCGGCGCCAATACCAGAGCTCCGATCACCCGGTTACGGTCGGCGTATTGATGACTGATCTGGCGCGCCAGTGCGGCACGCAAATGCTCGGCCAGGCGCCCGGCGTCGGTTTCGCGTGCGCCCCACTCCACCATGGCCTCGAGCAAGGCGCGCTGGTTGCGGATCGACACGCCTTCACCGACGAGCAGGCGCAGGGTTTCGGCCACGCGTTGCAGCGGCACCAGGCGCAGGGCCTCTTTGACCAGCTCGCCGTACGTGGCTTCGGTGCGTTCGAGCAACAGGCGGGTTTCCTGGATGCCGAGGAAGTCCGCGGCATAGCGGCGCAGGCTGCGTTCCAACACACCGCGCAGCACTTCGTCTGGGAGCAAAAAGCCGATGCCGGCGTTGCGCAAGACGTCTTCGTGCTGACGTTCGATCCAGTGCGCAGTGCGGCCGTTGAGCGGTGAATCGGCTTGCACGGTGGCGATATCGAGCAACTGCACATGCACCGGGTCATCCTGCAACAACAGGCAGTTGATCGGCAATTCGCCCTCGCTCACCGGCACGCCTTCCAGCGACACGCGGAAACTGCCCGGCGTGGCCTTGGCTTCCATGTAGATGCCTGGCACCGGTACATCCACGCCAAGCTCGGTGCGAATGTCGTGACACAGCGCCTCGACACGCTGGCGCAACAGCTGGCGCGGCGCACTCTGGGATACGCCGCTGCCGAGGGTCAGCAGTACACGGCTGTCGGGCAACAGGTTGTCATCCAGTTCGGCCTGAACCTCGACCACCGGCGGCAATTCCTCGACCAGCGCTTCAAGTTCACCCTGGGGTTGACGGGTGTGCCGGCGATACATCAGCAAAGCTGCACCGCCAAAGGCCAGGGACAAGCCGATAAAAACCCAGGTCGGGAAGCCTGGCAACAGGCTCACGCCGAGCATGATCAGCGCCGTCAAGCCCAGTGCGCGGTAGCTGGCGCCCAGTTGCTTGATGATCTCGCTGCCCAGGTCGCCGGCCTCGCCGTCGCTGTTGACCCGCGTCACGACAGTGCCCGCCGCCACCGAAATCAACAGCGCCGGGATCTGGGCGATCAGGCCGTCACCCACGGTCAGCAGCGAATAGGTGTGCACCGCCACGCCGAATGGCATGTCGCGTTCGATCATGCCGATCAGCATGCCGCCCAGCAGGTTGACCGCGAGGATCACCAGCCCTGCGATGGCGTCGCCTTTGACGAACTTCATCGCGCCGTCCATTGCGCCGAACATCTGGCTTTCGCGCTCCAGGCGCGAGCGCCGGCGGCGCGCTTCGGGCTGGTCGATATCGCCATTGCGCAGGTCGTTGTCGATGCTCATCTGCTTGCCGGGCATGGCGTCCAGGGTGAAACGCGCCGCCACTTCCGCAACGCGCTCGGCGCCCTTGGTGATGACCACAAACTGCGCCACGGTGATAATCAGGAACACCACCATGCCGACCACCACTTGCCCGGCGATCACAAAGTCACCGAACGCCTTGACGATATGGCCGGCGTCACCGTGCAGCAGAATCAGGCGCGTGGTGGTGATCGACAGCGACAAACGAAACAAGGTGCTGAGCAGAATCAGCGGCGGCAGCGCAGAGAACTCCACGGAGTGGCCGATGTAGAACGCCACGATCAGGATCAGGATGCTCAGGGCAATATTGAGGCCGATCAGCATGTCCACCAGGTAGGTGGGCAGCGGGATGATCATCATCACAATCGCCATCAGCATGAACGCGACGATGATCACGTCGGTGCGCTGCGCGGCCATGCGCGCCACGTTGTTCAAGCGATTGAGTACGCTCATGGGTTGGCCCTGCGTGCGGCTAAGTAGCGTTTGAAGCACTGGCGCGCTTCGTCCTTGCGCTCGCCGTACCACAACGCACGGGCGCGCAGCAGCAACAGGCTGGCGGATTCGCCTTCCAGCGCCACCAAGCGGTCGAGGGCGCCGAGTGCCCGGGTGGCATCGCCACTGTCGGTGAACGCCAAGACCAGCGCGCGCAGCAGCACGCGGTCGTGGGGCGCGACGCTGACGGCAATCAGCAACATCACCAGGGCGCGCTGGGACTGGCCATTGCGCCGGTACAGCTCACCAATGCCCTTGAGCAATTGCACGGCGTCCTCGTTATCACGGGCCATCAGGCATGTACCTCTGAGCGCTGCTGTTCGAGGTTGCGGCGCATCTCGATCTCTTCGCTGATCAGGTCATGGGCCAGCGCCTTGATCTCGGGCTCGGCGTCCAGGCTCGGCAGAATGTGTTCCATCACATGCTCCAACAGCTCCAGGGAACGGGCGCTGCCGAACAGCAGGGAGTCCACCCCGGCGGCGCTGGTGAGGGCTTCAAGGTCGCTGCGCAGCGAGCGGCGGGTTTGGGTCTTGCGGGTCTTGAGCACCGCCTCGAAGGCGGTGGCCTGGCGTGAATTAACCGGGCGAATGGCTTCGATGGGCGCGCTGCGCACATCACTGGGAATTAACGGGCGGGGTTCGACTTTCATGCCTGGGCCTGTTGATCGTTCCCACGCTCTGCGTGGGCATGCATCCTGTGACGCTCTGCGTCACCTTGCGCAGGGGTCAAGCATTGCGCTGATTTCAGGACGCGGAGCGTCCGGGGCGGCATTACCACGCAGAGCGTGGGAACGAGCATGTGTATACGTCCCATAGACCGACTCATAAGGTGAAGGTGAAGCGCTCATCGCCACGGGCGAGGATCACTTGGTTGTTCTCGATGCGTTCCAGCACCCAGTTGTCTGCCAGCGCCGCGCCGGGGTACAGGCGCTTGCCGCTGTCGTTGATCACATAGGGGTGGGTGCCGAACCACACGGCCTGGAAGCGCACGCGTGGGCGCGCCGCATCGGCACGCACGGCAACGCGGGGGTTGAGCACGATCTGCTGGCCGTAACGCTGGTCGAAGGCTTGTTGCAGGGCCAGCCATTGGGGCTTTTGTGACTGCTCGAAACTGCCCTCGGCGCTGAGCTGGCCATTGCTGTTGGTGACGCTCACCGTATCCAGATGGGCGGCTCGCAACTGCTGTTCCAGCCAGGTCTTGGCCTGTTCGCGGGACGGCTGTTTAATCGCCGGCACAGCAACCACTGCCGCCGCCTGCGCCGACGGCGGGTCACTGCGAAAGGCCAGCGCCCCTGCACAGATAAACAGCAGGCCAAGTGCGACAACCCAAGGGGTTAATGTGCGCGGGGCATGGGAGGGTTGTTCAGCCTCTTCAGGCAGCGCCAGGCTCACACCGGCGGTGCCGATGCGCAGTTGCAAAGGCAGTCGCGCGCGATGGCCACTGCCCTGGGGAATTCCCATGGTGCCATTAACCAGCACTTCACCGCCCAAGGCTTCGACCGCCACGTGGCCGCCCTCAAAACGCAGGCGCAGGTGCAGGCCGGCGATACCGGGGTCGCTGAGCACAAGGTCGGCCGCGAGGTCCGCGCCGATGGTGTAGACAGGCTGATCGAGCACCAGGGAACTGCCCTGGTGCAAACCGGCGGTCACAGTGAGGGTCGGTGCGCCAGACGCGGCCACCGGCCCCAAAGAAATCAAGGCTGTCATGTGTGGGTTTGCCCCCTTGAAAATGTGCAACGGGGTCAAGAATCAGAAGGTAAACGGGCAGCGCCGGCGCCGCCCGTTTGGCAAATCAGTTCTGCGGACGCTGTTTGGTGGCGTCGAGCTCAGCTTTTTTCGCGGTGCTGATTTCGGTGATCTTGGCCGACTTCTCGATAGCCATGTTGAAGGTCGCTTCCATCTTCGCGATAGCGTCGTCGGCGCCGCCGGCTTTTACTGGTGGGACATCAGCCATGTTCATCTCCTTGCATCGATAGGGAAGTTATTCAGTTGCGCAACAGCAAGCTGAAAGTATGCAAACCCGGTAAATGCCCAAAACGTCAGACAGTGAGCTTTCGAACCGTCGTGGGTTTGCATGGGGGCCATACTACTCACGATCAAAACGCCTTCGCTGTGAAAGCTTGTGAAACGTTTCGGCTACCGGGTGTGAAATGTTTGGCTCAACCAGGCATTGAGAAAAACTCATGCGTGTTCGCCCGTGGAACTTTTAGCGAAACATTCAAACAGGGCCAAAGCCCTTATTTCCTTGGCTTTGCGCGCGCAGCCTGAAAAGTTATTGAACAAAATTTGACGAATTCATACCGACTAAACGCGTGGCCCATCACGACTTCGGCGTGTTTTTTGTATCGACTTCACATTTTTCGCTAATAGCCTTTTGCCCAACTTGGGAGATATTTCCATTTGTAACAAAAGCGACTTACTCATCGCGTTTTATAGCTCGGCGCGAGCGGCCTTAATGCTCGTGGGCAACTAATTTCCTGCGCCCGATTAGTACAGTTGCACTAATAGCCGAATGTTCAGTGTGCAGGCCCTGATATATGAAACAACTTCCAGGTGAGCATGTATGCCAGCGATCCCAAGTAGTCGTGACCCTGCCGAAACACCGGGCACAGACGGCTCGCAGAAAAAATTCGAAACCGCGTTGTACACCGCCGTCAACCAGCCGACCTTCGACCCTTCGAAGATCCGTGGCCCGTCGATCCCACTGTCCTATCAAAACGTGCAGGCACCGGTGAATAACAGCATCACCTACACACCGCTGGGCAGCGACAAGCCGGTGACGCTCAAACAAATCGATAACCCGCGCCTCTACGAAACACTGGTCAACCAGTACAACGCGCAGCAGAACGATGCCAGCTTCGAAAAGAACCTCAGCGACAGTAAAGCGGCCGGCTACACCCAGGCCGATGCGAGCACCGTGGCGCCGGGGCTGGGCAACTACACGGCCATCGGCAGCCCGACGGAACTGGGCCCGGGTTTGATCCGCTATGAAACCGCCTCGGGTGACAAGGTGGTGGTCAGCCAGAAAGACACGCCGCAGCTGTTCGATCAGGTCAGCGGCGACTTCACCAAGCTCTCAGCCATCAATGCCAGCGGCGCCGAAGGCTATCGCCTGGCAGGCCCCAACGAGAGCATCGACCCGGCCACTGATATCGGCCCGCCCGAGGAAGTCGGGCCTGGGTTGATTCGCTACCAGACCGCATCCGGCGACAAGGTGATCGTGTCCCAGGACATCACCCCTGCCCTGTACGACCAGGTGGCCAAGCTTTACGCCGGCACTACCGGTGCGGCAGGCGCCTCGGACACCTCGTGGATCGACAACTCATCGTTCGGCGTGGCCGGCACCAAGGACTGGAACAGCATCACCGGCAACACCAGCACAACACCGACCAAAGAAGAACTCGACCTGAACCGCACGCGCGCCGCCGCGCAATTACTCTCGCAGAACTGGGACGCCTGGGGCCTGCACGGCGCGCCAATCGACTTTGCCAACCCGCCGACCAGCTTGCCGCCCCAAGCCCAGGCCGTGCTCAAGTACGTGGCCAGCAGCCCGAACCTGATGGCCGCGCTGGACAGTGGCGGTCGCGGTAAAGCCGACAATGTGATCACCCATTCCGACGTCGACCATTTCATCAGCAATACCAACAGCGACATAGGCGCGGCGGCGAAGTCCTATGCCAGCTTCATGGGCAGCCACCCAGGCGACCTGGCCCAGGCCAACGCCAAGTCCGCCGCCATAGTGATGGCTAACGAAACCCTGGTCGCCAGTTCCGGCACCGCCATGCGCCCAGGTGACAACCAGCGCAGCAACGACGGCATGATCCGCCCCGATAACCTGCAAGCCCTGGGCAGTGATTCGGCCTTGAGCAACGAACTGACCGGCGCTGCCGCGATGTGGTCGCGCCCCGGCATGTTCCACGCCCTGGAAACCGGCGGTGACAACCCCGCCACCGGCAAATCCGACAACCTCGGCACCCGCGACAACATCGGTGCATGGCTGGAGAAACAGGCGCCGAAAACCGACAGCGACACCCTGACCTTCCTCGACGGCGCCGCCACCCGCGATGCCGTCGCCGGTGTGGACACCTCCAAGCTCACCGCCGATATCCTCGCCAACCCGCAGAACTACACAGGGGAACAAAAAGCCGCGGTGATGGTGCAACTGACCGATGCACAAACGCGCTTGCTGGTCAGCGACTACGTGGGCAACGAAGGTTTGATGGACAAGTACACCTCGCCCAACTGGGGCCTGAACCCCAACGAAGACAAGATCAAGGCGCAGCTGCAAAGCGGCATTGAGACCCTGTCGGCGGACCCGGACGTGCAAAGCTTTTTGCAGAACAATCGCGGCCCCGCGCTCAGCGATATCGTGAGCGCCGACCCGAGCATGAAGGTCGCGATGCAGAACTATTTTGAAGGCGGCATCGAATCGGGCAAGAACCTCACCGACAACCTCAATGCCAAGGACCAGAACGGCAAGCAGATCGACATGGGCATGGGCCTGCAAAACGCCGCCAACGATGCGACCATCGCCAACCTGGCACTGGGTGGCAACGGCCATGTGGACCTGACCAAAATCGCCGCCAATGCAGGCCAGAGCGACGCGATCCTAAGCTATTACAAGAACCAACTGGTGACCGGCAAAGCCTTCACCGATGCGGTGGCCGGCGGCCTGGACCCGACCGTGGCGGCCAGCAGTTTCGCCGCCAGCACCGCGTCGGCCCAGGCCTTTCTCGGTGATAAGGCCACGGCGGATGACGCGGCGACCTTGCAGGTCAACTTCAACGAAAACCTTGGCGATGCGTTGCTCGGCGGTGCCACCACCGACACGCTGAACGTTACGCTTGGCGATGGCAATGGCAACTTCGACGAAGCCAAAGTCACCGCTGCGATCAACGACGCGCAGCAAAAAGACCCCGAGATGTTCACCACCTCCGACGGCGGCAAGATCGACCCGGCGCAGGTGGTGTCGATGCTGCGCTCGGTGTGGGACATCGGCCGCCAGGGCAACAAGATTGCCGACGCCTTGCCCAAGGCCATCGAAGGCATGAAGTTCGGCGATGTCAGCCCGGCGTTCAAGCAGGGCCTGCTGCATATCGGCAGCGCCGTGTTGATGAGCGGCGTGCTCATGGCGCGTTCGGCCAGCGGCAGCACCACCCCGGTGGCGGATGCCAACCGCGTATCGGCGGGCCTGCAATTTGCCGGGTTGCTGCTCGAAGGCGGGACCAAATACGCCAAGGAAGCCGGCTATGGCGTGACCTGGGTCAACCGCCCGGACGGCGGCACCATTGGTGATTTCCCCGGCAAAGTGCCGGTGGGCAAAGGCCCGCTGTCGCCGCAACAGATCGCCAATATCGGCGCGGCGGGCAAGATCATCGGTTCGGCCGGCGGCATTATCGGCGGTGTGATCGGGATTATCGGCGGCGTCGACTCGTTGAAAAAAGGCGACTACCTCAGCGGCAGTTTCTCGGTGGCCACCGGTGTGCTCGGCACCGGTGCGGCTGTCGCCGGCCTGGTGGAAGCCGGGGCCGGTTTGTATGGCGCCACCGAAATCGGCGCGGTGGCCGGCACCATCAGCGGCATCCTTGGCGGTGCCACGGCAATTCTCGGCGGTATCGGCAGCGCGTTCCTGCCGTTCGCCCTGGCCGATGCCCATGGCAAGGCGCAAGACGCGTTCTACGGGCAACTGGCACCGGTGCTGCAGCAATACGGCCTCACCGGTGGCCCGACGATGGATGGCGATTATCCGTCTGATCCGATCCCGGCGATCAATACCTGACCCTCCCCGGCAGCCCGGTGCGAAAAGGAGCCGCGCCGGGCTGTGATTTCCACGCACAAAGGTTAACTGACATGACGTACTCGACTCGCAGCCACCTCACCGATGACGCCTCTTTGGGCATTCACTTCGGCCCGTTCCACCTGCTGCCCCAACGTCATCTGTTGCTCAAGCACGGGCAACCCGTGAACCTCGGCAGCCGCGCCCTGGCCCTGCTGATCGCCCTCGCCTCCCGGCCGGGTGAGCTGCTGCATAAACACCAACTGCTCGACATCGCCTGGCCCAGGCTGGTGGTGGAGGAATGCAACCTGCGCACACAAATCAAGACCCTGCGCCGCGTGCTGGGCGACGCTGACTCGTTCTACATCGCCACCGCAGCGGGCCAAGGTTACCGGTTCGTCGCGCCCACTTGGTTCGATCGCGAACCGGTGGTGAAGCAGCCGGTGGTGCTCGGCGTATATGGCTGCCGTCACTGCGGTGGCGCCGCCATGCTGCCTCGATTTACTCAGGCGGGCCTGCAAAACAGCTGACACCCTGGGGTTATTCCGTTGGAAAAATATGTTTTTTCCAACGGAATTATTCGCCCGCGCCAATCGTTGTTATTCCCGAGACTGCCCAACACCCACAACCCTCAGGAACTACCTGTATGAATCGCTCCCTTATCCTCAGCCTGCTCGGCCTCCTGGCCGTCGGTTCCGCCCAGGCGGCTTCGCTGCAAGTCCCGGTCAACCTGGTGAGTACCGATGGCGCACCGCAACCAGTGGGCACGGTGACCATCAGCGAATCGGCCTACGGGCTGATTTTTACCCCGGACCTGAAGTCGCTGCCGATGGGCGTGCATGGCTTTCATATCCATGAAAACGGCAGCTGCGAGGCGGGCGTGAAAGATGGCGTGAAAGTCGCGGCACTTGCCGCCGGCGGGCACTTCGACCCGGAAAAAACCGGCAAGCACCTGGGGCCATACGCTGACGGCCATTTGGGTGACCTGCCGGCGCTTTACGTGAATATGGACGGCATGTCCAACAACCCAGTGCTGGCGCCACGCTTGAAAACCATCGCGCAGATCAAAGGCCGTGCGCTGATGATCCATGCCGGGGGCGACAACCATTCGGACATGCCCAAGCCGCTGGGTGGTGGCGGTGAGCGGCTGGTGTGTGGCGTGATCTAAGCACCCACATAAATCTAAATGTGGGAGCGGGCTTGCCTGCGATGGCGGTTTGGCGGGGGGGGTATTTGGTCGGGGTACATATCCGTTGCTGCGGTGATGGCGGCTTAGGGTTCCGCCCTGACGGCGGGTCACTTTTGCAAGGACGCAAAAGTAACCAAAAGGTCCTCGCCCCAACACTCGGTGCCTCGCTATGGCTCGGCATGCCCGCAATCCGACAGTGATTTGGGGGGTCGCCGCGATGGGCCATCGTGTTTAACGGGGCGCTCTCAGATCAAGATCACGATCAAAAGCGCAGATCAAAAGACTGCTGACTTCGCCAGCGAAAAGGATGTAAGGGCCGGAGCAACAGCAACAGCAGAGCCACACTCGGTCAAAGGTGGGAGCTGGCTTGTCGAATCGTCGCACCGCTGCGATGGCATCAACTCGGTGTGCCTGATAAACCGAGGTATCTGCATCGCAGGCAAGCCAGCTCCCACAGAAAAGCAACTCTTCAGTGCATGCAAATCCGCAGCCGACATCATTTTCAAAGCTGCATGCGGTCAACTGTGGGAGCGGGCTTGCTCGCGAATGCGGTG
>NZ_JAAAFV010000018.1:435885-478162 GCF_019352915.1 Pseudomonas sp. Xaverov 259 | reverse complement strand
GCGAGGACTTTTTGGTTACCTTTTTGGTCCTTCAAAAAGTGACCCGCCGTCAGGGCGGAACCCTAAGTAGCCGTTACCCAAACAACGGATACGTACTCAACCCTCCCCAGCCCAGCTACAACCGAGACTTGCGCAAAGGAAAAAGACTGTTAAGCGTATCAATCAACCGCACCAGATAGATGGGCTTGCGAAACAGATCCAACACCTGCAAGCGCAGCATGTCGCTCACATCATCCATCTCGGCATGGCCGGACATCACGATCACCGGCAGATGCGAGCGACTGGTATGCTCGCGCAAGCGCTTGATCAACGATATCCCACTCTCCTCAGGCATACGCAGGTCAGTGATGACCAGGGCAATGTCAGGGTGCAGGGTCAGCTCCTGCAAAGCGAACGTGACCGAGGTAGCGGTAAAACAAACGAAGCCCTCGTTCTCCAGCGACTCCGCCAGTTCTACGAGGGCATCTTCTTCGTCGTCCACCAACAGGATTTGTTGACGTAAAGGTGCGGCTGCAGCATTCATGGGCACTACCTGCTGTCACCAATCAAAACCGTCTGAAATCAACAACAGGCCACCCCAAACTCACAACGCGGTAATCGCCGCCTGAATCCTGGCAAAGAAGGCCGTAATCTGAGGCCCCAGCGTCGTCCCGGCTGCCAGTATCACCAATGCTACAATTGCCACCAGAATCAGATATTCAATCGCGGTCGCGCCTTCTTTGCGATGAAAAAGTAGCTGAAGTTGAACATGGAGTTTAATCAACAGTTCGAGGATCATCGTACTACTCCTTTGGGCGACCAGACGCCCTAGCTCGGTGCTGCACAGTAATTGCCATGTGCCACCTGAGCATTGTCAACAAACCCCGCCCTCACAACTGTAAGAACTGATTAATCACAAAGTAGTGGTCGTTTTACTGGCGCCTGAATCCCTTGTTTTTAAGGCTATCGAGGGCCTTCGCAAAGAAATCTTTCTGTCAGTAATGGCATTTCGTCCTAGCTGAACTACCTTCAAATAGCGAAATAGTTAGTCACTGTTCATAGCAGCCGAGTTGCGGAATTAGCCTGTTGGGATCGATGGGTTTTAGTGCAACAGGAAAAGGAGAGCCGTCATGAACACGCGTCTCAGCATGGTGTTGGCCGGTGTGCTGCTTGTAGGTGCGCTGTTTGCCGGTTACTGGGGGTTGGTGCTCAGCCGCGAACCTGCCCCGGCGCCGCCACCGCCGCCCACCGCACCGGTAGAAAAAGCCGTCGCCGTGGTCGAGGACCAGACCCGCCAATCGGTGGTGGTACTGGCCCACGATGTCCCGCCCTTTATTGCCCTGACCGCCGCAGACCTGAGCATCGAAAAACTGCGCACAGCGCCAGCGGGCAGTATGACCAGTGTCGACCAGGCCATCGGCCGCACACCGTGGCGCGCCCTGCAGGCCGGCACCTGGCTCAACGATGAGAGCTTCAGCCCGGGCGGCCCGCTGGCCCGCATGATCCGCCCCAACGAACGCGCGCTGGCGGTTGCCGTCGATGAAGTGATTGGCGCAGCCGGCCAGTTGAGCCCCGGCGACTATGTGGACGTATTGCTGTACCTGCGCCAGGACGTCGCCAACGTCGAACAATCCGCCCAAGTGGTGATCCCCGCCATGCGCCTGCTCAGCGTCGGCGATCAAATGGGCCTGACCAACGACGGCGCTCCCGCTTCACCGCCGGCAATGACCGCCGAAGAAAAAGCCCAGCGCCATGCGCCCTCTCGCACCGTGGTGCTGGCGGTGCCCGAACAATTGCTGAGCCAACTGATGCTGGCGACCCAGGCCGGCACCTTGCGCCTGGCCGTGCGCAGCGCCGATGAACGCTTGCTGAGCCACTACTGGGCCGGTGAAAGCGATGCACCGGGCAAGTTGCAAAGCGCCAACCGCGACCTCTACCAATTCACCCAACTGGCCTTCGTCCAGGCGCCCAAAAAAGTCGCCCAGGGTGGCCCCGCACGCCGCTCCGGTGTCGAGGTGATACGCGGCAATCAAGCCACCCAACAAACACCCGACTGAACAAGGATGCTGTGCATGAACCGACGTTTCGCACCGGTGTTCACGCTGAAAATCGCCTGTGCCCTGATGCTGTCGAACTTGTCTGTGGGGCTCGTTGCAGCCGCCCCGGGCAACTGCGGCAGCCTGGGCCAATTACCCGCAGCACTGTCGGTGGGTGAGGGCTTGCAACAGGAGCTGCAATCTCCCGTGGCCATCACACGCCTGGCGATTGGCGACCCAAAAATTGCTGACGTACACCTCAACGGCGATCGCGGTTTCCTGCTCACCGGTGTCGCCTCCGGCACCACCAGCCTGATGGTCTGGACCGCCTGTTCGACCACGCCGCGCCAGAGCATGGTGTTCGTCAAAGGCAAGGCCACCTCGGCATTGACCAGCCTGTCGCTGTCGCCGTCCGAAGACCCGACGCTGCCCAGCCAGGTGCAGACCGACATCCGTTTCGTCGAAGTCAGCCGCTCCAAACTCAAGGAAGCCAGCACCAAGATCCTCGGCATCGGCAGCAACTTTTTCCTGGGCAGCCCTAAACTGGTATCCCCGACAGCCGGCACCTTTCGACTGCCGGTGAGCGACAGTAACTTCAATATCGGCTTCGGTGGCGGGCGTGTCTCCGCCATGATCAACGCACTGGAAAGCAGCGGTTTTGCCTACACCCTGGCCCGCCCAAGCCTGGTGGCCATGAGCGGGCAAAGCGCGACGTTCCTGGCTGGCGGCGAAGTACCAATCCCGGTGCCCAGCAGCGCCAGCAACAACATCTCGATCGAGTACAAGGAATTCGGCATTCGCCTGACACTTACGCCGACGGTGATCGACCGTAACCGTATTTCTCTCAAAGTGGCGCCGGAAGTCAGCGAACTGGACTACACCAACGCCGTGACGATCCAGAACATTCAGGTACCGGCGCTGACCATCCGCCGCACCGACACCAGCGTATCGCTGGCCGACGGCGAAAGTTTCGTGATCAGCGGCCTGATCAGCAGCACCAACACCACCAACATCAGCAAGTTTCCAGGCCTGGGCGATATCCCGATTCTCGGTGCGTTCTTTCGCGATTCGTCAGTCAACCGCCAGGACAAAGAGCTGCTGATGATCGTCACGCCGCACCTGGTGCAGCCGCTGGCCGCCAACGCCCAACTGCCGTCCTTGCCCGGCGAGAAGCTGCGCAACTACGACCCGAACTGGTACCGGCTGTACTTCCTGGAAAACGGCAATTTCGACCGACTCAATGGGTTGTCTCAATGAGCGATAGCCTGAGCCAGACGTTTCTGGCAATCACGCGCAACACCACCGACCTGGAATGGCTGCAGGGCGCGCTGGCGCCGCTTGGCCAAGTGGTCAGCGCCGGCAGCGGCACCCTCGACGAGTTGCTGGCGCTGGTGGACGTGACCTTCGCCAACCTGGTGTTTGTAGGCCTCGACCGCGAACACGTGGTGGCCCAGAGCGCGCTGATCGAAGGCGCGCTGGAGGCCAAGCCGATGCTTGCTATCGTCGCCCTCGGCGATGGCATGGACAACCAGCTGGTGCTCAATGCCATGCGCGCCGGTGCGCGTGATTTTGTCGCCTACGGCTCACGTTCCAGCGAAGTCGCCGGGCTGGTACGCCGCCTGAGCAAACGCCTGCCGCCGGTGACCACCAACACTCAACTCGGTGGCCTGACCGTGCTGTACGGCACCCAAAGCAATGCTGACGGCGCACTGCTGGCCAGCCACTTGGCGCTGGTGGTGCAAAAGAGCGGCCAGCAAACCCTATTACTCGACCTGGGCCTGCCGCGCGGTGACAGCCTGGCGTTGCTGGGGCTGGAAAGCTCGTTCAATTTCGGCGATGCCTTGCGCCACCTCAGGCGCCTGGACACTACCTTGATCAACAGCGCGTTTACCTGTGCCGAAGACGGCCTACGCATCCTTGCCTACGCTCCCGGCGACGAGCCGCTGGAACAGACCAGCGCGGCCGAGCTGTACATGCTGCTCAGTGCCTTGCGCCAGCACTTCCAGCACATCGTGGTGAACCTCGCCGGCCAGCCGGACAGCGAAGCGCTGCGCACCTTTGTCAGCCACTGCGACAAGCTGCTGTGGTGCACCGACCAGAGCGTTTTGGACTGCCGGCGCAACCTTGGCGTGCTGAATCAGTGGCGCGAAAAAGGCATGAAGCTGGAACACGCCAAGCTGTTGGTCGACCGCTACATCAAAGGCTGTGCGCCCGACGCCGATGCCTTGGGCAAAAGCTATGGGCTGGAGGTGATCGCGGTGCTGCCGCTGAGCCCGGAGGTGCGCCTGAACGCCAAGAACCAAGGGCAAACCCTGTTCGCCCTGGCCCCGCGAGAAACCCTGACCCACAACCTCAAAGCCCTGGGCGAGCGCCTGGCGAAGCGCTCCGAAGGCATGAAAAAACCCTCGCACACCTGGTTTGAACGCTTGCTGAGAGCCGGCAAATGAACGGTGAAAAACTCTTCGGTTCACCCGCTCGCGGCGTCGGCGGCAACACTGACCACGACGGGCTCAAGCTGGTGCTGCATCGCTACATCATCGATGCCATCGAGGAGTCGGGCAAAAATTTGCTCGAGGGTTCACGCCCGCTGCTGGCGCAGTTTGTCATCGACAAAGTGGCCGAATATATCAACCGCATGCACCTGGCGATTTCCCGTTATGAGATGGAGCGCCTGGCCGAAGAGATCGTCGATGAACTGACTGGTTTCGGCCCACTGGAAGTGTTGCTGCGCGACCCGTCCGTGACCGAAATCCTGGTCAACGGCCCGCACCGGGTGTTTATCGAACGTGACGGCTTGCTGCATCAAAGCGACCTGCGCTTTATTGATTCGCACCACGTTGAACGCGTGATGCAACGCATCCTCGCACCGCTGGGGCGGCGGCTGGATGAGTCGTCGCCGATGGTCGATGCACGTCTGCCGGATGGCAGCCGGGTCAATGCGATCATCCCGCCGATTGCCCTGGATGGGCCGTGCCTGTCGATTCGAAAGTTTCGCAAGGACATGCTGAAAAGCAGTGACCTGGTGGCGATGCAGACCATCGACCAGAACATCTTCGATTTCTTCCAGGAAGCCGTGGGCAAGCGCTGCAATATCCTGATCAGCGGCGGTACCGGCACCGGTAAAACTACGCTGCTCAATATTCTCAGCCAACTGATCAACCCCCATGAACGCCTGGTCACCATCGAAGACGTGGCCGAGCTGCAACTGGGCCACCCCCATGTGGTGCGCCTGGAGACCCGCCCGCCGAATGCCGAGGGCCATGGCGAGGTCAAGGCCAGCGACCTGATCCGCAACGCCCTGCGGATGCGCCCCGACCGCATCATCCTTGGCGAGATCCGCGGCGTGGAAGTGCTTGATGTACTCACCGCCATGAACACCGGCCACGACGGTTCCATGAGTACCGTACACGCCAACAACGCCGCCGATGCGCTGCTGCGCCTGGAAACCCTGGTGGGCTTGACCGGCCGTGTGGTGGCGGAGAAAACCCTGCGGCAGATGATCTGCGCGGCGCTCGATGTGGTGATCCAGTTGACCCGCTTGCCGGACGGGCGTCGCTGCGTCAGCGAAGTGGTCGAGGTGGTCGGTGTCCGTGAAGACGTGTACGTGACCAATACCCTGTTCCGTCATGACCGGCGCACCGGCTTCGGCTTCTTGCGCGAAGCGGTCAACCCGGCCGGCGATAAACTGCGCCGCGAACCGGCTTAGCCTTGAAAGGGACATGACCATGACCGGGGCCATTTTGCTACTCATCTGCCTGATCCTGATCGGCCTGTCGATCCGCTCCTTTCAGAACGGCCTGCGCCGAGCCCAGACCGAGCGGGTGCTGAGCCGGCTCGCCGAGGGCCAGCCGCAGCTCAGCGAAGAAGCCAACCAGTGGAGTGGCGTGGAGCGGATGTTCCTGCGCGCAGGCCTGGGCAAGCCCACCGACAGCCTGGGCCTGTGGTTGGCCATCTGGGCCTTGGGCGTGGCGTTGGGGCTGCTGGTGGCCGGTTGGCTCGGCCTGCTGGTGATGCTGGTGCTGCCGCCGCTGCTGCTGCGCCTGTACATTGCCTGGCGCTACCAGCGGCGCATCAAGCGCATGATCGAACAGCTACCGCAATTGCTCGACCACACCGTGCGCAGCCTCAAGGCCGGGCGCACCCTGGCGGACTCGGTGCTGGGCGGCATCGAGATCAGCGAAGACCCGCTGCAACAGGCCATGGGCCGTATTCAGCGCAACGTACAGTTGGGCGTGAGCCTGCCGGAGTCGACCCACGACTTTGCCGAGTTCTACGAGCGTGATGAGTTTCGCCTGTTTGCGCTGGGCTTGAAGATCAACCATCGCTATGGCGGCAACGCCAGCGAACTGCTGGAAAACCTGATCAAGATGATCCGCGAGCGCGAGCAGGCCGCGCGCCAATTGCGCGCTTTGACCGGCGAAACCCGGGTGACCGCCTACGTGCTCGGCGCCCTGCCCATCTCGATGATCGGCTACTTCCTGGCGGTGAACCCGGCGTACCTGATGACCATGTGGAACGACGGCACCGGGCGCATCCTGTTGTTCGTGGCACTCGGCATGCAGCTGCTGGGCTGCTTCGCCTTGTGGCGCATGCTGCGGAGCGTATGAGATGGCTATCCCACTGCTGATCAGCGCCGTAATGCTCCTGGCCGCCCTGGCGCTGGTGCTGGCCAACCTGCTCAAACACCGGCGCGGCCAGCGCCTGGTCGCCCAGCGCTTGCAGGGGCAGATGGGGCGTGAACGCACGCTCAATACGTTGATGCGCCAATTGGGCAACAGCCCTATCGCGCAACGCTCGGTCAGCCTGGACAACGAAACCCAACTGCTGCTCAGCCGCGTTGGCTGGCGCCAGGCCAGCCAGCGCTCGATGTTCGCGGCCCTGCAGGTCGGCACGCCGCTAGTGGCACTGGGCGTGGTGCTGGTGGGCCAGCAGTTGCTGTTTCCCCACACTGCCTCGCCATGGCTGGCGCCCTTGATCGGCATGGGCATCGGCTACCTGCTGCCCAAACGCATCCTGGCCAGGGCCGCCAAAGCGCGCCAGCAGCGTATCTCCCGTGAGGTCTCGACCTTCATTCCGCTGCTGCGCATCCTGTTCGAGTCCGGCATGGCGGTTGAACAAGCACTGCGCGTGCTGAGCATTGAAGCGCAGCGCCTGCTGCCGGACCTTACCTATGAACTGCGCCTGATCCTGACGCGTGTCGACTCGGGCCTGGAGCTGAGCGAAGAGCTGGGCAAGACCGCGCGGATGCTGGCCGTGGATGAATTCAGCGACACCTGCACCATCCTCCAGCAACTGGTCCAGCAAGGTGGCGGTGCGATGAAATCGCTGCTGGCGCTCAAGCAATTGCTCGACGACCGCCGCCTCACGCGCATCCAGGAATTCGTGTCGAAGATGTCGGCAAAGATGTCGGTGGTGATGATGGTGTTCCTGTTTCCCGCCCTGCTGATCGTGCTCGGGGGGCCGGCGTTCATCGGCATCTCCCGGGCCTTGAGTAACTTATGAGGACCGCCCGATGAAAGCCTTGATAGCCGGTTTGAGCCTGTTGCTGCTCGGGGGTTGCGCCACCAACGGCCAAACCCCATGGGCGGCCCTGACGGCGGGCGGCAGTTGCTCCAAACCCGGGTCGGACCAGGAACTGGCGCTGAACCTGGCCGATGAAATGGCCGGTGACGGCAAGCTGCACGCCAGCCTGGCCAACCTGCAGAACCTGCCGGCCAACCTGCCCCAGGTGCGCCTGCGCCAGGCCAAGGCGTATCGCCTGCTCGGGCGCAGCGAGGCACAGGGGCTTTATCAAAGCCTGATCGGCACCTGCATGGCGGCCGAAGGCGAACACGGCCTGGGCCAGTTGGCTTCGGCCAAAGGCGACAACGGCCAAGCCCTGGCGCACTTGCAACGCGCGGCCCGGTTGGCGCCGACGGATGAAAAAATCCGCAATGACCTGGGCGTGGTGTACCTCAACCAACTGCGCCTGGAAGACGCGCGCTTCGAGTTCATGACCGCCATGGAACTCAAGCAGAGCGACCCGCTGGCGGCGATCAACCTGGTGACCCTGATGATCTATCAGGACAACTGGAAGCAGGCCGCGCAGGTGGCCAGCCAAATGAACCTGAGCCCTGAACAGGTGACCGAGGCCCAGGCCCGCGCCGAGAAACTCAAAGGCGCCAGCGTGCCCGTCGCCAAGGTCAAAGACCAGGTGGCGACCATGAGTGATGCCGCAAGCACCCTGAGGAATTAATCATGAAAATGCCTTATCTCACCAGCCTCGCCGTACTCGCATTGCCCCTGGGCGTCATGGCCATCGAGCCCGGCCCGTCATCGCCGCAGCAAGCGGTGACCGAAAGCTGGCTGACCTTGCAGTCCAGCGGGAAAGCGGCCTCCAGCACCCAGCAAAAAGCCTCCGCTGCCGAACGTGACCTGGCGGCGCAACGCTTGCTGGAAAGCTACAAGCACCCGATTCCGGAATACTTCGATCAAAAGGCGGGCGGGACAACCCAGGGCGGTAGTTGACAGCAGGACGCGGAGCGTCCTGGGCGGCATTCCCACGCAGAGCGTGGGAACGATCAGCCCGCTCCCACAAGTGATCAGTGGGCAGTGACTCGCTGGCGCAGCGCCGAATTACTCGGCGACAACGCCAGCGCCAATTGCGTGCGGTTATGCATGTGCGTCAGGCGCAACACCTGCGACACATACAGCTTCACGGTGTTCTCGGTAATGCCCAGTTCACAGGCAATCTGATAATTGGTCTGCCCCTTGCCCACCAGCCGCGCCACATCCAGCTGACGTGGCGACAGCTGGTTGAAGATCGCCGGAATCTCCACCGGCCCGGCCTCCTCGGCAGGCACCTCGTCGCTCTCATGCCCTGGCGGGCTGCGGCGCGCTTTGTCGAGGTCCTGGTACAGGTCGTTGATGGACTCGGAAAGAAATTGCAGCTTCTGGTTCAAATGCCCCAGTTGCAGCTCTTTCTTGCGCTCCTCCAACGCCGCCTCCTGGCGCTGCAAGCCTTCGAGCAGCTCATCGAGGTTGATCGGCTTCTGATAGTAATCCGCGATCCCTGCGCGCAGCGCCTTGATCACATCCTGCTTGTCTGCGCGGCCGGTCAGCATGATCGCCTCAAAGGCGCGCTGCTTGCCTGCAACCTTCTGCAGGGCCTGCACCAATTCGATGCCGTCCATGTCCGGCATATGCAGGTCGCACAGCACCAGGCCAATCTCGGCGTCTTCGCTAAAACGCTTCAAGGCCTGCTGGCTGGATTCACACGGGACACAGCGGAAACCGCTGCTTTCAAGAAATTCACAGAGCTCTTCCACGATCAGCGGTTGATCGTCGACCACGAGCACTTTTACAGCAGAGGTAAGCTTGTTCACGCGCTACTCCATGCATTGCAAGCCAAATGTTTGACTAATCCTTCACCACGAATATTCCTGTACAGCCACGTATTAAACGTAGACGTACTTTCCGACTATGTACATAGCGTTAATACCCTCAAACGGTTAAATGGATCCAAAAACAGGTGGCGGCAAAACCCACCAGTAAAAACGGTGCAAACGGTAGTTTTCTTGACGGATCCGGTGCCAGGTAACCCAGATGGTTTTTAACCCCTTGACTCATAAGCGGCCAAAGCTTTGGCGCTGCCAATAGCCACAGCAAATTGGCGATCGCGGCGCCCACAAATGATCCCAGCAGGTAGTCGGCATTGGAGGCCAGCGCCAAAGCCGCGAGCAGCTTCACATCACCGGCGCCCAGGCGGCCCAGGGCGTAACCGGGCAAGGTCAATAGCAGCGCCAGAAAAAACGCCCACAGCCCCTGCCCGACGGAAGCGCCGAGCCAGGTGTTGCCCGTCCACACCAGGTAGATCAACGCCAACAGCGCCGCGCCCAGCGTCAGGCGATTGGCAAGCAAGCGCTGGCGAACGTCCTGTACGGCACACAGCCCCAACCACAACAGCACCACTGCGCTATGAATCACGTAAAAAGCATCCCTTTTTTCTGATTGATTCTATGCTGATATCAAGTAGTAGCCGTCAGGGTAGACGCGGTGATGAAAACAAGCCTCCCGGATAAGCAAAAAGGCGCGGCAGCCATCGAGTTCATTGCCGTGTTCGTGATTTTTTTTGCCGTGTTCTACGGCACGGTCAGCTATAGCCTGCCGCTGCTGCTGTTGCAGTCGTTCAACCAGGCCACCGCCGAAGCCGTGCGCCTGAGCGTAGGGCTGGACCCTAATATGCAAGGCTACCCCGCTGCCGTACAGGCCACTGCCAAAACAGCGGTCGCCAACCGTTTGTGGTGGATTCCCAACGCCTACAAATTCGACGCTTCCACCCAAGTCACCACCACCTTCAACAGCGGGCTGTTGTCGGTGCAGATCAATTACCCCTCGGCCAACCTCCAGGCCGTGATGCCCTTTATTGTCCTGCCGGGTATCGGCACCGTGCCGCAGTTACCGGCAATTCTGCAGGCCCAGTCGAGCCTGCAGTTTTGACTTCGGGGGACAGACTTTTCGGGCGCCTGCTCGGTCGCAATAGCGCACTGGAAATCGACACGCACGCGCCGCCGTCTGCCGGCTTGCATGTGCAGCTGGATAGCCAAGGCCACGTGCTCGACCTCAGCGGCACGCTGCGCCCACAGTTGCAGCCACTGGTTAACTCGCCGCGCTTGCACGAACTGCTGAGTGCCCACAGCGCGGTAACGGTTGAAGGCGTGCCCGCCGACTGGCAGCGCCACAGCCTCGACCTGGATTTTCACGGGCTCGCCGGGCAAGTCCTGCACACCCGCGGCACGCTTCACCCCCACGACAATGGCTGGCTGCTGCATGCCGTAGACATCGGCGACTTGCTCGGCGGGCGGCAATTGGCCGAGCAGCGCGAACAGAACCACCAATTGACCAGCCGCGTCAGTGAGCAACTGCGCGTGTGCAGCCTCAGCCGCCTGCCCGAGGTGTTCAACGAACAGTTAAGCAGCGTGGCGCAGCGCTGGCGTATCCCCTGCGTGGCCCTGGCGCTGCTCGATCAGGAAGACCAGGGCTGGATGATCTACAGCCAGTACGCCAACCATGATGCACCGCTGTTCTGGCACACCGGCCAACGCCTCGGGACCTGCCTGGACAGCCTCAACGGCACCACGCCGCTGAGCCTGCAAGCACCCTATGGGCGCGGCGAGCACCCGCGTCTGCACAGTATTTTCGGCAATGCCGATGGCTTCCTTGTGCCCTATCGCGATGGCCAAGGCATCGCCGCATGGCTATTGTGCGGTGCCTACAGCGGCCAGCTACACAGCAACGACCGCGACTGGCTGAACCTCGCCGCCGCCCTCGCCGCGCCACTGCTCAGCCGCCTGCGCGAACACCGCCACCATCAACAACTCGAACGCCAGGAGGCGTTGCAAGGCCTGTTGGGCACGGGCTGGTTTGAGTTGCTGCCCGCCAGCGGCGAAATCCAGCTCGCCCCCCAATTGATGCGCAACCTCGGCCCACAGGAAGGTCCGACCCGGCAAACCCTGGACACGTGGCTGAACCTCATCCACCCCGCCGATCGCCAGGAGCTGCACAGCCGCCTGCGCGACCTGCAGACCCTCGGCAAACCCTTGCTCGCCAGCGTGCGCCTCAACCGTGGCGACAGCGCCACACCGACCTGGTATCGCGTGCAAGGCCAAGTGCTGGGCGCCGGTGAACAGCGGCGCTGGGTCGGTTTTATGCTCGACATCAGCGACATCCAGAACCAGCAACTGCAAGCCGACGCCGCCCGCGCCCGCCTGGACAACCTGATCGCCAGCTCACCGGCGGTGATCTATGTGCAGCGCTATGTGAACGGCGCGCTGCAGCCGGTGTTTTTCAGTCACAGCCTGCTGCCCCTGCTCGGTCGCACCCTCGCCGAATGCACCCACGACAGCCTGGTGCAATGGGTACACCCGGACGACCGCGACCTGTACTTCCAGCGCACCCGCCAGCTGCTGCGCGAAGGCAGCGTGCGCAGCCGTTATCGCGTGCAAGATACACACGGGGATTACCACTGGCTGCTCGACGAAGCCAAGCTGTTGCGCGACGACCTGGGCGTGCCGGTGGAAGCCGTCGGCCTGTGGCTGGATGTGACCGAGGCAACCTTGGCCGCGCAGCAGATCAAGGACAGTGAGGAGCGCTATCGCATCCTCGTCGAAGACTCCCCGGCGATGATCTGCCGCTACCGCCCGGACCTGACCCTGACCTTCGGCAACACGCCGCTGGCCAATTACCTGGAGTGCCTGCCCGTACAATTGCGCGGGATGAACCTGGGTGAATGGCTGTCGACCGAACAGCGCGAAGCATTTGTGCAGCGCATCCACCAGCTGACACCGGAGTTCCCGGTGAGCACGGCCGAAATCAGCCTGCAATTGCCTGGCCGCGAACATGCCTGGTGGGTGTGGTCGGACCGAGGCGTCTTCGATGAGCATGGCGCCCTGGTCGAAGTGCAAGCCGTGGGCCGCGACAACACCGAAGTGCGGCGCTCCCAGCAGCAACTGACGCAAAGCGCGAAAATGGCCACCCTCGGTGAAATGGCCACCGGCCTGGCCCATGAGATCAACCAGCCGCTGAACGTGATGCGCATGGCCATCGTCAATGTGCTCAAGCGCCTGAGCAATGGTGATGTGCAGATCGACTACCTGACCGAAAAACTCCAGCGCATCGACGCTCAGGTACAGCGTGCGGCGCGGGTGGTCGACCATATGCGCGTGTTCGGCCGCCGCTCGGAGGTCGAACAGCAGCCTTTCGACCCGGCGCAGGCGTTGGAGGGCACCTTGTCGCTGCTCAGTGAAGGTCTGCGTGGCAAAGGCGTTGAAGTGCGCCTGAGCCAGGCGGATATCCCGGTGCAGGTCAAAGGCTACGTCGACCAGCTTGAGCAAGTGCTGATCAACCTGATGGTCAACGCCCGCGATGCGCTATTGAGCCAACGCGAAAAAAACCCCGAACTGCGCCCCTGGATTGCCGTGCACACCGATCACGACAGCCGCCACGTGCGTATCTGGGTCGAAGACAATGGCGGCGGTATCGACCCACGTTTGCTGGAGCGCATCTTCGAGCCGTTTTTTACCACCAAGCCGATTGGCGTGGGCACAGGCTTAGGCTTGTCGGTGAGTTACGGCATCGTCGAAAACATGGGCGGGCGCCTGAGCGTCAGCAACGGCGAACACGGCGCACGGTTCTGCGTGGAACTGCCCAGGGCCATCGACGCTTAAATCACCAGGTAGGCCTCGCCGGTCTGGCCGCAGGTGAGGTTGGCGCCGACGTTCACATTCACCAGGCTGATGCCGAGCATGCTCAGCAGGTTGTTGAGGATCGGGTTGAGCAGCGGGCCGAGCAGGCCATTCACTACCGGCGTGACGATGGCGCTGACGCCACTGAGCAACGCTGTGACCGTAGGCGCCAGAATGCCCAACGGGTTTCCTCCGGACGGTTGATACGCCGTGATGCCCACGCCATTAAGCGTGGTCGAAAGGCTACTCACCACATTGGTCGCCGGTGTCGCCGCCTGATAGGTCGGCGCAAGGCCCACGTTCGGCGGCGTGGCAAACGGCGTGGTACTCGAGAACACCAGGGTTTGATTGCTCTGCGCAATCGGACTGACCACCTTGATCGCGATACCGCCGCCGGCAAACGGCACGCGCGGGTTACAGCTGCCGATGCCGAGAATCTTGTGGCAGGTTTTGGTACCAATATCGATCAGCGGCAACGGCGCTACCGTCATCGGCAAGGTGCTGGAAAACGCATTGGTGATACTGCCCACGTTCAACGACGCCAGCGACGTGGTGGTGTAGGCGGACAGGCTCTTGGTGCCCGCGTTGCCGGTCGGGCAACTGTAGGCGGTGACGTAACTGCTCGCGGCGCCGGCATCCAGCACAATATTGATCGGCAGGTTGCCCGGCAGCACCAGCAAATCCGCCTGCTGGCAACCGGCGCCCAGCAAACACAGGGCCGAGTTGATCGTGCTCACCAGGTTCAGGCTCAGCAGGCTGCCGAGCACCGGCGTCAGAGGCCCCAACAGGTCATTTACCGCCGTGTTCAGCCCCGACAAGGCACTCAACACGGGCATACTCACGGTCACTTGCGTGCGCACTTGGGCGGTGCGCACGTAAATTTTATTCGGCCCTGTAGGGTTGGCCGCCGCCAGCACCGGGTTGCCTATGGCCGACAACTGCGGCGGCTCGATCACTTTGACCTGGGTGGTGATATTGGCCAACCCCAGCACACTCACGGGCAAGGTCGCCGCCGCCGCGCTCTTGCTGTTGGACAGTTGCACCACACCCTGGATCAGTTGAAACACCTGCAGGTTGGCATTCAGCGCCGCAGCAGTGGTGCCGGTCTGCAATTGCAGGATCTGCCCGACGGTCAACGGCGCCTGGTTGATCGCGGCGATTTGCAAGCTGCCCAAGGCGGTGATCACATCCGCCGTTGCACCGTTGGCGGTCAGCACGGTGACCGCAGCCTGGATCAACTGCGCAGCGGTGACGTTGGTGTTGAGCAGTTGGGTGTAGTTACCGGCGGCCACATTGAGGTTAATCGCCAGTTGGTTGAGGTAACTGAGCAGGTTGATATTGGTATTGAGCAGGCCATTCCACCCGGCGACCGTCAGGTTGACGTTACCGCCGAGCAAGCCACTGAACAGCGGGTTCAACAGGCTGGCACTCGCCGAGTTGACGCTGGCCAGGCTGCTGTTGATGGTGAGCTGCGCCGAGGGTGGCGTCGGCACCGCCGCTACTGCGGTCGCGGTCAACACGGTGTTGAGGCTCAGTGAGTTGCCGGAGAACAACGCCCAAACCCCGGCGGCCACGCTGGTGGTCACGGTTTTGCTCACCACCACTTGAATCGCCGATGACACGGCAGGGTTGGCACTGAAGATACGCCGGCCCGATGCGGCGGTGGTCACAGTGCCGCATTGGGTCACCAGGGTATTGCCGCTGCCCACCACAAAATGGTTGCGCGCCACACTCTGCCCGGCAAACGCCGCCGCGCTCAAACCGCTCAGGCACGTGCCGCTGCGGCTCACCGCTTCCAGCGCGGCCGTGTCTGCCACGCCTTGCAGCTTGCGCTTCTCCAGGTACAGGCGGCCGCTGTCGATCATCAGCAATGTAAAGGCCAGCACCACCGCCAACACGCCGGCGGCCATCAGGCCGATTGCACCACGTTGCCTGGAACCAAGTCGGGGAGACATCGAGCACTCCTGTGCCGGCGAGTTGCCGAGCGCTTACTCTCCTGGGATGCAATTGAGTGTAGACAAGGGCTGAAGGTGGTGAAGATCAAATGTGGGAGCGGGCTTGCCCGCGATGGCCATAGATATCTAAACAACCGGTTAGTGGCAAGTGGACCGTTGTGGCGAGCAGGCTTGTCCTGCGTTGGGCTGCGAAGCGGCCCCGGTAAATGCACTGCAGTTTTCCTGAAAGAACTCAGCGTCCGGGTTTGGGGCTGCTTCGCAGCCCAACGCAGGACAAGCCTGCTCGCCACAGGAGAAATTGGCGCCCTTCAAACGTTGTGTAGATACCTGTGCCGCGATGGCGACAGATCAGTCAATACATCGGTGACTGACAGATCGCTATCGCGGGCAAACCAGCTCCCACAGGTTTTGGCGGTGGTCGTTAGCGCGGCGGGTAGTTGGAGAGGATCCTGGTCACCGTGCTGCGAATGGCAGCGCTGCGATCCTGCGGGTTCGGCGTGCTGGCCATCATTTGCTCGTCGCTGCCACGCCATACCAGTTTGCCGTCCTTGCCGTCGAGCAGGTCGATCTGGATGGTCGCGACTTTGTAGGTGATGTTGCGCGTTTCGTTGTACATCGGCGCGCCCCAGTAGCCATTCCAAGGGCCGCCCCAGGCGCCGCCGTAGTTGGTGGTGACTTGTTGCTGGCGTTCTTCGACGATCAGGTAGGCCTGCACATTCAGGTCGGCCCTGGTGCCTGCGGCGGCGGGGCGCAGGCCGCGCTGGTCGAGCTGCTCGCCCACGGCCTGGCGGATGCGTTGCTCGGTGAGGTCGCTCTTAACCCGCGGATCATCCGGCCGGTATTGCAGTGCCGGGTCTTTCCAGGCCCAGTTGCGGTAGGCGCCAAAATCGCGGCTGGCATCAAAGTCGTGGTTGACCTGGCTGGTCTGGCAGCCACTCAACAAGACCAGTACAGCTAGTGCAGCAAGGCGACGAAGCATGGGTGTTCTCCAAAAGACGGAATCAGCCTGAGATGAGAATAGCTGCTAACTGGGTGGATAAGCGCTCATTGCCTTTTGCATCGCTTCACGCAATGCATCAGCGCGTTCGCTCAGGCTGCCCTGGCTGGTGGTTTCGGCGCTGGTGCTCCATACCGGCTGGCGCGTGCGGGCATCGAACAGGCTGACGCGTGCTACCGCAACCGTCACTTCATAGGTGCGTACCACCGGCACCGTGTTGTACATGCCGTAGCCGTTGCCATAGCGGTTATAGCCGCCGTAGCCGTAGCCATAGTCGTCCTGCACCTGGCGCAGGCGTTTTTCCAGGCGCACATCGGCGGTCACCAACAGGTCGGGAGCGCGGTTGTCATGCAAGGGGCGCAAGCCGCGCTGGTCGAGGGCGCCGCTGACTGCTTCGGCGATTTGCGCCGAATCCGCCCAGGCCGTGCCCGCGGGCAGTTGGCCGTTGAGCCAGCCCCAACTGCGGTAGGCACCATAGTCGCGCATCGGCGCCGGGTAGGCACTGGCATCAAAGGTATTCGCCGCCTGGGCCGGAGCCGGCGGCATCGGCGCCGAGGCGGCCACGTAGGGGTTGGGCGTGGAGCAAGCGCCCAAGCCCAGCGATAACAGGATCAAACAGAGACGACGCATTTCGACCTCCGCAGACTGGGCCGCTTAAACCGGACGGCAGATCCAGTGCAAATAACGCCCAAGTCCGGCAAAGCTTGGGTGACGACGGTGAGCGAGTTCCATCTCCAACAAGTCCTGCAGATTGGCACGGGCCTGGAATTCCATCGGCATATAGTCGTGGAACACCCGCACGCCGCTTTGGCTTTCGACCTGCCAAAGCCCTTCGAGTTGCGCCGCCAGTTCCCGTGGGTCGAGCGGTTGTTGCGGGGTAAGACTTTGCTTCTCGCCGGCCATGTCGTTCTTGCGCATTTTGCGGAAGTGGCCTTTGAGCAGGTTGCGGTAAATCAGTGCATCGCGGTTGTAGAACGCCAGCGACAACCAGCCGCCGGGCACCGTGAGCTGGTGCAGCACCGGCAGGATGGCATGCGGTTCGGCCAGCCATTCGAGCACGGCGTGGCACAGCACCAGGTCGTAGGGCTCGGTGAGTTGGCCTAGCAATTGCTGCCAGGGCGCATGGATAAACGTCGCGCTCTGCCCGGCCTCGGCAAACCGCTGACGGGCGCCTTCAAGCATTGGCTCGGCAGGCTCGGCCAGGGTCACTTGATGGCCACGCTCAGCCAGCCACAACGACATATGCCCCAGGCCCGCGCCGATATCCAGCACACGCAGCGGGCGCTCGGGCAAGGCTTCAGTCAGGTCGGCCTGCAACACCGCCAGGCGAATCGCGCCCTTGGCGCCGCCGTAGATCTTCTCGGCAAAGCGCGTGGCCAACTGGTCGAAGTGACGGTCACTCATGGGCAAACCGCCGTTCGCTGTCGGCCAGTTTGGCGCGTACCACTTCGTTCATGTCCAGGTCCAGCTCACTGCACAGCAATAGCAGGTACAGCACGATATCGCCGACTTCCTGCCCGGCGTGGGCAAGTTTGTCCGCCGGCAACTGGCGCGACTGGTCTTCGGTCAGCCACTGGAAGATTTCCACCAGTTCGGACATTTCCACACTGGCGGCCATGGCCAGGTTTTTAGGGCTGTGGAACGGCTTCCAGTCGTTGGTATCGCGAATACGGTGCAAGCGTTCGGTGAGGTGTTCGAGGTTCATGCGGGGGCTCCTGAAGGTGTATAGCTTCGGGCGGATGCCAGGCGAAGGCAAGTGAATCCCTGTAACGCGTAAACCTCTATGCTAAAAGGGAACTCGCTTGGTGTAATAACGACCAAAGGCTCAGCGACGCCCACCTCTTCATCAGGACACACACATGCAGGTAGAAAGTTTTTTCGAATGGTTGGGCCAGGCACTGGGGTCCGTCATCCGCTTTATCGTCGACGGGCTCAGCGGGTTGTTCGGCGCCTTGACCCACGCGGGCGGCAACTTTATTGAAGGCCTGTCACGCACATTGGGCATGGACACTTCGATCATCAGCATTGCCGCCCTGATCATCGGCTTGATGTTGCTGTACTCGGCGGTGCGTGCGTTTATGCGCGCCTCGATCATTATGGGGATTATCTGGCTGATGCTGGGCCTGTGGTTGCTCAGCTGGGTTGTGCATTAATCCCAAAGCTGCCGCCTATCTCCTGTGGGAGCGGGCTTGCTCGCGAAGGCAAAGTGTCAGTCGGTACATGTAGTTACTGGCACACCGCCTTCGCGAGCAAGCCCGCTCCCACATTGGTCCTGCTGTGCTGCCCACAGCCAGTTACAATGCCGCTCCCAGAAGGAGCCTGAATGACTTCCCTGCTGACTGATTGGCGCGACCGCCCCACCCATCGCCGCGTCTGGGCATTGGCTGCGCCGATGATTTTGTCGAACATCTCGGTGCCGCTGGTGGCCTTGGTGGACAGCATGGCCATCGGCCACCTGCCCCATGCCCATCAACTCGGCGCTGTGGCCGTGGGCGCCAGCCTGTATACCTTCCTGGCCTGGGCCATGGGCTTTCTGCGCATGGGCTCCACCGGGTTTGCCGCGCAAGCCGCCGGGCGCGGGGATGGCGCAGCGCTCAGGCAAATCCTGCTGCAAGGTTTGTTGCTGGCGCTGGGGCTGGCGATGCTGCTGGGCACGGTGGGCATTCCGCTGAGCCATCTGGCCCTGGAGTGGATGCAGCCCTCGCCCGAGCTGAACCAGCTGACGCGCGATTTTTTCCACACCCGTTTGTTCGGCCTGCCCGCCGCGCTGGCCAGCTACGCCTTGGTCGGCTGGTTCCTCGGTACGCAAAATGCGCGTGCACCGCTGGCGATTCTGCTGACCACCAACCTGGTCAACATCGCCTTGAACCTGTGGTTTGTACTCGGCCTGGACTGGGGCGTGGTCGGCTCCGCACGCGCCTCCGTTATCGCCGAATGGACGGGCGCCCTGCTCGGCCTGGCCCTCACGCAAAAAGCCTTGCGTGCGTACCCCGGGAATATCGCCTGGGCCGCTTTGAAACGGTGGCAAAGCTGGCGGCCACTGCTGGCGGTGAACCGCGATATCTTCATCCGCAGCCTGGCCTTGCAGTCGGTGTTTTTCATGATCACTGTGCAAGGCGCACGTCTTGGGGATGCGACAGTGGCAGCGAATGCGTTGCTGCTTAATGGGTTATTGCTCACGGCCCACGCTCTGGACGGGCTCGCCCACGCGGTGGAAGCCTTGTGTGGCCATGCTATCGGTGCTCACGACCGCCAGGCCCTGCGCCGCTCGCTGGTGGTCGCCTGCGGCTGGTCACTGATCGCCAGCGTGGGTTTCGCGCTGCTATTCACCTTTGCCGGGCACCTGTTTATCGCCATGCAAACCGATATCCCCAGCGTGCGCGAGACCGCCGACATCTACCTGCCTTACCTGGCCATACTGCCGTTGATCGCGGTGTGGAGCTACCTGCTGGACGGCCTGTTCATCGGCGCCACCCGCGCGCGGGAAATGCGTAACGGCATGCTGTTGACGGTGGTGATATTGCTGCCGTTCGCGTGGTTGTTGCAGGGGTTCGGCAACCACGGGCTGTGGATAAGTTTCCTGTTGTTCATGGCCCTGCGCAGCCTCACGCTGTGGGCAATCGCTTGGCGGCTGAACAAACGTAATCAATGGTTAGGGTAGTTCGACCTGTCAGTTCTCACAGGTTACAACGCTGACGTTCCGGCGTTGAATGGAGATCGCCCCTGAAGAGCCTTCAGCTTCAGGCTGCGATCTCAATTCAACTCAAGGAAGACCCCACATGAGCAACAACACCTACTTGATTATCGGCGCGTTGATAGTGGTCGTGTTGATCGCCGTCGCCGTTATCCGCACGTCCAGGAAGAAAAAAGCCAAGCCCCCTGCCGAAGTCATCGCCGAACCGCCCGTTCAGGTTCCACCCGTCACTGCGGACACGGGCGAATGGACACTTAAACTGGATGACGCTCCGTCAACACTTCCAACGCAGCCCGCCATCCAGAAAGGCGTGGAGGTGTGGAATCAAACGGATTTCCAAGTCTTCGTGACCCAACAAGGCATAAGAGCGACGCTGCCACCTAAAGGTCGAACACTGATGGACAATGGCGCCAGCCTGACAGTCAGCCCTTCAGCGCAAAACACGCTGCAGTCTGTCGCGCTGGAGGAAACCGGTCCAGAAAGCTCAGCCCTGTACACCCTGATTGTCCGGTAAAGCCAGCCTCACTGGCCTGGCGTGGAGAGGATAAACGCCGTGACCCGATCCAGTACCGGCGCCAGCCAGCGCAACGGCTTGGCAATGGACGCTACTAATGTCGCGTGGCTGGTCCGGGTGAAATAAAACGCCTCGACCGGCACACCCGCTTCACGCAGCTTGTTAGCCAACGCGCCCGTATTGCGCGTGGGGTTGACCAACGTGTCGCTCACCGAGGCAATCAACAGGCTCGGTGGTGCGTCATGGCTGACGTGGTTGATGGGCTGGGAATCGGGCGGTGAGTCCGGGAAGAAAAACACGGGGCGCACATCGCGGTTTTCAATTGGCAGGAAGTCATAGGGCCCGGCCAGGCCGATCCAACCTTTGAGCATCGAGGGTGACAGGTTCACTTCTTTGAGCCAACGCGCATCCAGCGCCAGCATCGAGGCGTTGTACGCGCCGGAGCTATGGCCCATCAGGTAGAGCTGCTTGGGGTCGGCGCCATATTCGGCGATGTGCTGATGAGTCCAGGCCACCGCTTGGGCGCCGTCCTGGAGAAATGTGGGGTAACGCACTTGCGGGTAGAGCCGGTAGTCCGCGATGACCACCACAATGCCGCGTGAAGCCAGGGCTTCGCCGACGAAACCGTAGTCATCCTTGGAGCCGCTGTTCCAGCTGCCACCGTAAAAAAACACCACGACAGGGGCGTTGGGCAAGGCGGTGACGGGACGGTAGATATCGAGTGTCTGGCGCGGGCCAGTGCCGTAGGCAATGGATGAAGTTTTGGTGAACGTGCTGGAAGGGGTGAGTGCGTTGAGCACTTTGATCGGCGAGCAGGCCGAGAGGAATGCGGCGACTGCCAGGGTGAACGCTTGCAGCCATTTGCTCGACATCGTTCAGACCTCACGCAGTAGGTACTACCAAACGAACATCCAAAGGTGGGAGCTGGCTTGCCTGCGATGGCGGTGTGTCAGCCCTGAATGTGCAAACTGATACACCGCCATCGCAGGCAAGCCAGCTCCCACACTGGTTCTCAATCACTTTGAGATCCAGCCTGGGAGCAGTGTACTTACGAGGACAGGTACGAAGACCGCGTCAGGCCCAGACGCAACGCATCCAGGAACTGCGTACGCTCGCTGGCACTGATCTTCGCGCTGGCGCACTTGTCACGGTAGTGCGTCATCAACTCCTCCGGCGACAAATGCACGTAGCGCAGCATGTCTTCGATGGTGTCGTGGGTCTCGATCCCGGCGCTGTACACCGAACCGTCTTCACGCTGGTAGATGTTCACCGAGTCGGTATCACCGAACAGGTTGTGCATGTCACCGAGAATTTCTTGATAGGCGCCCACCAGGAAGATGCCCAGCAAGTAATCTTCGCCTTCGTTCAAGCCGTGTACCGGCAAGCTGGTCTCGATGCTCTGCTCGTCGACGTATTGCTTGATCTTGCCGTCGGAGTCGCAGGTCAGGTCTTGCAGCACGGCGCGGCGCAGCGGCTCTTCGTCAAGACGGTGCAGCGGCAGAATCGGCAGCACCTGGCCGATGGCCCAGGTGTCCGGCAGGCTCTGGAACACCGAGAAGTTGCAGATGTACTTGTCGGCCAGCTTGTCGTTGAGTTCGTCCAGCACTTGGCGGTGCGAGCGCTGACGCGCTTTCAACGAGTTATGCAGGCGGCGGCACACGGCGAAGTAGCACTGTTCGGCCAGGGCTTTTTCCGCCAGGGTCAGCTTGCCATCGGCGTACTGGGTGGCCACGTCGCTCATGTAATGGGTGGCACGCCAGTAAGTCTCGGTGACCATCTCGATGTCGGTCGGGCCTAGCAGGTCCACCAGCCATTGCACGGTTTCCGGCAGGCTTTCTTTGTTCTCGATCTGCGGGATTTCGTCGTTGTGCTTTTCAACGTCGGTGACTTGCACCACCAGCATGGCGTGGTGGGCGGTCAGGGAGCGGCCACTTTCGGAGAAGATATGCGGGTGCGGCAGGCTCTGTGCATCGCAGAATTCCTTGAGCATGCCCACAACCACACCGGCGTAATCGTCCATGTCGTAGTTGATCGAGCTGGCGTTACGCGAGTGCGTGCCGTCGTAGTCCACCCCCAGGCCACCGCCCACGTCGATGTGGTCGACCGGCAGGCCGAGGTTGCGCAGTTCGCCGTAGTAACGAATGGCTTCCTTGAACCCGTGCTGGTAGTCGGCCAGGTTGGCGATCTGCGAACCCATATGAAAGTGCAGCAGGCGGATGCCTTGGTCCAGGCCAGCGGCGCGGAAGCGCTCGACCACCGACAGCAATTGCGCCGCCGACAAACCGAACTTGGACTTCTCGCCACCGGTGTCCGCCCATTTGCTCGACGCCAGCGACGACAAACGCACGCGCAGGCCGACCTGCGGCTTGACCTTGAGGGCTGCGGCTTCTTCGATCACCAGGCCGACTTCGGATTCTTTCTCGATCACGATAAACACATTGTGGCCGAGCTTCTGGCCCATCAGGGCCAGGCGGATGAACTCACGGTCTTTGTAACCGTTGCAGACGATGGTGCCGCCCTTGGGTGCCAGGGCCAGCACGGCCAGCAGTTCGGGCTTGGAACCGGCTTCCAGGCCGATCGACACGTTCTGGGTGGCGATGATGTTTTCGATCACCGCTTCCTGCTGGTTCACCTTGATCGGGTACAGCGCGGTGTACTTGCTCTGGTATTCCAGGCGCTCGATGTTCGAATCGAAAGCGCCGGTCAGCTGGCGAACGCGGTCTTGCAGGATGTCGGGGAAACGCACCAGCAGCGGCAAGGACAGGCCGCTTTTGCGCAGCTCGTCGACTTGCTCGTACAGATCAACCGGCGTGCTGTTCGGGCCGTTCGGACGGACTTCAACGCGACCGGCATCATTGATCGCGAAATACCCGGCCCCCCAATGGCGAATCCCATAAACACTGCGGCTGTCCGCAACTGTCCATTGGCTGCCATCGTCTTTGCGTGTGCGTCGTACGGACATCGAAGTCCCCTATATAAAGTCGAAGATCACCACGCCCTTCTTGCAAGGCTGGCGAAGTCTAAAGAATGAAAATGACGATTTGCCTGTAAGGAAGGTAGACCCCACTCGCAGGACAGAGTTTAGACACCGGTCAGGAACAGGCTCTGTGAAAACCATGGAGACGACAGTTCGCGTTCAGCAAACCGGCCATCCGGGTGGGTTTCACAGAGGCTGCTAGCCGCCGGATTTCTTCGCCTTGTAACCCAGCTTGATCAGCTCGGCCAACAGCAACTCGACGTGATCGCCCTGGATCTCGATGACGCCGTCTTTCAACGCGCCACCGGTGCCACAGCGCTTTTTCAGCGTGGTAGCCAGTTCCTTCAGGGGCTCTTCGGCCAGGGGCACGCCGGTGATGGTGGTCACCGTCTTGCCGCCACGGCCTTTGCTCTCGCGTCGCACGCGGGCAATGCCGTCGCCTTCAGGGATCAGGGTCTGTTTGCAGGTACACGAATCCACGGGCTGACGACAGTCCGGGCAGTGTCGACCTGCGTCGGTGGAAAATACCAGGCCACCAAGGGCGGCGAAGGATGCGGCTTTTTTGGCCACCGGCAATCCTCTTGGGAGGACAAAGACTGATCGGAACCCGGCTCTCGTTACAAGAGGCAGCTTACCGACCGCGAAGCCCCACTCAGGCAGGGGCAGCGCTACCGAACCGCCAAGGGTGGTTCGGGTGAAAAGTCGCGCAGTGTAACGGCAAAAAGCCGGCTTGCTAAGAGCCAAATAGCGCCAATTTATGCAACTTTAGCGACGTGAGGCCAGATAGCGCCGCAAGCCCTCTTGAGCATCCGGGCAGTAAGGCTTTTGTTGAGCTTCCTGCAGGACCGTTTCAAGGGGCAGAAACCGTGCTTCCATGACCTCTTCGGGCTGCAAGCGCAATGGGCCGTCCCAGACTGCCGAGTAAGATTTGCACCACAGCCGGCTGCCATCTTCCTCAAAGTAGAAGTGGTCATGCTCAACCAGTTCCACGCCGCCCACGCCGAGCTCTTCTTCCAGCTCACGGGCGGCCGAAACCGCGTAGCTCTCGTCCGCCGCCACCATGCCACCTGCTGCGGTGTCCCAAAACCCGGGATACAGGGCTTTGCTCAGGGTGCGCCGATGCACACACAGCTCACCGGCGGAGTTGAACAAAAAGATAAAGGTGCAACGGCCGATCAGGCCTCGCTGGCGCAGGTCGGACCTGACAAGGTGGCCGAGCAGGTTGTCCTGCTCGTCCACCCAGCAGATCAGCTCGGCATCAGAGGCCACACGGTGTGCAGCCTCGTTGGGAGTAGCGTCCATCATCACCCCTGGTTGAGGAGCTGACGCAAATCTATAACTGCAGCGTTTGCCCGGGAAATATAGTTGGCCATGACCAACGAGTGGTTGGCGAGGATGCCAAAGCCACTGCCGTTAAGAATCATAGGACTCCACACCGGTTCCTGCGAGGCTTCCAGCTCGCGAATGATCTGACGCACGCTGACGGTGGCGTTTTTCTTGGCCAGCACGTCGGCGAAGTCGACTTCAATCGCGCGCAGCAAGTGCGACAAGGCCCACGCCTGGCCACGGGCTTCGTAGAACACGTTGTCGATCTGCATCCATGGGGTTTCCACCACTTCTTCATCGACCTGCGGCACTTCACCCGGCGCCAGGGCTTCGGTTTTCAGTGCGGTGTTGAGTTTCACCCGGCCCACACTGGCCGACAGGCGTTGTGACAACGAACCCAGGCGCGTGGCGACATCGCCCAGCCAGTTGTTGAGGTTGTCGGCGCGAGCATAGAAGAGCGCGCCCTTCTGGTTCGGGTCGGACAGGCGTGCTTCGTAGCGGCTCAGGGAATTGATGCCTTCCTGGTATTCCGACTCACTGGACGGCAGCACCCAGCTCTTGTTGTCGAAGTTGAAGCGTGGCTCGGCCTTGGCCAGGTCCGCGTCTTCAGCCGACTGCGACTGCGAACGGGCAAAGTCTTTACGCAGCGCGCGCGTCAGGTCGCGCACCTGCACCAGCACGCCATATTCCCAGCTCGGCATGTTGTCCATCCACAGGCCTGGCGGGAAACGGTCGTTGGAAATGTAGCCACCGGGCTTGTTCAGCAAGGTGCCGACCACGGTCTTGAGGGTTTCGACGGTGGTGTAGCCAATCACCATCTGCTTGCCTTCCTTCTCGGCGGCGAGCTGGGCGTTTTGCTGGACCGGGAACAGCGCCGGCTCTTCGCTCCAGTACCAACCCAGGCCGCCGGTGACCAACAGGTACAAGGCCAGCACGCTGAGCAGCGCTTTGCTCATCAGCAGGTTGCGAAAGTAGCCGCGTTGGGTCGACTTTGGCTCAGGGGCGGGGCCTTTGGCACTGCCTGCACGGTTTTTCCAGTCCAGCATGGCGATATCCTTTCAATCACTTGAGTTCATGCACGTCAATTGTCCGGGTGCGGTCAAACACTCCGACCACAACCCTACCCCATCGTGCCCATCGGCGCGGGGCTTTTAACCGAAAGTGGCAGGTGGGAGACGTTCGACTATAAAGGATGCACGCTTTTTACGCAGCGCGACCATTGAGTCGATAAATGAATGCCTGAGACTTGTACTTAATTGACGTATGACACTCATGCAATAGAAAAGAGGTGCTAGCATAGAGCCATCAGTCGACCTCAGCATGCACCCTCACTAGTAGTCAGGATATGACCGAGCCAGAAGACCCCAGCCGTGAGCGTCTCAAGCACCATTTTGCCCAGCGGGTAATTCATCAGGCACGTCAAATTCTTGAGATCTGGCAGCGCCTGCAACGCAGCGAATGGTCGAACACCGATTTGTCCGAACTCAGCGAAGCCAACCTGCGCCTGCTGCGCTTTGCCGAGCGTTTCGAACAACCGGAACACGGCCAACTGGCGCGACATATCGGCGAATCGCTCAAGGCGGTGGACGAAAATCGCGGCCGCCTGAGCAGCCAGGTCATTACCGAACTCAACCGCCTGATGCAGCGCCTGTCCCGCACCGGCCTGCGTCAGGGCGACCAGCTGGAACAAACCTTCCTGCCGCCGATGCGCAAGCCCATCTACGTGATGCTGGCCGATCACGACCGCGCCGAACGCCTGGCCAAGCAGCTGGAATTCTTTGGCATGAGCGCCCAGTCACTGGACAGCGTGGCGGCGTTTCGTGCCTCCATGGCCGAGCGCCTGCCGTCGGCGATTGTGATGGATGTGGACTTCTGCGGCGCGGGGCTGGGCCTCAAGTTGGCCGCCGAAGCCCAGGAAGGCCTCGAGCAAAAGCTGCCGCTGTTGTTTTTCAGCCTGCACGAAACCGACACGCCAACGCGCCTGGCCGCCGTGCGTGCCGGTGGCCAGGAGTTCCTCACCGGCACCCTGGAAGCGTCGAGCCTGCTGGAAAAGATCGAAGTGCTGACCTGCGTCGCGCAGTACGAACCTTATAAAGTGCTGATCATCGATGACTCACGGGCACAGGCGCTGCACACCGAACGCCTGCTCAACAGCGCCGGCATCGTCACGCGCACCTTGATCGAACCGATCCAGGCCATGGCCGAGCTGGCGGATTTCCAGCCGGACCTGATCATCCTCGACATGTATATGCCTGCCTGTACCGGCACCGAACTGGCCAAGGTGATCCGCCACAACGACCGCTACGTCAGTGTGCCGATCATTTACCTGTCGGCCGAAGACGACCTGGATAAGCAACTGGACGCCATGAGCGAAGGCGGCGACGACTTCCTCACCAAGCCGATCAAGCCGCGTCACCTGATCACCACCGTGCGCAACCGCGCCGCCCGTGCCCGCAACCTCAAGGCGCGGATGGTGCGCGACAGCCTGACCGGGCTGTACAACCACACCCATATCCTGCAATTGCTCGAAGACTGCAGCTTCCGCGCCCGCCGCGAGAACAAGCCGCTGAGCTTTGCGATGCTCGACATCGACCACTTCAAACGCGTGAATGACAGCCACGGCCACCCGATGGGCGACCGCGTAATCAAGAGCCTGGCGCTGTTTCTCAAGCAGCGCCTGCGCAAGACCGACTACATCGGGCGCTACGGCGGCGAAGAGTTCGCCATCGTGATGCCCGACACCGACCTGGAATCGGCCTGCAAAGTGCTGGACGAAATCCGTGGGCGCTTTGCCGAAATTCATTACCCGGCCCAACCGCAGGATTTATGGTGCACCTTCAGCGCGGGGCTGGTGGAGCTTTGCGACGGTTCCGACAGCCTGATGATGGCAGCCCAGGCCGACGAGGCGCTGTACCGCGCCAAGGACGCGGGGCGCAACCGTGTGCAAGCCGCGCGCACGTCAAAGCAAAGTGCCATCTTTTCACCAGAATCCACTGAATCCGTCATAACTTTGTAATGGAAACGCAATAACTTCAGGCACTTATCTTTTGCTGTCGGTTGAAACCACGCATGCGCCTGAAGCTGCTGACCAATCTCAATACCCTTCTGCTGGTGGCCGTGTGCCTGGCCCTTGGGGCCACGCTTTGGTGGTCGCAACGCGCACTGGAACGGCCGTATCTGTTGATGGAACGCTACCTGGGCCTGTCGCAGACCTTTCAGAACCAGGCCGCGCGCAACGTTGACGACTACCTGTCCAGCGGCGATGCCCTGCGTTTGAGCAGCGCCAGTCAAAGCCTGGAAAACCTCTTGCAGCATCTGGACGAATTGCCCGCAGAGCTTGCGCAAAACCTGCGCCCCAGCCTGGTGGATCTGGACACCTTCAGCAAAACCGACCTGCTCGCCGCCGGCAAACTGGCGGGCGACCCGCAAGCCCTGTTGCTGCAAGCCGAACGTGAGCTGGGCGCGAATCTTGAGCAACTGAGCCAATACGCCACGGGCGTCAACTCACCCGACGCCGCTCGCTACCTGCCGCTCTTGCTGGCGGCGTCCCAGCACGTGGGCAAACTGTCCCTGGCCCGCGACAAACTGGTCAGCAGCGGGCGCGCGGAGTTGGCCGATGACGTGGAACGCGAAGTCGCCAGTATCCGCACCCAGGCCGACCTGTTGGCGGCGCTGCCGTTGCTGGGTGTAAAGGCCAGCAGTGAATCCGGCGCCGATGATTTTTCCGCCATGATGGGCTTGGAAAACAGTGCAAAAGCCGAAGTGCAAGATACTGGCGTCGACCTCAAGCGTGAACTCAACAGCCTGCTGACCCGCTACCCAGCCGAACTCCAGCGTACCCGCGAGCAAATCCAGCAGCGCACCGCACTGGCCGCCGCCACCCACCTGAAAATTGCTGCCGTGCAACAGGCTATTTCCGGCCTCGAGCCGGTGGTGCGTGCCCAACACGCCAGGATCCAGGGTGAAGTGCGCCTGTTACAAGGCCTGATGATCGGCCTGATCCTGCTGATTGCCCTGCTGATCGACACCCTGCAACGGCGCCTGGCACGGGTGCTGACCAATCTGGCACCGGCCCTGTCGACCTGGGCCGACGGTGATTTCAGCCAGCCGATTGCCTTGGGCAAGACCAACCGTGAACTGCACGATATTGAAGCATCGCTGAACCGCCTGCGCGCGTATCTGGTGGACCTGGTGGGCACCATTCGCGGGAATGCCGAAGAAGTCGCCGCTAGCAGCCGCGCCTTGGCCGAGCTGAGCAGCGGGTTGCATGATGGTGCGCAGCGCCAAGCGGGTGATACCGCACAGATCCGCGACTCTCTGGGCGAGCTGGAAGCCACCATCCAGCAAGTGGCCGGCGATGCCAGCCAGGCCGCCGGTGCCAGCCGCAGTGCGGGCCTGGCCGTGGAACAAGGCCAACGGGTGATCGGCCTGAGCCTCACCGGCTTGCATGCGCTGGTGGGTGAAGTGCAGCAAAACGCACAGATGATCGAAAAACTCGCGGAAGAATCCGCCACCATCGGCGGCGTGCTCACCGTGATTCGCTCGATTGCCGACCAGACCAACCTGTTGGCCCTCAACGCCGCCATCGAGGCGGCGCGCGCCGGTGAAGCCGGGCGTGGGTTTGCCGTGGTGGCTGACGAAGTGCGCACCCTGGCCCAGCGCACGGCGGGCGCTACCGCAGAAATCCAGGGTTTGATCACCGGCCTGCAAAGCGCCGCCCACCAGTCGGTGCAAGGCATGCGTGCGCAGGTCGAACACGCCGAAGCCACCGCCCAGCAGGCCCAGGCGGCCGACGGCGCGCTGGATGAAATCGTCGGGGCGATCCAGACCATTTCCGACACTGCCGTGCGCATTGCCGATGTGACCGCGCAGCAGAGTGGTGCCGTCAGTGAGATTCGTGACAATAGCGAAAGGATTCACCAGTTGGGCGAGGATAATTTGCTGCGCATCGGCCAAGGGCGCAGCCAGGGTGAGCATCTGCTGGAACTGGGTGGGCAGCTGAACACTGCCGTGCAAGCGTTTCGCGTCTAATGCGATCGAGATTGTGCCCACGCTCTGCGTGGGCATGCATCCTGTGACGCTCTGCGTCACGATTTTAGAGCGGGACGCAGAGCATCCTGGGCGGCATTCCCACGCGGAGCGTGGGAACGATCAAGATTCCACACTGACCAAATCCAGCCTCACAGTCACAAATTTTGCGCAATCATCGCTAATCGTGCCGCCTACTGCATAGAACTGGACAGTCACAAAGGCTTTGCGGCATAGTCGCCGGGTTCTGACGCACCCACATCAATAACAAGGAACAGCCGATGGCGACCTTACTGGTTCTTCACGGACCCAACCTGAACCTGCTCGGCACCCGTGAACCGGGCGTCTACGGGGCGGTGACCCTGGAACAGATCAACCTCGATCTGGAACGCCGGGCGCGTGAAGCCGGCCACCATTTGCTGTACCTGCAAAGCAATGCCGAGTACGAATTGATTGATCGCATCCATGCCGCGCGTGGCGAAGGCGTGGACTTTATCCTGATCAATCCCGCCGCTTTTACGCATACAAGTGTTGCATTACGTGACGCGCTGCTGGCGGTGAGCATCCCATTTATCGAAGTGCATTTGTCGAACGTGCACAAACGCGAAGCTTTCCGCCATCACTCCTACTTCTCCGACGTAGCGGTAGGTGTGATCTGCGGCCTTGGCGCCAGCGGTTACCGACTGGCCCTGGAGGCCGCCCTGGAACAACTTGAACAACCGGCCAAGCGCCCCTGACCGACCCTTGGGAGTTGATGATTCATGGATATCCGTAAAGTTAAGAAACTGATCGAACTGCTGGAAGAATCCGGTATCGACGAGCTGGAAATCAAGGAAGGCGAAGAATCCGTACGGATCAGCCGTCACAGCAAGACCCCGGCTCAACAGTTCTACGCGCCACAGATGCAAGCACCCGCTCCGGCTGCCGCACCTGCCGCCGCCCCGGCTGCTGCCGCTGCACCTGCTGCCCCAGCCGCGCCTGTGCTGAACGGCTTCGTAGTCAAGTCGCCAATGGTCGGTACCTTCTACCGCACCCCGGCACCGACCTCGCCAGCCTTCGTTGAAGTCGGCGCAACCGTGAAAGTGGGCGACACCATCTGCATCGTTGAAGCGATGAAAATGATGAACCACATCACGGCTGAAAAAGCCGGCGTCATCGAATCCATCCTGGTAGAAAACGGTCAGCCGGTTGAGTACGACCAGCCGCTGTTCACCATCGTTTGAACCGCGGAGCGCCTTCGATGTTGAAACCTGCGAAGAAACTGCAAAAAGTCCTGATCGCCAACCGCGGCGAGATCGCGCTGCGTATCCTGCGCGCCTGTAAGGAAGAGGGCATCAAGACCGTCGCTGTTTACTCGACGGCCGATACCGAATTGATGCACGTGAAACTGGCGGACGAAAGCATTTGTATCGGCCCGCCACTGGCCACGAACTCGTACCTGAAAGTCTCGAACATCATCGCCGCCGCTGAAGTGACCGGCGCTGATGGCATCCACCCAGGCTACGGCTTCCTCGCGGAAAACGCCGATTTCGCCGAACAGGTGGAAAAATCCGGCTTCGCCTTCATCGGCCCTAAAGCCGAAACCATCCGCCTGATGGGCGACAAGGTTTCGGCCAAGGACGCCATGATCGCAGCCGGCGTGCCAACCGTTCCAGGTTCCGACGGCCCACTGCCGGAAGACGAGGCAACCGCCCTGCGCATTGGTCGCGAAGTCGGTTACCCGGTGATCATCAAGGCCGCCGGTGGCGGTGGTGGTCGCGGCATGCGTGTGGTGCACAAGGAAGAAGACCTGATCGAAGCCGCCAAGCAGACCCGCTCCGAAGCGGCTGCCTGGTTCGGCAACCCGATGGTCTACCTGGAGAAGTACCTGACCAACCCACGTCACGTGGAAGTGCAGGTTCTGTCCGACGGCCAGGGCCACGCCATCCACCTGGGCGACCGCGATTGCTCGCTGCAACGTCGTCACCAGAAGGTGCTGGAAGAAGCACCGGCACCGGGCCTGGACGAAACCGCGCGCCAGGAAGTACTGGCTCGCTGCGTCAAGGCGTGCATCGACATCAACTACCGTGGCGCCGGTACCTTCGAGTTCCTCTACGAGAACGGCCGTTTCTACTTCATCGAGATGAACACTCGTGTGCAAGTAGAGCATCCGGTTTCAGAGATGGTCACCGGTATCGACATCGTCAAGGAGATGCTGAGCATCGCCGCCGGTAACGTGCTGTCCTTCACCCAGGACGACGTGAAGATCCACGGCCACTCCCTGGAGTGCCGGATCAACGCCGAAGACCCGAAAACCTTTATCCCAAGCCCTGGCCTGGTCAAGCATTTCCACGCGCCGGGCGGCAACGGCGTGCGTGTGGATTCGCACCTGTACAGCGGCTACAAGGTTCCGTCCAACTACGACTCGCTGATCGGCAAGCTGATCACCTGGGGCGCCACCCGCGACGAGGCCATGGCCCGTATGCGCAATGCCCTGGACGAAATCGTGGTAGACGGCATCAAGACCAACATCCCGTTGCATCGGGACCTGGTACGCGATGAAGGCTTCTGCGAAGGTGGTGTGAACATTCACTACCTGGAACACAAGCTGGCCAACCAGTAAGTGCTCCACCCAACAAAGCCGCCTTCGGGCGGTTTTGTTGTTTGTGGCACACCTGTTCTTATACTCGTTCCCACGCTCCGCGTGGGAATGCCGCCCAGGACGCTCTGCGTCCGTGACGCGGAGCGTCACAAGATGCATTCCCACGCGGAGCGTGGGAACGATCGGGCAAGCCCGGCTCCCACATAAGCCCGCTCGCCACAAACTCGCCGCTCGCGTAAACTTGCGCGCTTTCGCGACCCAGCCGTCGCACACTCATTTTTTCAAAGGTGCCCGCCATGCCTTGGCTGCAAGTCCGTCTCGCCATCAGCCCAGAACAAGCCGAAACCTACGAAGACGCTTTCCTCGAAGTCGGCGCCGTGTCGGTGACTTTCATGGATGCCGAAGACCAACCGATCTTCGAACCGGAACTCAACACCACGCCGCTGTGGTCCCACACCCATCTGTTGGCCCTGTTCGAAGACGGCACCGATGCCGCCGCCGTGCTGGCCCATATGCAATTGCTCACCGGCAGCCCGCTGCCGGAGCATCACAGCGAAGTGATCGAAGACCAGGACTGGGAACGCAGCTGGATGGACAACTTCCAGCCGATGCGTTTCGGCCAGCGCCTGTGGATCGTGCCAAGCTGGCACGCCGCGCCGGAACCGAATGCCGTCAACCTGCTGCTCGACCCGGGCCTGGCGTTCGGCACCGGCACCCACCCCACCACCGCACTGTGCCTGGAATGGCTGGACGGCCAGGACCTGAGCGACTGCAACGTGCTGGATTTCGGCTGCGGCTCGGGGATCCTGGCAATTGCCGCGCTGCTGCTGGGCGCCAAGCAAGCGGTCGGCACCGATATCGACGTGCAAGCCTTGGAAGCCTCCCGCGACAACGCCGGGCGCAATCACATTGCTGAAGGCAAATTCCCACTGTACCTGCCGGAAGATTTGCCCCAGGTGCAGGCCGATGTACTGGTGGCCAATATCCTTGCCGGACCGCTGGTCTCGCTGGCGCCGCAACTGTCGAGCCTGGTCAAGCCGGGCGGGCGTCTGGCGCTGTCGGGCATCCTCGCAGAGCAAGGCGAAGACGTGGCCGCTGCCTACGCCAAGGATTTCGAACTGGACCCGATCGCCAACCGTGATGGCTGGGTACGCATCAGTGGTCGTCGGCGCTAGAATGAGCGCTTGCCTGAATCGGATGGCCGCATGACCGACAGTTTCGTCACCCAGTGCCCACATTGCCAAGCCCGCTTTCGCGTCAGCCACGCACAATTGAGTGTGGCCCGTGGCGTGGTGCGCTGCGGCTCGTGCCTGCAAGTGTTCAACGCCGCTCGCCAGTTGCTGGAGCAGCGCGGCCAGGTGCCTGCGCCTGAGCAGCCGGCCGTTGCCGAGAAAGCCGCCGAGCCGTCCGCCGAGGCCCCACGGGCCATCAGCCAGAAGCAGTGGAACGCCGAAGAGCTGGACCTGGACAACCTGGACCTGGATGAAGAACTGGCCAAGCTGGAACGTCGCCAGGCACCCGCCGACCGGCGCCAGCCTGAAGAGGCCCTGAGCGCCACGCGCGGCACCGCCAAGGCCGAAGAAGAACAGTGGGCCGCCAGCCTGTTCAGTGAACCGCCCGAGGAACGCACCCCAGCGGCCGAAGACGAGCCGGAACCGGCCACTGCGACACGTCAGCGCACCGAACCCTCCATGTCGTTGCGCCTTGACGACATCGACGATGAACCGCCATTGCGCTCGGCGCTTCACGTTGAAGATGACGATATCGACCCGCCGTTCACGCCCTTGACCAAGGCCCTGGACGAACCGCAACCCGAAGATCGCCCGCAACCACGGCGCAAGCGCGCGCGCGCCGAGGCGAGCGTTCACGATGACGTACTCCAGGATCTGGAAGACGACCCGCTGCACCTTTACGCCCAAAAGCGCCCGTCCGGCTGGGGCCGTCGCCTGGTCTGGATCCTGCTGGTGCTGATCGCCGCTGCGGGCCTTGCCGGCCAGTACATCGCGTATCAATTCGACGACCTGGCCCGCCAGGATGCCTACCGCCCATGGTTCCAGCAGCTATGCCCGTCATTGGGCTGCACGGTGCCATCACGGGTCGATATCGCCCATATCAAGAGCAGCAACCTGGTGGTACGCAGCAACCCGGAGTTTGCCGGGGCGCTGGTGGTGGATGCGATCATCTATAACCGGGCAACGTTCTCCCAGCCCTTCCCGCTGCTGGAACTGCGTTTTGCCGACATGAACGGCAGCCTGATCGCCAGTCGTCGCTTCAAACCCGGCGAATACCTGAGTGGTGAATTGGCCGGCGTCAGCGAAATGCCTTCGCAGACACCGATCCACATTTCCCTGGATATCCTTGATCCAGGCAACAAAGCCGTGAATTACAGCCTGAGTTTTCACTCGCCCGAGTGAACCGGCGCAGGTTCTGAGGTTTGACGGCAAATTATTGACTTTGCGCTGCGCAACCAAACCGGCGGCGATAAAGAAATAACTGTTCAGATTTTATCCAATTCAGCCTTTATCCAGTCATCGAGAGCGGGTATCATGCCAACCCTTTTTCGAACTCTAATGATCCGGCCCCACAACAGGGAAGTCCTATGTCGGCGGTACGCATCGGCCCATACACATTGCAAAACGGCTTGATCCTCGCCCCGATGGCGGGCGTCACCGACCAGCCCTTTCGTCAGCTGTGCAAGCGTTTGGGCGCGGGTCTAGTAGTCTCTGAAATGGTCACCAGCGACATGAGCTTGTGGAACACCCGCAAATCGCGGATGCGCATGATCCACGAAGGTGATCCCGAGCCCCGCTCGGTGCAGATCGCCGGGGGTGATGCGCAAATGCTGGCGGATGCGGCCCGAGCCAATGTGGAGTTGGGTGCGCAGATCATCGACATCAACATGGGCTGCCCGGCCAAGAAGGTCTGCAACAAGGCCGCCGGTTCCGCATTGTTGAAAGATGAGCAGTTGGTAGCCGAGATCCTGCAGGCCGTTGTCGCCGCAGTGGATGTGCCGGTCACCCTGAAGATTCGTACCGGCTGGGACCGGGACAACAAAAATGGCCTGACCGTGGCGAAGATCGCTGAACAGGCCGGGATTACAGCGCTGGCGGTGCATGGCCGCACCCGCGCCGACCTTTACACCGGTGAAGCCGAGTACGACACCATTGCCGCGATCAAGCAGGCGGTGTCGATGCCGGTCTTTGCCAATGGCGATATCGATTCAGCCGAGAAAGCCCGGCGCGTGCTGCACGCAACCGGTGCCGATGGCTTGTTGATTGGCCGGGCCGCCCAGGGGCGGCCATGGATTTTTCGTGAGATCGAGCATTTTCTGCGTACCGGCGAAGTCTTGCCGGCACCGGAGTTGGTCGAGGTGGAACGTATTCTGCTAGAGCATCTGGCCGCCCTGCACGCCTTCTATGGAGACGTGATGGGAGTACGCATTGCTCGCAAGCATGTCGGCTGGTATCTCGCAACCTTGCCGGGCGCCAGGGAGTTTCGCGCCCACTTCAATCGTTTGGATGATACGGAAGCACAGTGCGCCAACGTTCGTGAGTTCTTCTGCGAGCGTTACAAGAGCCTGGGGACAGGGGACGGAGAGGGGGTGGCCGCATGACGATGATGACCGAGACTTTAGTGAGTGGAACAGCACCCGTGAGCGACAACGTCAATTTGAAACAGCACCTCAACACGCCGAGCGAAGAAGGTCAGACCCTTCGTGGGAGTGTCGAGAAGGCGCTGCACAATTATTTCGCCCACCTTGAGGGCGCTTCCGTCACGGACGTGTACAACCTGGTGCTCTCCGAAGTCGAGGCGCCGCTGCTTGAAAGCGTGATGAACTACGTCAAGGGCAACCAGACCAAAGCCAGTGAGCTGCTGGGCCTCAACCGTGGCACCTTGCGCAAAAAGCTCAAACAATACGATTTGCTGTAAGCATTCAATCAAACCAGAAAGGCGCCCGCGTAAAAACGGTCGCCTTTTTTGCTGACTCCTTTGCTTTTGATGGAAATTGAAATGACCGACCAGACCACCCGCCTGCCGATCCGCCGCGCCTTGATCAGTGTCTCCGACAAGACCGGGATCCTCGAATTTGCCCGGGAGCTGGAAGCCCTGGGCGTGGAAATCCTCTCCACAGGCGGGACCTTCAAACTGCTGCAGGACAACGGCGTGGCCGCAGTAGAAGTCGCGGACTACACCGGTTTCGCAGAAATGATGGACGGTCGGGTCAAGACCCTGCACCCTAAAATCCACGGTGGGATCCTCGGTCGTCGCGGTATCGATGACGCCATCATGAGCGAACACGGCATCAAGCCGATCGACCTGGTGGCGGTTAACCTTTACCCGTTCGAAGCCACCATCAACAAGCCAGGCTGCGACCTGCCGACCGCCATCGAGAACATCGATATCGGCGGCCCGACCATGGTTCGCTCGGCTGCCAAGAACCACAAAGACGTGGCCATCGTGGTTAACGCCAGCGACTACGCCAACGTACTGGAAAGCCTGAAAGCCGGCGGTTTGACTTACGCCCAGCGCTTCGACCTGATGCTCAAGGCGTTCGAACACACCGCCGCCTACGACGGCATGATCGCCAACTACATGGGCACCGTGAACCAGGCCGCCGAAACCCTGAGCACAGAAGGCCGCAGCCAGTTCCCGCGCACCTTCAACAGCCAGTTCATCAAGGCCCAGGAAATGCGCTACGGCGAGAACCCGCACCAGAGCGCGGCGTTCTACGTTGAGGCCAAGCCTGCCGAAGTCGGCATCGCCACCGCGACCCAACTGCAAGGCAAGGAGCTGTCCTACAACAACGTGGCCGACACCGACGCCGCGCTGGAATGTGTGAAGAGCTTCGTCAAGCCAGCCTGTGTGATCGTCAAGCACGCCAACCCGTGCGGCGTGGCCGTGAGCCCGGACGCAGAAGGCGGCATTCGCCAGGCCTACGAACTGGCCTACGCCACCGACACTGAATCGGCGTTTGGCGGCATCATTGCCTTCAACCGCGAACTGGACGCCGAGACCGCCAAGGCGATCGTCGAGCGCCAGTTCGTTGAAGTGATCATTGCCCCTTCGGTGAGTGAAGAAGCGCGCGCCATCGTCGCCGCCAAAGCCAACGTGCGCCTGCTGGCCTGCGGCGAGTGGTCGGCTGACCGCGCCGCTGCCTGGGACTACAAGCGTGTCAACGGTGGCTTGCTGGTGCAGAGCCGCGACATCGGCATGATCGGCAGCGAAGACCTCAAAGTCGTGACCAAGCGCGCCCCGACCGAGCAAGAGATCAACGACCTGATCTTCGCCTGGAAAGTCGCCAAGTACGTTAAATCCAACGCCATTGTCTACGCCAAGAACCGCCAGACCATTGGTGTCGGCGCCGGCCAGATGAGCCGCGTGAATTCGGCGCGTATCGCCGCGATCAAGGCTGAGCATGCAGGCTTGCAGGTCGTGGGTTCGGTGATGGCTTCCGACGCGTTCTTCCCGTTCCGTGATGGCCTGGACAATGCCGCGAAAGCCGGTGTGACCGCCGTGATCCAACCGGGTGGCTCGATGCGTGATGCTGAAGTGATCGCAGCCGCTGATGAAGCTGGCATCGCGATGGTCTTCACCGGCATGCGCCACTTCCGCCACTGATTGATCGTTCCCACGCTCCGCGTGGGAACGCAGCCAGGGACGCTCCGCGTCCCTCGGACGCAGAGCGTCCGTAGAGGCATTCCCACGCAGAGCGTGGGAACGATCATCCTAACGAGGTTTTTGAAATGAATGTTTTGATCATTGGCAGCGGTGGCCGTGAACACGCCCTGGCCTGGAAAGTTGCCCAGGACCCACGTGTCCAGAAGGTTTTCGTCGCACCCGGCAACGCCGGCACCGCCATTGAAGCCAAGTGCGAAAACGTCGCTATCGACGTGCTGGCCCTTGAGCAGCTGGCCGACTTCGCGCAAAAGAATGTTTCCCTGACCATCGTCGGCCCGGAAGTACCGCTGGTTGCCGGCGTTGTGGACCTGTTCCGCAGCCGTGGCCTGGACTGCTTCGGCCCAACCGCCGGTGCCGCGCAGCTGGAAGGTTCCAAAGCCTTCACCAAGGATTTCCTGGCTCGCCACAAGATCCCGACGGCCGACTACCAGAATTTCACCGAGATCGAGCCGGCCCTGGCTTACCTGCGTGAAAAAGGCGCACCGATCGTGATCAAGGCCGATGGCCTGGCCGCCGGTAAAGGCGTGATCGTCGCCATGACCTTGCAGGAAGCCGAAGACGCCGTACGCGACATGCTCGCCGGTAACGCGTTTGGTGATGCAGGCTCGCGTGTGGTGATCGAGGAGTTCCTCGACGGCGAAGAAGCCAGCTTCATCGTGATGGTCGATGGCAAGAACGTGCTGCCGATGGCCACCAGCCAAGACCACAAACGTGTGGGTGATGGCGACAGCGGCCCGAACACCGGCGGCATGGGTGCCTACTCCCCTGCCCCGGTCGTCACCGCCGACGTGCACAAACGCGTGATGGACCTGGTGATCTGGCCAACCGTGCGCGGCATGGCCGACGAAGGTAATGTGTACACCGGTTTCCTCTACGCAGGCCTGATGATCGACAAAGCCGGCAACCCGAAAGTCATCGAGTTCAACTGCCGCTTCGGCGACCCGGAAACCCAACCGGTGATGCTGCGTCTGCAATCGAGCCTGGTGCTGCTGGTGGAAGCCGCATTGGCCCAGGCCTTGGACAAGGTTGAAGCGCAGTGGGACCCGCGTCCAAGCGTTGGCATCGTGCTGGCGGCCGGTGGTTACCCTGCCGACTACGCCAAGGGCGATGTGATTGAAGGTCTGGATGCGGCTGCTACGCTGGAAGGCAAGGTGTTCCATGCGGGCACCGCGCTCAAGGACGGCAAAGTTGTAACCGCAGGTGGCCGTGTATTGTGCGCCACCGCAATGGGTGCCAGTGTCGACGCCGCGCAGCAGCAGGCGTACAAACTGGCGGCAAAAATTGACTGGAAAGGCTGCTTCTACCGCACGGACATCGGCTATCGCGCCATTGCCCGTGAACGCGGCGAGAGCAACTGAACAGCTACGCTTGCGTAGCTATCCGTTCGGTTAGGTAAGGGCCTTTGGCCCTTGCCGTACCCATGTCGCCCCGCGCATAGTTAACCCGTGCATCAACCTACGAAGGGATTTCGCCGTGCGCTGGCTCAGGATCGCCATAGGTTTTACAGTCAGCTTGCTGACCCTGCTCTGCTTGTTCCCGGCCCAGGCCGCCGCGCAAGGCAGTGGTTGGGCAGTATTGCTTGATGAACAGGCCGACCTGCAACTGAGCGACATCCGCTCCGCCCGCTACACCAATCAATTCAGCCCCATCGAACTCGACCGGATTACCGCTGCGCAGCCGGACGGTGCGCTGTGGGTACGCTTCAAGCTGCAACCCGGCAAGCACGAACAAGTGCTGCGCGTATTCGCCCCGGACCTCTCGCACCTGAACCTGTATGTGCTCGACGGCGACATGCTGGTGGAGCAGCAAAGCACCGGTACGCGCCAGCCCCAGGCGGAACGCCCGCTGCCCAGCAGCGATTTCATGCTGCCGATGCCCCAGAGCCAGAAGCCCCTTGAGGTGTACCTGCGCCTGGTCTCGGAACACGAACTGCGCCCCTATATCACCCTGGAACCGGCCGTGCTCGCCGCCGCCGACCAGACCCAGACGCTGATCTACGGCCTGCTGTTCGGCTGCCTGCTGATGCTGATCCTGCACAACCTCACACGCTTCGCCTACCACCGCTCGCGCAGCAGCCTGTGGCTGGCGGCCTGCGAAGTACTGTTGATGCTGAGCCTGGCGCTGCTCCTCAATCTGGTGGGGCCGTGGCTGCCGAACTGGCACGCAGTGCAGACCCCGGGCGCCTACCTCGCACTGCTGCTGACTGCGCCGTGCGGGCTGATGTTTGCCTATCGCTTCTTCATGCCCCTGGGCCCGCATCCGCTGAACAAGCTGTTGATGGCCGACATCCTGCTGATCGTGCTGTGCGGCCTGCTGCTGTTGTTCGTCAACACCCTGCCGCTGAACATCATCACCTACGCGCTGGTCGCCCTGGCGGGCTTGAGCATGTTGTTTGTCTCGGCCTACCACTGGCAGAAAGGCTACCGGCCGGCGCGCTTGTTTGTGGTGGCGATGGTGGTGTTCAACATCGGCACCCTGATCATCCTCCCCGCCCTGCTGGGCCTGACGCTGGTGGCGCCGCAAGGTTTGATTGTCACCCTGCTGAGCTTTATCTGCCTGAGCGGTCTGCTGATGAGCCTGGCCCTGGGCGAGCGCCAGCGCGCCATTGTCGAAGCACGCTTCAGCCTCAGCCGCGACCTGGCGGCCAGCAACGCCGAAATAGCCGCCAAGGCCGAATTTCTGGCCAAGATCAGCCACGAAATCCGCACCCCTATGAACGGTGTGCTGGGCATGACCGAGTTGCTGCTGGGCACGCCGCTGTCGGTGAAGCAGCGTGACTATGTGCAGACCATCCACAGCGCCGGCAATGAACTGCTGACGCTGATCAACGAGATTCTCGACATCTCCAAGCTCGAGTCCGGGCAGATCGAACTGGACGATGTGCAATTTGACCTCAACGCGCTGATCGATGACTGCTTGAGCATCTTCCGCGCCAAGGCCGAGCAGCAGAACGTCGAACTGATCAGCTTTATCCAGCCGCAGGTGCCGCGCGTTATCAGCGGCGACCCCACACGCCTGCGCCAGGCGCTGTTGAGCCTGCTGGAAAACGCCCTGCAAAAAACCGATGAAGGCGAAGTGCTGATCGTGGTCGCCCTCGACGAACGCAGCACCAAGCCGCGCCTGCGCATCGCCGTGCAAGACAGCGGCCTGCCGATGGACGCCGCCGAACGCGACGCACTGCTGCACAGCGAACTGCACAGCAAGAACTTCCTCTCGGCCACCCGCCTGAGCGGCCACCTGGGCCTGGTCATCGCCCGCCAGTTGATTCTGTTGATGAACGGCGAGTTCGGCATCAAGAGCGGCAGCCACCAAGGCAGCACCCTGTGGCTGACCCTGCCACTGGACCCGGAGCGCCTGGAGCACCCGACGTCCGACCTCGACGGGCCGCTCAAGGGTGCGCGGGTGTTGGTGGTCGATGACAACGACACCTGCCGCAAAGTGCTGGTGCAGCAATGTACCGCCTGGGGCTTGAACGTCAGCGCTGTGCCGTCCGGCAAAGAAGCCCTGGCGCTGCTGCGCACCAAGGCGCACCTGCGTGATTACTTCGATGTGGTGCTGCTGGACCAGAACATGCCCGGCATGACCGGCATGCAACTGGCGGCGAAGATCAAGGAAGACCCGAGTCTTAACCACGACATCCTGCTGATCATGCTCACCGGCATCAGCAATGCGCCGAGCAAGATCATCGCGCGCAACTGCGGGATCAAGCGCATCCTCGCCAAACCGGTGGCCGGCTACACGCTCAAGACCACCCTGGCTGACGAACTGACCCAACGCAGCAAAGGTGCAATAGCGCCGCGCCCTATGCTCAACGCGCCGGCAGCGGTGACCGTGCCGAGTGATTTCAAGATCCTGGTGGCCGAAGACAACAGCATCTCCACCAAAGTGATTCGCGGCATGCTCGGCAAGCTCAACCTCAACCCGGACACCGCCAGCAACGGCGAAGAAGCGCTGGAGGCAATGAAGGCCCAGCGTTACGACCTGGTGTTGATGGACTGCGAAATGCCGATCCTCGATGGCTTCTCGGCCACCCAGCAATTGCGCGCGTGGGAAGTCAGCCATCAGCGTATTCGCACACCCGTGGTTGCGCTCACGGCGCATATCCTCACGGAACATAAAGAGCGCGCACGCCAGGCCGGCATGGATGGGCATATGGCCAAGCCGGTGGAATTGTCGCAGTTGCGTGAGCTGGTGGAGTTTTGGGTGGCGCAGCGTCAGCAACGCCCGGAACACGCCCCGTCTTAACCTGGAACACATAGGAGCAGGCTACTGTGGCGAGCAGGCTTGCC
>NZ_JAAAFV010000018.1:229097-435813 GCF_019352915.1 Pseudomonas sp. Xaverov 259 | reverse complement strand
GCGAAGCGGCCCCAAACCCATCACCCCATTCTTTCTGAAAGAATAGAGTGCCTTTATTGGGGCTGCTCCGCAGCCCAGCGCAGGGCAAGCCTGCTCGCCACAACAAGCCCGCTCCCACATTTGATCTGCGTCGCCTGATAGACTCTCCCCACCTCCACCGCCCGCGAGCCGCCGCCCATGCTCCACGTGTTATTCAGCGTCTACCTGAAAATGCTGGTGCTCTACAGCCCGTTCTTCGTGCTGTCCTGCTTTATCAGCCTGACCCGTGGTTACTCCAGCAAAGAGCGGCGGCGCCTGGCCTGGAAAGTCGCGTTGGCCACGCTGGTGTCGAGCGTGTTGCTCTACCTGTTCGGCAGGGTGATTTTCAGCGTGTTCGGCATCACCGTGGATGCTTTCCGCATCGGCGCCGGCAGCGTGCTGTTTATCTCGGCCCTGGGCATGGCCCAGGGCAAGTCAGCGGTGCAGACCGACAATGTGCAGCAGGACGTCACCATCGTACCGCTGACCATCCCGCTCACGGTCGGCCCCGGCACCATCGGTGCGCTGCTGGTGATGGGCGTAAGCCAGCCGCACTGGGATGACAAGTTCATGGCTATCGTCAGCATTGCCCTGGCCAGCCTCACGGTCGGTGTGGTGCTGTATTTGTCCAACCGTATCGAACGCATACTGGGTGACCAGGGCTTGCAGATTGTCAGTCGGTTGATGGGTTTGTTCGTGTGTGCGTTGGCCGCGCAGATCATCTTTACCGGTGTGCGCGGTTATCTGGTGCCTTAAATCCGGTACTTCGCGATCGCCAGTTGCACCTTGTCACCGGCACTCTCGCGCATCAGTTGAAGGGTTTTTTCGTTGACCATCGAGGTATTGAGCACCAGGCAAGTCTGGCCGCTGAAAGCCTCGACCGAAGAACTGTCCCACTCCAGAAATGGCAGGCCCAACTGTTTGCTCACACCGTGGGTGCTGTAAGTCGCCAGCACCATCATCAGCTCTCCCGCCGTTTCAGCGCAGGACGCCAAGCCAAAATCGCCGCCCTGGTGCACCGTGCTGTTGCGTTTGAACAACTCAAACAACGCAGGTTGATGCTTCAAGGCCTCCAGCGCATCGGCGGCCAGTTTCGGCAATGCCGACAGCAACGGCCCGGCCAGTGAAGTGGCTGCCAGCGCCGCGATGATACTCAGTGCCGCCACCTGCACCGTCAGCCCCTTGTCGGAGCTTGAGACCCGCTCAAAGCGGCTGCGCACCGGCAACCAGCCCAGGCTGACCATCACCTTGATAAACTCGTCGTACCACGCCTCGCTCCCTCGTTGCACCTTCAGCACATCACTCACATAACTGCTGGCCAACAGGTAGCTTTTACGAATGTATTCACGGTTCAACGCCGACATGCCCTCGATAAACGAGATCACGCCATTGTTGACGACGGCTGCATTGCTATCATCTTCCGCGTCCAGCGGCGCCGAGTGCTTGGCGCCCGGTGCCCCTGGCAGCTTGTAGGCGGCAATCAACTTGCGCCTTTTAGCACTGATGATCCTTTTGTGATGTCGCTCCATTTTCAGTTCTCCACAAGCACCCCACATGGGGCTTGTCTTCACACTAGTCCAGCGACCAGCGCGCTTTCCAGGCCACAAACATCGCTTGGCGCACCCGTCGAAAAAACGCCACCCAGCAATAACAAGGCGTACCGGTAGACCTTCGCTCTTTCATCGACAAAAAAAGAAAAAGCCCCGAGTAACAAGAGGTTTTCACCCAGTGTTACTCGGAGCCTTCTTACTTGCCGCAGGCTGTTTTCAGGAAGCGGGTTTCTCGCCATACCAGCGCGGCGTGTACACCCATTCGCCGCCACCGGCGCGGGGGAATACGCAGGTGGTGGACGAACCGATCAGCACCATGGTGCGCATATCCACTTGCTCAGGCGTCAACTGCCCCAGCGTAGTAACGCGCAGGGTCTGGCCTGGGCGCCCGATGTCGCGGCCCAGCACCACCGGTGTTTCGGGAGTGCGGTGCAACGCGACGATTTGCAGGGCGCGCCCCAATTGCCATGGCCGCGAACGCGAGATCGGGTTGTAGAACGCCAGCGCCAGGTCGGCCTGGGACGCAAGGTCCAGGCGCTTTTCGATGATCGACCAGGGCTTGAGGTTGTCCGACAGCGACATCACGCAGAAGTCATGCCCCAGCGGCGCACCTGCCTGGGCCGCAGTGGCCAGCGAGGCCGAAACGCCCGGCAGGATTTCCAGTTCAACCTGATGCCAGGCCGGGTCGCTGGATGCGTGCAACGCCTCGAGCACCGCCGCCGCCATGGCAAATACGCCAGGGTCGCCGGACGACACCACCACTACCGAACGCCCTTGAGCGGCCAACTCGAAGGCGTGGCGAGCGCGTTGCATTTCTTCGCGGTTGTCGGTGCAGTGTTGCACTTGATCGTCGCGGAACGGCCCGGCCATGCGCACATAGGTTTCGTAACCCAGCACATCGGTGCAACGCGCCAGCTCGGCCTTCACCGCCGGCACCATCAACTCGGCTGCGCCAGGGCCAAGGCCGATCACGGCCAGGCGGCCACGGGCACGGCCGACGTGCGACAAGTCCAGCGGTTGCTCTGCCACTGTGATCACGATGTCCGCGTCTTGCGCCACTTGCGCAAAACGCAACGGCACACCTAATTCCAACGCGGCTTGCTGCAACGAGGCGTCGGCCATCTGCGTGTCGCTGGCTAGCAGGCAGGCCAGCGATTGCACGGCGATGCCTGCATCGTGCAAAGCCGCTTGCACGCGCGTAGCTAAATCCACGCTCGGCTTACAGGTGACACACACCGTCTTCGGATAAATCAGCAACTCATTGGCAGCCGGCACGCGCTCGGCACTGCCCACGTGAATCGCCAGACGTGCGTGCTGATCCTGCGGCAAATTCGCCTGATCCAGCCACGGCGCCACGCCTTCGATGCGCACGCTTTCGCCGGCCAGCAGGTCCGAGACAAACCGTTTGCCCAGCTCCAGATCGGCCAACGCATAACCCGCAGGCGGGTTGAGCAGGCAAGTGCCAAAACGCAGCTCGCCGCTGGTGGTGATCGCCGCAGCGACGCCCAGTGCCGCGCCAATTTCTCGCGCCATCAGGTTCACACCGCCCAGGCCGCCGAGCAACGGCACCACGGCGCTGCCATCTTCGGCCACGGCGAGCACAGCCGGCTCTTCGCCTTTTTCCAGCAGCAGCGGCGCCAGCGTGCGGATCACGATACCGGCAGCACACAAAGCAATCAGCGGCGTGCCTTGCTGGTACAGCTGGCGCAGAGTCGCGCCGAACTCACTGTAAGCCTGGTCCGCCCCTTCAACCCGCCCGGCCAAGCCGTGGATCAGCGCGCCAGGGTAAACCTGTGCGATCTTGCGCGCCGTCGCCAGGCTGCCCTGGCCAAGAATCACAATCGCCGGGCGCATCAACCTTGCCACCTTTCACCCGGCACGATGATCAGCGAGAAGTACGGCGAAGACGCCGGGTCGACTTGATCCAGCGGCACTATTTTCTGATTAGCCATGGTCGCGCGCTCAACGTAGAGCGCGCGCTCGGCCAGGCCGAGCTCTTGCAGCACCTGGCGCACCTTGGGGAAATTACGCCCCAGCTTCATGATCACGGCGGCATCGGCATCCGCCAGCCGGCGCTTGAGGTCGTCGTGGGGCAACACGCCGGAGAGCACCGACAAACTCTGATTGCGGTACACCAACGGCGCGCCGAGCACCGAGGCGCCACCGAGCATTGAGCAGACGCCGGGGATCACCTGGGCTTCATAGCGCTCGGCCAAACGGTCGTGCAGGTACATGTAGGAGCCGTAGAAGAACGGATCGCCCTCGCAAATCACCGCCACATCGCGGCCAGCGTCCAGGTGCGCGGCTACATCGAGGCTGGCGTTGTCATAGAAGTCGCTGATGATCTGCTCGTAAGACATCGGTGCCGGCAGCACTTCGGTGGTCACCGGGTACACCAGCGGCATCAGGGTCTGCTGCGCCACCAAGTGGTCTTCGATAATGCCGAAAGCATTGCCTTTCTTGCCCTTGGCCACGAAATACGCCACCACCGGCGACTCGCGCAGCAGGCGCAGCGCCTTGAGGGTGATCAGTTCGGGGTCACCGGGGCCAACGCCCAGGCCAATCAAACGTCCGCGTACAGGCATTATTCGACCTCCGTGGCCAAGGCGTTGACTGCTGCTGCGGCCATCGCACTGCCGCCCAGGCGGCCTTGCATAATCACAAACGGCACGCCACGACTGTCGGCCGCCAGCATCGCCTTGGATTCAGCGGCACCGACAAAACCTACCGGGAAGCCCAGGATCAACGCCGGTTTCGGCGCGCCGGCGTCGAGCATTTCCAGCAGGTAGAACAGCGCCGTCGGCGCGTTGCCGATCACCACCACGCTGCCTTCCAGGTGCGGGCGCCACAGTTCCAGCGCGGCAGCTGAACGGGTGTTGCCCAGCTCCCGCGCCAGCTCTGGCACGCTATCGTCGCGCAAGGTGCAGATCACCGGGTTATTGGCCGGCAGGCGCGCGCGGGTCACGCCTTCGGAGACCATGCGCGCGTCGCACAAAATCGGCGCGCCTGCGGCCAACGCATCGCGCCCGGCCTTGCCTGCGCCTTCGGAGAACTGCAGGCCGTCGATGGCGTCGACCATGCCGCAGGCATGAATCACCCGCACCGCGAGTTTTTCCAAGTCAGCCGGGATACGCTCCAACTTGGCTTCCGCGCGAATAATGGCGAAGGAGTTGCGATAGATCTCCTGACCGTCGCGGATGTAATCAATCATCGGTGTTGCTCCGTGTGCGGCCGCGTAACAGGGCGCCCGCCGCTTCAATGGAAAGAGTGCGTGCGTGCAGCCGGCCGAAACCGGGTTGGGCTGCCTCGCGAAAATAGACGTCGTAGTGGCCGGGGCTTACCGCCAGCAAGGTGACCGGCGCGGTGTGTGCGGCAGCGCAAGAACGCACGCAGCCGGACAGGTGTACGTCGTGGCCGGGTTGCAGCGCAGCCAGTTGCAGGGCATCGGCCTTGGTGTCGGCCAGGCCTTTGCCACAGCCGCTTGAGCCGGTGCAGGCGATCATGCGCGCCAGGGGTTGGTCGACTGAGCAGAGAAAGCCCAATCGCTCCAAGCCTGCAGTCACGGCGCCGTGGTTGTTAAGGTTGGGCAGCAGTACGCCCTGCCACGGCGTGAAACGCAACGTGCCGTCGCCAAACTCACTGGCCAGCTGCGCGGCGCCTTTGAGCATGATCGAGTCCAGACGCCCCAGCGGCGCAACGGCGGCAACATAGAACAGGTTTTTTTGCCGTTGTGGATAAGTGCCCAGGTGCAACAAAGCCCCACCGGCCGGGCGTTTGAACCCATCCACCGGCAATAACGGCAGGCTCAGGTGGGCCAGTAAGTTATCCACAGCCAAATGACGCATGCGGGTTTGCGTCGGTGTCGCCAGGTCGAGAAACGTTTCCAGCACCGCCACGACCAGGGCATGGCCTTGCTCGAGCGGCACAGCGGCCAAGGGTGCATCCAGCCCCGGACAACCGGCCAGGCCAAAAGCCCAGAGTGTCTCGCCCGCCTGTTCAAACGCCGACAGCCACAGATCGTGGTGATGCTCGAGCATCGCCAGGGCTTCACCGCCATCGAGCTGCACGGCGAATTTGGCCGACAGTTCATGGAAACGTGGATGATTTTGCAGGGTGGCGAGGACCTGATCCGCCAGCGCACGCGTGTCAAACAGCATCTGCGGGTCGATACCGGCGCTGGGGCTGAGCATCAGGTTGCGCACGTCGTCGCCGGCGGCGTTGCTGGGGCCAAGCCCTGCGGCCAGCAGCAGCGCGATCAATGCATCCTGCTCGGCGCCTATGCCGCGAATCTGCAGGTTGGCGCGGTTGGTGGCTTCGATCACCCCGCCCGCATAGGCCTGCGCTGCGTCGGCCACGGCAACTGCCTGGGCGGCAGTGATAGAACCACCGGCCAATTTGACTCGGCAAATCCCGCCATCCAGCGCCTGGACGATACGCAGCAACCCCGGACAAGCCGAGGGGCGCAAGGTATTCAGAGCAGGCGTTGGGTTCACGGGGCTACCGGTTGACGGGTAAAGGCGCGGTATTATGCCTGCTTTGTCCGGCGGCATGAAAAGCCTGCCCGTCGGATGTCGTTCAAGGAATTCATATGTCGCCCTGGCTGACGGTTGTAGGCATCGGTGAAGACGGCTTCAAGGGGCTGGGCAGAAACGCCCGGCACGCCCTGTTGCGCGCCACCCGGATTATAGGCGGCCAACGCCAGTTGGACCTGCTGCCCGTGTGTATTCGTGGCGAGCGCCAGCTGTGGCCAAGCCCGTTTTCCCTGGAACCGGTGCTGGCGCGACGCGGCGAGCCTGTGTGCGTGCTGGCCAGCGGCGACCCGATGTTCTATGGCGTAGGCGCCAGTCTGGCGCGCCAGGTGGCGGCTGAAGAACTGCTGATTTTACCGGCGCCGTCCTCCGTGTCATTGGCGGCGGCGCGTTTGGGCTGGCCATTGCAGGAGGTGGTGACGTTATCCGTGGTGGCGCGGCCTTTGGCGGCGATTAATGCGCACCTGGCCAGTGGCGTGCGGTTGCTGGTGTTGAGCAATGACGGGCGCAGCCCTGCCGCGATTGCCGCGCTGTTAGCCGAGTCCGGTTTCGGGCTCAGCCGGATGAGCGTGTTTGAACACTTGGGCGGCACAAACGAACAGCGCATCGACAGGCTGGCTGCTGATTGGCAACACGCCTCGGTTGCGGACTTGAATCTGGTCGCCATCGACTGCCTGGCCGACGCCAACACCCCGCGCCTGTCACGCCTCGCCGGGTTGCCGGATTCGGCTTTCAAACACGACGGCCAACTGACCAAGCGCGATGTGCGCGCCATGACCCTCGCCCGCCTCGCGCCCATGCCCGGCGAATTGCTCTGGGACGTGGGCGCCGGCAGTGGCTCCATCGGCATCGAGTGGATGCGCGCGCACCCGAGTTGTCGCGCACTGGCGATTGAAGCCGACGCAGGCCGCCAAGGGCTGATCGAGCATAACCGCGATGCCCTCGGTGTGCCCGGCCTGCAACTGGTTCGCGGCAAGGCGCCGGATGTGTTGCTCGGCCTTGAGGCACCAGACGCGATCTTTATCGGCGGCGGCGTCACCCGCGACGGCGTACTCGACACCTGTTGGCAACACCTGCGTCCCGGTGGGCGTTTAGTCGCCAATGCCGTAACCCTGCAAAGCGAAATGACCCTGATGGCCTGGCGCGCTGAACACGGCGGCGAACTGACCCGCATTCATGTGGCCCAGGCCCAGCCACTGGGCGAGTTCGACACCTGGCGTCAGGCGCTGCCGATTACCTTGCTGGAAGTGATCAAGCCGCTATGAAACGCATCCTGTTATTGGGCGGCGTGACCGAAGCATTGGCCATAGCCCGCACGTTGGGGCCTGAGCATATCTACAGCTTGGCTGGCGTGGGCCGCGTGCCTACAGACCTCACCTGCCAGGTACGCGTCGGCGGTTATGGTGGGTTTGAAGGCTTGGCGCAATTTGTTCGCGATGAGCAGATCAGCCTGATCCTCGATGCAACCCACCCGTACGCGGCGCAGATCAGCCAGAACGCTGCCACGGCGGCAAAAGTGTGCGGCATTCCCTGCTGGGCGTTGCGGCGTTCGGCATGGCAGCCGCAGGCAGGTGACGACTGGCGCGAGGTGGGAGATTGGGCGCATCTGATAGAAGCACTCAAACCCTTCAAGCGCCCATTGTTCACCTTGGGGCGCGAGCCACTGCAGCACCTGAATGAAATCCCCGCCGATCAATTCTGGACGCTGCGCGCACTGGATGTGTATCCGGGCAATGCGCGCTGCGAAGTCATCGGCGCGCGTGGGCCGTTTCTGATTGAGGACGAGCGCGCGTTGTTTGAGCGGCGTGAGATTGATGTGTTGATCAGCAAGAACAGCGGCAGTGCAGCGACCGAGCCGAAGCTGGAAGTGGCACGCGAACGTGGGGTGCCGGTGCTGGTGTTGAAGCGGCCGGTGTTGGCGGGGGTGGATAGAGAGTTCACCGACGTGGCAGCGGTGCTAAAGGCAACCAGCACTCTCTAAACACCACCTATCCAATGTGGGAGCGGGCTTGCTCGCGAAGGCGGTGTGTCAGTCACCGGATGAATTGACTGACACTGCGCTTTCGCGAGCAAGCCCGCTCCCACACTTGGAATGCATTATCAGGCTGCTGCCGTCGACTGCCCTATGCCTTTATGCACGCGTTCAGCCAGCAATTGCGCCAGCTCAATCAACTGCGCAACGCCCAGCAATTCCTCTCGCTTTGGGCCATCCAGGTCAAACGCAAGGTCGCAACTCAGCGCATTGGCCGAGGCGAGTGTTTCGCTGAGGTTGACCAGCAGGTCTTCGGTGCTGATCCCGTCGGCTACGGTGAATAGGCAAATGGGAGGACTGGGGGTGGGTTTAATCATTGTGAAGCTCCGGAGAAGTAAAAAGGAGCTGCCACTGATCGCCGCGACACGATGGGGGTGGCAGCTGTACGCAGGTTCGCGGACCGATTCTCCGAAACAACCGGCATACCCGAAGGTATCCCGCGCACAGCCGCCATAGCGCCGCACAGTAGACGATAAAAAAGCGCCAACTGAAAGGAGACGATGACGCTTTTGCGTCTGGAGAAATCCGGGCCGCGACGCCCGACCGCTGAGTTTGCAGCGGCGTACACAGACTAGAGTTCCACCTTCCTAGGGACAACCTCAAAGACTTGTAAGACGTTTCTGTTTGCACGAATAACCAGCCGGACGGCCAACTATTTAGCTTCTCCGCCCAAAGTCGAATCCACCTACAAATACTTCCGAACCATCTGGCTGGCACAGCCAAAAGCCCTCGCCCTAACCTCCCCTCTCGCGGTTTTGCATCAGCATGCGAAACCGTAGGAAATGGCGTATCGGAAATGCGCATCCACTATGGCCCTGGGTACCGGGTTTACTTTACGCGCATCGGTGAGGTGGTTTACCTGCTGTTGATCGGAGGCGATAAATCAACGCAAAAGCGCGACATACAACGCGCTAAACAGATTGCAGATGAATTTGGCAAAGGAGTGAACCATGACTGAATTTAGAGATTTCGACGTAGCTGAGCACCTCAAAACCCCGGAAGACATGGCCGAGTACCTTGAAGCGTCTTTCGAAGAAGACTCTGGTGACGGCTTACTGATTCGTTCAGCCCTCAACAACATCGCACGCGCCCAAGGCATGACCCAAGTAGCCCGCGACGCCGGCCTTGGAAGAGAAAGTTTGTACAAAGCCCTTTCCAGTGCTGGCAATCCTGAGTTCGCGACTATCATGAAAGTAATGAAAGCGCTGGGCCTCAGGCTTCACGCCACTGCGGTCTGACCTGGTGCGACACCAAACCACACCGCCGCTTTTTACTTATGCCCCCCGATCAGGCTAAATACCCACCTGATCGCTTAACCCTACGGATTGTCCGCCATGGCCCGTCAACGCTTTGCAATTGTGTGGATCGCCTGCTTTGCAGTGCTGTTCAACGCCTTTGCCATGCCGCTGGCCAGCGCGATGCAACAGTCGCAAGACCCTGTGCAGCAATTGCTGTGGGGCAGTTTCTGTTCCTCCAATGGCGCCAGTCTCAAGACCATTGCCTTGGGCAAGTTGGACATCCCGACGCCGCCCCAGGAAGATCATTCGGCCATGCAGCATTGCTGGTGTTGCTCGGGTTCACCACCGCTGGTGGCGTTGCCGGGGCATGTGCCGCAGCTGTATGTCACGCGTTTTGATGCGGTGCCGGGCCTGTCGCCGCCCGCACTGCAAGCCCCGACCCCGCGCCAGCAATGGCCGAGCCTCAACCCCCGCGCCTCTCCAACGGTCTGATTCGTTCGCAAGTGAACTGCGTTTAGAACCGTTCTGGAGAACTGCCATGCTTAAATCTTCCCTGCTGCTGGCTGCCTTGTTGCTGCCGGTGTTCAGTGCTGCCAATGCCGATGACTACAAGGCCGGCGACTTGCTGGTCAGCGATCCCTGGTCCCAGGAATTGCCGCCGAATGCGCCGACCGTCGCCGCCTATTTTGTGATTCATAACCAAGGTGACAGCGCGGATCGCCTGGTTAGCGTCGATACGCCCGTGGCTGCCGAAGCCCAGCTGCATGAGCATGTGATGCAGGGTGACTTGATGAAGATGCAAAAGGTGGACACCGTTGCCATACCGGCCAAGGGTGATCTGACCTTCGCACCTATGGCCTACCATGTGATGCTGCTGGACCTCAAAGACCGCAGCAAACTGCGCGACGGCCAACACTTTCCACTCACTCTGAACTTCGAAAAAGCCGGCCCGGTGCAGGTTGAAGTCTCGGTACAAAAAGCGCCGCCGATGGCCGGCCACGAGCATATGCACGCCCAATAGGCCAACGTAAATGGGCGCCCCTCGCGCCAGGTTGTTGCCACACCGCCGCGGGCCCATGAGCCTGGCGCGCGGCAGTTGGATCAGCCTGTTCGCCATGCTGATGATCTTTATCGGTCCGCTGATTTCCCAAGCGATGCCGATGGATCATCACGCCGGTATGTCGATGGAAATGTCCATGGACATGCCCTCGAGCGGCCATGGCGAACACCAGCAAGCCCCCAGCGAACACCACGCCCTTTGGGCAAAGTGCGGTTATTGCGACCTGCTGTTCAGTTGCCCCGCCCTGCCCGGCAGCGTGTCCCATGTCACCCTCGACACACCGCCACCGGCGAATGCCCTGACGCCCGCCACTCGCCTTGGCCACGCCCGGCAGAGCATCTTCCCCGGCGCCCGCAGCCGCGCGCCGCCCATCGCTTCGTAAGCACTTCACAGCATCACTTCACACCGGCCGACTCCAGACAGACAGCCGCAGGCTGCTGGCCGTGTTGTTTACGATTGATTGATGGAATTTGTCATGTCCAGGTTTTCTGCTGACTCCCGTTTGGGATGTACCCCCGTTTTCGCTGTTCTGTGCGGCGCACTGCTGGTGCCACAGGCCCACGCCGATGAGCATGAGTTGAGCCCCACGGTCATCACCGCGATCGCCCCCAGCTCACCGCTGACCGTTGTCACCAATCCCAAAGACCCACGCCAACCGGTGCCCGCCAGCGATGGCGGCGACTACCTCAAGACCATTCCCGGCTTTGCGCTGGTGCGCAACGGCGGTACCAATGGCGACCCGGTGCTGCGTGGCATGTTCGGTTCGCGCCTGAATATCCTCACCAATGGCGGCATGATGCTCGGTGCCTGCCCAGGGCGGATGGACGCACCCACCTCGTATATCTCACCGGAAACCTACGACAAGCTCACCGTAATCAAAGGCCCGCAAACCGTGCTCTGGGGGCCTGGCGCGTCCGCCGGCACCATCTTGTTCGAGCGTGAGCCCGAGCAATTCGGCGAGCTGGGCACGCGGGTCAACTCCAGTGTGCTGGCCGGCTCCAACGGGCGCTTCGACAAGGTGGTCGATGCCGCCGCCGGTGGGCCTTTGGGCTACGTGCGGGTGATCGGCAATCAGGCGCACGCCGATGACTACAAGGACGGCAATAACCACACCGTCGCTTCGCGCTACGACAAGTGGAATGGCGATGTCGCCGTCGGTTTCACCCCCGACGCCGACACCTTGCTGGAGCTTACCGCCGGCCGTGGCGATGGCGAAGCGCGCTACGCCGGGCGCGGCATGGACGGTTCGCAGTTTCTGCGCGAAAGCCTGGGGCTGCGGTTTGAAAAATCCAATATCGGTGAGGTACTGGATAAGGTCGAAGCGCAGGTCTACTACAACTACGCCGACCATGTGATGGACAACTACAGCCTGCGCACGCCATCCGGCACCGGCATGATGGCGGGGCCGATGGCTTCCAACGTCGACCGCCGCACCCTCGGCGCACGCATCAAGGCGACCTGGCGCTGGGCCGATGTGCAACTGATCAGCGGCCTGGATGCGCAGACCAACGAGCATCGCCAGCGCAGCAGCATGGGCATCGACACCTACAAGGATCTGCCACGGGTAAAAGACGCCAACTTCCATAACTACGGCGTGTTCAGCGAACTGACCTGGTACGCCGCCGAGCGTGATCGGCTGATCACCGGCGCGCGTCTGGACCGCGCCTCGGCCAAGGATTTGCGCCAGCGCACGGGCTCGGGAATGATGTCGCGTCCCAACCCGACCGCTAACGACACCCGCGCCGACACCTTGCCATCGGGCTTTGTGCGTTATGAGCACGACCTGGCCGACACGCCCACCACCGTCTACGCAGGCCTCGGCCATTCGGAGCGTTTCCCGGATTACTGGGAGCTGTTTTCACCCAACACCGGTGCGGTCGGTTCGGTGAATGCCTTCGACGGCGTGAAGCCGGAGAAAACCACCCAACTCGATTTCGGCGCGCAATACAAAACCGCCGACCTGGAAGCCTGGGCCTCGGGCTATATCGGCCGGGTGCAGGACTTTATCCTGTTCGACTACAAGCCCGGCATGATGGGCACCACCTCCCAAGCCCGCAACGTCGACGCACGCATCATGGGCGGTGAACTCGGCGCGGCGTACAAGCTGACTCAGCACTGGAAAGCCGACGCCAGCCTCGCCTACGCCTGGGGCAAGAACACCAGCGACGGCAAGGCGCTGCCGCAAATGCCACCGCTGGACGCGCGTTTCGGTCTCACCTACAGCCAGGACGACTGGAGCGCCGGCGCCTTGTGGCGTGTGGTCGCGGCGCAAAACCGCATCGACCAGAACAAGGGCAACGTGGTCGGCAAGGACTTCGACAAAAGCAGCGGTTTTGGCGTGTTCTCGCTGAACGCGGCGTACCGCATCAATAAAAATTTCAAGGTCAGCACCGGCGTCGACAACCTGTTCGGCAAAGCCTATGCCGAGCATCTGAACCTGGCGGGTAACGCAGGCTTCGGCTACCCGGCCAGCGACCCGCAAGCCATCAAGGAGCCGGGGCGCACGCTCTGGACCAAAGTCGACATGAGCTTCTAAAAGCATCGCAGCGATGCGGCGGCCCGACGAGCCAGCTCCCACACTTGGAATGCATTCATTCCCCTGTGGGAGCTGGCTTGCCTGCGATAGCGCCCTGACAGACAAAAAATATCTAAAGCCTTGCGGAGCCTAATGATGACCACCCAAAAAATTTCCTTCTACAACCTGGCCTGGCGCTGGCACTTCTACGCCGGCCTTTTCGTCGCACCTTTCATGGTGCTGCTGGCCCTCACCGGCATCATCTACCTGTTCAAACCCCAGCTAGACCCGCTGATGTACGGCAACCTGCTCAACGTGCAAAGCGCCGAGCATGCCCTGAGCGCCGACGAGCAGCTGCAACGCGCCCAGGCCGCTTTTCCCCAGGGCAAAATCAGCAAATACCTGCCACCTGCCGACGCCACCAGCAGCGCGCAATTCGTGATGCACAACGATGGCCGTGAAGTGACGGTATTCGTCGACCCGTATCGCGGCACTGTGCTCGGCGAACAGGATGCCAAATACAACCTGCAAGCCATCGCCCGCGCATTGCATGGCGAACTGATGATCGGCACCGTCGGCGACCGTCTGGTAGAACTCGCCGCTGGTTGGGGCGTGATGCTGGTGGTGTCCGGCGTGTACCTGTGGTGGCCTCGCGGCAAGTCTTCGGCGGGTGTGTTGTGGCCACGGCTCAACAGTCGTGGTCGAGTGTTCTGGCGCGATATGCATGCGGTGACCGGTTTCTGGGGCGCGGCATTTTTGCTGGTGATGCTGCTCAGCGGCATGACCTGGACCGGCTTCTGGGGCAAGCAATACGCCGAGCTGTGGAACAAGTTTCCCGCAGCGATGTGGAACAACGTGCCGCAGTCCGACCAGCAAGCGCGCAGCCTCAATACCGCCAGCCAGCAGACCGTGCCGTGGGCGATGGAAAACACGCCGATGCCGATGTCCGGCGACCACGCCGAGCATATGCATCACGCTGCTATGCATTCAGGTCCTGCCGCGCCGACGGTACGCCTGCAACAAGTGGTCGACCTGGCCAACGCGCGCAAGGTCGAACCCGGCTACAGCATCACGTTCCCCACCACCGCCGAAGGCGTATTCACCGTGGCGGTGTTTGCCAACGACCCGCGCAATGATGCGACCCTGCATGTGGACCAGTACACCGGCAAAGTGCTGGCCGACGTGCGCTGGGAACACTACAACCTCGTCGCACGCGCCACCGAAACCGGCGTGATGCTGCATGAGGGCAAGATGTTCGGCTGGGTTAATCAGCTGATCGTGCTGGTGATTTGCTTGATGATTTTGCTCAGCGCGGTGAGTGGCGTGGTGATTTGGTGGAAGCGTCGGCCACAAGGAGCGCTGGGAGTTCCGCCGTTGCGCCATGACCTGCCGAAGTGGAAAACCGCGATGGTGATCATGTTCGCACTGGCGATTATTTTTCCGTTGGTGGGTGCATCGTTGATCCTGGTGTGGGCGTTGGATCGCCTGGTGCTGGCGCGCCTTTTCAACCAACGTGAATCTGCCTCAGGTTCTGCATGAGGTAGGCGAGATGCCCACGGCAGAGGCCTCCTGTAGCCTTGCGCGACTTTTGTCGCGCAGCCAATAAGTGTTAACTTATAACACTTTCTGCGTTATCGTTGCTCGCCGCGCCCTGCGGCGAGCACACCCTTTCAAGAAGCGATTGATCGACCGATGAACAAGTACCTAGCGTGCGGCGTATGCCTGCTCGCCCTGCACAACAATGCCCAGGCGCTGACCCTGCCCGCCAGCCCCGTGACCGCGCCCGCCGTGGATGACGAACGTGTCGACCTGAACACGCCGACCACTGCCGGTTCGCGCTTGAACCTCACGGCCTTGCAAACGCCAGGCAGCGTTGAGAGCCAGACCGGCGAGAAGATCCGCGAACGCGGCGACGCCAGTGTGCAGGACGCCATTTCCCGCGCCACCGGCATCAGCCGCACCGGTTCGCCGGGCGACGGCGGCACGTCATTGCAGGCCCGTGGGTTTACCGGGCAGAGTTCGGTGCTGCAGCTGTACGACGGGCAGCGCATGTTCGATGGCGCAGGCACGTCCACCTTTCCGGTGGATACCTGGTCGGTTGAGCGCGTGGATGTGCTGCGCGGCCCGGCCTCGGTGATGTACGGCCAGGGCGCCACCGGCGCGGTGATCAATACCATTGCGAAGAAGCCGTTCAGCGGCGAAATCGAAAACCACATCCGCCTCGGCTATGGCTCCGATGACCGCCAGCAACAAGCCCTGGACAGCGGCGGCTCGCTGACCGACACACTGAGCTACCGCCTGAACGTCAACCGCCTGCGCAGCAACGGCTTCATCGCGCGCGGCGACTCTGCCAGCGATTTCGTCAGCGGCGCGCTGCGCTGGCAGCCGGCCGACAACCTGAGCTTCACCCTGGCCCACGACTACGGTGACCAGAGCCCGCAGAACTACTACGGCACCCCGCTGATCAACGGTCAGTTGCACAAAGGCCTGCGCGACAAGAACTACAACGTCAGCAACGACAAACAGCACTACAACGACCAGTGGACGCGCCTGACCAGCGAGTGGCAGATCAACGACAACGTCACCGCGACCAACGAGCTGTCGTACCTGAAAAACCAACGCCGCTGGCAGAACGCCGAGAGCTACAACTATGTGAATGGCGGCCTGGTGCGCCAGGACTACCTGGGCATCAAGCACAACCAGGAACAGGTCGGCGACCGCCAGACCTTCACTTTCAAACACACGCTGTTGGGCCTCGACAGCCAGACGGTGACGGGCGTCGAGTACAACCGCATTCGCTTCCGCCTGGCCAGCAACGCGCCGTTTAACGACGTGCCAGGCGGCGGCCAGCCGGTGGATATTCAGCATCCAGTGCCGCAACCGTTTGTGAGCGACAGCCCTTTTATTGCGCAGTCGGTCAGCACCACCAAACAACTCGCTGCCTTCGCCGAAAACCGCCTGCAACTGACCGACAAACTCTCGCTGATCACTGGCGCGCGCCGCGACTACCTGCACATCGACAGCAATGACCTGACAACCGCAAACCAAGACTCCGACAAGACCTTGACCGGCAACAACTGGAAAGCCGGCCTGGTCTACGCGATCACTCCGAACACCTCGGTTTACGGCCAGTACGCCACCAGCACCGACGGCGTCGGTAGCTTGATCAGCCTGAGCCCGAGCCAGCAGCAGTTTGGCTTGTCCACCGCCAAACAGGCCGAAATCGGCTTCAAGCAGGCGTTCTGGGACTCGCGTGGCGAATGGACCCTGGCGGCTTATCACATCGTCAAAAAGAAACTGCTGGTGAGCATCCCCGGCACCACGCTCAAGGAGCAAGTCGGCCAGCAATCCTCCAACGGCCTGGAAGCCAGCCTCGACCTGCAACTGCCCAACGCCTGGCAGCTGCAAGCCAACGCGGCCATTGTGCGGGCGCAGTACGACGACTTCTCCGAAGTGGTCAACGGCCAGGCGGTTTCCCGCGACGGCAACCGCCCGGTGGACGTGCCCAACCGCACCGCCAACCTGTGGTTGAGCAAGGCGGTGACCGATGACATTCGCGCCGGTGCCGGTGTGCGTTACGTCAGCGCCCGTTATGCCGACACCGCCAACAGCAGCGAAGTACCCAGCTACACCGTGGCCGACGCCACCGTATCGTGGAAAGCCATGCGCAATACCACCCTGGGCCTTGAGCTGAACAACCTGTTCAACCGCACCTACGCCGTCAGCCAGTACAACAACGGCCAACAGTGGATACTCGGGGAACCGCGCTCGTTCTTCGTCACGGCGGACTACACCTTCTAACTGAAACAGCACGGACTCATGTGGGAGCGGGCTTGCTCGCGAATGCGGTGTGTCAGGCAATGGAAATTTCACTGATCCACCGTATTCGCGAGCAAGCCCGCTCGCACATTTTCGATTTGCGTTGACCTTGAGAATATTGATGGCCTCACTCACCCTCACCGACCTTGGCTGGACCCCACCCGGCCACGACCACTGCAATCACCGCTTCCAGCTGCGTGACGCCAGCTTGCAGGTCGGTGCGGGGGAGTTTGTCGGGCTGATCGGGCCTAACGGCAGCGGCAAGACCAGCCTGTTGCGTTGCGCCTATCGATTCACCCGGCCGGAGCGCGGCGACGTAACGTTTGCGCATCAGAACGTCTGGAAGCAAAGCGCCAAGTGGTGCGCGCAACGCATCGCTGTGGTGCTGCAGGAATTCCCCGACGCGTTCGGCTTGCGTGTGGATGAAGTGGTCGCCATGGGCCGCACGCCCCACAAGGGGTTGTTCGACAGCGACACCCAGCACGACCAGCAACTGATCCGCCAAGCGTTGGCATCCGTCGGTATGCAGCATTTCGAGGACCACGCCTTCGCCACCCTGTCGGGCGGTGAAAAGCAGCGCGTGATTCTCGCCCGCGCCCTGGCGCAGCAACCGCAGCTACTGATCCTCGATGAGCCAACCAACCACCTCGACCCGCGCTATCAGCTGGAGCTGTTAAGGCTGGTCAAGCAGTTGAACATCGGCACCCTGGCCAGCATCCACGACCTGAACCTGGCCGCCGCGTTCTGTGATCGCCTGTACGTGATCAACCACGGGCGCATCGTCGCCAGTGGCACGCCCCGAGAAGTGCTGACCGCCGCGTTGTTGCGCGACGTGTTTGGCGTCGACGCCTTGATCGACACTCATCCCTTGTCCGGCTACCCCCGAATCACCTGGATAACCCAACCATGATCCTGCGCGCCCTGCTGTCTCTGCCTCTGTTGCTCGGCACTGCCCACGCACTCGCTGAAAGCACCCATTACCCGCTGACAATCAAAAGCTGCAACCGCGACGTGACCTTCCAGCAAGCCCCGCAACACGCGGTCAGCCACGACATCAACATGACCCAGATGATGCTCGCCCTGGGCCTTAAGCCACGCATGGCCGGCTACAGCGGCGTGACGGGCTGGAAGTCAGTGCCGCCGGACATGGCCGCGATCCTCGAAGGCCTGCCGGAGCTGGCGAGCAAGTACCCGTCGGTGGAAACCCTGCTCAACGCCAACGTGGATTTCTTCTTCGCCGGCTGGGATTACGGCATGCGCGTGGGCGGCGACCTCACGCCGCACACCCTGCAACCGTTGGGCATCAATGTGTATGAGTTGACCGAGTCGTGTGCGTTTGTGATGAAGCGCCCGGCCGCGAGCCTGGACGACACCTATAACGACCTGCGCAACCTGGGCAAGATCTTCGATGTGCAGGATCGCGCCAATACCCTTATCGCCCAGATGCAGGCGCAGGTGGCCGAGGTGCAAAAAGACCTGCCCGCCGACAAGCCACGGGTGTTCCTTTACGACAGCGGCGAAGACCGCGCCATGACCTCGGGCCGCCTGGGCATGCCGCAGGCGCTGATCGACGCCGCCGGCGGGCGCAATATTCTCGATGACATCGACGCCAGCTGGACCCGGGTCAACTGGGAAACCGTCGTTGAGCGCAACCCACAAGTCATCGTGATTGTTGACTACAGCGAGGTCACCGCCGAACAGAAGAAACAGTTCCTGCTCGACAACCCTGCATTGCAATCGGTGGACGCCATCAAGTACCAGCGCTTCATTGTGATCCCCTACATGCAGGCCACACCAGGCATCGACAACGTGCTGGCGGTTGAAACCCTGGCCAAGGGGTTCCACGGCGAATGATCACCCGTCGCTACGTTCTGTTATTGAGCGCCCTGGGTGCCTTGTTGCTGGTCTCCTGTGTGATCTCCCTGGGGTTCGGTTCGGCGCGGGTGCCCGTGGACGTGGTGTGGCGAATTTTGCTGAACAAGGTGTTCGGCTTGGGTGGGGTGGACTGGAGTGTGGGCCAGGAACATATCGTCTGGCTGATCCGTGTGCCGCGCATGCTACTGGGGGCGCTGGTAGGCGCCGGGCTGGCACTGATCGGCGCGGTACTGCAGGCGGTCACACGCAACCCGCTGGCTGACCCGCATCTGCTCGGTGTGACCTCCGGTGCCACCCTCGGCGCGGTGATCGTGGTGCTGCATGTGGGTGAAATCATCGGCCTGCTGACCTTGCCCATCGCCGCGTTTATCGGTGCGCTGCTGAGCATGCTGGTGGTACTGGCCGTCGCCAGTCGCAACGGCCGCCTGGAAAGTGATCGCCTGTTGCTGTGTGGGGTCGCGGTGTCGTTCGTGATGATGGCGGTGGCCAACCTGCTGTTGTTCATGGGCGACCACCGCGCCGCCTCGGCGGTGATGTTCTGGATGCTCGGCGGGCTGGGGTTGGCACGCTGGGAACTGCTGGCGGTCCCTGCCGCCACCATACTGCTCGGGTTGGCCCTGCTGTTGGGCATGGCCCGTGCGCTCAATGCCCTGATGGCCGGCGAACAGACCGCCGTGACCCTGGGTTTGAACGCACGCAACGTGCGGCTCAAGGTGTTCCTGATCGCATCGCTGATGACCGGCGTGCTGGTGTCAATCAGCGGCTCCATCGGCTTTGTCGGCCTGATGGTGCCGCACATCGCCCGGCGCCTGGTGGGTGCCGAGCACCGACGCTTGCTGCCGGTATGCGTGCTGCTGGGGAGCGTGTTCCTGGTGTGGGTCGATGTGGCTGCGCGCACCTTGATCGCTCCCGAAGACTTGCCGATTGGCGTGGCCACGGCAGCGATCGGCGGGTTATTTTTTATCGGTTTGATGCGTAAGCGTTGAAGTCAGAGTTCAATCCTGTCCCGTTCATTGTTGCGTTCATACCAGAACTCGCTGTTTGGCGAATCGGACGGCTCTGGCGTGCAGTTCCACTCGTTACCCACTACGCCCAAGCGTGTCCAGAAAGCGTCGACAACCAACACCGACAGACTGCCCTGAGACCGCAATCGAAGGATCAGCGAACAGGGGTCTGGTGCACCCCCCGGGCTGAGCAAGGTGGTTTCAGTCGATGTGAAAGCCGGTACGTACTTAAGCAGGGCGCCGCCCTGACTGGAAAAGTAGCAACTCTTGGCATCGGGCGCATTGCTCTTGATCACCGAGAGATAGTCGCGCAGGTCATCCTTGGAAAGGAATTTGTTCAACAGTCCTTGACCCTTAGACCCACGGCTGGATGTCGAAGGCATCGTTTGGTAGAACGCCTGCACGGCAGCGATCTTGTAGGTGCTCAGTACATTGCTGGCGGGTACATCGAACCCGGCATGATCGATCCAGAACAACAGTTCTCGCGTACTTGCACCTGCGGTGCGCTGATCTTCCACCGGATCAATCGCTACATAGCCTTGGATTTGATCTGGCATCAGTACCGCCCCCAGATATTGCTTACCCAGGAAAGGCGCCACCAGGCCTTGGGCATAACGCGCCGCATCATCGGGATAAAGAAACAACGGCCCACAGAACGAATGAAAATGCGGGTCGTCTGCAAACGCATGGAACGCTCTGTACGGCTCCCATTGCCCCGTCACCCGCTCTTTCCTGCCCCAGACGTCACTGGTCACACGGACATACAATTCCCCCCTGGTGGCCAGGCGGCGCACATAGTCGCGCACTGTGAGGGTACCTTCGAGCAATTGCGTGCGTTCAACGGCCGCGGTGCTCGTCCAGTCGTACAGTGACGCCGTCCTTTGCACCAGGTATTTAAGTAACGCACCATCAGCACACAGCAGATACAGCGCCAGAGTCTTGCCGTTGCGTGCGTAGAAGAGGAACCTCAGCGCCTTACCGATGTATTGGGGCGCGAAAAAGCTCTGCGACAGGCCATCACTGGCCGGGGCAATCGCCACATTCGAAGCACACAGATACATACCGTCGAGCACATAACCTTGGGGCAACTGGCCGTTGATAAAAACTCGCCTGAAATCGTCAAATTCCTCTCTGACAAGCGGCAGGGTCGTCATGTACAGCGACTGTTTCACCGCCTTGAGTACATAACCGAACGATACATCCGCTTGCGGCTTCGCCATGCGCTGGGCGTAGCGAACAGCATCGAGCGCGCGGGTAAAGATCGGGCCACAGGGCGAGTCGAACAAGACCTGGCGAATATCCCCAGGATTGGGCGGCGTCTTAGACGCCTCGAGTTCGCCCCTTATCCGCCTGGGCTGCCCCCATACCCGATCACCTTTCACCACACTCAACTCACCGGCCTTCGCCACCTCCGTAACAAATTCCAGCGGCGTGAGCGCCCCACTGCGGATTTGCTGCTCGACGCTGTTGTCAGCGTAATCCCCCTTGACCAGGTTCAGCGCTGCCAGACGTTTCATGAGTAGCAACTCCTCGGCAGAGCCCGACAGTTGGTAACTCAGAACTGATCCATCGAACCCGAACACATATTCACGTTTGATATGGGCCTCACGGTGCAACAGTCTCGACAGTACCGCGCTCGGTATCATGCTTAGGTAGATGGCTTTCTGGGTGGTGGACAGCAACAGCGGCACCTCTTGATCCGTCAAAGACCGATATCGCGCCACAATCGTGCTGTTCCCCGGATAAAGTCCCGCAGTAACCGCCTGATCCGGAAAGATCCAATTAAGCGCAAAACCTTGGGGCGGTATCGCCAAAGGCGCTGTCGAGGCAAACAGACCACCGGCCAGCCTGAGAATCACCCCGCCATAAGCGCGGCCACTCCCGTGGCTGATTTGAGACTCTGCGTAGCAGGCCGCATCATCAGGGTTGGCGAAGGCGGGACTCAAACTGCGCGGCATCAAGTTCTGGTAGCCGGCCCAGGTTTTAGCCACCACGCCTTGTTCATCCCAGCACTGGCTGGTACGTACCACATGAAGTGCGTTCGGCGCCCACGCCCTGATGAAGTCACGGGGCTGCAACTGGCCGGAGTTCAATTGCGACTCAGCCGTACTCAACAGCTTAGCTGCCGGGCCACCAACGGTTAAGTCGAGCGGTACGGACTTGTAACGCAACAGCGCACCATCAAGGGTTGAAAAATAAATCGGCAGGCTTTTCGCGCTACCTCGATTGGCTTCATAAAGTGAGGCATGCAAGGTTTGAGGCGTGACAAAAAACCGGGTTAACCACTCGGTCGAAGCATTCAGCCCTGCGCGCACCCATTGTTGCGAGCGAAACAGCCCATGCTGTACAAAACCATCGGGAAGCTGGTGCTCGATCAGGGCTGTCAATTTATAAAAGTTGAAGCGATTGAACAGGTCACCGTCACGGGAGGCACCCACCACCTCGCTCGCAACGTACTCTTCCTTGTCCTTGTGTTTGAGGATAAACGCATAGCACGCCTCCTGTGGAAAGTTACGCCCATGCACCCGTCCATGAAGGTCGCGGGCCGCGTCATCGGCACGGGTGAACACGCCACCGTGGGTGACATAATCAAGTGGGCCGGACCTTGGGGCATAGGTATAATTGGCCTCCCAGTCAGCGTAGATCACCGAACGCGGCCCCCACAATGGGTTGCCCTGGATGACGTTGAAATCCCCCGCCTCGGCGAGTCGCCGCACCCATTCGGCAGGTTTGACCTGCCCGCTATCGAGGCGTCGCTGCAGGCTGTGGTCCCCGGCCTGGGGGCTGACATTGGCCAGCAGTGTTGTTTCTGCCGACGACTTGTTTGGGGTGTATTCCAACAAACAATTCGGTGCCGCCGAGAGATAGGCCACTCGCCCGGCCGGGATAATTGAATACATTTCAGTGCAGGAGAATACCTGCTGATTGATCAGCGCCTCGTCCCGTGTCCAGCCGCGCCGCACGATCGGTACCGGGTCGGCCATGGACAGTTCGAGGTGAGAGCCGTAACGCCCGTGCAACACATAGGATTGCGGTGGGATCAACGGGCCGCGGTGACTGACAGGGAAAAACAGCGTGTACAAAAATGGATTGTCGTGGCTTTCTATAGGCTCGGTAATCACAAAGCGACCGTCTTCGCCCTTGAGCACGTAACCGCCATAGTAACGATCCCGCCGATTGCCGATTTGCTCATGGGCGTACACCGCCGCATCGCGCGCCGAGAGAAACGAACGGCTCAATGTTGCCGTGTAGTCCGACACCAGCAGGCGGTCACCCACCGGGCCCACGTCGCCCCACAGGCCGCCCGGCTGGACCACCGACAGATCGGTCGCGCTAATAACCCGACGCACATAAGTGCGCGGGCTGAGCGTGCCATCGAGCAAGCCGGCTTGCGCACCGTTATCGTGCAGCGCACCGCTGCTGGATTCCTGCACCAGCTCGGAGGTGGCTGTGGCCTCGGGCACTTTGAATGCCAGCAACGCGGAATCAGAGGCGTGCATGTACAGGGTCAAGCCACGGGCCGGGTTCTGGATGGCCAGAGTCGCCCGTGCCTGGCGGGTAGCGGCCACCACCTGCGACGGCGTAAAAAACGCGCTGGCCAACCAGGTTTCCCGGGCCGAAATTTCGTTGGTCTCGTACCAACTATTGAAGTAGATAGCCTCCAGCCGGTATTGGGAAGGTAGTCGCAACTCGCCATCACGACGTTTGGGGAATATACCAACAGGCGAAAACAGCGGTTCACTCTTGGGTACCGCCAGCGTCGCTGCGTAGATATCTTCACGCGTATGTTTAAGTACAAATCCAAACTTTGCGCCACTATCGTCGGGGCCGGCGAGTACAAGCGCACGCATCACGGCATGCTCAGGTCGCGAAAAGGCTTCGGTAAAAAAGGGTTGCTGCGGCTGCGCTGTCGCGGCGGTTCTGATGCGCCAGCCCTTGGAGATACGCCCGCGAACGCCACCCCAAACGGGGTTAGCAATGACCACCGACAGCTCGCCGGCCTCGGCCAGCATCCTGATGGGATGCTCGAAATCACTGCTGGTCTCACCGGGGCCACCACGCAGTTGCAGATCCAATTTTTTTTCAATGGCCGAACCACTGCTAACGTACTTGAGCAGTACATCATCCGGCCCAGACAAGTAGTGGACCTTGGCAAACGTTCTTTTTTCAAAACTGAAGAGCTGATCAGCACTGGAATAAAAGTTGTTGAACACTTGCCCCTGATCAGCCGTGAAGTGGGGAATTTGGACCTTGATGTTTTCGGCATCAGCGGGATGGGAGTGATAAAACGCCTCGGCGGCGTAATCATCAGGGGCGATGAACTTGCCCTGATCGTCCGTGGCCAACATGCGCCAGTGATCGAATTGAACGCGCTTTCCCGCTATAGGATGGGTGGCATAGTAGCGATAACCGCGTTTGAGAATGACCCCGCCATACTCGAGGTCGCGCTGCGTACCGATAGCCTCATGAGCCCAACAGGCAGCGTCGTCGGCCGTGATGAAAGCCGGGCTCATCACCGGCTTTGGCATCTTGGCCAAGGGCCGCCACTGTAGCCCCACTTCCCCAACCGTATCCCAAATATGGCTGATCTGTACGACCGACAACGACCCTGCTGCCGCAACACGGGTAACGTATTGTCGCGGGCTTAACGTACCGGCGAGCAACTGGGCCTGCAGGCTTTCATTGGCAGCTGCCCCCTCTTTGTCCTGTTCCATGAGCAACGTTTCGGCAGGCGAACCGGAGAATTCGTACTGCAGCAGTGCGCCATCGGGTGTACGCATATACAACACTAGACCCAATACCGATTCCGCCTCCGGTTCAAGGCCATATTGACGAACCTTGGCGATATAGCGGGACAACTCTGCTGGACGGAAAAAATTCTGGTAAAGCCAGCTCTGTATTGTGGGGACTCCCTGCGTGGCGGGCCTTCCATTAAAATAGAACCCGTGCAGATGAAACCCGGCCGGCAATTTAGGGCCTGACGTCAAGCCCGGGAACCAATAATCGGGAGGCAGTCCGTTCGCAGGTATAACCCGAGGTTTGGAGGCAAGGTATTCATTGCCCTGGGTACTTTTCAGAATAAACACCAACCTTTGGCTGGTGGGGCTGCGATCGAGTTGTTTTTGAGCATAGGACCAGGTGGCCTCCTCAGTCTCCAGCAGATGCCCACAAACGACCTGTTCGGAGACGGAAGCAAAAGGAGCATAAGGCGCCCAATCATCCGGAACCGCGCCCAACGAATTACCCCACGCCGAGCTGGTAGCGAGAAAGGTCAGTCGGCCGACCGACGCATATTTTTTGTAGAGCCCCTCAATGGTGCCGTCATACGCATGAGGTGATTCCCAGGGGCCAGTGGTAGCGAGCCATTGCACAAAATCACTCTCGGCGACGGAACCACTGTGCTCGTACTTGAGCAAGGTGCCCTTGGGGCCGGACAAATAGACGACACCAAACACACCGCGTTCCTGATGCAGGAAAGTAATGTCCTCGACTGAGAAGAAACTTACGAAGGTTTCGACCTGTTGTGACGTCCATTTCGGGTTTTGCTGTTGCGTCGCCGCGATACGGTCGGGATGAGAATGCAGGCACCCGACAATTCTGTAGCCCGGCGGGTGCAAGAAGTCTTTGGTGGAGCTGTCGCGCTCCAGCAATTTCGTCCAATTGAATACGGTACCCCTGTCTGCAATCGGCTCACTGGCGACAAAGCGCTGGTCTGCCAAACGCTGGAGAATGACACTCCCATACTCGACAGTACGCCGACTGCCGATCTGTTCGTGAATATATAGCGCCGTATCGTCGGCACTGACAAATGCCGGGCTTAGGGTACCCAGTTTTAATACAAGCGCTGGAAGGGCTGCGCGCTTCTCACGCGATAAGTCGATGGTCATGGTAACGTCCTTGAATGATCAAATCCGCCAGCGTTCTCAACGCCTATTGAGAAGCTGGACCTGACGTCATTCTGGACAGCAGGCCTGCCACCGACGCTGTAGATAGTTAGCCGTGTCGATGGCCGGCCCAGACCTGCTTCAGGCGCGATGTTCTTTACGTAACTCCAACAACAAGCGCACGCCAACATGACTGCGAGGCTGCCAGAACGTGTCGGGCTCCAGGATGTGCAAACGGCCGGATTGACTCAAAGTCGTGATCACTTCAGACGGCGTGGACACCCTTTCGCCGGTGTCCGGGTCTATCCAGCGGGCTATCAGCATCTGCTGTTCGCTTTGGTTATAACCGGGCCGGTAGACCAACAGCGCACCATTGCGCGGCGTGAAGTAGTAGCGCGAGCTGGTGACCTTGTCGCCATGCAACAGGCTGATCGCGGCCCTGAACTCCGGCTGCGCAATAAAATTGCTGTCCAGCGCCTCCTGATAACGGTCTGCCAGTGGCGTGCGGGTGGTATCCACCTTGTATAGCTGTTGCACCCCCATCACCTGATAACCCACTGGGTATTTGAGGGAGGTCGGCGTCGACGCCTGGTTCATGACCCCGCCGAACAGACGGCTATAGGCCGCAGTGTCCGCACGCAGCCCCAGGGCCACACTCGGGCCGCTATCGTCCACCGGTTCAGTGACCAGAAACGTGTTGGCCGAAGCGTTGCGCAAGATTGCCCCCAGCCAGGCTTTGCCCGGCTGCGGGCGGCAGCGTCGCCACATATAGCGAGCGGCATCATCGGGGTGAGCGAACAAGGGCCCAAGTGCGACCCGCGTATGAATGCCGGGGCGGTAGTCCGACACCGCCCGCGGTTGCCAGGTCGGTAATACCAGGCCTTGGGTGGCCCAAATCTCCCCCGTGATCAATACCTGCAGCACACCCGCTTGAGCAACCTGGCGCGGGTAGTCGGCCGGGTTGAACCCACCATTGAGTTTACTCACATAGGCCCTGCGTTGGGTCTGACTGGCGCCCCAGTCACTGTCCAGCCTCGACGCCTCGTACTTGAGCAAGGCACCGTCGGCAAACGACAGGTAAAGCGGCAAGAATAAATCCTGGGTTGCGGTCCAATGCTTGTGTGCCACCAACGCGGCGCCCAACACCGTCGGCGGGATGAAGTTGCGGTATATCGGATCGGCGATCAGTTCTTGCGGCTGACGCGCCGGCGCACAGAGGTACAGCCCCGCAACAGTAAAGCCAACAGGCAACTGCCCACGCAAAAATACCCGACTGAGCGGGAACAGCAGGCCTTCGGCATTGACCGGCATACTTGCTGCCCACTGGCCTTTCGCCGATTTGAGGAGGAAGCCGAACATCAGTTCGCTACGCTCGCCCGCCTGCTCGTGCGCATGACGTGCCGCATCATCCGCGTGATTGAATACCGGCCCCAAGGCCCTGTCAGCCGTTGCATACGCAACGCTTTGCGGCGCCGTAAAGCCGTTGCGGGGCAGCCAACCGTGTTGCAGTTTCTGCGCGTTACCCCATAGGGCGCTGCTCTGAATCACCGACATCGATGCGACGCCGAGGAGTTGCCACACAAATGCGCTGGGTGTTTTCTGGCCATCACGCAGTTGTCGCTCGATCACATTGCTGTGTGGGTCCTGGGACGACAGGCTCGACGGTGCCAGGTCCTGTTTGAGTTGCGCCAGTGCGCTCGCCTTTTGCCGTTTCTGCTCGGTACTGAGCAGGTCGTTGTCGGGGTCGCTGCAGGTAAAACTGATCAGCGAACCATCAAAGCCCAACAGGTATTCGTGACTCCATAAATGTGTGCATTCCAGGGCCTTGCCCAGCACCTCGGTGGTAAACATGCGCCGATACAGTTGCAACTCGCTGCCTTCCAGCAGAAACCCCGGCTGCGTATCCCGACACGAACGATAACGCGCAACGATCGTCATGCCAGGGGCAAGCTGTTCCAGAGGGACGTTTTCATCCGGCAAAATCCATTTCGGATCAAAGTTCTCGGTCGGCACCGGCACGGGCTCGGTGGCGACGAACAAACCGTCCACCCGCCGCAGCAGCAGCCCGCCATAAATAGAGCGCCCTGGGGTACCCAACCGAGTCTGGGCATAACGCACAGCATCAGCCGTATTGACGAATGCCGGGCTCAACGCCCGACGAATGAAATCGGCATAGGGTATCCAGTCCACACCCAGTTTGCCTTGCTCGTCCCAGCACTCATTGGGCTCGATCACACTTAACCAACATAGCGTTGCGACTTTGACGACGAAATCCCTGGGGCTCAACAACCCGCTGGCCAGGGCCGTGTGTACATCCTCGAATTGGCCGGAGGGTTGTTTCTGTGGGTCGAACAGCGCCGTCGAAAGCGGCGTCTGGAACTCGAGCAGAGCGCCGTCCAGGGTCGAAATAAACACCGGCAAGGTGACGCGCGAGTCTTTGGCACGCCAACGTTTGGCGGCCGAAAATGCGCTGTACAGGTCTGCGGACGAAAGAAAGTGCCGGGCCAACCACTGCTGTCCGTTTGCCTCTTTGGCCGGCAACCAGCGCCTGGCGTAGAACAAACCCTGCAGGCCGAAACCCGAAGGATAAACGGGCGCACCGTTGTCATCCATGCGAAACAGGCTGCCTTGGGTGAACAGGGGGTTGAGCTGATCGGCAGGCACCATCTGCGAGACCACGTACTCATTTTTTTGCTCATGTTTGAGCACAAAACCGAAGCATGTCTGTGCCGATGTTTCACTTCGAGACAGTCGCGCATGGGCGTGTTTTGCCGCCTCCCTGGCACTCGAAAATATCGCGCCGAACCCAACTTGCTCCGGCACCTCGTGGGGTTGCAGACCGGTCCCCGCGCGCCAGTGTTCGGACACCACGCCTGCCGGGCCCCAGAGACGATTGCCCTGCACCACCCGCAGGGACAGCGCCCCAAGATTGACAACCCTCAACTCAGGCGCCGGCCCACCGGGCTGGCGCCTGAGCGCCGGGGTGCGGGAGAGGTCAGGTATCCATTGTTCGAGCAACGCCTTTTCGGCCACCGAACCGTCGGGTTCGTAGGCGATCAGCACGTCTTCGGCACTGGAGAGGTAAGCCACGCTGATCAGATGCCGGTTGTTGATGATGTGGTACAGGTCGTCGTCGCCAAACAACTGCCAGTCGATATAAGCCTGCTCCCTCGACCAGCCATTGCGGGTCATGAGTGTGGTGTCCAACAGCGAGGCGGCCATGCACGAAGCATAATGGCCGTGCATCACATAAGGCTCAGGCACCAAGCTGACACCGGCATGATCCGTAGGGAACACCGCCTCCAGGGCGAATCGCGAAAAAGCGTCACGGCGCAGCGGTCGAGTCGCGACAAATCGTTGGTCGAGCGTCTGCAAGATATGCCCGCAAAACTGCACATCGCGCCAATCGCCAATCTGCTCATGGGCCCAGCGTGCGGCGTCATCGGCACTGAGAAAAGGTGCACTGAATGTGGCTGTCGGGTAGCGGCTGAACGGTTTCCAGCGCTCGTCGACTACACCGGCCACATCCCAAAGCAGGCTGGTACGCCTGACCGACAGCTCACCTGCACCCGCCACTTGCTGGACAAATTCGATGCTCCCCAGGGTGCGAGCGAGCAGCGCTTGACGGCTCCCGTTATCGGTAACAGCGCCGGTGGGTGCCACACCATACAATTGGTTTTCGCGCTGACTTGCGGAAAAAACGTATCGAAGCTGTGCGCCGTCCCGCGTGCTCAAGTAGATCGCGCGAAGGGCGTGATCAGGTTCATGCGAACCGGCAATCGCCAACGCCAGGTCTGCCGGGTCCACGAAGCATTCGTACACCCAATACTGAAGGGGCTTGTGGGTCAGGGCGGGCAGCGATTGGTAGCAAACCCCATGCACAGTGAAATCGGTTGGCAGTACCGGCCCGCCCTTATCGTCAACGGCGAACACACGCTGAAGGGAAAACAATGAAAGGCTGGATGAGTCGTCGATTGTCCTGGGCTGGGTGACGACATAACCTTCACTCAGGCGGTCCTTGAGAATAAACGCGAGCTGGCGCACTTCGGCGTTCAACGCCAATTGATCATGGGCATACTCGGCGGCCAGTTCGGGGGCCTCAAACACCCAACTGCACGGTGGTGAAACAGGCGCGGAACCGGTTAAAGCTTCAAAGGGTTGCCACGTACCTGGCACCCGGCCCTGAGAGCCGACCCAGAATCGGTTTGACACCATGACATGCAGCTCACCCAAGCGAGCCAATTTCCTCGCCAGCGCCTGCGGTGTGCCGTCATAACCATCTGCCTGGATACCGAACTCTTTACTGTTCAATGCATGCTGCAAAAACCCGCTGAAGTCCCGCTCCAGCTGGGTATTGCTGCGCACATATTTGAGTAACGTCCCGTAAGGGCTTGAATAGTAGAGCACCGGGATAGTCTGTGAACCTGCCGTGATACTGACGGTGAATTCATAGTTGGGAACGATGGCGTACAGCTCAGCTTGATCGTCGAGAGAAAGCGAGGACTGATTCGGGTTTTCCATCAGCGTTTTTTTCGCTGCTTCGAAGTAGTCTCCCAGCGCTGCGACAAAGCCTGCGTAGCGGTAACCGTCAGGCAGGTTAATGTCCTCGGTAATACTGCCATCAATGGGTACCCCATAATGACTGGCCAAGTCCGAACCGATAGGCTCCGTAGAAACGAATCGGCCATCGGCACGCTCAAGCACATAGCCTATGTGGTTGCGGTTGCGGGAATGGATGCGCTCATGAAGATAACGCGCTGCGTCATCGGCCGTGATAAATGCCGGGCTCAGGCTTTTTTGCAGGTATTCAAAAGCCTGGTAATCAACACTGACCCGGCCCGTTTGGGACCATTGCGTGCCTACCTGCAACACCGTCAATTCGCCCACCCTGGCTACACGATCGACAAACTGGGCAGGACTGAGCGTGTCGTCTTTCATGCGTTTTTCCACCCTGGCCGCCCCCTCGGCAAGAAGCTGGTTTTCTGCCTCAGAACCGGAAAACGTGTAGGACAGCAACGCGTTATCGGCACTTCTCAACATCAACGTCAGGCGCCGTTGCGGGTCATACAGCGCAGGGTCGGCACGCCACTGAGCGTGTACGGATGCCAACAGCGAAGGCGTGAAAAAGTTCGGATGCTGCCACGACTCTTTCGCTTGTATCCGGCAATAGATGGTGTCAATCCGCAAGCTGGATGGCAGGCGCGCACGCCCCTCCGCGCGGTGCATGAACAACGCCTCAGGTGGCACCAGGCGCTCCATTTCCCAGGCGGCAACAGGAGCGATGTATTCGTCCTTATCGATAACCTTGAGCACGTACCCGAAAACGGGTGAGGCCGACGCAGCCGCGCTCACCGGCAGCAGTTTTTCTATATCCCGCCCCGGGAATATCGAGGAACACGAGGGTTGCAGTGTCCGCTCACCGCCCAGTCGATCGCCTAATTTCCAGTCTTTGTCGACACGCCCACGTTCGCCGCCCCATGCGGGGTTAGCCACCAGGACCCACAACTCGCCGGCTTCGGCCAGCATCGGAATAAACTCTTCGAATACATCAATATGCTGACCTGTTTTTTCTACAAGGAAGTTTAGGAATGCCAGCTCCTTGGGCGAACGGCTGGTCACGTACTTGAGGAGGGAACCTTCAGGCCCGGACAAGTAATGCGCCGCTGCCACGCTACGCAGCCGGATGATGTACTCCATCTCAGTACGCGAAAAAATCCCGCGAATGATCGTGCGCTGATCAGTTGTCCAGGTTCCGACGTTGAACTTGTCATTTCCATAAGGATGGGAGTGGTAGAACGCCATGCAGGAGTAACCTGCCGGGAGGATGAGCTTGCCGTCATCCCCCACGGCGCAGACATCGGCCGGAACAAAAGATGCAGATGCACCCGGGATCGGGGTGGTCGCGAAGTAACGGTTGCCGCGCTTGAGAATCATCCCTCCATATTCTCTGTCACGTCGGTCGCCTATTCGCTCATGCGCCCAATACGCGGCATCATCGGCACTGACAAATGCGCGGCTGAGGGGTGGAAGCGGCGGTGCAGGTGACCCCGAGGGTTGTGTGTCATCCATCATGGTGAAACTCCCTGAAAACGATTGAAAGAAGCTGGAAATCTTCAACCGTCGCAAGGTCCAGTAGGCACAACATAGTTATCGCATTGACACAAGCCAGCACCGCCGACAAACAGCCATACGCTCGCGGCTCAGCCGAAGGCAGCCCGACCCGAGCCCCGAACCGCGTGGTTAAAACTCATCCTTCTCTCGATGAAAACCATCGTCTTGCTTCGCCTGCTCCGGGAGAGCCGTGGCACTGGGAGCGCCCTCAATCAAGCCTTTTTGTGTCCAGAAACTGCCAGCACGTACCACGTTCAACGTTCTGTAAGGCGTCATCAGTTCCAGCATCTCGCGGGCCTCATACGCGCCTAGGTGTTTGAACTGATGGACCATCGTCTCCTCCCGCGAGTCAACGCTGAAATCCGGGGTGTACCGTAGCAACCCGCCGTCGCGTGTCGACAGGTAGTAATTCTGAACGTCGAAATACCCTCTCAGGCCGCGGGTGTATCGCCAGATATAACTCCAGGAAATGAAGTTGACCCCCAGTGACGTGGCAGGGTCGCTCTTGCTCTGGGCAAAGTCGGATTTGTAAAGCTGATGGGTCATGACAATACGGTGCCCGTCCGGGTACTCGGGAAGCGGCACATTGTGGTCGCTGGTCGAGACTCTGCTTGGCTTCCAGAAAAGGCGCTCCTCGGCACTGGGAACGGCGTTGGCGTCGTTGTCTACCAAGGGCTCGACGGCTACATAGGCACGCCTTAGCACATCTTCAAGAATCGCCCCCAGGTAATCGTCCCCTTTGTAGGGGCCGACCAGATGTTGCGTATAACGCGCGGCATCGTCCGAATGCAGGAAAATCGGGCTCAAGGCTAAACGATAGTCATGGTAGGGAGACACGGGCGTCGCCTTGTACGGCACCCATTGCGCGGTGACCCAGGTGGTTTCGAACCAGAATGGGCTGCCCAGCAATACCCGTAGCTTGTTGCCTGCGGCGACCTTGCGAATGTAGTGCAGCAGCGGCACGGCTGCGCTGTGCAGTTCACCGCCGTAACGGGATGCTGCCTCCACGGTGGCCAGCTCGGCAGCCGGCCGGGTGGTGTCAAGCATCAGCAGCGCGCCATCGGCACATGAAAGATAAAGAGGCACACGGCCGTACTCAGCCGCCGCCAATCCTTGTAACAAGTCCAGTGGCCAGAAGAAATGAGCGGCCGGGCTTGAATCTCCGGCCTGTGGCAGCACGCGGGCATGCAGGTAGACACCATGGACGGTGAACCCTTGAGGCAACTTCCCCTCAACAAATACATGGTTGAGCTTAAAGCCTTCGGCATCGCGCAGGGGCAACGGCAGCGTCCCGGCAAAATGCGCCTGATTCGAAGACTTGAGAATAAAACCGAACGCCAAGTGATCGCGTTCCGGACTCAGGCGATGCAGATAGCGTGCGACATCCAATGGCTGGGTGAACAGCGGGCTCAACCCTGCATCCGCTTGCGCCGCCACACCAGCGATCATTTCCAGCGCCTGGGAGTATGCCCTGAGGGCAGTCACGATGCGCGACGGCCCCCATAGTTCACTGCCTTGCAGTACGACCAGTTCCCCCGCATAAGCCAACCGATTGACCCACTCTTCAGGTTGCAGGGTGCAGTCGCGAATCTGTTCCTCAATCGGGTTGTACCGATGCCATTGCCCTTGAGCAGAGGCCAGGTTGAGTTCGGCCGCCAACGCCAGTTGCTTCGCGCCACCATCGAAACGGTAACGCAGCAGCGCACCGTCGTTACACAGCAAGTAGTCGATACGGGGGCTGGATGTTGCATCCCGGGTCCGCTCCCTGAGCACCTGCGTCACAAACGCAGTGGAGAACATGTTGCGGTATACGTTCCATTGCGTATCGGTGGTCGGAAACTGCGGCTCATATGCACTGCAGCTATGATAAAAAGCCACCACGGTACTGCCTCCCAGGAACACCCCCTTAGCCACCAATTCGTTTGAGCGAACCCACTGCACATCGAAGTTTTCGACGTGTACCACCAAGGGCTCGGTGGCGACGAACAGGCCTGCGCTTGATCTGAGGATCAAGCCGCCATAGACCTTGTCCCGTCTCGCGCCCAGGCGCATCAAGGCATAACGTGCCGCATCGTCGGCACAGGAAAAGGCCGGGCTCAGACGGCGACGCAACACCCGTAAAAACGGCACCCAGTGCGCATCCACTTGGCCTGGCGTGCTCCAACATTCACTCTCCAGGATCACGTGTAGCTGCCCGCTGCCGGCCACGCGCAAGACAAAATCGGTGGTGGCTATCTCAGCGCTGTCGAGCCCGCGTTTGAGGGTCGACAGGCCTTGCTTCGTATCTGTGCCAAACACTCCATCACGGGTACCGGCTTCATACGCCAACATAGCCCCTTCCAGTGTTGCGATATGCACCACCAGCCGCTGCGACAGCGGTAACCGTCGGACACCGACGTTATCGTAAAGGGCTGCATGCAGATCGTCAGGCGCGATGAAATGGCGGGCCAACCAACGCCCGGAGGCCGACGCATCCTCCGGTAAACGCACGGTGGATGCGTAAAAGCTATCGACTTCAAACCCCGCCTGCTGCAGCGGCTCGGCAAAACGGCAGGTATGCAGCAACTGGTCGAGTAACTCGGCCGACACACTCTGCGTTACCGCGTATTGCGCCAGGGTTCGATGCCGCAGCACCACACCCAGGCCGACAGGGCTGCGCCCATAGCGCTCCAAGGTGCGTTCATGCGCGTCCCGCACCGCCTCCGCTGCCGAGGCAAACACCGGGCCCAACAGGGGTGTTTCAGGGAGGCGCGACGCGTCAGTGCCCAGCGCCGGCTCCCAGTCTTCGGGCAAATCGCCTACCGGGCCCCATAGTGGGCTGGCAAGTACCACGCGCAACCGTCCCAGGTAAGCCTGCTCACGCACAAAGGCACTGGGCACAAGCGTGCCTTGCGACAACTCTCGCGCCACGGTGCTGCTACCGGCCGAAGGCGTTACCCGCTCCAGCAACTCGCGCTCGGTATATGACTCAAGCGCTTGCGATGTGTAGGCCAGCAAACTGTTTACCGAACCTGAAAGGTAGGCGCGCGCAACCACCTTGTGATTTGAGAGCAGCGTATAAATATCGGTGTCCATGAACATTTGCGCTGCGACCCGAGCCTCGTTGTCACGCAGGCTCTGAGCCGCATCAGGCTGTATTCTGGCGCAGAACAGGGCGTACAGTCGGCAGCCTGCCGTCAACATGATCGGCTCGCCCTGGGCGTCCAACGGGTAGACCGCATCCAGTGCAAAACGCGGCTGGTTTGTGCTGACAGGTTCAGTGACGACAAAACGTTGATCATCGCGCTGGAGAATCAGCGCAGCGCAGTTGAACAGACGACGGTAGTCCAGTTGCCCATGGGCATACCTGGCCGCATCGTCAGCCGTCACAAAGGCGGGGCTTAGCGGCGGCTGCCTGTTGGAGTAAGGCTTCCAGCCTGACGTCAGGATCGCCTTTTCATTCCAGACCTCACTGGTACGCAGGACCTCAAGTGCTCCAATCCCGGCAACCCGCAACACATAGTCGTGCGCCGACAATACGCCGGTACGCATGCGATCTTCGCTGCCATCGTCTTTAAATACGCCCTGAGGACCCTCAACAAACAACGTCGTCTCCTGCTGCGAACCGCGAAGGGTGTACCGCAACAAGGCATGGTCACTGGTTTGAAAATACAGGCTCGTCGGGTAATCGTCGTTACGCACACCGGTATTGGCTCGAAGCTGCCCAATCCCCGCCGCCAACTGCGACGCCGAAAACATTACTTTGTACAGCCACGGTTGCGGCACGGCGGGCGCCACCTCCTGAACGGCCGGCACAGTGGCGTAAGCGCCCTGCACAGAGCAATGCTCAGGCAAGCTGACCCCGCCACTGGCCTGGTCTGGAAACAACGCCTTTGGAAGAAACCACGGTTGTGCCGCCGGTACCGGCCAGGTGGCGACATAACCTTGAGGACACTTGAGAATAAAGCCGCTGACCCCAGGCCCGGCTGAAGCCTTATCGTCCAAGGCCACCGTGGCCGCCTTTTCGGCTTGTGCATACACCCGAGTACACAAAGGTAATGCTTCAACTTTTGACGTCACGGCAGTGCCAGGCACCCAGGTCGGGGTGAGCCGGCCCCGTACGCCGCCCCACTCATCATTGGCCACTACCACCCACAGCTCGCCTGCGGCGGCGCAATCGAGGATAAACGAATGCACAAACGTGTAGTGCTGAGGCGCCTGGCCATTCCATTCTTGCACCAACTGGTCGTGCAAGACCTGTTCGACGGCATTGCCGCTGGCGACATACTTGATCAAGGACCCATCCGGCCCCGACAGATAATGGACCGGCACCGACTCACCCATGGCGATGTTAAACAGCATTTCCACAGAGGTGAACGAACCGAGGAGGAATCGCACCTGCGAGTCCGACAAGCCTGTGCTGCGCATCTGCTCATGTACGGACTGATGTGAGTGGTAAATCGCAACCACCTTGAACCCCTTGGGTGCAACGGGATGCCCAGACTTATCTGCTGATAACACCGTTTCAAAATAGAACCGAGGCATCTCGCCGTGGCGAGGTTCGGTCGCGCGGAAAAGCCCCTCTTTGTCCTGCAGTATCCCCCCGCCGTACTCCCACTCCACGGTATGGCGGATACGGCGGTGCGCCCAATATGCGGCGTCGTCGGCACTGATAAAAGGTGGGCTCAGGGGAGGCAATTCAACAGGATGGCTTGGGGTGACGGGAATTGTGTCCATAAGGTACTCGCTGGCAAGAAGGTCCAAGGCACAAAAGGCGCGCCTGGTGGCCTCATCCTGGAACGCTCCTGCGTGACGCTTGCGCTGCATATCTATGCCTGCGCCCTTTTTAAGGGCTTTGCGCGCACTCGATGAGCTATGCAGCGCCAAGTTGGTGCGCTGCATAGCCACGTTAGCCGGGCAACCCTTGTTGATATTGGCGCTGCACGCCATAGGCACAGCCTTTGCAAAGTGCTGAATATCTGCCCCATAAAAAACTATCGGTTTACGGAGATCGCACCATGCAGCGTCGTAGCTTGATCAAGGCTTTCACTTTGTCGGCATCCATTGCCGCCATGGGCTTGACCTGGACCGTCCAGGCCGCCGAGACCATCAAGGTCGGCATCCTGCACTCGTTGTCCGGGACCATGGCGATCTCCGAGACCTCGCTTAAAGACATGGCCTTGATGACCATCGACGAGATCAACGCCAAGGGCGGTGTGAACGGCAAAATGTTGGAGCCAGTGGTTGTGGACCCGGCCTCGAACTGGCCACTGTTCGCCGAAAAAGGCCGCCAGTTACTGACCCAGGACAAGGTCGCCGTGGTGTTCGGCTGCTGGACCTCGGTGTCGCGTAAATCGGTATTGCCGGTGTTCGAAGAACTCAACGGCCTACTGTTCTATCCGGTGCAATACGAAGGCGAAGAGATGTCGCCGAACGTGTTCTATACCGGTGCGGCGCCGAACCAGCAGGCGATCCCGGCAGTGGAATACCTGATGAGCGAAGAAGGCGGCGGCGCCAAGCGCTTCTTCCTGCTCGGCACCGACTATGTGTACCCACGCACCACCAACAAGATTCTGCGTTCGTTCCTGCACTCCAAAGGCGTAGCCGATAAAGACATCGAAGAGGTCTACACCCCGTTCGGCCACAGCGATTACCAGACCATCGTCGCCAACATCAAGAAGTTCTCGGCCGGTGGCAAAACCGCAGTGATCTCCACCGTGAATGGCGACTCCAACGTGCCGTTCTACAAAGAGCTGGCCAACCAGGGCCTGAAGGCCACTGACGTGCCAGTGGTGGCGTTCTCCGTGGGTGAAGAAGAACTGCGCGGCATCGACACCAAACCACTGGTGGGCAACCTCGCCGCCTGGAACTACTTCCAGTCGGTGGAGAACCCGGTGAACAAGAAATTCGTGGCGGACTGGAAGGCCTATGCCAAGGCACACAACCTGCCGGGCGCGGACAAAGCCGTGACCAACGACCCGATGGAAGCCACCTACGTGGGCATCCATATGTGGGCGCAGGCTGTTGAGAAGGCCAAGTCCACCGACGTCGACAAAGTGCGCGAAGCCATGGCCGGCCAGACCTTCGCCGCGCCGTCGGGCTTCACCCTGACCATGGACGCGACCAACCACCACCTGCACAAGCCGGTGATGATCGGCGAGATCCAGGCCGACGGGCAGTTCTCGGTGGTGTGGCAGACCGAAAAACCGATCCGCGCCCAGCCGTGGAGCCCGTTCATTCCGGGTAACGACAAGAAGCCGGACTATGCCGTGAAGAGCAACTGATCCGCTGATCGTTCCCACGCTCCGCGTGGGCATGCATCCCGTGACGCTCTGCGTCACAACGCGGACGCAAAGCGTCCAAGGCGGCATTCCCACGCAGAGCGTGGGAACGATCTATAGGAAACCTTTATGCCCACTGCCCTTTACCGCCTCATCCTCGCCGCACTGCTGTGGCTGCCCTTCGCCGCACACGCCAGCGACGCCGAAGACTTCATCAACGCCAACCCGATGCAACAAGCCAAGCTGCTCCAGGACTGGGCCGCCCAGCCTGACCCGGCGCGCATCGAGTTGGTGGACGCGCTGCAACAAGGCCAACTTAGCGTCAACGGCGAAACCAGAACCGTGCGCCTGAACAACCGCCTGCGCGGCCTGATCGACAACGTGCAAGCCAGCCAGCAACTGCTCGCCGCCGACCCCAAGGTGCGCCTCGCTGCTGCGCAAACCCTGCAGAAAAGCGCACAGCCTGCGCAGCTCAAATTCCTCGACCAGCAAGTGGCCGCCGAGACCAACGAGGCCGTGCACACCGCGCTGAGCCTGGCCCTGGCCAACCTGCAACTGGTCGACCCCGACCCGGTCATTCGTCTCGCCGCCGTACGCCTGTTGGGCGGCACCGGCGACCCGCTGGCGCGCACACGCCTTGAGGCACTGCTGGCGCCCGGTGTCGAAACCGATGCCGCCGTGCACACCGCCGCCGAGACCAGCCTGGCCCAGGTCAAACGCAAATTGATGTTTGGCGAGATTCTCGGCCAGGCCTTCAGCGGCATGTCGTTGGGTTCGATCCTGCTGCTCGCGGCCCTTGGCCTGGCGATTACCTTCGGCCTGCTCGGCGTGATCAACATGGCCCACGGCGAGATGCTGATGCTCGGCGCCTACTCGACCTACGTGGTGCAACTGATGATGCAGCGCTACGTGCCGGCCGCCATCGAGTTCTATCCGCTGATTGCGCTGCCGGTGGCGTTCTTTGTGACTGCCGCGATTGGCATGGCACTGGAACGCACGGTGATTCGCCACCTCTACGGGCGGCCGCTGGAAACTCTGCTGGCCACCTGGGGCATCAGCCTGATGCTGATCCAGCTGGTGCGCCTGGTGTTCGGTGCGCAGAACGTCGAAGTCGCTAACCCCGAATGGTTGTCCGGCGGCATTCAAGTGCTGCCCAACCTGGTGCTGCCGTACAACCGCATCGTGATCATCGCCTTCGCGCTGTGCGTGGTGGTGCTGACCTGGCTGTTGCTGAACAAGACGCGCCTGGGCCTCAACGTGCGCGCCGTCACCCAGAACCGCAACATGGCCGCGTGCTGCGGCGTGCCCACCGGGCGTGTGGACATGCTCGCCTTTGGCCTCGGTTCCGGTATCGCAGGGTTGGGTGGTGTGGCGCTGAGCCAGATCGGCAACGTCGGCCCGGACCTGGGCCAGAGCTACATCATCGACTCGTTCCTTGTGGTCGTGCTCGGCGGCGTCGGCCAGTTGGCCGGTAGCGTGATGGCCGCCTTCGGTCTGGGCATCGCCAACAAGATTCTTGAACCGCAGATCGGCGCCGTACTCGGCAAGATCCTGATCCTCGCGCTGATCATTCTGTTTATCCAGAAACGCCCGCAAGGACTCTTTGCACTGAAAGGACGGGTGATCGACTGATGAACCAGCCATTGATGCTTACCGCCGCGCAAAAGGCCGGCCCCAAGATCACGATAGCGGTGGGTACGGTGATTTTGGTCCTGCTGCTGGCGCTGCCTTTGTGCTCGCTGCTGTCGCCGGCAAATCCGTTTTACGTCTCGGCCTACACCCTGACGCTGGTGGGCAAGATCCTCTGCTACGCCATCGTCGCCCTCGCGCTGGATCTGGTGTGGGGCTATGCGGGGATGTTGTCCCTCGGCCACGGTTTGTTCTTTGCCCTCGGCGGTTATGCGATGGGCATGTACCTGATGCGCCAGGCGTCCGGCGATGAGTTACCGGCGTTCATGACCTTTTTGTCGTGGACCGAATTGCCGTGGTATTGGGTCGGCACCGAGCACTTCCTCTGGGCCATGTGCCTGGTGGTATTGGCACCCGGTTTATTGGCGTTGGTGTTCGGGTTCTTCGCCTTTCGTTCGCGGATCAAGGGCGTGTATTTCTCGATCATGACCCAGGCGTTGACCTTTGCCGGGATGCTGCTGTTTTTCCGCAACGAAACCGGGTTTGGCGGCAATAACGGCTTCACAAACTTTCGCAGCATTCTGGGCTTTGGCATCACCGAGCCGGGCACCCGGGCGGTGCTGTTTGTGGCCACCGTACTGTTGCTGGTCGCCAGTTTGTACACCGGCTGGCGCCTGGCGCAGAGCAAGTTCGGCCGCGTGCTCACGGCGTTGCGTGACGCCGAGAACCGCCTGATGTTCTGCGGCTACGACCCGCGTGGCTTCAAGCTGTTTGTATGGGTGTTGAGTGCGGTGCTGTGTGGTTTGGCCGGCGCGTTGTATGTACCGCAAGTGGGCATCATCAATCCCAGCGAAATGTCGCCGACCAACTCCATCGAAGCCGCCGTGTGGGTGGCCCTGGGCGGGCGTGGCACCCTGATCGGCCCGTTGCTCGGCGCCGGTGTGGTCAATGGCATGAAGAGCTGGTTCACCGTGGCCTTCCCGGAATACTGGCTGTTCTTCCTCGGGGCGCTGTTCATCATCGTCACGCTGTACCTGCCCAAGGGCATCATCGGCCTGCTGAAGAAATGAGGAACGTCATGCTGGAACCTATTTTCGATGCGGGCAGCGGCCGCGATGCCATCGGTATCGGCCAGGCCGCCGGCAAGGGCCTGAACACCCGCCACGGCACCATCCTGACCCTGGAAGACATCAGCGTCAGCTTCGATGGTTTCAAGGCACTCAATGACTTGAACCTGTACATCGGCGTCGGCGAACTGCGCTGCATCATCGGACCCAACGGCGCGGGTAAAACCACGCTGATGGACGTGATCACCGGCAAGACCCGACCCAGCCATGGCAAGGCCTGGTTCGGTGAAACCCTGGACTTGACCAGCATGAGTGAAGTGCAGATCGCCCAGGCCGGCATTGGCCGCAAGTTCCAGAAACCCACGGTATTCGAAGCCCTGAGCGTGTTCGAAAACCTGGAGCTGGCGCAAAAGACTGACAAGTCGGTATGGGCCAGCCTGCGCGCACGCTTGAGCGGTGAGCAGAAAGACCGCATCGAGGAAGTGCTCGATACCATCCGCCTGACCGCCTCGGCACAGCGCCCGGCGGGGTTGTTGTCCCACGGGCAGAAGCAGTTCCTGGAAATCGGCATGCTGCTGATGCAAGACCCGCAACTGTTGCTGCTGGACGAACCCGTGGCGGGCATGACCGACGCCGAAACCGAGTTCACCGCCGAGCTGTTCAAGCGCCTGGCGGGCAAGCATTCGCTGATGGTGGTGGAACACGACATGGGGTTTGTCGGCGCGATTGCCGACCACGTGACCGTGTTGCACCAGGGCAGCGTGCTGGCCGAAGGGTCGCTTGCGCAGGTGCAGGAAAACGAGCGCGTTATTGAGGTTTATCTCGGTCGCTGACGCTTTATCTGATCGTTCCCACGCTCCGCGTGGGAATGCTGCACTGGACGCTCTGCGTCCGCTGTGTGACGCGGAGCGTCACGGGATGCATTCCCACGCAGAGCGTGGGAACGATCAATTGAGGAGGTTTTGAACATGCTGCAAGTCGACAAGCTGCACCAGTACTACGGTGGTAGCCACATCCTGCGCGGGCCCTCATTTGACGTGAAGATCGGCGAAGTCACCTGCCTGCTCGGCCGTAACGGCGTGGGCAAGACCACCTTGCTCAAATGCCTGATGGGTTTGCTGCCGGCCAAAGACGGCGCGGTGAATTGGGAAGGCAAGGCCATCACCGGGTTCAAACCGCACCAGCGCGTACACGCGGGCATCGCCTACGTGCCCCAGGGCCGGGAGATTTTCGGGCGGCTGACAGTGGAAGAAAACCTGTTGATGGGGCTCTCGCGCTTCCCAGGCTCCGAAGCCAAGGAAGTCCCGGCGTTTATCTATGAACTGTTCCCCGTATTGCTGCAGATGAAACATCGGCGCGGTGGCGACCTGTCCGGCGGTCAACAGCAGCAGTTGGCAATTGGCCGCGCATTGGCCAGCCGCCCGCGCCTGTTGATTCTCGACGAGCCCACCGAGGGCATCCAGCCGTCAGTCATCAAGGAGATCGGTGCAGTGATCAAAAAGCTCGCGGCGCGCGGCGATATGGCGATCCTTTTGGTGGAGCAGTTCTACGACTTCGCCGCCGAACTGGCCGACCAGTACCTGGTGATGTCTCGTGGTGAAATCGTGCAGCAGGGCCGAGGTGAAAATATGGAAAGCGAGGGTGTGCGCGGGCTGGTTACGATTTAATCTGTTGTGTCCTGACGATAAGTAAAAAAACATGAACCTGCCCGTTACCCCTGCCCTGTTCACCCCCAGCTGGCATGCCGAGCTGGAACTCGGCTACGCGCGCTTCGGCGACACCACGCGCCCGGTAATGCGCCGCCACCTCGGCCCGCTGCGGGTGCAAAAGCACTTGTACGCCGAAGGCCCCGAGGTGTGCCAGCACATCATCGTCCACCCGCCAGGCGGGATAGCCGGCGGGGACCGCCTGGACATCAGTGCACACGTGGGTGCAGGCGCATGGGCGCAACTGACCAGCCCCGGTGCGGCCAAGTGGTATCGCGCCAGCGGCCCGGCCTATCAAACACTCGACCTCACCGTGGAAGCTGGTGCGACCCTGGAATGGCTGCCCCAGGAAACCATCGTGTTCAGCGCTGCCCAGGCCGAACTCAGCACGCGCATCGACCTGCAAGGCGATGCCCGGCTGTTCTACTGGGACGTGATCGCCCTTGGCCGCCCGGCCAGTGGTGAACGTTTTGACCTGGGCCACTTTCAATCGCAGCTGGATATTCGCCGCGACGGCCAGTTGCTCTGGCATGAGCGCCAGCGCATTGTAGGCGCCGACGGTTTGCTCGACTCGCCCATCGGGCTGGACGGGCAGCCGGTGTTTGCGACGTTGCTGCTGACCGGCGATATAGACCCTCAATTATTGGAAACCTGCCGCGCCCTGCCCCACGCGGTGCGCGGCGACCTGACCCAACTGCCCGGCTTGCTGGTCGCCCGCTGCCTGGCCAGTGAGGCGCTGCTGGCGCGGGGTTGGTTGATTGATTTATGGCGGCTGTTGCGTCCGGCAGTGCTGGGGCGAGAAGCCGTCGCACCACGAATCTGGAGCACATGAAGATCAACAGGTGGGAGCGGGCTTGCTCGCGAATGCGGCGTGTCAGTCGGCGCATCTTTAACTGATCTACCGCTTTCGCGAGCAAGCCCGCTCCCACATTTTGACCTCTGATGTAGTTAAGAATGCTTTCTATGAGAGACCTTGAACCATGGATTTGACCCCACGGGAAAAAGACAAACTGCTGATCTTCACGGCCGGCCTGGTGGCCGAGCGCCGCTTGGCGCGTGGCGTGAAGCTTAACTATCCGGAAACCATCGCCTATATCTCCGCCGCGCTGATGGAAGGTGCCCGCGATGGCCGCACCGTGGCCGAGCTGATGCACTTCGGCACGACCCTGCTCACCCGTGAGCAAGTGATGGAAGGCATCCCGGAAATGATCCCGGACATCCAGGTGGAAGCCACCTTCCCCGATGGCACCAAGCTGGTGACTGTCCACCAGCCAATCGCGTGAGGCCCGGCCATGATTCGTGATGCTACCGAGCAAGACCTGCCGGCGATCCGCGACATCTACAACGATGCGGTGCTCAACACCACGGCAATCTGGAACGAGCAACCGGTGGACCTGGCCAACCGCCAAGCCTGGTTCGCGGCACGCCAGGCACAGCAGTATCCGATTCTGGTGGCGGTGGAAAACGATGAAGTCACCGGCTACGCCTCGTTCGGCGACTGGCGCCCGTTCGAAGGTTTTCGCTACAGCGTTGAGCACTCGGTGTACGTGCGTAATGACCAACGCGGCAAAGGCCTCGGCCCGCGCCTGATGCAAGCTTTGATCGAGCGCGCCAAAACCTGTGGCAAGCATGTGATGGTCGCGGCCATCGAAAGCGGCAACCTGGCATCTATCCGCCTGCACGAGCGCCTGGGGTTCATCACTACAGGGCACATGCCGCAAGTGGGCATCAAGTTCGGCCGCTGGCTGGACCTGACCTTTATGCAACTGACATTGAACCCGGGCGCCGAACCGCCCAAGGAGTGAGATCGATGAGCGCTACGCAACTGCGTCGAGTCAATGCTGAAAGTTTTGCCCATTACCGCCTGGGTTTGATTGAGCTGTTGCTGGACGCGGTGAAGCACGGCGCTTCAGTCGGTTTTATGGCCGACTTCGATGAAGCCCAGGCCCGCACCTATTTGAGCGGCGTGCAGGCGAGTATCGAAGAAGGCAGCCTGCTGCTGTGGGTGGTGGTACGCGACGAACAAGTCATCGCCAGCGTGCAACTGGCGCTCTGCCTGAAAACCAACGGCCTGAACCGCGCCGAAGTGCAAAAGCTGCTGGTACACAGCAGCGCCCGCCGCCATGGCCTGGGCCAACAGTTGATGAACACCCTGGAACTCGCCGCGCGCCAGCACAAGCGCGGCCTGCTGTACCTGGACACCGAGGCCGGTTCCGGCGCCGAAGCCTTCTACCAGTCGCTGCGCTACACCAAAATCGGTGAACTGCCCAACTACTGCCAAAGCCCGGACGGGCGCTACACCCCGACCGCCATCTACTTCAAGACCCTGGGGCAACCTGCATGATTCCTGGTGAATATCAGATCCAGCCTGGCGACATCGAACTCAATGTCGGCCGGCGCACCGTCACCCTCAGCGTGGCCAACAGCGGCGACCGCCCGATCCAGGTGGGCTCGCATTACCATTTTTTCGAGACCAATGACGCGCTGACCTTTGATCGCGCCGCCAGCCGTGGCATGCGGTTGAATATTCCGGCGGGCACGGCGGTGCGGTTTGAGCCGGGGCAGAGCCGCGACATCGAGTTGGTGGATTTGAGCGGCGGGCGGCGGGTGTTCGGGTTTGCCGGACGGATCATGGGCGACCTCGACTGATCGTTCCCACACTCCGCGTGGTAACGCCGCCTGGGACGCTCCGCGTCCCGCCCTTAAAGTCGTGACGCAGAGCGTCACCGGATGCAGTCCCACGCAGAGCGTGGGAACGATCAAGGAATACGCACATGAAGATTTCCAGACAAGCCTACGCCGACATGTACGGCCCCACCGTCGGTGACAAGGTCCGCCTGGCCGACACCGACCTGTTCGTCGAAGTCGAACAGGACTTCACCGTCTACGGCGAAGAAGTCAAATTCGGCGGCGGCAAAGTCATCCGCGACGGCCAGGGTCAAAGCCAGTTGCTCGCCCATGAAGTGGTCGACACCTTGATCACCAACGCGCTGATCATTGACCACTGGGGCATCGTCAAAGCCGACGTTGGCCTGAAAAACGGCCGCATTCATGCGATCGGCAAGGCCGGCAACCCGGATATCCAGCCCGGCGTAACCATGGCCATCGGCGCCAGCACCGAGGTGATTGCCGGTGAAGGCATGATCCTCACTGCTGGCGGCATCGACAGCCACGTGCACTTCATTTGCCCGCAGCAGATCGAAGAAGCGCTGACCAGCGGCGTCACCACCATGATCGGCGGCGGCACCGGCCCGGCCACCGGCACCAACGCCACCACCTGCACCTCCGGCCCGTGGCACCTGGCGCGCATGCTGCAAGCCAGCGATTCGTTCCCGATGAACATCGGTTTTACCGGCAAAGGCAATGCCAGCTTGCCGGAACCCTTGATCGAGCAGGTCAAGGCCGGGGCCATCGGTTTGAAGCTGCACGAAGACTGGGGCACCACGCCCGCCAGCATCGACAACTGCCTGAGCGTTGCGGACGAGTACGACGTGCAGGTCGCGATTCACAGCGACACCCTTAACGAATCCGGCTTCGTCGAAACCACCCTGGCCGCGCTCAAGGGTCGCACCATCCACACCTACCACACTGAAGGTGCCGGTGGCGGCCACGCGCCGGACATCATCAAGGCCTGCGGCTTCGCCAACGTGCTGCCCAGTTCCACCAACCCGACGCGGCCGTTCACGCGCAACACCATCGATGAGCACCTGGACATGTTGATGGTCTGCCATCACCTGGACCCGAGCATCGCCGAAGATGTGGCCTTCGCCGAAAGCCGCATCCGCCGCGAGACCATTGCCGCCGAAGACATCCTGCACGACCTCGGCGCGTTTTCGATGATCAGCTCCGACAGCCAGGCCATGGGCCGTGTCGGCGAAGTGATCACGCGCACCTGGCAGACCGCTGACAAAATGAAAAAGCAGCGCGGCCCTTTGCCCGGCGACGGCCCGGGCAATGACAACTTCCGCGCCAAGCGCTATATCGCCAAGTACACCATCAACCCGGCGATCACCCACGGCGTCAGCCACATCGTCGGCTCGATTGAAGTGGGCAAGTGGGCCGACCTGGTGTTGTGGCGTCCGGCGTTCTTCGGCATCAAACCGACCTTGATCCTCAAGGGCGGCGCGATTGCCTCAAGCCTGATGGGTGACGCCAACGCCTCAATTCCCACACCGCAGCCGGTGCACTACCGCCCGATGTTCGCCAGCTTCGGCAGCTCGCTGCACGCCACCAGCCTGACCTTTATCAGCCAGGCCGCCCAGGACGCCGGCTTGCCCGAGGCCCTGGGGTTGAAGAAGCAGATTGCCGTGGTCAAGGGCTGCCGCGATGTGCAGAAAAGCGACCTGATCCACAACGACTACCTGCCGGATATCGAGGTTGACCCGCAGACTTATCAGGTCAAGGCCGACGGCCAGTTGTTGTGGTGCGAACCGGCCGATGTGCTGCCCATGGCCCAGCGCTACTTTTTGTTTTAGGTAACGACCTCAGCCACGTCCAGCGGATGCTCAAGCAACGCCTGACGGGTCAGTGTCTCGATCAGCGCGGCTTCTCTAATCTGCAATTGCGCCTGCAATTCGCTGGCCCTCTGCGTGTAAAGAGCCTCGGTGATCGCTTTGGATTCAAACCTGCTGCGCAAGTCCTCCAACTGATCGTGAAACGGGTTGCGCAGTTCGTCAAATTGCACGGGGTATTTGCCTTTCAGGTAATCCTGCCAAAAGTCCCTGGACAGCAGCGCTTGAAACTCTTGCGCAGAATTATCCAGGGCCTTGATCGTGTCATAGGCGATATCGAGCATTGATGAGGTCACGTCGCCCAAGTTGGTATGCACGACCTTCTGCGGCTGCCCCGGTAGCTGGAGCCGATCCTTGAGGCCGTAACGGTACGCCAGTCGGATCTCAACCTCTTCGGCCAGGCGTTGGGTATGGGGCAACTTGTCGTCCGCCGACACGTTGGGGTCATTGACGATGGCTTCGCTGCGCTGGATATCCGCCGACGCGATCTTGTCCACTTCGTGCAGGCGGAACAAGCCCCTGGATAACCTTGCCAATTGTAGGCCCTGGGTCTGATCCGTGGCTTGCAAACGAGCCTTGTAGGCCAGCGTGCGCACTTCCAGGTTACTGAAGGAGAAAGCCGCAAGGTCACAACACCCTGGCTCGCCGGCCAGGTCGAGGAGTTCCGTGCGCAGGGTTTCCGATTCGGCGGTGTCCTGGGTGATGCTTTCGATCACGTCCCAGACGCGGCGCTGCATGTCGGCGTGGTCGGTGACAGTCGGTTCCAGACGCTCAAGGATGTCAAAAAACGGGGCGGCCCTCGGAATGCGCTCCAATGCCCCCCATAGAAGCCGTTTGCTACTCGCGTCTTGCGGGGACATGCCTTGGGCCCAACGCAGAAATGGATCCTGCGCGCCAGCTGTGGGGGCCACACGGTTAGGGGCAATATCAGCCGTCAACCGGAGCATGTTCGGAAGACCCTCAGACATCAGCCCAGCCTCCTCAAGGCGCCGGCTGTGTTCGCGGACTTGTTGCCGGGTTTGCTCGGTCAAAGGGTTCTCGCCGATATCCGTCACACGAGTCACGCGCTCCGTCTGCGCCAATTGCTCATCCGACGGTGCAATGACTGAGTCCGGGATAGTGGTAATACTGTTTTGGCTCAGATCTACCCATAGCAGGTTCGTTCGTTCAACCAACCCCGCAGGCCAGGTATCAATCCCTGTATTTTTCATCTGCAAGGTACGCAAATCCGTCATTTGGCTGAAATCCGGCGTCAGGCCGAGGGGGTTATCATTGAGCATCAAGTCACTGAGTGTCGCTCGCGAGGACAGTAAGGCAGCCGACTCGGCAGTCAATCGGATTCGGTTGTTTTGCAGCGACAAACGGGCCAACTCGTTCATATTCCCCACGGCTGGCGGCAACTCGAACAAATGGTTATCCGACATGTCCAGCCAGCGCACACCTTGGCAGTGCGCCAGGAAACCTTCTGGTGACGTACGCAGGTTCAGGCGGTTCAGTTTCAGTGACGTCGGGCGAATGAAATTCGCGCCAAGGTCGGGCAGGCTCGACAGGCGCAACCCACTGAGGTCCAGTTCGACGTCGATGAGTGTGGCGTCGTTGCTCAAAACGAGGGGATTACCCGCCCTCCAGCAGCTCATGATGCGTTGCCTGGCGCGATCACGATCGTTGAATTCCAGCAGACGCTCATTTCGCCCGACGCGCTCGTTACTCTGACGCTCGCTGGAGAGGTTCCAGGCTTTTAACTGACGCTTGAACGCTTTGAATTCCTGCTCACGCTGGGCCAACTCTGCATCGGCGCGCTCGCCCAGCGCCCAAATCATCTTCCGAGAAGTTTGCACGCTGTTGTCGGGATAGAGTTCCTGCATGACCCTGAGCCTTGGATTACCACTGTCAAAGGCGCCATCAAGGGCGCCTTGCAAAAGTTCGGACCGCGTGCGCGTCAAGGTCTCCCAGTAGCGATCGAACTGCTGCCAATAGTCGGCAGGAAACTTATTGTGCTCAAGCATGACGACGTTGTTTGTCCGAACGATCGCTTCAAGCTGCTCAGGCGGTGGTGTCAAATGCTGTGGTGGAACCTCCTGCAGGCGGTTTTCGGACAAATCGACACGTCTCAATCCAGTCAGTGCGGTTAATCCCGAGGGCCACTGCTCAATCTGCGTGTTACTGAGGTTCAACTCCACCAGATTTGGCATACCGCTGACATCGGGGGCAGCACCCAGCGGGTTGCTGCGCAGATCAAGCGTGACAAGGGCGCTGAGGTTGCTCAGCATACGGCTGGTTGGTGGAGTCAACTCAAGATTATTACCGGTCAGGTTCAACGAAGTCAGGTAGCGCATTTCACCGATAGCACTGGGTAACTCGGTAAGCCGGCAACCGATCAGGGCCAAATGCTTGACGTGGGTGAACGATGTAAGGAAAGCATCAGTCTTGCCGGTCCAGCCGCTACCGTAGATCTCAAGCCCCTCAACATGGCTGAAGTCGACGCTTAGCAGTGGTAGTTCCAGATCGCCCCTCATCATCAGCTTCAGGGGGCCTTCACTCATAAGCCGCCAGTGACTCTTGATCTCGCGCGCGATATCGGACGCACCGGGAAAATCGGCATCCCAACCATCAGCACGCGGCGGCCCACTGGCGTAAACCCAGGCATCCAACTCCCTCGTAAACGTTTTGAACTCAGCCTTCCAGTGTTTCAACCCACCCTCGACGTCGTCGCCCAAAGTGCGGACAAACGCATTGACTGCCTCCTCGTCCATCAAAGGGAACAGATCGGTGACCTTCTCGTGTATTAAATCGACATCGCTATCGACATCACTGGCCGCCTGTCGGCTGGACCCGCCGCCGCCACCGAGTAATCTCAGCGTCGAATCAATCGTCGGTTTGCGCACCGGATGCTCCAGCAACACCGTGCGCAGCGGCTCACGAGGCAAAGGCGATTGCTGGATCGCTGTCTTCAACTGCTGTGCATCGGTGAACCCGAGGCTCTGGCGTTCGGCGGTGGACAACAGGTCCCAGGTTGCCCCAAAGAAGTCCCTGGGCATGGGCGCCTCGAACAAACCATTGTCCTTGAGCACCAGGGCCTTGGTGGTGGTTGAATCCGGGGAACCGATAGCATCCAGCAACGTGCCTTGGGCCGAGTAGTGACGCAACTCCACCCGCGTTCCACGCTGCCATCCAGGCAAGGTTTCCAAAGTGCGCAAGGCGAGGCGCTGGCTGTCGATGCTTGCCAGAGTGTCCAGGTGCAGGCCTTCATAGGCACGCGATACCCGGGTTTCCTGCTCAAGCCACCTCGCCTGTTCAATACGTTCCTCGGGCAGAAACCCGGTATCCCGAAAGGTCTGCAACTGCTCAGCCCTCAGCCTTCTGAGCAACTCAGTGGCCATCGACGCCGGCAGCCTGGGGTAAGTCGCCATGACCAGGCGCACATCAGGATCGTTCGTGGCATTCAAGGCTTGGTAGCGCTCTTCGACCAGCGAGCCCTTAAAGGTATCGACGACATTGGCGATGTGTTCACGCAGCTTGCCGGCCCGCACCGCCAGCGACTCTTCGGCACTGCCAGGGATTTCCCTGAGCGCGGGGTCCACGCCTTGCAAGCTGTACAGCACCTGATTGAGCAACTCACCGCCCGCCAACTGGCTTTCACTGACCTCCACTACGCGCCTGGAGGCGTCCCCGAAGGTCTCCTCCCACAGCACCCTGCTGTTGCTGCCACTGACCCTGACCCGTAGCGGCGCATCAGGCAACATCCCTCGTCGACGCATGATTTGCAGTTGCAGCACGGGGTCGCTCTGGGCATAGACAGCCGGGTCGCTACTTTTCATTTGCTCGACAAACGTCGTCAGGTCCTGATGAGCCTTGAAGTGCTGGATCGTGTCCTCCAACAACAAGGGCACCGGGTCATGCACAACAAAAGTCTGGCGCAAGACGTCTTCCTCGACACCGCTGGCCATACGGGCTTGTTCCAGCGTTTGGGCGTCAAGCCCACGCTGTTCCAGCCCCAGGCGCCTCATCAGGGTCGGCTTGTCCCAGGTCAGCGGCTGCTCGAACTCATGGTTCCAGACGCCAGCATGGTTATGTTCAAGCAGCGGCTCATACGCACCAGGGCGGTTGGGGTGCTGGATGCGATACTGGCCGGTGACGGAGTCCTGCCCGACCCGGTAGTGGTCACCCTCATGGGGCAAAATCAACTGGCCGTCGTGCGAGTAAAGGCCCAAAGCGTCTGGCTTGGCACCTGCGGCCAGTTCGACAGGCACCTTATAGGGGGCAAGGTCAGGCTTCCACAGGCGAGTCTTGCCACCGGGCAACGTGACGGCTTTGAGCCGTTCAATGAACGGTGACACTGTGAAGTGGAACGCCACCGCCTGCGCCGCCAGCGTGGCCAGGTTTTCTATCACATCAGTGACGTGCGCCCAACCTGCCTCGCGGTCGCCTTCGCTGAGTTCGGTCGCGCCTTCAAAGACCTCGGAAAGCAGCTGGCCAGCCATCACCCCGGCCATCACCAAGCCCAAGGGTGGGACGGCCATCCCCACCAGGTTCAGGCCGAACATGCCGATACTCAGGTAATGGGCGGCGCGCCTGGAACTGGATGCCTTGTCAGCCTCCTCAGTGCTCACGGCCTGGTTTTGGGCATCTTTAAACAGTCGCGTGCGCAGGCTGGCATGGCGATACACCCACAGGTCCGCAGCCCGCCAGAGGCCGGCGATTTCGATGGCCTGAATGTTGAATTCGGGGGCGGTTATCGGAACGCGCACAGACGGTTGCGGCTCCCCCAGCGACGAGCCGGAGGTAAAGGAGGGGGCCGTGAGTAAACGCCCCCATTCCGAGCGCAGCCACTGTGAGCCGAACGGTTGGGGGGGCGCATCCACCGCCAGCTCGGTCAGCCTGCGGTAGTAGTAAGCGCGATCCTTATCGGCGACAAACCGGGCAAAAAACTCCTGGTACTGCGTGGTTTGTACACCCTTCGAACGGTCGGCCCCCTGGCTGGTGCTCGCGGTCAGGCGATCAGTCAATTCGTTGCGAAACTCATTAAACGTTTCATAACGCTTGATGGGATGATCGGGGTGGTCAGGGATGTAGGCGATCACCCAGCACGAATAACGCTGCTTGGCGCAGGGGTCGATGATCAGGCAGTCATGCAGGTGCAGGTTCATCAGGCTCAAGCAGCGGTAACCGACCGCCTGGTTATCGACCATGATGTCCTTTTCACCCGCCGCCACGCGCATCAGCAGTGCGTAATCGGTGGCACCGATATCGCCCTTGAGCAAGGCCAGATACGCCGCCGCCTTGAAGGCATCTTTCTGGTGGCGGATGGAGCGATCCCGGAACTCGGCGCGGGCCCGTACATCATTAGGTCTCAACTGCGCCCTGAGATAAGCCTGGTATTGACGCCCCAAATCAAGGCCACGGCATAGCTGGGCGAACTCATGAATTTTCAGGGTCGTGGCATGCCGTTCAAAGTGCCCAAGCGTATCCGGCGGGGTGATAAATCCCGAGGCACTGTCGAAAAAATCCTTCTTAGCCTCCCGCGCCTCAAAGTTGCCCAGGGCAGCCTTGAGCAAGGAGAACGTCTTGCCCCTGACCCCCCCGGTTTTTCTGCCAAAGGCGTCCTCAACCGGCACATACAGGCGCAACCAGGTTTGATTGACATCCAGTGCATGGCCGGCCGCCTTTAATGCCGCTTCCAGTAACGGCTGGGCGAATGCTTCCAGCGCCTGGACTTTGCTTAGGGATTTCTCCAGTTCATTCAGGGCGTGGCAACGGCTTTCCAGCAGTGTATTGAGCTGATCCTTTTGCGCTTGAGACGTGGTGTCGTACCAAGAGGGAATATTCGCGGGTGTCTGCTTGAGCGCCTGGCGCCGCTCGGGCGAACTGATGACCAGGCAGGACGGGATCGCCTGTTTGATTAGCTCGTAGTGTTTTCCCTGCTCACCGGGCGGGAGCGTGGTGGGGGCAATAACCTGAAGTTCGAGCATAGGATGACAACCTTGTCGTGAGAAAGATTGTCATCCTATGCAGTGAGTTTTTTTGCTGGAGCTAACTATTTAGCAGGCTCGAAAACTCACCGGGTCAGCTGGTTCAGAAGTTCTCACGGGGGTCGAACGCGGCCTTTTCAGCCAGCGCCTGCCACAATGCCTTGACCTCATCGTCTGCCACTTTAGGCATCACGGCCTTGAGCTGGATAAACAGGTCGCCGCGTTGCCCGGCCTTGTTCAGCAAGCCGTGGCCCTTGGCGCGCATGCGTTGGCCGTTCTGGCTGCCGGCCGGCACCTTGAGGTTGATCTTGCCGGTAAGGGTCGGCACCGCAATTTCGGCGCCCAGCGCCAGTTCCCACGGTGCCAGCGGCAGTTTGATGGTCAGGTTTTCATCATCCACCTCAAATTTAGCGTGCGGCGCAAACTTGATGATCAGGTACAGGTCGCCATTGGCACCACCGGCCACACCCGGTGCGCCCTGGCCCTTGAGGCGGATGCGCTCGCCATCGGCCACACCGGCCGGAATCTTCACATTCAGGCTCTTGACGGTATTGCTGACATGCCGGCCAGACGCATCGTATTGCGGCACCTGGAAGCTGATCTGCTTGGACTCGGTGGACAGTGTTTCCTCAAGGGACACCGACAGTTGCATCTCCACATCCTGGCCTTTGCGCCCGGTAGGACGGCGCTGGCCGCCACCAAAGGCATCGCCGCGCGCGCCGAAGATCGAGCTGAAGAAGTCCGAAAAATCGCCCGCGTCCTGGCCACCGCCAAAACCGCCACGGCTCTGCCAGCCCGGCGGGCCCTGGAACGGCTGGCCATGCTGGCCGTATTTACGCAGTTCGTCGTACTCGGCGCGTTTGTCGGCGCTTTTGAGCGCTTCGTAGGCTTCGGACGCGTCTTTGAATTTCTCTTCGGCGTCCTTTTCCTTGCTCACGTCCGGGTGATATTTGCGTGCGAGCTTGCGATAGGCGGCCTTGATTTCCTTGTCATCGGCGCTCGGCTCGACACCCAATATCTTGTAATAGTCTTTGAAATCCATCGGCAGTTCACCATCCTTAATCGAGATCGCACAGCCCGGGGCACAACGTGCGCTGCTTTGCACCTGTTGAGTAATGTGGCCTGGGGGTGCGTCAAAGTGTTATCGGCGCTAGCCGTATGCAACAGATGTGGGGGCAAATACCCAGCTTTCAAGCACGATTTAGCGGATAGTCGGCCTACGCATCTGCGCGTGAGTGACATACACTGCGCGGCCGTTTTTTAACCGGAACCTGGAAGACATGAACAACACATCCCCAGCCCGTGCCTGCGGCATCGACTTCGGCACGTCCAACTCCACCGTCGGCTGGATCCGCCCCGGCGAGGAGACGCTTATCGCGCTGGAGGACGACAAGATCACCCTGCCGTCGGTGGTGTTCTTCAACTTCGAGGAGCGCCGCCCGGTGTACGGTCGCCTGGCGCTGCATGAATACCTGGAAAACTACGAAGGCCGGCTGATGCGCTCGCTCAAGAGCCTGCTGGGTTCCAAGTTGATCAAACACGACACCAGCGTATTGGGCACGGCCATGCCGTTCACCGACCTGCTGGCGCTGTTTATCGGCCAGCTCAAGAGCCGCGCCGAAGCCAACGCCGGCCGCGAGTTCGAAGAAGTGGTGCTGGGCCGCCCGGTGTTCTTCGTCGATGACGACCCGATGGCCGACCAGGAAGCCGAAAACACCCTGGTGGATGTGGCACGCAAGATCGGCTTCAAGGACATCTCGTTCCAGTACGAACCGATTGCGGCGGCGTTCGACTACGAGTCCACCATCGAGAAAGAAGAGCTGGTACTGATCGTCGACATCGGCGGTGGTACTTCAGACTTCTCGCTGGTGCGCCTGTCGCCGGACCGCCGTCACAACGACAACCGCCAGAGCGATATCCTCGCCACCGGCGGTGTACACATCGGCGGCACCGACTTCGACAAACAACTCAGCCTGCAAGGCATGATGCCGCTGTTCGGCTACGGCAGCCGCATGAAAAGCGGCGCCTACATGCCCACCAGCCATCACATGAACCTGGCTACCTGGCACACCATCAACTCGGTGTACTCGCAAAAATCCCAGCTGGCCCTGGGCAGCATGCGCTACGACATCGAAGACACCGGCGGCATCGACCGCCTGTTCAAGCTGATCGAACAGCGCGCCGGGCACTGGCTGGCCATGGAAGTGGAAGAAACCAAGATCCAGCTGACCCACGAAGACAGCCGCCATGTGCTGCTGGACCGAGTTGAGCCGGGGCTGAGCGTAAACCTGACGCGGGCATTGTTCGAGTCGTCCATCGACGCCTTGCTGGAACGTGTGCGCAACAGCGTCACACAATTGCTCAATGATGCTTCGGTGAGTGTGGCGCAAGTGGACACGGTGTTCTTTACCGGCGGTTCAAGCGGCATCCCTGCACTGCGTCACAGCATCTCGGCAATGCTGCCGAATGCGCGGCATGTGGAAGGCAATATCTTTGGCAGTATCGGCAGTGGTCTGGCGATTGAGGCGAGCAAGCGCTACGGCGCAATGGAGTAGATCGTTCCCACGCTCCGCGTGGGAATGCATCCTGTGACGCTCCGCGTCACGACTTCAACAGCGGACGCAGAGCGTCCAGGGCAGCATTCCCACGCGGAGCGTGGGAACGAGCTAACGGGCGAGTTAAACCATCCCCGCCAGCTTCAACTCACTCTTCAAATACGCATAATAAATCGGCCCCGCCACCACACCTGGCAGACCGAAGGCCGCTTCAAACACCAGCATCGCCAGCAGCAACTCCCAGGATTTGGCACTGATCTGCCCGCCGACGATGCGCGCGTTGAGGAAGTACTCGACCTTGTGGATCACGATCAAATACCCCAACGCCGCCACTGCCACCCAGATCGACAGCGACAGCGCGACGATGGTGATCAGGGTGTTGGAGATCAGGTTGCCGATCACCGGCAGCAAGCCGACCAGGAAGGTCAGCACGATCAGGGTTTTGGTCAGGGGCAGGTGGATACCGCAGAGCGGCAACACGACCGCGAGAAAAATCGCAGTGAAGGCCGTATTGAGCGCGGCAATCTTGATCTGGGCGAAGACGATGTTGCGAAACGCTTGGACCAACAGGTGCAGGCGGTCGAACAGCGCGGCGGCCAGGGGTTTGCGTTTGGTCAGGTCGGGCACACGCTGCAGGGCAATGATGGCGCCGAGCACCATGCCGATCAGCAGGGTGACGAACATGTGGGCGGCGTCTTTGCCAACCAGTTGCAGTTCGCTCAGGTGTTTGCTCAACCAGTCGCCGATGGCCACGCGAAACTCGGCGGCGCTGGCGGGCAAGTAGGCGTCAACGAACGGCGGCAGTTGCCCGCGCGCGCGGTCGACCACGCCCATGAATTTGTCCAGGGAAGCCCCAGGGTTTTCCGCTTCGTGGAGCAGGAAGCTGATGGCGCCGGCAAAGATCAGGGTCAGCACACTGACGATCAAGGTGCCCAGCAAGGCCACCGCCAGCCAACGCGCACGCCGGCCTTCAATCAGTCGCTGCAACTGCGGGGTAAGCATGTTGACCAGTTCATAAACCAACAGGCCGGCCAGCAGGCTCGGCAGCAGCTTGAGCGGCAGGACCAGCAAGAGCCCGCCGAAAATGATGATGCAACTGACCAGCAACAACACGTGACGCTGAGAAAACGTTGGCATACAGCCTCAAAACGAACGGCGTTAAAGGATGGGCAGTCTGCCAGCCTTGAGGGAATCAAGCGAGAGGTCTGAATGGCGAACACCGGCAGTGTGGGAGCGGGCTTGCTCGCGAAAGCAGTGGATCAGTCAGTACATCTAAACTGACACACCGCTTTCGCGAGCAAGCCCGCTCCCACAGGAGATAGGCGCTATCAGTTGCCTTTGAGGCAGGTGCTCATAAAGGTTTTACGCGCATCGCCAGCCAACGCCTTGGTTTTCGCCGTGGCATTGCAGTCTTTCATCTTCTGCTGCTGCGGGGTCAGGGTCTTGGCATCGTTGGCGGCCGGCGCCGACAGGCAGGTCTTCATAAAGGCCTTGCGGTCATCACCTTTGAGCGTCTTGGTGGAAGCTTGTGCATTGCAGGTGGTCATTTTATTTTGCTGGGCTGTGGCAGCGAAGCCTTGGGAACACAGCAGCAGGCCCATCATCAACAACGGAATACGCAGCATCTTCATGGAGTTTTCTCCCTGTTACCGCACCAAAGGGGCACGGCCTACGCAGCAGTGTAGTCAAAACCTGTTACATCTTCAGCGCCCGCGAATATTCGACCGGCGGTACTGCTCCGGGGTGCAGCTGGCGTGACGCTGGAACATGGCGATAAACGCCGAGGCGGTGCTGTAGCCCAAGTCAAACGCCACATGTTGCACACTGCGGTCGCTGTCCAGGGCTTCGATGGCGGCGAGGTAGCGTAGGCGCTGGCGCCATTCGCCGAAGCTCATGCCCAACTCACGCACGAACTGACGGGCCAGGGTGCGCTCACTCACATGCACTTGCTCGGCCCACTGCGCCAACGGGCGATTGTCCCCAGGCTCGGCCTGCATCCCTTCGAGTACGCTGAGCAACCCGGGGTGGCGTGCGTAAGGCAGGAAGCAATCATGCATCGGCGCCTGCCTGAGCTGGTCTACCAACACCTGGGCCAGGCGTGTATCGGCCTCGGTCTGCGGGATATTGACGTCACGCTGGGCAAAGTCGCTGAGGATCGCCTTGAGAATGTCACTGATCGCCAAGGTGCACGGCGCCTGCGGCAGTTGTGCGCAGAGTTCCGGAGCCAGGCCCACTGAGCGATAGACAATCGCCTGGGCGTTGTAGGAACTGTGCTCGGTATTGGGTGGGATCCACACCGCGTACTGCGGTGGCGACATAAAGCGGTTGCCGGCCACTTCCATGCGCATCACGCCATTGGCCGAATAGTCCAACGAACCCCACCCATGCCGGTGCGGCGTGCATTCGGTGTCGGGGGCGAATTCGGAGTAGCGGAAGTACACCGGGCTGGGCAGGCTGCGAAAATCCGCGAGGCGTACAGTGTGTCTGGTCATATTGTCTGGATACAGAGGTCGGTTGTCTGGATCGCAGTATAGGCTTCTATCCAGACAGAGGATAATCCCGGCTCATCAACACACCTGGTTTCTTTCGATGCAATACGCGTATCCCCTGCTGGCCATCTTTATCTGGGCCGGCAACACCGTGGTCAACAAACTGGCCGTGGGCTCGATCTTCCCCGCAGAAATCGGCTTTTACCGCTGGTTGCTGGCGGCGCTGCTGTTTACCCCGTTCATGCTCAAGCCGGTGCTGGCCAACTGGACGCTGATCCGCCCGAACCTGGGCAAGATCTTCATCCTCGGTGTGCTGGGCATGGCGGTGTATCAAAGCCTGGCCTATTACGCCGCGACGCTGACCAGCGCCACCAACATGGGCATCATCCTCTCACTGATGCCGTTGATGTCGCTGACTGCCGCCATCATCAGCCTCGGCCAACGCCTCACCTTAGGCGCGCTGACCGGCGCGGTGCTGTCGTTCGCAGGCGTTGTGGTGGTGGTCTCGGCCGGCAACCTCGGCGCATTGCTGCAACACGGGCTTAACCTGGGTGACGCGATGATGCTGTTCGCCACCCTGGCCTACGCGGTCTACAGCACCCTGCTGAAAAAATGGCAACTGCGCCTGCCGCCGTTGGTATTGCTGTATTTGCAGATCCTGGTGGCGGTGGTGGTGCTGTTTCCGTTGTTTCTGTTCTCGGCCAAGGCCGGCTTGGGCTGGGCGAATATTCCGCTGGTGCTGTACGCGTGCTTGCTGGCGTCGATGCTGGCGCCACTGGCCTGGATGCACTCGGTCAAACACCTGGGGCCAAGCCGCACCACACTGTTTTTCAATTTGCTGCCGCTGATTACCGCCTTGATTGCGGCAGTGGTGCTGAAGGAAGAACTGGCGATGTATCACTTGGTCGGCGGTTTGCTGACCTTGGGCGGGGTGATTTTGTCGGAGCGTTGGACGACGCCGGTGCGCCGCGAGGTCGGGCTTGCCTGCGATGAACGATAACCCGGTCTCCCGGTTAAACCCCGGCCGCCTTCAGCCGCCGGGAATGCTCGACAAACAACCGAATCGGCTCCGCGCCCTTGCCCACCAGCCCCATGGATTGGTTGACGATATCGAAGTGGTCCAGGGCGTAGTCATCGCCGATGACCGTGCCCAGGTGCGAGCTGTAGCGCCCGACCATGCCGTCACACTGGCCCTTCTCGCGCACAAAGCTGCGGGCGAACAACCGGCAACTGCGATTCGTGCCGTCCAGCAGGTTGCGCCCGCGATCGGTCTTGCCTGGCTGCAAGGTGCCGGACCACGAGTAATAACGCACGCCGTTGACCACCTCGGCGCCCTGCCCGCCCCAGGTTTCGGGCAGCCCTTGGGGATACTGGCGGTTAAACAAGGCCACACCGTCACAGGTCAGGGAATGGTGCGAGGCCTCTAGATCGGCCTTGAAGCGCGGGCCGCGATAGCCGGTTTCCAGCAGGCCCATCACCCAGGCAACCAGATGAAACACCGCGCTCATCAGTCGGCCTTTCACACTGGCCGGCGGGTAATGGGCGTGGATATGGTCCGCCAGTTCCGAGCCATGGTTGGGGCCGGCCACCGACGTTACTGACGCCACCCACTCCGGGCGCATGGCGGCGGCATAACGCGCGGTGAGCGCGCCCTGGCTATGGCCGATCAGGTTGACCTTATCGGCGCCGGTCTCGCGGCGGATCTGCTCAATGCGCACCAGCAACTGTTCGCCACGCACCTCACTGGAATCCAGTGGCGCCACCTGAATCGCAAACACCTGCGCCCCACCCGCCTGCAGTGCCGGGACAATGCCGTACCAGTAAGGGAAAAAGCCTACGCGCACAAAACCCAGCATGCCGGGTACCAGCACCAAGGGGTAACGCGTGGTGAGGGAATCGGGCATGGGGCAACATCCAGGTCACAATAGCGATAACGCCATCCTAGCCCAACCGACATGACTGCCCCATGACCGCGCCGTTAGAAATGCCCGGCCAGATCGTGCAACTGGCGCTCGGCCTCTGCACAGGCGCGCAGGAACACGCTTTTGTCCGACTCCTCACCTTCGGCGGCAATCACCTGGATGTCGTCGATCCCGATGTAGCCCAGCACCGTGCGCAGGTGCGGGTCCGCGTGGTTCATCGCCTCGTTCTCGCCACCCGGGCCAAACCCGTTGCCGCCTCGGCTGGTGATGATCAACGCGCGCTTGCCCTTGAGCAACGCCTGGTATTGCGCGTTGCCGTGGCTGTCCAGGGTGATATCGAAGGTGAGGCCCATGCGCACAATCTGATCGATCCAAGCCTTGAGGCCGCTGGGCACACCGAAGTTGTACAGCGGCATGGAGATGACCAGCAGCTCATGTTCGATCAGCTCGCCAACCAGTTGATCGCTGAGTTGCAGATCGGCCTTCATCACCTGCGGCAATGATTGCGGCTCAGGGTAGAAATTGGCTGCCACAAAGGCTTCGCTGACATGGGGAATGGCGGCGCGGCCGACTTCGCGGCGGGTCAGTTGGGCGCCGGGGTTGGCGGCTTGCCAGGCCTGCAGAAACGACTCGGCCAGGCGCCGCGAGTGCGAACGTTCACCACGCGGACTGGCATGTATCACAAGCATTTTTTTCATCTGTTAAACCCTTCACGGAGTAGACTCAGGCAACCTGAATGGTCACCGTTTCTGCCTGCGAATCTAAAGCTGTGGGTGATGACCGACAAATGAGCGATAGTTAATCAAGATGAGATTAATTCATCCATGGAGTTGAAATGTTTTCCTCGCTGCCCCTTACTGCCCTGCGCACGTTTGAATCCGCGTCGCGCCTGCTGAGTTTCAAGGCGGCGGCTGAGGAACTGTCGGTGACCCCCACGGCGGTATCCCATCAGATTCGCTCGCTGGAAACCTGGCTGGGCGTGCCGTTGTTCGAGCGCCTGCCACGCCGGGTGCGCCTGACCGACAGCGGCGAGCGGCTGTTTCGCAGCCTGCATGGTGCCTTGCTGGAGGTGGCACAGAGCCTCGACACCTTGCGCCCGCAACGCAGCACCGGGCACCTCACCGTCTCGACCACGCCCGCCTTTGCAGCGTTATGGCTGGTGCCACGGCTGGGGCGATTCTATGCCGCTCATCCGGACATCAATCTGCGCCTGGACACCCAATGTGAGGTGGTCGACCTGCAGCAGGACGCCAGTGTCGACCTGGTGATTCGCTACAGCCTCGGCGATTACCCGCACCTGTACGGCCAATGTCTGTTTGACGAGTGTTTCGCGGTGTACGGCTCGCCCGAGCAGGTCGCGCGCGCCAGTATCCAGGCGCCGACCTTGATCAGCGTGCGCTGGCACAACTCCGAGCTCTACGCCCTGGGCTGGCAAGCCTGGTGTGACAAAGCGGGTGAAGCCTGGCTTGGCCTGGGTCCGTTGCGCGAATACGACGAGGAACACTACGCGCTGCAGGCGGCAATTGCCGGCCAAGGGTTGGTGTTGGCGAGCAATATCCTGGTGTCCGAAAGCGTCGCCAGTGGCCTGCTGGTGCCCTATCGGCCGCAGGTCAGTGTGGGCGGTGCCGGCTATAGCGCTTTGTGTGTGCCGGGGCGTGAGCGGCATCCGCCGGTGCGGGCGTTTTTCCAGTGGGTGCGGGAGGAAGCCGAGCTATCCGGCCAGGCGGTGTGAAATCCGATAAAACTTTTTGCATCAGCCAAGACTCACAACTTGGAGTGATCACGCCAACAGAGCGTGGCGCAAAACCGGATTAGCACCAGGAGATTGAGATGACCCAAGCAAACTTGACCGACGTTGCCACCCTGCGCAGCCGCGCCCGCCAGCACGTCGAAAACGGCGCCGTGACCGAAGGCTACGACGCCGACCGTGAGGAAATTATCCGCCTGCTCAACGAGTCGCTGGCCACTGAACTGGTCTGCGTGTTGCGCTACAAGCGCCACTACTTCATGGCCAGCGGCCTGAAAGCCAGTGTCGCCGCCGATGAGTTCCTGGAGCACGCCACCCAGGAAGCCGAGCACGCCGACAAACTGGCCGAGCGCATCGTGCAGCTGGGCGGTGAGCCGGAGTTCAACCCCGACCTGCTGTCGAAGAACTCCCACGCTCAATACGTGGCCGGCAACACCTTGAAGGAGATGGTCTACGAAGACCTGGTAGCCGAACGGATCGCGGTGGACAGCTATCGCGAAATCATCCAGTACATCGGTGATAAAGACCCGACTACACGTCGCATCTTTGAAGACATCCTGGCTCAGGAAGAAGAACACGCCGATGACATGGCGGATATTCTGCAGGACCTGTAACCCGCATCACCGCTGAACCCCATGTGGGAGCGGGCTTGCCCGCGATAGCAATCCAACAGTCAGTGCTGGTATCGACTGTTACACCGCTATCGCAGGCAAGCCAGCTCCCACATTTTTTTGCGCCGACTACTGATCGTTCCCACGCTCCGCGTGGGAATGCATCCAGTGACGCTCTGCGTCACACCCCCTTTAGGAGCGGACGCAGAGCGTCCAGAGCGGCATTCCCACGCAGAGCGTGGGAACGATCCTTATCGCAGGCAAGCCAGCTCCCACATTTTTTTGCGCCGACTACTGATCGTTCCCACGCTCCGCGTGGGAATGCATCCAGTGACGCTCTGCGTCACATTCCCTTTAGGAGCGGACGCCTTATTTAACGGTTTTGGGCGCCTTGCCTTCCTTCATCTGTTGCAGCAACGGTGCGCACTGGTTGGGCTCATCGCCGCTTGGTGCGACGAGGGCCAGCAAGCCCGCCGCAGGGCCGGCGATTACGCCCAGCGCGACCATCCCGGCACCCCGCAACATCAACGGCACCGCTTTCACACCCGCATTAGGCTTGATAAACGGGCCATTGACGTACAACGGTGAACGCAGGGAGAACAGGCGGAAGCCTTTTGATTCGGGCGTGATGGTCAAGTCCAACTGCTCAGTCGCCATATTCGCCGTGCCATCGATATAAATGATCGCGTTCTCGGTATCGAATACAAACAGCCGCGTCGTCGCCAGACCGGTCTTGATGCCAAAGTCCGCTGCCGCGCAGTTGATCTTCACTTCTTTGTCGCCAAACAAGCGGCCGACCACGTAGTTGCCCACGTTGAGCCCGGCGATTTCCATCAGGCCGCGGCTGATGGCGCCGTCATTGATCAGCATTTTCAGGTCGCCGTTGGAGGTGCCCAACAAGGCCGCTACGGAGTTGCCGCGCCCGGAAATATCGGCATCACCGTTGAGTTCACCAAAGCTGGTCTTCATCGGCTCGAATGTCGGGAACAGCTGCTTGAGCTTGAAGTTACGCGCCGTCAGCTTGGCGCGACCTTCCATCGGCGTGATACGCCCGTTCAAGCGAATCTGCGCATCCAGCTTGCCACCCGCCACGCCAAAGCGCAGGGGTTGCAGGCTCAGCTCGCCATCGTTGAGAACCAAGTGGGTGTAGAGGTCGGTAAACGGCAGGTCGGCGCTGTGTACGATGCGTTTGCCGGTGAATTCCACATCGGCATCCATATCACGCCAGCGCTCGGTGCGAAATTCTTCCACCGGCAGCACTTTGGTCGCCGGCTGCTTGCTCTCGCCACCACGGGCCTTTTGCTTGGCGTTGGAGTCGGCACCGATCAACGGCGCAAGGTCGGTCATCAGCAGTTGGTTGGACACCAACGTCCCGCTGAGCTTGGGCCGTGGCTGGCTGGCGACGTAGCTGAGGTTGCCGTGGATGTCGCTGTTGCCAATCTTGCCGTTGAAGTTTTCGTAGGTGAATGACGCGCCGCTGGCCTCATGCAGCTTGGCGATCAGGTGGCCATCGGTGGAATAGGCCGGGGAATCGGGCAACGTCACGCCGGTCAGCGGGTAAAGGTTGCCCAGGCTGGTGCCGGACAGTTTCAGCCGCAGGTCCAGGGCGCCAAGGTTCAGCGGGTCAGTCAGGGTGCCGGCCAGCGCCACGCTGGTGTCGGCGATCTTCACCTGCGCTTGCAGCGGGAACGGCTTGGCCGCGTCCTGCAAGGCCAGCAGCCCGCCGATCTTGCCGGTGCCGTCGAGTTTCTGGCCGTGGTACTGACCTTTGACCTTGAGGCCGAATGCATAGTCCTGCGGCGCCGAGCCTTTCTCCAGGGCTTTCTTGGCATCCGCGTCGCCGACGATTTCACCGAAGGGAATCGGCTTGCCGAGCAGGTCGATAATCACATCCAGCTGGGTCTTGAGGGTTTGGTCGTCGAGGGTGACATGGCCCTTGTCGAAGCCGATGGAGCCGATGTCCACCACCCAGCTGGAAGGCTCGGCGTCGGGGTCTTTGGGGTCAAACTTGAAGGTCCAGTTAGCGCGACCGTCAGCCAGGCGCTGCAAGTCGGCACTCGGCTCGGTGAGGTCGATACGCGGGATCACCACACGCTGGGCCAACAATGCTAAAGGCGAAATGCGCAGCTCGACGCGTTTAAGCGTGACCATCTGCGGTTTTTTTGACCAGTCCGGGTTGCCCAGGGTCAGGTCTTCGGCAATCACATGGGGCCACGGCACCCAGGCACGCCAACCGCCTTCATCGGGCTCGCGCGCCCACACCACGGCGAGGTTGCCATTAATGGCAAACGGGCGATGCAGTTCTTCGGAGACCTTGGCATTGAGCGGCGGCTTGATGCGGTTCCAATCAAAAAACACCAGCACCAAGACCACGATAGCGATTAACACAGCGAAGCTGGCGCAGCTCCAAACCACGATTTTACGAGTGCGCGTCATTGCACAGGACTCCTCAACACAGATAGCAAAACTACAGCTTATAAGGCTACGACTGGCAAACCGCCTGGGGGTTTAACCCGATCAGCGATTTAGTCGCAAAAAGCCACATTCCTGATCGACCAGACAGTTTTCATCATCGACGGCGCACCATTGTTACCCACCTTCGTGTCGAAAATACCCACCACGGTGCAAAAGCGCGGGCTTGAGAGGCGCGTTCTAGAGCCTCTGCGGGGAACAATCAATTCTGTTGATTATTACCATTGTGTTTATGAACTTTTATATCGACTTCTCGAGAGTAACATTAGCCCTGTACCCACTTTATCGCCCTCCCAAGGAGCAACCCATCATGAAACGCCAAATACTCGCTACTGTTCTGCTGTCGGTCCTGGCTTCCAGCGCATTTGCCCTGCCAGCCGCTGAACAAGCTACCCCACAGAACAAAGCTCAAGCCGTTCAGTCGAGCCAGACCCTGGCCCGCAGCGGTTCGCAAGAAGACGAAAACCGCGACTACGCCAAAGGCGCTGTAGCTGAAAACGGTCGTAACCGTTTGGAAGAGAAAGGCCTGGTAGAAGGCGGCGCTGAACAAGCCAACAAACGCGCTTACACCGAAGGCGTTGCTGAAGGTGGCCGTGATCGCCTGGAACAGAAAGGTCTGGTAGAAGGCGGTGCTGAACAAGCCAGCAAACGCGCTTACACCGAAGGCGTTGCTGAAGGCGGTGCTGACCGTCTGCAAGAACTGCATCAAGCACAGAGCTAACCCCGTGGTGGCCGAGAAAAAAGCCCGATCTGAAGATCGGGCTTTTGCTTTTATCTGAACTGCATCACACCCCGATACCCCGCCAAGTTCGACGTAGCTGAAGCTGTTTTGCTAGAGTGCGTCGCTGTACTTGCCGACAAAGCCCGCCCGCCGATGCTGCCCCGCGCCGAACAGAAGCAACAGACCCGCCTCGCCTTGATGGACGCAGCCCGCCATCTGATGGAGTGTGGCCGTGGGTTTGGCAGCCTGAGCCTGCGCGAAGTGGCCAAGACCGCCGGGATCGTGCCCACCGGGTTCTATCGTCATTTTGAGGATATGGACCAGCTAGGGCTTGTCTTGGTGAGTGAAGTCGGCCAGACCTTTCGCGCCACTATTCGCCTGGTCCGTCACAACGAGTTCGTGATGGGCGGCATCATTGATGCCTCCGTGCGGATCTTTCTGGATGTGGTTTCGGCCAACCGTTCGCAATTCCTGTTCCTGGCCCGCGAACAATACGGTGGATGCCTGGCTGTGCGCCAAGCCATCGGCGCGCTGCGTGAAGACATCACCAGCGACTTGGCGGCCGACCTCACGTTGATGCCCAAGCTGCAGCACCTGGATGCCGACGGCCTGCATGTCATGGCCGACCTGATCGTCAAGAGCGTGTTCGCCACCCTGCCCGACATCATCGACCCTCCGGCCCTGGCCTTGCCTGCGCACCTTACGCCCCAGGCAAAAATCACCCAGCAACTGCGCTTTATCTTTATCGGCCTCAAGCATTGGCAAGGGCTGGGCAGTACCGAATAAGCCCAATCAGCCCGCCGCGTGGAAACGCTTGGCGGTGGTGTAGTGCTTTTTCCAGTAGCTGTTGCTCAATGAATCGATGCGCACGCGTTTGCCGGTGCTGGGCGAGTGGATGAACTTACCCTTGCCGATGTACAGGCCCACATGGCTGACCTGGCCGCGCCCATTGCCTTTGAAAAATACCGCGTCGCCGGGCTTGAGCGCCTCGCGCTGAACGGTCGCGGCGCTTGATCGATGCATTTCTGTGGTGGTGCGCGGCAAGCGGATATTGGCTTCGGTCTTGAACAGATAGACCATGAAGCTGCTGCAATCAAACCCCTGGTCGACCTTGGTACCGCCGCTCTTATAGGGTGTGCCGAGCAGCTGATGGGCACGATCGATCACGTTGTCGATGGTGGCGGCGGGCTCAAAGGCCACAGGTGCTTTTAAATTGGCTGAGGCCGGTATGACGGCGCAGGACAAGCTGACAATAAGTGAAACCAAAAATACTCTGAACATGATCGGCGTCGCAGTGGATTAAACACGGCGCACATCGTAATGAAACAGCACGTAACTTTTTGAACGCCAATTCCTTCAATCGCGTAGGACAATTCTGAGAAAAATCCAGTGCGAAACAGATGAAGGAAATTTCATCCTCCACGCAACGGCCATCAACGCAAAACGCCCCTATCCAGTGCTATAAATCCGCTAGCGCACCAAATTGAAGCGCGGCAGGAAATGGCTGACGCCCTATTCGGTGGCATGTCCGTGCTTGCCTACAGGGATTTCCTGTCCATACACACGGTTGGCAAGCCCCTTGCTCTAGCTCATTTATCGCTCATAGCTGGAAGCCTCCTGATGCTGGTGATCCACCGCCGAATCGCCCCCCAAGCCACCTGGGCCGCTGAACTGCTGCTGAACTTCGAAGCCCGCAGCAAAAGCCGCCTGCGCTGTTTCAGTGCCGACGGCGAAGATGTCGGCCTGTTTCTGGAGCGCGGCCAACCGCCCCTGCACGACGGCGAGTGCCTGCAGGCTGAAGACGGGCGCGTGATACGCGTAGTCGCCCGCCCGGAACAGCTGCTGCACGTGACCTGCACAAACGCCTTTGAACTGACCCGCGCGGCGTATCACCTCGGCAACCGGCACGTAGCCCTGCAAGTCGGCGACGGTTGGCTGCGCCTGCTCGATGACTACGTGCTCAAGGCCATGCTCGAACAGCTCGGCGCCACCACGCAAACCATCGAGGCTCCGTTCCAGCCGGAACACGGTGCCTATGGCGGCGGCCACCATCATTCGCGTCATGGCGATGAAGACTTCAATTACCCCCCCAAGCTGCACCAGTTCGGCGTGCGTCTATGAACCCAGCCTGGGCGCTGTTGCGTCTGGCCAGTCCGCAATTGCCGATTGGTGGCTACAGCTATTCCCAAGGCTTGGAGATGGCGGTGGACAACGGCCGGGTCAATGATGCAGCCAGTGCCCGGCGCTGGATCAGCGACCAGTTGCTGCTCAACCTCGCCCGTTTTGAAGCGCCGCTGTTGCTCGCCCATTGCCGCGCCGCCGCCGAACAGGATTGGCCGCGTTTGGCGCAGCTGTGCGAAGAGCACCGCGCCAGCCGTGAGACCCGCGAGCTGTATCAGGAGAGTCGCCAGATGGGCTACTCCCTGCAACAGCTGCTCAACGGCTTGCCGGAGCTGGACGACGCCGCACGCGACTTTCTGGCCCAACGCGACGAACCGCACCTGGCCCTGGGCTGGGCCTTGGCCGCCCGCGCCTGGCTCATCAGCCCCGACGACGCCCTGGCCGCATGGCTGTGGAGCTGGCTGGAAAACCAATTGGCGGTGCTGATGAAAACTCTGCCGCTGGGCCAGCAAGCCGCCCAACGCCTGACCAGCGAACTGCTGCCCCTGTTGCAACAAGCCCAGCAGGACGCGGCACGCATCGACCCTCACCATTTCGGCAGCGCCGCGTTCGGCCTGTCCCTGGCGTGTATGGCCCATGAGCGCCAATACAGCCGCCTGTTCCGTTCCTAGGAGACCTACATGAACACACAACCTTTGCGTGTCGGCATCGGCGGCCCAGTGGGCTCCGGCAAGACCGCCCTGACCCTGGCGCTGTGCCTGGCGCTGCGCGACCGCTACAACCTGGCGGTGGTCACCAACGATATCTACACCCGCGAAGATGCGGATTTTCTGGTGCGCAACCAAGCCCTGGCGCCCGAGCGCATCATCGGCGTGGAAACCGGCGGCTGCCCGCACACGGCGATTCGTGAAGACGCCTCGATCAACCTCGAAGCGGTGGACCAACTCAACCGCCGCTTCCCCGGCCTGGACCTGATTCTGGTGGAGTCTGGCGGCGACAACTTATCGGCCACCTTCAGCCCGGAACTGTCAGACCTGACCATCTACGTGATCGATGTGTCTGCCGGTGACAAGCTGCCACGCAAGGGCGGGCCCGGTATTTGCAAATCCGACTTGCTGGTGATCAACAAGATCGACCTGGCGCCTTTGGTCGGCGCCTCGCTGGAACTGATGAACAGCGACACCACACGCATGCGCAACGGTAAGCCCTTTGTGTTCAGCAACCAGAAAACCGGCGTCGGCCTGGATGAAATCGTCGCTTTTATCGAACGTCAAGGTTTGCTGACTGCAGCCTGATCACCCCCCAAAAGGAGCCTGTATGGGTCTCAACAAACTTCTCGCAACCGCCGCCCTGCTGCTGGCACCGGCACTCGCCTTCGCTCACCCCGGGCATGGCGATAATGGGCTGGTGGCCGGTATCAGCCACCCATTGGGCGGTATTGATCATTTACTGGCCATGGTCGCCGTCGGCCTGTGGGCCGCGCAGCAACAAGGCAAGGCGCGCTGGGCACTGCCTTGCGCCTTTGTCGGCACCATGCTGATCGGCGGCCTGCTCGGCTTTGAAGGCCTGGAACTGCCGGCGCTGGAAAGCGGGATTGCCGCCTCGGTGCTGGCCCTGGGCCTGGCAGTAGCGCTGGCAGTACGGCCGCCGTTGTTTGTGGCGGTGGCAGCGACGGCGTTGTTTGCGCTGTTCCACGGTGTGGCCCACGGCCTGGAGCTGCCGGACATGTCCAGCCCGTGGGCGTATGCGGCCGGGTTTGTGGGCGCGACGGCGGCTCTGCATGCCGTTGGATATGCGCTGGTGCGCTTTCTGCCGGCCGCTGCGGCACCGTTGGTGCGGGTTGCTGGCGCAGCTTCGGCGGCGACCGGGGTCTGGTTGCTGGCGGGCTGATCGGCAGCGCTGCTGAGGGCACCATCGCAGGCAAGCCAGCTCCCACATGATCGTTCCCACGCTCTGCGTGGGAATGCAGCCTTGGACGCTCCGCGTCCCAAAGCCTGACGCAGAGCGTCACGAAATGCATTCCCACGCAGAGCGTGGGAACGATCAGCCTGCTACCATGCGCGCCTACACCTCTGCCGTGACGACGCCAGCCGATGCCCATCGCTTCCCAACCTTCCTTGAATGCCGTGCTCACGCACTTCCACACCCTGATCGTGCCGCTGTGGCAAGGCCCGGGCTGGAATGCCGAGCTGGCGTTGCCCTACGAGGCGCTGGACGCCAATCACCAGCCATTGCCCCCGCAACGCTACCGCGCCATGGCCTGCGCCCGGCAGTTGTACCTGTTCGCCAGCCTGATCGGCGAGCCCGGTGCAGCGTTTGCCGAAGAACGTGCGGCGGCACTGTTTCGTTCGCTGCAACGGCACTTCCATGATGCCGAGCATGGCGGCTGGTTCTACAGCATCGACGCCCACGGCAAACCGCTGGACAAGCGCAAAGACCTCTACACCCACGCCTTCATCATCTTCGCCTGCGCCCACTATTGGGCCAAGGTGCGCGAGCCGTTGGTGGAGTCGGTACTCGACGCGGCCCTGGCCGTGGTCGCCGAACGTTTTGCCACCGGCGACGGCCTGTACGAAGCGGTGTTGGAGCGCAACTGGTCATCGCTCAAGTCCGGCCCGCTGCAAAACCCGCTGATGCACCTGGCTGAAGGCTTCCTCGCCACGCTGGCCGTGCGTGAAGACGCGATCACCCAGGATGCGTTGCTGGACCTCGCCACTGCTATGCAGAAGCGCTTCATTGACCGCCAGCACGGCGTGATGATGGAAAAACCGCTGGGCGCTGTGGATAACTGGTTTGAGCCGGGGCATCAATTCGAATGGTTCTTTTTGCTCGAATCGTCGGACGTGCTGCGCGGCACAGCGTTGCATGCCTCGCTGACGCGGGCATTTGCCTATGCAGAGCTCAAGGGTGTGGATAAATCAAGTGGCTCAGTCAGCGGCATGCTCGCGCTGGATGGCAGCGTGCGCGACGGCACGCAAAGGATCTGGGCCCAGGCTGAATACCTGCGGGCACTGACCTTGCGGCCTAGCAGTGAGGCGCTGTTGCAACGCCAATTGCTGGCGCTGCAACAGCACTTTTTGCATGAGAACGGCTGGCATGAGTGCCTGGATGCCAAGGGTGCGGTGAGCCGGCGGGATATGCCGTCGACTACGCCATATCACTTGGCCACTTGCTACCAGGGCCTTATCCAGCATCTGGGTTGACCTTTAGTGCCTCATCGCAGGCAAGCCAGCTCCCACATTTGACTGTGTTCACACATCAAAATGTGGGAGCTGGCTTGCCTGCGATAGCGGTCTACCTGACTGTCATGCAATCCACTTGCGATCCCCAGTAAAACTGATCGTCAACCAGCGCGCCGCATCCGGCGTACCCAGCCCTGTGGATATCTCCTCGCGCAGCCCATCAAGCGTGGCCACGTTATCCACCGGGTAATTGGCCGGCAGCACCACATGAATCTCGATAAACCGCGCCCGCCCGTGCTTTTGCACGTAGGACACGTAGTCATCGAAACCATGCCTGGCCTGGGCCGCGTCCATCACTTCGCGCACTTTGTCATCCAAGTGGTCCGGGGCAATGCCCAGCACCTCACGCAACGCCGGGCGCAGGATCTTGAACGCCGGCGCCAGCATGCTCAGGGCCAGCAGAATCAGGATCAATGGGTCGACATACACCGCCCACTCGCCATAACCCTGGGACTTGAGCAACAGCGCGGCGAGGAAGCTGATCAGCAAGCCCACCGACAGCATCGCGTCCACCAGCCAACTGATATTGTCGAACTGGATCAGTGAAGATTTCAGCGTGCGATTGCGATAGCGCACGTAGAAGAAGTAGGCGAACTCGACCACGGTAAACACCGCCGCGTAGACGATCACCAGCCCCAATTCGATTTCACGCCCGCCATTGATGATGCCGAACACGCCGTTGAGAAACGCATAGATCGCGATCAGCAACAGGAAGCTGCCTTCGATCAGCAGCACCATCGGCTCCAGGTGCCAGTAGCCGAACTGGAAACGCTCGTTGCTTTTCTTGGCGATCAGCTTGGCCGTGATCAGCATCAGCACCTTGATGGCGGTGGCGATCAGCGAGAAAAAGCCGTCGAATAGAATGGATTGGGCGCCAGATATCACACCCGTGACAATCCCGGCGATCGCGACCGCGAACATCAGAATCGTCGATTGTTTGAGCAGTGCCTGCTCACCTCGGTTACTCACATTTCCTCCCGTCAAAACCTTTAAACCGCACAGTGCGGAGGGGTTTTCAGGCGTGGAGTGTACCTTATGTCCTGTTTTGGCCGATTTGACGCCATCGCAGGCAAGCCAGCTCCCACACTTGACCGAGTTCCTGCATGAGAATGCGGTCGAATGTGGGAGCTGGCTTGCCTGCGAAGGACCCGACGCGGTCTTAAGCCTTACTTGGCCCCACGCTCAATCGCAAACCCAGCCCAGGTCTGGCTCACCGGCATCAGCTCCAACCGGTTGATGTTCACGTGCGCCGGGGTGTTCATCACCCAGAAGATCGTGTCGGCAATGTCTTGCGGCTGGATCGGCTCGGCACCGGCATAGGTCGCGTCATAACGCGCCTGGTCACCGCCAAAGCGTACCAGCGAGAACTCGCTCTCACACAGGCCCGGTTCGATGTTGGTCACACGCACGCCGGTGCCTTGCAGGTCGCAACGCAGGTTCAGCGAGAACTGCTTCACGAACGCCTTGGAGCCGCCATACACGTGGCTGCCCGGGTACGGATAGTTACCGGCGATGGAACCCAGGTTGATGATGCCGGCCCCACGGCCGTGGGCGATCAGGCGCGGCAACAGCAGGTTGGTGGTGGTCAACAGGCCTTTGATGTTGGTGTCGACCATGGTTTCCCAATCGTCGAGGCTGCACTTGGGCGCAGGGTCGGTGCCCACGGCCAGGCCGGCGTTGTTGATCAGCCCGCGTAGCTTGGCGAACGACGGTGGCAGGTTGGCGATGGCCTCTTCCATGCCCTTGCGGTCACGCACGTCCACCACCAGGCCATGCACTTCGGTCTGCTTGGAAAGCTCTTCGACCAAGGCATTCAAACGCTCAGCACGACGGCCAGTAAGCACCAGTTTCCAGCCGGCGTCGGCAAAACGACGGGCGCAAGCTTCGCCGAAACCTGAGGTGGCGCCAGTAATAAACAGCGTGTCGGACATGGTGTTCTCCTTGCGGGCATCGGGAAAAAAACAGCCAGCAGAATGCCCTTACGCCGCGATTGCGGCAACCGCTAAGCGCATAACTTCATACAGGGCTGGTTGTTTTTTGATCATGTCAGGCAAAGCCTTACAGTACGTGGCTTGCAGCCATATGCACGCAGGTTATCCACAACTGCGCCCACAGTCTTTGGGGGCAAGTGTAAAAAGCGCCAAGCCGCTCCATACAAGGCTTGCAGGCGATTTCAGAAAGTTTTTTGCTTGACCTTGGCCAAGGCGTATGTAGCCAAATGGCAAGAGGGAAAATCCGAACGATGGCTCCAGGCCAGTCATTCCGGCCTCTGCGGCAGTCTTTCCAGAGTTTAGTCACAGACTTATCCACAGGCTGAGCCGACATAAATCAGTCATATACCTGTGTCTTTAAACAGGTTGACAAAGCCCTCGGCAGGCCAGCAAAAAACCGCTGATCAATAAACAACCACCACGCTGCACGCCACGGTTTTAAAGGCTTACAGCCAGCTACTCCCACGTTACCCACAGCCGGTTCCACAGCGGATGGGGACAAGTCAAAACTGTGACAAAACAGGGATTTGCGGCGGCTATATGTCGCGCTTTGGAGGGTGTCTGGATTTGTTTTCCACAATTTGGCGGGAGCACTGAAAACAGCCCAAAAACAACTGTTGATGATCGTTCCCACGCTCTGCGTGGGAATGCAGCAAAGGACGCTCCGCGTCCCGAAGCGTGACGCGGAGCGTCACAGGATGCATTCCCACGCGGAGCGTGGGAACGATCAGGGGCAGGCGTTAATGCCCGCCGAGGTAGGCGTTGCGCACTTCCTCGTTAACCAGCAATTCCTTGCCAGTGCCCGTCAGGCGAATCTCGCCGTTAACCATCACATACGCCCGGTCCGACAGGCGCAGCGCGTGGTTAGCGTTCTGTTCCACCAGGAAGATGGTCATACCGGTAGCGGCCAGCTCGCGCAGGGTGGCAAAGATCTGCTTCACCACAATGGGCGCCAGGCCCAGGCTCGGTTCATCCAGCAACAGCAGTTTGGGCCGGCTCATCAGCGCTCGAGCGATGGCGAGCATTTGCTGCTCACCACCGGACATGGTCATTGCACGCTGAGTGCGTCGCTCCTTGAGCCGTGGGAACAGCTCGAACATGCGCTGCATGTCTTCCTGCGCATACTTGTCGCCAATCGGGATGGTGCCCATCAGCAGGTTTTCCTCGACGGTCATGTCGGGGAACACCCGCCGCCCTTCCGGCGACTGCGCAATGCCGTTGGAGGCGATGTAGTGGGATGACTTGTGGGTAATGTCGACGCCGTTGTACAGAATTTGCCCGGACTCGGCACGCGGCTGGCCGAAAATCGACATCAGCAGCGTGGATTTGCCCGCGCCGTTGGAGCCGATCAGGCTCACGGTTTCGCCTTCGTTGATGTGCAGCGAGACTTTTTTGAGGGCCTGGATCGGGCCGTAAAACACGTCCAGGTCCTTCATTTCGAGGATAGGTGCACTCATACCAGCTCCTCCTCGTCTGCGCCCAGGTAGGCGGCGATCACTTTCGGGTCGTTGCGGATTGCATCCGGGCCACCTTCGGCGATCACGTTGCCGTGGTCGAGCACCACAATGTGGTCGGAAATACTCATCACCATGCCCATGTCGTGTTCGATCAGCACCACTGTCAGGTCGTGTTCGTCGCGCAGCAGGCGAATCATCGCGCTGAGGGCTTCGGTTTCCTGCGGGTTGAGGCCCGCGGCCGGTTCGTCCAGGCAGATGATCTGCGGCCGGGTGCACATGGCGCGGGCGATTTCCAGGCGGCGCTGCTGGCCGTAGGAAAGCTCACCGGCCAAGCGGTTGGCGCAATCCACCAAGTCCACCACTTCGAGCCAATAGAAGGCATGGTCGAGGGCATCGCTTTCGGCCTTGCGGTAGCCCTTGGTGTTGAGGATGCCCGCCAGCATGTTGCGGTTGACCCACATGTGTTGGGCCACCAGCAGATTTTCCAACACCGACATTTCCTTGAACAGGCGAATGTTCTGGAAGGTCCGCGCCAGGCCTGCGCGGTTGACCAGGTGGGTGCCGCCGAACATCTTGTAGTACACGCGGCTGAAGAAGCTTTTCGGCGACACAAAGTCGACGGCCTTGAAGCGTTCGCCGAGCAACTGGATCACGTTGGTCTGCTTGCCACGAATGTTCAGTTCGATCTTGCCGCCGCTGGCTTTGTAAAAACCGGTGAGGCAGTTGAACACCGTGGTCTTGCCCGCGCCGTTGGGGCCGATCAGGGCGAAGATCGAGTTGCGTTTGACCTGCAGACTTACATCGCTCAAGGCCTTGATGCCACCGAAGTGCATCATCAGGTGTTCCACTGAGAGGACGACTTCCTTGCTCATGGCGCCACTCCTTTACGTGGGGTCACACCGGTTCGGCTGATGCGGATCAAGCCGCGCGGTCGCCAGATCATCATCACCACCATCAACACGCCAAACAGCAGCACGCGGTATTCGGAGAAGCTGCGCAGTAACTCCGGCGCAACCGTCAATACGAACGCCGCAATCACCACGCCCACTGTCGAACCCATGCCGCCCAACACCACGATGGCCAGGATCAGCGCCGACTCGAAGAAGGTAAACGAAGACGGGTTGACGAAGCCCTGGTAGCTAGCAAAGAACACCCCGGCCAGCCCTGCAGTCGAGGCCCCGATAGTGAACGCCGAAAGCTTGACCAGCACGTGGTTCAGGCCCATGGAGCGGCAGGCGATTTCATCTTCGCGCAAGGCTTCCCAGGCGCGGCCGACCGGCATGCGGGTCAGGCGGTGCTTGATGTACAGCACGGCCAGTACCACCAGGAACAGCACGATGTAGATGAACATGAACTTGATGTTGGGGTTGTAATCGATGCCGAAGAATTCGTGGAACGGAATCCCGCCATCCTTGGCCTTGCGCCCGAACTCCAGGCCGAGGAAGGTCGGCGAAGGCACTGGCATACCGTTGGGGCCGCCGGTGAACGACAGCCAGTTATTGAGTACCAGGCGGATGATTTCACCAAAACCCAGGGTCACGATGGCGAGATAATCGCCGTGCATTCGCAGCACCGGGAACCCGAGTATGCATCCGGCCAGCGCCGCAGCGATGGCTGCCAGGGGCAACACACTCCAGAAACCCAGGCCGAGGTATTGGTAACCGAGTGCCAGGCCATAGGCGCCGATGGCGTAGAACGCCACGTAACCCAGGTCGAGCAAGCCGGCCAGGCCCACCACGATGTTCAGGCCAAGGCCGAGCAACACGTAGATCAGCCCGAGAATCACCACGGTCAGCAGGTATTTGTTGGCGAAGATCGGGAACACGATGGCGATCACGATCAGTGCCGGGATGATCCAGCGCAGCCGCGATTTGTAGTCCGGCGGTAACACGTGCACGCCGGAGCCACTGCTCTCGAAACCCTGCAGGATCTTTACGCCTTTGGGGGTTTGCAGGAACAGGCTCAAGGCAAAGCGCCCGGCCATCACGATGGCGACCAACGTGGCCACCCGCGCAGGCTCGAGGTTAAAGCTGTAGCCGTCGAGCACCACGCCGACAATCGGACCGAACACGATCAACGAAATCAGCCCGGCAAGGACCGTATCGACCACACTTTTCTTGATATCGATAGATTTGGCAGCAGACATGTTTACACCTTAGCCACGAGTGGGCGACCAAGCAGGCCCTGAGGACGGAAGATCAGAATCACCACCAGCAGGGAGAAGCTGAACACGTCTTTGTAGTCAGAGTTGATCAACCCCGAGAACAGCGACTCGGAGATACCCAGGATGATCCCGCCCAACATCGCCCCAGGCAGGGAGCCGATGCCGCCGAGTACCGCTGCGGTAAATGCCTTGATGCCGATGATGAAGCCGGCATAGAAGTCGAAGGTGCCGTAGTTGAGGGTGATCAGCACGCCGGCCAGGGCGGCCATGGCGGCACCGATGACAAACACGTAGGAGATCACGCGGTCGGTGTTGATGCCCAGGATCGAGGCCATCTTGCGGTCTTGCTGGGTGGCGCGGCACATGCGGCCGAGCTTGGTGTACTTGATGATGTAAGTCAGCAGGCCCATGCCGAGGAACGCGGCCACCAGGATAAACACCTTGGTGTAGGTCAACTGCACAAACCCTGTGCCGATATCGACGCGCCAGGCGCCGGCCAGCAGGGTTGGAATGCCTTGTTGTTTCGCGCCCTGAGCGATCTGCGCATAGTTTTGCAGGATCAGGGAGATACCGATGGCGCTGATCAGCGGTGCCAGTCGGGTGGAGTTGCGCAGCGGTTTATAAGCGACACGCTCGATGACCCAACCGTAAACGCCAGTGACGACCACGGTGAAGATCAGGGTGCCGAGAATGAGCAGCGGGAAGGATTCGATGCCGAAGTAAGCCAGCAGTGCCAGACTGATCGCCGCGAGGTAAGCGGAAATCATATAAACCTCGCCGTGGGCGAAGTTGATCATGCCAATGATGCCATAGACCATTGTGTAGCCTATGGCGATCAGGCCATAGACCGACCCGAGGGTCAGGCCGTTGACCAGTTGCTGCAGGAAAATACCATCCATAACGCAATCTCACGCGGTGAGCACCTGCACACGGGTGGGTGTGCGGCGCTTCTGGAGGAAAAGACAGATCTTGATATCAACACCACTCCCCTGTGGGAGCAGGCCCTGTGTGGGAGCCAGCTCCCACAACAAGCCCGCTCCCACATTGGTTCCGTGGTGCTTGTTTTTACTTCTGCTTTTCCAACTGGTGGTATTTGCCGTCTTTATCCCACTGGTAAACCACGTAGTCGGAGATTTTCAGGTCGCCCTTGGTATCCCAGGCTTTTTCACCCATCACGGTTTTCACCGGGTGAGCCTTGAGCCACTTGGCGGCGTCTTCGCCCTTGTTGGACTTGGCGCCGTTGAAGCCGGCGGCCAGGGCCTGAATCGAGGCGTAGGCGTACAGGGTGTAGCCTTCCGGCTCGGTGCCGTTTTTACGGAACTCTTCCACCACGGTTTTGCTGTCTGGCAGCAGGCGCGGGTCGGCGCCGAAAGTCATGTACACGCCGTCTACGTATTGTGCGCCGCCAGCGGTGGCCACCAGTTCGTCGGTCACGACACCATCATCGGACATGAACTTGACGTCTTTGAGGCCGGCTTCACGAATCTGGCGAACCAATGGACCGGCTTCCGGGTGCAGGCCGCCGAAGTACACGACGTCGGCACCGGTGGAGCGGATCTTGGTGACCAGGGCGCTGAAGTCTTTCTCGCCACGGGTCAGGCCTTCTTCCAGCACAGGCTTGACGCCGCGTTTGGTCAACTGGGCAGCAGTGGCATCGGCCAGGCCTTTACCGTAGGTGTCCTTGTCGTTGATGACCGCGACTTTCTTGCCTTTGAGCACGTCGACAATGTAGTCGCCGGCCACGATACCTTGCTGGTCGTCACGCCCGCACATACGGAACACGGCGCTCAAACCACGCTCGGTCACCTGTGGGTTGGTGGAACCCGGAGTGATCATGATGATGCCCGCTTCGTCGTACACCTCAGATGCCGGGATGGTGTTGGAGGAGCAGAAGTGCCCGACCACGCCGATCACTTTGTCCTGGTCGGCCAGGCGGTTGGCCACGGCCACGGCTTGCTTGGGCTCACAGGCGTCATCACCGGCAACCAGTTTGATCTGCTCACCGTTGATACCGCCGGCCTTGTTGATCACATCGGCTGCCGCTTGGGCACCCTTCATGTACTGCTCACCGAAAGCTGCGTTGGCGCCCGTCATCGGGCCTGCCACGCCAATCTTCACATCAGCTTGAACAAACGCAGAAACACCCAACGCCGCTGCAACGGCGAGGGCCAGAAAACCTTTCTTGTAAAACGTCTGGGACATGAGTGGTGCTCCGAGGTTTTTGTTTATTGGCACTACGAATTCGCGTCAAACTTTCACAGGAAAGCCCAGAGCAAGGCGCGTGCCATTACTTTTTTATTCTTCAAAAAGACACGGTGTCATTGTTATTACAGGCGTTTCGGCTCCTTCTGCCAGCACGTGCAACCGTCTAGCATCGAAAGGTGCAACCAATGGATCCAAAAAGTACAACCCTGGCAGGTCGCACCTGCAACCGGATGCCTAAACGACAGTTCCTACAGCTGTAACAATGTGCGTAACGGAACTGCACATTTACAGTGCGTGATTGCTACGACTTGCACCAATACAGATTAGTAGCCTGCTAAGAAAATGCAGGCTTCTGACAGCTATTTCGCTGATCAGACCACGATCCGCAGGCATTGCCCGGCGTGATACAGCGAGAACCCCGCTTCATACAGGCAACTGCGCAGGCCCACCCCGGCCAGCGGTTGCATGGGCGCAAAGGGGATCGGCAATGCCTGTGGGTTTTGGTGACACAAATAGTCGGCAAAAGCCTTGCCGACCACACTGCCAGTGGTCACGCCACGCCCGTTATAACCGGTGACGGCGACCAGACCGGGTGCCGGCTCGAACAGGCGCATCAGGTGGTCCGGGGTGAAGGCGATGCAGCCGGTCCAGGTGCACTCCCACTGCACCGATTTGAGGTACGGGAAGTAATGCTGCTGCACCCGATCGGCCCACGCCTTGAGGAACCACGTGGGTTTCTGGTTGCCGTTGCCCAGGCTGCCGAGCAATAGACGGCCATCGGCGTCGCGGCGGATGCTGCTTAACACCTGGCGCGTGTCCCATGAGCCCTGCCCGCCAGGGAGGATTTGTTGCGCGGCTTCGTCCGTCAGCGGGGCAGAGGCGACCTGGTAGTAGTAACCCGGGAAAAAGTTGCGGCGCAGCTCAGTCCATTCGCCTTCGGTATAGGCATTGGAGGCGATCACCACGTGTGCCGCCTGCACTGAACCTTGGGCGGTCTGCACCGACCAGAGTGCGCCTTGGCGCTCAAGTTGCGTGACCGGCGAATGATCGAACATTTGCCCGCCAAGCCCCAGGGCCGCATTGGCCAAGCCAGTGGTGTAGGCCATCGGGTTCAAGGTGCCCGCGCGCCGGTCCAGCAAGGCGGCGGCGATCTTTTTGGTGCCGGTGGCCTGTTCGCACGCCTGGCCCGTGAGCAACTCGACGGGGGCGCCACGGCGCTTCCATTGTTCTTCGCGACTGCGCAAATCCGCCTCGCCACGGGCGTTATGCGCCATGTGCAAGGTGCCCTCACGGCGCAGTTGGCAATCAATCTTGTATTTGTCGATCAGGCTGAATACCAGCGAGGGTGCCGCGCCCAGCATGCGGTTGAGCTGACTGCCCACCGCCTCGCCAAAACCGGCTTCGATCTCATCCGGCGGGATCCACATACCGGCGTTGACCAGCCCGACGTTACGCCCCGAACCGCCATGGCCGGTGCGATGAGCCTCCAGCACGGCGACGCTTTTGCCTTGTTCCAGCAGGTGGATGGCGGCCGACAAGCCGGTGATGCCGGCGCCGATTACGCACACATCGACCTTGACCTCGCCCTTGAGCGCGGCACGATCAGGCCGGCCTGGGGTGAGTTGTTCCCACAAACATGTTTCGCGTAGTGCCATTGCCAGACTCCGGGATGAGTTCACCACCGCTCGTTCCCACGCTCTGCGTGGGAACGTAGCCCTGGACGCTCCGCGTCCGCTTTTCGTGACGCGGAGCGTCACAGGATGCATTCCCACGCGGGAGCGCGGGAACGATCAGCCGAGTCAGTCGAAGGTAATGCCCTGCGCCAGCGGCAATTCCAGCGAGTAGTTCACGGTATTGGTCTGGCGACGCATATACCCGCGCCACGCATCCGAACCCGACTCACGCCCGCCGCCGGTCTCTTTCTCGCCACCAAACGCGCCACCAATCTCTGCGCCGCTCGGGCCGATATTGACGTTGGCAATGCCGCAGTCACTGCCCACCGCCGACATGAACTGCTCGGCTTCACGCACGTCGGTGGTAAAGATGCACGAGGACAGGCCTTGCGGCACCGCGTTGTTCAGGCGCAGGGCCTCGGTGAACTCGGTGTAGCCAACCACATACAGAATCGGCGCGAAGGTTTCGGTGCACACCACGTCGCTTTGCTCGGGCATTTCGACAATGGCCGGCGACACGTAGTAGGCATTCGGGAACTTGTCTTCCAACTGGCGTTTGCCGCCGAACACCTTGCCGCCTTCGCTCAAGGCTTGCTCCAGGGCGTCCTGCATATTCTCGAAGCCGTGCTTGTCGATCAGCGGGCCAATCAGGTTGCCTTCCAGCGGGTGGCCGATGCGCACTTTGGAATAGGCGGCCTTGAGGCGGGTAACGATTTCTTCCTTGACCGACTCATGGGCGATTAGACGGCGCAAGGTGGTGCAACGCTGGCCGGCAGTGCCGACGGCGCTGAACAGGATGGCGCGCACGGCCATGTCGAGGTCGGCGCTTGGGCCGAGGATCATCGCGTTGTTGCCGCCCAGTTCAAGGATGCTGCGGGCGAAACGTGCGGCGACTTTGGGCGCCACTTCGCGGCCCATGCGGGTGCTGCCGGTGGCGCTGATCAGCGCAACGCGCGGGTCATCCACCAACGCCGCACCGGCGTCACGGCCGCCGATGATCACTTGGCTGAGGTATTGGGGGGCGCCGTCGAACTTCTTCAGTACGCGCTCGAACAATGCCTGGCAGGCCAGTGCGGTGAGCGGGGTCTTTTCCGACGGTTTCCAGATCACCGCGTTGCCGCACACCAGCGCCAGTGTGGTGTTCCACGCCCACACGGCGACCGGGAAGTTGAACGCGCTGATCACACCGACCACGCCCAGCGGGTGCCAGGTTTCACGCATGTGGTGGCCTGGGCGCTCGGAAGCGATGGTCAAGCCGTACAACTGGCGGGACAGGCCCACGGCGAAGTCGCAGATGTCGATCATCTCCTGCACTTCACCCAAGCCTTCCTGGGTGATCTTGCCGGCTTCCCACGACACCAGTTCGCCCAGGTCGGCTTTATATTCGCGCAATACATCGCCGAACTGGCGTACCAGCTCACCGCGACGCGGTGCCGGCACCTTGCGCCAGGCCTCGAATGCATGCTCGGCGCGACTGACCTGCTGCTCCACTTCAGCGGCACCTTCCCAGTGCACACTGCCGATACGGCTGCCATCAATCGGCGAATGCACGGGCTGTTTACCCGACTGGTACAGCGCCGGGTTTACCCCGAGACGATCAAGCAATGCGGCAACCATGGGTCACTCCCTCAAACTCAAACAGAAAATTCGCGCCGCCACAGACACGGCGATCCAGAGCTTATTTGTAGCTGGCCCAAGACTTGCCAACAAACGACGATTAGGCGAGATATCATTCCGTTTACTCATGCAAAGAATAAAAAGAGGCGTGCCGTGCTCAACAAAAGACATTTGCCCTCGATCACCGCCCTGCAGTGTTTCGAAGCCGCCACCCGTCACCTGAGCTTCACCCGCGCTGCCGAGGAGCTGAACCTCACGCAAAGCGCCGTGAGCAAACAGGTGGCGCAGCTGGAAGAATTGCTGCAACACCTTTTGTTTCGCCGAGTGCGCCGCCGCTTGCAGATGACCCCGGCGGGGGATCTGTACCTGGTGGAAGTGCGCAAGATCCTCACGCAAGTGGAGATGTCCACCCACTACCTGCGCTCCTACGGCGGCGAGACCGAAGTGCTGCGCGTGTCCACGCCCTACACCTTCGGCGCTCGCTGGCTGGTGCCGCGCCTCAAGGGCTGGCGTTTGCGCCATCCGCAAATCCACCTGGACCTGTGCAACGAGCAGGAGCCCGACGAGTTGCTGCAAGGCAAGGCCGACATGGCCTTCTACTTCGGTCAGGGCTCAAGGCCGGGCACCGAGAGCCTGAAACTGTTCAGCGAAGAGCTGGTGCCGGTGTGCGCGCCGGAGAGCCTGCCCGCGCAGCCATTCACCGACCCCACGCAACTGAGCAACCTGGTGCTGTTGCAGAACGCCTCGCGACCGCAGGGCTGGCATGACTGGTTCGCCAGCCAAGGCTACCAGACCGAGCACAGCTACCACGGGCCGCGTTTTGATACCTTTTATATGTGCATTCGGGCGGCGCAGGTGGGCTGTGGCGTGGCCTTGTTGCCGCGCTTTCTGGTGGAAGAGGAGCTGGCCGAGGGCAAGCTGGTGATTCCCTGGCAGCATGCAATGCCCAGCCAGGATGCGTATTACCTGGCGTATCCGGAGCATTCGGCGGAGGTGCCCAAGGTGCGTGAGTTTGTGAAGTGGATGATGGAGCAGGTTTAGATCTTTTTGGGCTGTACCACCGTCATCGCAGGCAAGCCAGCTCCCACATTTGGAACGCATTTCCAGTGTGGGAGCTGGCTTGCCTGCGATGAGGCCAGTGGCCGCACTGAAAAAATCACTGGCAAAACCCCACAGGTCTATGCGCCACTAGCACCATTCCTCAATAGTGCGTAAAGGCCGGCGCCCATCGCCGACCCGTCTGGAGATTCCCGTTATGAGCGAGAGTGTGTTTGCCGATCGCATCGTGCAGAACTTGCTCGACACCGACTTCTACAAGTTGACCATGATGCAGGCGGTGCTGCACAACTACCCGAACGTGGAAGTTGAATGGGAGTTTCGTTGCCGCAACAGTGAAGACCTGCGCCCGTACCTGGCGGAAATCCGCTACCAGATCGAACGCCTCGCCGAGCTGAGCCTGAGCCCCGACCAGTTGGGCTTCCTGGAACGCATCAGCTTTATGAAGCCGGATTTTTTGCGCTTCCTCGGGCTGTTTCGCTTCAACCTGCGCTATGTGCAAACCGGCATTGAAAACGGCGAGCTGTTTATCCGCCTGCGCGGGCCGTGGCTGCACGTGATCCTGTTTGAAGTGCCGATGCTGGCCATCGTCAGCGAAGTGCGCAACCGCTACCGCTACCAGACGGTCATCCTCGAACAGGCCCGTGAGCAGCTGTACCGCAAGTTCGACTGGCTGTCTGCCAATGCCAGCAGCGAAGAACTTTCGGAGCTGCAAGTCGCCGACTTCGGCACCCGTCGGCGCTTCTCGTACCGGGTGCAGGAAGAAGTGGTCAGCGTGCTCAAGCACGATTTCCCCGGGCGTTTTGTCGGCACCAGCAACGTGCACCTGGCTCGTGAGTTCGATATGAAACCGCTGGGCACCATGGCCCACGAATGGATCATGGCCCATCAGCAACTCGGCCCGCGCCTGATCGACAGCCAGATCGCCGCGCTCGACTGCTGGGTGCGCGAGTACCGTGGCCTGCTCGGCATCGCGCTGACCGACTGCATCACCACCGACGCGTTCCTGGGCGATTTCGACCTGTACTTCGCCAAGCTCTTCGACGGCCTGCGCCACGACTCCGGTGACCCGATTCAATGGGCCGAGAAAGCCATCGCCCACTACCACAAGCTCGGCATCGAGCCGATGAGCAAGACCCTGGTGTTCTCCGACAGCCTGACGCTGCCCAAGGCCCTGGAGATTTTCCGCGCGCTGCGTGGGCGCATTAATGTCAGCTTCGGTATCGGCACCAACCTGACCTGTGACATTCCGGGTGTTGAACCGATGAGCATCGTGCTTAAAATGACTGCCTGTAATGGCCAGCCCGTCGCGAAGATTTCCGATGAAGCGGGCAAGACCCACTGCACCGATCCGAATTTTGTCGCCTATTTGCGCCACGTTTTCAAAGTACCTGCCCTTTCCAGCAAGGAGTGAATCATGCAAGCCGTACAGCGTGAGATTGCGCAGCAGCTCAAGGTCCAAGCACCGTTCAACGACCAGGCCGCCCTTGAGGCCGAAGTGGCGCGCCGCGTAGGGTTTATCCAGGACTGCCTGCGCAATTCCGGGCTCAAGACCTTGGTGCTGGGCATCAGCGGCGGTGTCGACTCCCTGACCGCCGGCCTGCTGGCCCAGCGTGCAATCAAAGAACTGCGTGCCAGCACAGGTGATGAGGCCTACCGTTTTATCGCGGTGCGCCTGCCCTACGAAACCCAGTTCGACGAACACGATGCCCAGGCTTCGGTGGACTTTATCGAGCCGGACGAACGCCACACCGTGAACATCGGCCCAGCGGTGAAATCCCTGGCCAATGAAGTGGCTGCGTTTGAAGGCAAGGCGGCGGTGTCGCGTGATTTTGTGCTGGGCAACACCAAGGCGCGTATGCGCATGGTGGCGCAGTACACCATCGCTGGCGCAGCCGGTGGTTTGGTGATCGGCACTGACCATGCGGCGGAAGCGGTAATGGGCTTTTTCACCAAGTTCGGTGACGGTGCCTGCGACCTCGCGCCGTTGAGCGGGCTGGTGAAGAACCAGGTGCGCGCGATTGCGCGGCACTTCGGTGCGCCGGAGTCGCTGGTGGAGAAGATCCCGACTGCCGACCTTGAAGACCTGTCGCCGGGCAAACCGGACGAGGCTTCACACGGGGTGACCTACGCCGAGATTGATGCGTTCCTGCACGGCGAGCCGGTGCGTGAGGAAGCGTTCAAGATTATCTGCGACACGTATCGCAAGACTGAGCACAAGCGCGTCATGCCATTTGCGCCGTGAGGTAGACCTGTTAGTCCGGCGGTGTTTGTTAGATTGCAATCGCAGGCAAGCCAGCTCCCACACTTGACCGTTTTCCAACAAGGGAATGCGGTCGAATGTGGGAGCTGGCTTGCCTGCGATGAACGCTAACGCGGTATTACTTGACTACCACAGTGCCTTTCATCATCGAGATGTGGCCCGGGAACGAGCAGAAGAACGCGTAATCCGTGCCTGCAACCAGTTTCGACACATCGAAGGTCACCGAATCTTTCTCGCCAGCACCAATGATCTTGGTGTGGGCGATGATGCGGGTGTCGCCGTCTTTGAGGTAGTTCTTGTCGATACCGGCGGCCATGCCGTCGCTGGCAACGCCAGGCATGTCGGCGGCGGAACTCAGTACCCAGTTATGGCCCATGACGTTTTTCGGCAAGCTGCCGGAGTGCTCAAGGTTCACGGTGAACTTCTTGCAGCTCTTGTCGATGGTGATTTCTTTGGTGTTGAAGGACATCTGGTCGGTGGAATCAACAGTGACCGCGCACTCTGCAGCAAGCAACTGGCCGCTCGCCAGTGTCAGCAGGGAAACAGCAACGATTTTGGCAAACATGTGAATCTCCAAGGCAGGGTTTAAAAAACGCGTATTGCGACTAGGGTGCCTCAAGCAGGCTGAAATTCTTATGATCTGAATCAACAGATTGTATACAACTTTAGGCTATCAGACTGATCAACACAATCTACCAGCCAAACAACAGCCACCCGCCTATGATCGCTCCATCACCCACCGGAGCGTCTGCCATGCACCTCAATCAATTCTTCAACGGCCTGCTGGCCGCGTATGCCTGCGGTAAGTGAAGGCCAATCGCGCTGCTAAGCTGCTACCATAGCGACCCAAGGCAGCTGCGCGCCGCCCACCCTCACCTTCGACCCTAGAGGATCGCCCATGGCCAAACCTAATTACTCCTTCGCCAAACGTCAGAGAGACTTGGCCAAGGAGCAGAAGAAAGAGGAAAAGCTGCAACGCAAGAAAGCCGCTGCAGATGAAGAAGCAGGTGCACTGAACCCGGATGCTGAAGGTGAAGTGGCTGCTGATGACACCGAGACACCGAAAGACCCGGCTGAATAAATTTTGTTGGGGTGAGCAGGCCCTCCCTGCTCACCACAACCCACTGTTACTCCAGCGGCATCACCGTCACCCGCACCTCCGGGTCATGGTTCCCTCCTCCCAGAATCACCCCACGCAACGGCGACACATCCGAGAAATCACGGCCCCAGGCCAAGGTGATGTGCTCCAGTGCAGGCTGCACGTTGTTTGTCGGATCAAAATCCACCCAGCCCGCCACCGGGCAAAACACCGAGACCCACGCGTGGGATGCATCGGCGCCGATCAGACGTGGCTGGCCGGGCGGTGGCTGGGTCAGCAGGTAGCCGCTGATGTAACGCGCCGCCAGGCCCCGCGAGCGCAGGCACGCGAGCATCAGGTGGGCGAAGTCCTGGCACACGCCGCGTCGGCGTTCCAGCACTTCCACCAAGGGCGTGGCGACCTGGGTGGCTTCGGCATCGAAGGTGAATTCGCTGAAGATCTTCTGCATCAGGGCCTGCACGCCCAGCAGCAAGGGCACGCCTGGCGGGAAGCAACTTTCGGAGAACTCGACGAAGGTGTTCTTCAGGTGTACGTAGGGCGATTCGAAGCGATAACGACAGGCTTCAAGCATCTCAGACGACAGCACCTGGCTGCTGTAGGTCAGGCTGTCGCGGGTTTGGTCCCAAGCCGGCGACTGCTGAAAATCCAGCGCCGCCCGCGCCAGCACTTCCACGGTCAGCCCGGCATTCACCAGCAATTCATCATGGGGCCGTTCAAACGCCAGCCGGGTGATCGGGTTACCGAACACGTCCAGCTCATCGCGGCGCGACGACGGCTGCGGGCTGATATCCAATTGCTGGGAACTGCAGCGCTGCCACGCGCACGGACGCGGCCACAGATGAGCAAGCTGCTGAGCCAGGGACACCGGGCTGTCGTAGTGGTAATGGGTATCGTGAAAAATCTGGTAGCGCGCACTCATCACACCGACACCGTTTGCTGGCTGACATCATCCACATGGGCAAAGTGGCGCAACGCCAGGCGATCCGACACTTGCCCGCTTTCATCGGCGACCGCTTGCAGCAGGTCGGCCAGGCCGTCCAACGCGGCACGCACGCTGGATTCGCCGAACAGCGGGTTCTCCAGGCAACCCAGGTCGAAACGCGACAGGCGCTCCACCAACGGTGCCAGTCCGGTTTCCCGGGGCACCCCAAAGTCATCATTGAGACGCCGCAGGGTGCGGCTGACCAGCTTCAACTGGAACAACACCGCATGGGGGTTCTGTTCATCGAGCAGCAACAAGTCGAGCACCGGGATCAGTTGCGGCACTGCCAGGTAGCGCGAGCGATAGGTGATGCTGCTGTTGCCCAGCTCCAGCAGCCATTCCAGCCCGGCCTGATCAAACACCGCCACGCCACGCAGGAACGCGGCGAGGCTGCTGCTGAGAAATTGCAGGCGCTCGATACGCCGGCCCATCATCAAAAAGCGCCAGCCTTCGTCGCGGGTCATGTCGTCCAGGGCGAAGCCGGACAAGGCCGCCAGGGACATCACCAAGCGGTTGAGGAAATCCAGCAACTCGCCAAAATCCGGGGTCTCGCTTTCCAGCTCCAGGGCTTCGCGTTGCAACTCCACCAGCGCTTGCCAGTTCTCGCGAGACAACTTGCCGCGCACCTGGGACGCCGCCCACTGCAAGCGCTGCAGGTTGGCGCGCAGGCTCGACGGCCAGTCATCGCCTAGCAACGCGGCAAGCAGGCGCTCGGGCAACTCGCCCTCCTCCGGCAACAAGCGCAAGGTCTCGCCCAGTTCGACAGCGGCCTGCAAGGCTTGCGGGTCGTCGCCATCGACATAGCGTGCCAGCACAATGCGCAGCCAGCGCGCGCTGTCATCACAGCGCTCGCAGTAACGGCCAAACCAGAACAGGTTTTCCACCACGCGCGACGGCAGATAAGGATCGCGCCGCACCAGGTCGTGCACGCCAATCGCCCGTTGTGCGCGCCAATGCTCGCCGCCGACGGCGCGGTCGCCCAGTACCCAGGTGTCTTTACTCGCGCCACCACGTTGCATCGACACCACTTCGGCATCCGCCTCCGCCGCCACACGAGTCAGGCCACCGGGCAATACGCGGTAGCCGTCAGCGCTGGCCACCGCGTACACGCGCATGCCGATGGCGCGGTGTTGCAGATGGTCGTCGACGGTGTGCCACACCGGCGCCTGGGACAGTTGCGCCAGCTCTTGGGCCACATAGGCGTAAGGCCGCGCACGCATGCGCTCGGCCAGGGCCAGGCGTTGTTCGTCGTTCAAATCGCGGCCGAATACCGGCGCGAAACTTTGCGAGGGGAACGCCGGTTTGATCAGCAATTCCGGCAGCTTTTCCAAGGCTTCGGCCAGCACCGGCGCCTCGCCGCACCACCAGGTGGCGATGGACGGCAGGATCAGTTCCTCACCAAACAAGAACTCGTTGATCTTCGGCAGAAAGCCGAGCAAACCGGGCGACTCCAGCACGCCGCTGCCCAAGGCATTGGCCACCAGCACATTGCCCTGACGCACCGCGTCCAGCAGGCCGGGCACGCCCAGGGCCGAGTCGGTGCGCAGCTCCAGCGGGTCGCAGAAGTCGTCGTCCAGGCGCCGCATAATCGCGTGCACCCGGCGCAGGCCGCTAAGGGTTTTGAGGAACACCGTGCTGTCGCGCACCGTGAGGTCGCCGCCTTCTACCAGCGGGTAGCCGAGCTGGCGTGCGAGGTAGAGGTGTTCGAAATAGCTTTCGTTGAAACGCCCCGGCGTGAGCAGCACGATCAGCGGCGGCTGGTCATCACCGGGCGCCTGGCGGGCCAGGGTTTCCTGGAGCGTACGGAAGAAACCGGTGAGGTGTTGAACCTGCAAATCACGGTACAGATCCGGGAACGCACGGGATACGATGGTGCGGTTTTCCAGCGCGTAACCTGCGCCCGAGGGCGCCTGGGTACGGTCGGCGGTGACCCACCAACGGCCATCCGGGGTGCGCGCCAGGTCCACGGCATACAGGTGCAGAAACGCGCCGTCCGGCGGTTGAATGCCCTGGCACGGCCACAGGAAGTTGTTGTGCCCAAACACCAGTTCGGGCGGGAGCAAACCTTCCTTGATCAGGCGCTGAGGGCCGTACAGGTCGGCCAGCACGGCATTGAGCAACCGCGCCCGCTGGGCGATGCCGGCCGACAGGTGCTGCCACTCATCGGCGGCCAGCACATGGGGCAGCAAGTCCAGCTCCCACGGGCGGTCGGCGCCTTTGGGGTCGGCGTAGACGTTGTAGGTCACGCCGTTTTCCTGGATCTGCCGCGTCAGCAACGCCTGGCGCTGGGCCAGTTGCACAGGCGTACTGCGTTGCAGGTGATCGAGCAGGCGCTGCCAATGGGCACGCACCGCGCCACTGTCGTCGAGCAGTTCGTGATAGGTGCCCGCAGTGAGCGGGTAACGGTCGAGCAAATCGGGCATGGAACGCTCGGCAGAGGCAAGGGAAGTCAGTTTAAATCAAATTCACTGCAATCTAATGTGGGAGCTGGCTTGTTGTGGCGAGGGAGCTTGCTCCCTCTCCACAACAAGCCAGCTCCCACATTTGGATTGGTCATTTCTTATTGGGGAAACGCCGCAAATCCAGGGTCATCGGTAGTTCATCGTTAATCACCAAAGGCGGCACAGGCAGCTTGCCAGGGCTATGCCCCAAGCGGAAAAACCGCGCCATGCGCCGGCTTTCCGCCTCATTGGCATTCACCGGCAAGCTGTCGTAATTGCGCCCACCCGGATGCGCGACGTGGTACTGGCAGCCGCCCAGCGAGCGTTGCATCCAGGTATCGAGCAAGTCGAACACCAACGGCGCGTGCACCGCGATGGTCGGTTGCAAACAGTGGGCCGGTTGCCAGGCGCGATAACGCACGCCGGCGACGAACTCGCCGATACGCCCGGTCGGCTGCAACGGCACCGGGATGCCGTTGCAGGTCAGCAGATAGCGCTGCGGCGCCAAGCCGCTCAACTTCACCTGCAAGCGTTCCAGGGATGAGTCCACGTAACGCACCGTGCCACCCACGGCGCCTTCTTCGCCCAGCACGTGCCAAGGCTCCAACGCCTGGCGCAACTCCAGCTCGATGCCGCTGACGGCATAGTCGCCGACCTTGGGGAAACGAAACGCCAGGTGCGCGGCAAACCATTCGGCACGCAGCGGGTAACCGGCAGCGTTGAGTTCGACGATCACGTCGGCAAAATCCTGCTCGATAAAGTGCGGCAGCAAAAAGCGGTCGTGCAGCTCAGTGCCCCAGCGCGCCAGTTTTGGCGGTGCATAGGGTTCGCGCCAGAAACGCGCGACCAAGGCGCGCAGCAGCAGTTGCTGGGTGAGGCTCATGCGCGCATGGGGCGGCATTTCAAATGCGCGCAGTTCCAACAGGCCCAGGCGGCCGGTGGCGCCATCGGGCGAATAGAGTTTGTCGATGCAGAATTCGGCGCGATGAGTATTGCCGGTCACATCGATCAGCAGGTTGCGCAACAGCCGGTCGACCAGCCACGGCGGGCATTCCTCGCCAGGCTCGGGCATTTGTGCGAAGGCGATTTCCAGCTCATACAGCGCGTCGTTACGCGCTTCATCCACCCGTGGCGCCTGGGAGGTCGGGCCGATAAACAGCCCGGAAAACAGATACGACAAGGACGGATGGTTATGCCAGTAACTGATCAGGCTGCGCAGCAAATCCGGGCGGCGCAGGAACGGCGAGTCTTTCGGCGTCGCGCCACCCAGCACAAAGTGGTTACCACCGCCGGTGCCGGTGTGGCGCCCGTCGATCATGAACTTCTCGGTGGTCAGGCGGGTTTGCCGCGCCTCTTCGTAGAGGAACTCGGTGCGTTCCACCAGCTCATCCCAGGTGGCGGATGGCTGCACATTGACCTCGATCACACCCGGATCCGGCGTGACCCGGAAGTTGCTCAAGCGTGTATCGAACGGCGGTTCGTAACCTTCCAGCAATACCGGGCAATGCAGCTCTTCGGCGGTGGCTTCGATGGCGGCCACCAACTCCAGGTAATCCTCGACGCGCTCCAGCGGCGGCATAAACAGGTACAAACGCCCTTCCCGCGCTTCGCCACACAAAGCGGTGCGGGTCAGCCAGTCGGCGGACTCGTCGACCTTCGGCACACGCTCGTCACTCGGCGCAGGCGTGTCATGGCTTTGCAGTTGCGCGGTGGTCGGCAGTTCCGGCTGATCCTGATTCGGGTCGGTGGGATGCACAAACGGATACTCCGCCGCCGTCACCCACGGTTGCGAGGCCAACGGCAGGCGATAGCCCAACGGCGAGTCGCCCGGCACCAGGCGGCAGTGGTTGTCACGCAGGTACCAGCGCCCGCTCTGCCAGCGGTCATTGGCTGGCGTGCGCGCCAGTGGCAGCACTTGGCCGATGACTTTATCCAGGCCTTGGCTGAACACTTTGCGCAGGCGCTCGCGCTCCAGGTCATCACTCAGGCGTGGATCCTGGGCGGTGACGTTTTGCGGCAGCGCACCCTCGCGCCACAGGTAGTAGAAGTTGTCTTCGAAGGCCGGGAACACAAAACGTGCCGGCAGTTTAAGGCGCTCGGCGACACTGGCGAGGAAGCGCCCAGCCATCGCGCCATCGGCGCCGTAGTCCTGTTGCTCATCGGCGACCAACGCACTGTTATGCCAGATCGGCACGCCGTCGCGGCGCCAGTAGCAATTGAGCGACCAGCGCGGCAGTTGCTCGCCGGGGTACCACTTGCCCTGGCCAAAATGCACCAGGCCTTTCGGCGCGTAATGGGCACGCATGCGCTGGAACAGCTCAGCGGACAGCCGGCGCTTGTCCGGCCCGAGGGCTGCGGTATTCCACTCGGCGCCGTCGGGGTCGTCGATGGACACGAAGGTCGGCTCGCCGCCCATGGTCAGGCGTACGTCATCCTTGAGCAGGTCGGCGTCGATCTGCCGGCCCAACGCCTGAATCGCCAGCCATTGTTCTTCGGTGTAGGGCTTGGTGACACGCGGCGCTTCCCAAATGCGCTCCACCGACATCTCGTGGGTAAACTCGCACTCGCAGGGTTCCACCAGCCCGCTGATTGGCGCAGCGGAAGAAGGATCGGGGCTACAGGCCAATGGTATATGCCCTTCACCGGCGAACAGCCCAGAGGTGGCGTCCAGGCCGATCCAGCCCGCACCGGGCAAATACACCTCGCACCACGCGTGCAGGTCGGTGAAATCGACCTCGGTGCCGGACGGGCCATCAAGGGCTTTGACGTCGGCGGTGAGCTGGATCAAGTAGCCCGACACAAACCGCGCCGCCAACCCCAGGTTGCGCAGCAATTGCACCAGCAGCCACGCCGAATCGCGGCAGGAGCCGGAAGCGGCGCCCAAGGTGAATTCCGGGGTTTGTACGCCCGGCTCCATGCGGATCAAATAGCCGATGTCGGCCGCCAGGCGCTGATTGAGGCCTACCAGAAAATCCACCGCCGGCAGCGGCGTGCGGTCGATACCCGCCAGGTAGGCGGCAAACTTTGGCGTCAGCGGCAAGGTTTCCAGGTACGGCGCCAGCTCGCGCTGCTCATCGGCGGCGTAGCTGAAGGGGATTTTTTCGGCGTAGGGCTCGAGGAAAAAGTCGAACGGGTTGAACACCGCCATCTCGGCAACAAGGTCTACTTCGATGCGCAGCTCGTCGGTCTTTTCCGGGAATACCAAACGCGCCAGGTAATTGCCCTGCGGGTCCTGCTGCCAATTGATGAAGTGCTGCTCGGGCAGCACTTTGAGCGCGTAAGACAAGATCCGCGTGCGGCTATGGGCAGCCGGGCGCAAGCGCACGATCTGTGGGCCGAGTTCGACAGCGCGGTCGTAGCGGTAATGCGTAACGTGGTGCAACGCGACATGAATCGACACGGCGGCCTCCTGCGAGCCAGGGCATGGACACAAAGCGCGCAAGACTTATGCCAGAGCGGCTGTCATTGCGCTTTATCGTAAGACCCGGTGCAGTACAGCACCAAAACGGCGCCATGGCTGCGGTTATGGTGCAAGGGTTGCACAGATTTGTGGCGCGGGTGGGTGCGGCGGTAGCGATTGGGTGGGCGATGAGGTGGGGAATTACCTCGGTTTTTTTATTCTGATGATTGCGCGCTCGTGTTTGCGGCGTTTGTTGATGGCTGCCTGGACTTTTACGCGCATGTGGCGAACTTCTACATAGGCGGCACGCATTTCCTGATGGCGTTTGCTACGCAGTAGAAGCAGGCCGAGTATCGGCCAGAAGAAGCATTCAAAGTAAATGAACAAGTGCGGTGAAAAATGAAAGCCCGGCACTGCAACCAATAGGCAGGCGATGAAAAGGCCGTACATGCCCCAGGCCCATTTCGGTCGCCCATAGATAATCATGAAATTGCAGTGGGTAATAAAGACGACCAACACCAAGCCGGTAATCTCAGCATCCGCATTCGATAACGAGGGTAAATAATAGTTTTCCACCAGTACGATAACAGCGGAACTGCCGAATAAAGCCGAAAGAATTACACCAATAAGCACGGGAAAATTACGAGCCAGAAAAGGCCGGATAGGGACAAGATACTTCCTTGTGATAAGCCTCATTCTGAAATCTCCTCATACAGCCCAACGGCAATGATCCGGATATTCCCGGACCGTACGCTGCCAGCAACAGCAGATGCAGCGCCGAGGGCATCAAGCATCTGCAAGAGCGTCCCATTCCTTATTTCCGCCGACGTGTAGCGCTTTGGCATCTCACCAGCGATTTGTTTCAGCTTGATCATTTTTCGGGTTATTCCCGGATGATTGATACTCAGCAGCTCCCTGGTGAGCTTTGCCCGTTCTTGCCGACTCAAGCCTTCAAGCACCTGTTGCGTGGTTTTCCCGGTTGCCTTTTTCAGCATGTTGACGAATCGGATTGTCGACATCGCGGAAGTACCAGCACCCAACAAAGAAACCGCATCCAGCCCAACCACTACGGACTGATACCATGGCTCGTTGTCCATAGCGTCGTTAAGGGCAGGGTCATTCATTTCGTTTCTAGTCCGGCGACCGCTAATCCAGCACTGAAGCGAGCTGGCGACTGCTGACGTATAGCCAATCACAGCAACCACCCCAGTAGCCCCGAAGGTGAAGGGGCCCAACGCAGAGCCGCCCGCATCACCAACCAACTAATCACCGCCGAAGTACACGCCAACCCCGTATTCACCGCCTCAAATGCCACCTGCGACTCACGCGGCTCATTCGCCAACCGCCGCGCAAATTCCACCCGCCCGATGTAACTGGGCGCCTCGCGCAAAATCACTTTCTTCGGTGCAACACTGCAAATCGGCTGAAACTCACGCAACACCATCGCCCGCCACTGAGCGTCGAGGTACACCACCCCCGCGCCGACAATCGCCGGATCGGCATCAATGGCGGCAAACAACTTGCGCAGATCAAAACTGCTTTCGACCCATTGCCGCGTCGGCAAATGGGCACTGGGGAAACCGTCTTTCAACAGGCTGGAAGTCATCCCTTTACTCCGCTTTTTCACAAGAGCGCAGAGGGTAAAGACTGGGCATCGCCTAAAAATGTCAGAAGCTTCGCTTTATCCGGAAAGGCGCTTCTTTATCGTGGCTGAGCACTTTGTAGGTCATACCCCAAATAAGAAAGAGTGCGCCCCACACCCATTCGGGTGAACACCAAAACAGGGAACGATGATGGCGACTGATATGTTTTTGAAGCTGGGAGACATCAAGGGCGAATCCAAGGATCAGGTGCACCGCGACGAAATCGCGATCAGCAAATGGGGCCGGGGCATGTCTCAGACAGGTTCGATGCACAGCGGCAGCGGCGGCGGTGCCGGCAAGGTCGACATTCAAAACCTGGTGATCACCAAGGTCATGGACAAGTCTTCACCCAACCTGATGATGGCCTGCTCCACCGGCAAGCATTACCCGGAGGCGCGGCTGGTGGTGCGCAAGGCCGGAGGCAGTAATGCCGTGGAGTATCTGCTGATCACGATGAAGGAAGTCATGGTGACCTCCTACTAAACCGACGCAGTGACAACCAGCGATACACTGACCGAGGTGATCGGCCTGAACTTCGCCACGGTCGAAGTCAGCTATCAGCCGCAGAAAGCTGACGGTGGCAAGGACGGCGGCGCGGTCAAATACGGTTGGAATATTCGCCAGAATGTCAAAATGTGACACCGCCGGTCGACTCACTCAGCACGTGGTCGACGATTCAGGTGGCATCCTTGGGCTAGCGTTTTTTACGCGCGGCGATTATTGCCTGACGAAGATGGCGGACTTCCAACAGTTTGTTGCGCATTTCGCGGTGACGCTTGCTGTTGAGCAACAACAGCCCAAACAGCGGAAAGAGCACCGCCGAGCCATAGACCAGCTTGGGAATGGGGTACTGAATCATCGGCAGCACGAACAGCAGGCAGCAGCCCAGGTAACCCGCCACCAAGCCGGTGGCCCAGGGGCGGCCACGCGCAACCATCACGTTGCCAAACACCAGTACTGCCACCAGCAGCAAAATCGCCAGGCCGGAGTAGTCGGATTTAAGCGACGGATCGACACCACGCAAATACGTCACGCCGGCGAGGGATACAGCGGAAGCGCCGGAAAAGATCGCCATGAAGATCGTGCCCATGAACACCGGGAAATAGCGCGCGAGGAAACTGCCCATGTCGGGGAGACCTTTCATTCGGTGAGGTCCTCATACAAGCCGATTGCAAGGGTAGTGGCGGTGCCCACGCTACCGCTGCGGTAGCTGCCCACAATGCCGAGGATGCCGCCCAACGCGTCTTTCATCTGGGTCAGGGTGGCATGCCGAATTTCTGTGGAGCTGAAGCTTTTGGTCAGTTTGCCTGCTCGCTGCTGCAACTTGAGCAACTTGGGCGTCAGGCTCGGGTCGCGCAGGCTTAGCAGCTCTTTGGTCAGTTTCTTGCGTTCCTGGCGATTCAAACCCTTGAGCAGTTCATACCAACTCTTACCCAAAGCGGCAGCCTTTTTGGCTCTGAGCAGCTTGACCGTGGTCAGCGCACCGGTGCCAATCCCCACCAGGGAGGCCGTATCAAGGATTGTAGAAACAGCACCGAACCATTCGGCGTCATCCATCCGGTCGTTCGCGTCGGGGTCGAGGATTTCGTTGTAGGTACGTGCCACGCCGAACCCGCACTGCGCACTGCTGGCCAGCGCCGCCGTCACGCCAATGCCCACCACGAACGCACTGGCGCCCGCCGTAAAAGGCACGGCGACGCTGCCGCTGAACACCACGATCCAACCGATAATCGCGGCGGTGCACGACAAGCCCATATCAAACGCCTCTTTTCTGAGGCGTTCTTCACGGGGGTCGGTCTTCACCTGTTCCACAAATTGCGCGGGGGAAATGTACTTCTGTGCCTCGCGCAAAATGATGCGCTTGGGCTTGATGCTGCACAGGGGCTTGAATTCGCGCAGGGTGATGACATTGAAGTCGGCGTCGATGTACACCACACCGGCGCCGACAATGCCGGGGTCGGCATCGATGGCGGCGAACAAGCGTGGCAGGTTGATCTGGCTTTCGATGCGCTGGCGCGCCATGAATTGGGAGCGGTTGGAGTCCATGCCGATGGAGAGCAGGGGGTTGCTCATGGGTGTTCTTCCTTGAAGTGAATAGTGCCTGAACTGACGCCTTCGCGAGCAAGCCCGCTCCCACATTCGACCGCATCCTCATGCTGGAACTCGGACAAATGTGGGAGCGGGCTTGCTCGCGAAGGCGATCTAATGGGCGCCACCTTAACAAACAGGCACGCCACCGAATAGAAAGCAAAACGCCAGCACAAGGCTGGCGTTTTGCATATTCAGGCTGCGGTCAACGCGGCACGACCGGTTTGCGCGCAGGCTTACCGCCCTTGCCCTTCGCCGCATCACTGCGTTCTTTAGCCGCCTGCTTGTTACGCGCCTGGGCTGCCGCCTTGGCTTGCTCACGCTTGTCCCACGGGTTGCTGCCATCACTGCCGCGCGGTGGCAGGCCGGTGTGCTGGGTAAGGATCCTGGTGGTGGTTTCCTTCGCAACCTTATGGCTGCCAGCTGGCGTCGAGTTCTTGCGACGGGCGCTCTGGTAGCTGTCGGTGGACGGCTGGTGCAGCGGAATCAACTGGTCTTTACCCGGCCCGATCAAATCGGCGCGGCCCATGCGCGTGAGTGCTTCACGCAGCATCGGCCAGCCTTTCGGGTCGTGGTAGCGCAGGAAGGCCTTGTGCAGACGGCGCTGATCTTCGCTCTTGACGATGGTCACCGCGTCACTCTTGTAGGTGACCTTGCGCAGCGGGTTCTTGCCCGAGTGGTACATCGCCGTGGCGGTGGCCATCGGCGACGGGTAGAACGCCTGCACCTGGTCGGCGCGGAAGCCATTGCCCTTGAGCCACAAGGCCAGGTTCATCATGTCTTCATCGGTGGTGCCCGGGTGGGCGGCGATGAAGTACGGAATCAGGTACTGCTCCTTGCCCGCTTCCTTGGTGTACTTCTCGAACATGCGCTTGAACTTGTCATAGCTGCCAATGCCCGGTTTCATCATCTGGTTGAGCGGACCTTCCTCGGTGTGTTCCGGGGCGATCTTGAGGTAACCACCGACGTGGTGGGTAACCAGCTCTTTGACGTACTCCGGCGACTCGACCGCGAGGTCGTAGCGCAGGCCGGAAGCAATCAGAATTTTCTTCACACCGGGCAACGCACGGGCGCTGCGATACAGCTGGATCAATGACGAGTGGTCGGTGTTCAGGTTCGGGCAGATGCCCGGGAACACGCACGACGGCTTGCGGCACGCGGATTCGATTTCCGGCGTTTTGCAGGCGATGCGGTACATGTTCGCGGTCGGGCCGCCGAGGTCGGAGATCACGCCGGTAAAGCCTGGCACTTTGTCGCGGATCTCTTCGATTTCGCGAATGATCGACTCTTCGGAACGGTTCTGGATGATGCGGCCTTCGTGCTCGGTGATCGAGCAGAAGGTGCAGCCACCGAAGCAGCCACGCATGATGTTCACCGAGAAACGGATCATGTCGTAGGCCGGGATCTTTTCCTTGCCGTACACCGGGTGCGGGACGCGGGCGTACGGCATGCCGAACACGTAGTCCATTTCTTCGGTGGTCATCGGGATGGGCGGCGGGTTGAACCACACGTCCACTTCACCATGCTTCTGCACCAAAGCACGGGCGTTGCCTGGGTTGGTTTCCAGGTGCAGCACGCGGTTGGCGTGGGCGTACAGGACCGAGTCGCCACGGACTTTTTCCATGGACGGCAGACGAATGACCGTCTTGTCACGGGTCATGCGCGGGCTGGCAAGAATTTGTACGACCTTGGCTTCTTCCGGGTCTTCAACCGGGCCTTTTTCCTGCTCGATGGCGCAGGCCTGGGTGTCCTGGGTATTCACATACGGGTTGATGATCTTGTCGATCTTGCCCGGACGGTCGATACGCGTGGAGTCCACCTCGTACCAGCCCTCAGGCGTGTCACGTCGAATGAACGCGGTGCCGCGCACGTCGGTGATGTCTTCGATCTTGTGGCCCCACGACAGGCGCTGGGCAACTTCGACGATAGCCCGCTCGGCGTTGCCGTACAGCAGGATGTCAGCGCAGGCATCGATCAGGATCGAGTTGCGCACACGGTCCTGCCAGTAGTCGTAGTGGGCGATGCGACGCAGCGAAGCCTCGATGCCGCCAAGCACGATCGGCACGTTCTTGTAGGCTTCCTTGCAACGCTGGCTGTACACCAGGCTCGCACGGTCCGGGCGTTTGCCGGCCATGCCGCCTGGGGTGTAGGCGTCGTCGGAACGGATTTTCTTGTCGGCGGTGTAGCGGTTGATCATCGAGTCCATGTTGCCGGCCGCGACGCCGAAGAACAGGTTCGGCTCGCCTAGCTTCATGAAGTCGTCTTTGGACTGCCAGTTCGGCTGCGCAATGATCCCGACGCGAAAGCCCTGGGACTCCAGCAGCCGGCCGATAATCGCCATGCCGAACGACGGGTGATCCACATACGCATCACCGGTGACGATGATGATGTCGCAGGAATCCCAGCCAAGCTGATCCATCTCCTCCCTGCTCATCGGCAGGAATGGCGCAGGACCGAAACATTCGGCCCAGTACTTGGGATAGTCAAATAACGGCTTGGCTGTTTGCATGACGGTGACCGGTGTTGAGATGAAAAATCGCGGGCGCGGAATATAGCACAAATTTTGACCAATTCCGACGGCAATGGTCGGCCTTTACCCACGCCGCGCCCGACGGCGCTTATAGACCGGTTTTGCTGGGGGCAAGACACACAGAGGTATCCTGATCACTCGTCGTCATTGAAGGAGCAACTACCCGGGCTTTTTCAGCGCACAGCTTTATGCACCCCTTTTTTTGGTACTGCCCGCCCTAAGGTCGCTCAATCTTTTCAACAGAGCGCCTGCCAGGCTGCAGTGCCGAGCGCTCTCTTCCAGAGCACACACCATGACCAACTCAGTCACCTTTGACACAGAGCAACCTGCATTACTCACCAACGAAAGCTGGGCCGAACAACAGATCTTTCAACTGATACAGGAAAACGTAAACGCCTTCATGGGCAAAATGGGCGTGGACGAGCAAAAAGAATACCTGCGCCTGAGCAAAGATCTGGTGGAGCGCGAGCAAACCCTCGGCAACGCCCTCACAGCTCTTTACAACGACTTGAGCCAGCAAATGGTCGACGCTCTGGAGCGAGAGCTGAAGAGCAAAACCGGCATGGCCATCAATTCGCGTACCACCTACCTGAAGACGCGGATCCGGCAGTTGCCGGTTTCCCAGGATGACCTCCCCACCAACGATCGCTTGGGCGACAACGTGCGTATCTACAAAGAGGACCTGGGCGTACGTGAGTACGAACGTTCGATCACCTTACTGGAGGCCGCGTATCGCAACTTCGGGTTTACTGCGTATTTCTCCACCGAAGAACAACGCGCCAGCTCTATCAGCGGCAACGTCATCAGCGTCAAAGCGTTCGTGGCCGTCGCAAGGAGTGTGGACATCGGCAAGCGCATCAGCGACTACATCGAAAAAGAGTTCAAGAACCGTCTGTCCAATCCGCTCTTCGGCCTGCAAAGCACCAAGCTGCTGGTCGCTTTGAGGGACGCCTATCGCACCAATGAGTCCTGGAGTATCAGCGAATGGGAATTCAATGAACTTAAAGACTGGCTGTTCGACACCAGCGTGTATTGGGACCTCTACCAACTGGACGCCGGCGGCGACAAAATTGCCCTGCCGTTCTTCACTCGTCGCTTTGACACGCCCGACGGCTCTTGCGTCTACAGCTATTTCCCGGACCGTCCCAATGGCGCGTTACGCCGACATGCCTCTAGGCAAGAAGCCGTGGACTCGCTGCAGGACCAGATCCGAAACGACATGGGGCTGACACACTTCAGTTGGTTCATGAAGGCCATCTCCCTGAACAATCAGGAAAAGCTGCGAGCCTTTATCAAACCGCTGAAGGTCAACCGGGACGAGCTCGCCTGGCATGCCAAAATCCTGTATGACCTGTTCGCCAGCAAGACCCCAAACAGACAAAAACTGGCGGTGGAAAAAATCGGTACGGACATCCGCTGCCTCGCCCACACCTTGCCGATCCACCAGGCGTGGCCGATACAATCGGACCTTATCCGACTGGCCCGCACCAATAAACTCGCCGACCGAGAGGCCGCCGTTGCGTTAGCCACCTACCTGGTCAGCGAAACCTTGTCGATGCTGCTGATCCCCCTTCCCGGTGGCGTGACAGGTTTGGGCAAAGTGATGTTGGTCGCTATGCTGGGCACCCTTGTCTATCAGACCTGGTCCGCCATTGCGGCGCTGCGCCGAGGTCAGCAGGCCGAGCTGGTGCAAGCCGTCGGCGATATTCTTGACCTGCTGGTGGGGCTGCGCTTGCAGGGGGCAGCGGCAAAGTTATCTGCACGCCGCACCCGCCAGTTGATGAACGCGCTGGGCAACCCCAACTACGCTATTGCCACAGACGGCAAGCCAGGATTGTTGTTCATCAACGACTACACCCAAATCGACCCGAACTACCTGACAGGACTTGAACAAAACTCTCAAGGCCTGTTTGAAAAGGACAACCGAAGCTACATCAAGCTGCAGGTCGACAACCAAACCAAATTCGCCCAGGTCACCCTCGAAAAGAGCTCCGGGCGCTATCAACTGGACATGCCGGGTTCCTCAAGCATTCACCCCTATGTCACCTACTCAGCCAAACATGACCGCTGGACGCTCGACCCCATCGATACCCGTGCGCTGAACGAAGCTCAACTGCTACAGCATATGATCTCGCCCAGCGAGTTGCCGCTTAGCCCGACAGCTTGCAAGCGCGCCCTGGATGTCGCGGCCGTTGATCGCCAGGAGCTGCTGGATATCTGGTTCGATCGCCGGCCCACCCCTGTCGCATTGACGCAGGCCATCGAGAATCAGCAACTGCGCGAAGGGCTCACCCAGTTGCAAACGGCGCTCGGGCAGAACGATGGTCCGCTGCCGCCCATCGCCGACCAGGTCATGCCTGCACTACTGGCCGACCTGGGCACCTGCACGATCAAGCTATACACCCCTGACGGCAAGACCTTGCTGTCCAGCCACGCACCGGTGCTCGCGACCAACACACAACCCTTGGCCACAATCGAGCTACGCCAGGACGGGCGCGATCGTTACCTGGCATTGGCGTTTGGCGCGTCGGTAGGCTCACTCATGCAACAGGTCCTGCAAGAACATGAACGGCTGGTCCCGGATAGCACATTGGGTAAGACAGGTCACGGCAGTGAAGAGCACCCCCTGGCGAGCAGACTGCTTGGGCTGAGGAAAAAACTCGCAGCGCACCTTCAGACACATCAAGGCGCAGTGTATGAGGCGTTACGCGATGGTCGACTGCGCGACCACCTGAATGCACAACATCCAGCCACTCGGTTTGCACCCACGGCGCAGTTCGAGCAGACGCCCGGTGGTGAAGTCGCAATCAGCCTGTTGCGGCGTCGCTTTCCGGACCTTTCAAGGGCCATGGCCGCGGACTTGCTACAACATCATCCCTCATTACGTGACATCGGCCTGTATTCGCGCCTGGAGGCTGCGGTACGCGAAGCCATTCACAAAAGTATTCAACAAAGCACCATCATTGAGGCGCTCAACGCACTTTCGGACCCGGGCGGCCTCGGTCTCAACGCACAAAGCCAAGCCCTGTTCTGCAACCTGCTGACGCTCTTGCCGGGTTGGCCGAGCGACGTCGGGGTGCAGGTTTATCAAGGCTCCACCGATCAGACCGGGCGGATCACCCAGCGAGGTTCACTGCTGGACACCTATGGGAGCGAAGACGCAGACAGCTTCGTCATGTTGGTCAAGTCCGGCACTGAATATGCCGGTTACCTACAGGACAGTGGCGACCTGAAAACGCCAGTGGCCGGGGAGAACAGCCTACTCGGCGCCACCTTGCGCGCCCTCACCGAAACCCAGCGCAATGAGCTGGGCCTTGAGCCCCACGACATCGCCGTACTGGCTCAGGACGTGCTTGAACAGGCGCGCGTACAGCAGGCGCACCTGCCGGAATTTCTCACACCTTCGCGGGAGGCGCCGCTATCAACCCCAAGCATCAGTGCTTTCCGGATACCCCACAAGCAGGTGCCAGACAATGCCGATGCAGACGGCGTTCATGCCCTGAGCGGGCGTCAATACGTAACCATCGACGACGGCACCTATCAGGTCATGCTCGACCGCGACGCCTCCTCGGCGACAGGCAAAGTCTGGCGCATTGTCAAGCCGGGCGATCCGGTGGCGATGGACGCGGATAACGTCTACAACGGCAGCCGCCTCGGCGAAAGCCATGCCATTCGGCGCAATGCCGCCAATGCCTGGGTCAGCGCCATCGTCGGCGCACCGGGGGGTGTACGCGGCGAGGGACATGACTGGTCGTTCTTTCGGCAATTGGCCGACCGTGCCAGCGCCCTCTTGAATCAACTGCGCAGCCCGCAGCGGAGGGTGCACACACTGTTTCCGTTGTTTGACCAGGGACAGATCAACGCCTTTATCCAGTCTCTGGGCAGCGACATTGCTGGCGGGCTGACGCGATGGGAAGCCGAATACAGGACCCTCAGCACGGACTTGAAGGCATGGCGGCATGCGAACGCATCCGAATCTGCAAACTGGGCCAAACTCGCTACCGATGAGGTCAAACAGTGCTGGCGTCGGGAGACAGGCGCACAACTGAAGTTACCCGCGAACCTCGCATCGCTGCCCGCCTTAAAAGCAGATTTCAGCCATGTGCGCGAGCTTTTCATGGAGTCCGTTGCCTGGTCGGAGAACGCCGATGTATTCCTGAGCAATTTCACGGCCCTTGAACGCCTGGACATCACCCGCTCCAAACTCGCCGCGCTGCCCCCCGCGATTGGTGACATGACTAAACTGACCACTTTGAACCTGAGGTCTAATCACATCCGCCTGGATACACAAAGCGCTCAAAAAATCAGCGCCCTCACAACGCTCAAACAAGTTGACCTGTCGGGAAACCCGCTGGGGGCAGCCCTGGACTTCAGTCAGACGCCTGGGCTTAAAACCTTGGACTTGAGCGATACTCAAATAGATCAGTGGCCAACCGGCCTGCACAACGCGAGCGCGCTAAAACTTGTCGATCTGCGCAACAACCAATTGCGCCAAGTGCCTGAGGCCAACCTGAACCCGGCGCCTGAACAACTCAACGCCATGGTCCGCGTCAACGGCGTTACGCTTCTTGAGGGCAACCCATTCCCCGCTGGCTACTGGAAGACCCTTGAAGCGTATTGGCAACGCTTGGCTACCAATCACCCCGAACTGAGCACGCCAGCTCAAACCGGTGCCTTCAGGATCGAGGCGGACGCGCATGAGATCCAGGTAGTACAGCGGATGTATCCCGAGAAAAACGCCCAGGCCGCCAAGGAGTATCTGATTGGCCTGGGTGACAACACCGAAACAGAAATGGCGCGTATCCAGGCCTTCGATCAGTTGGACAAGCAACTGGTACGCTATATCGCAGAGCATGACCCCAACGCCCCTCGCCCTCCGGGCACCCAAAAACCGGACTCGGCCTACGCATCCAAATTAATCAGGGAGTGCTGGGTCAAGTCAGCGGATTCATTACGCCTGCCTTCCTTGAGGGCTCCCCTTCCGGCGCTGACCGCCGATTTCAGCCACGTCAAAATACTCAGTATCGATTCGGTGACCTCGTCGGCCGGTGCAGATACGTTCCTGGCGAACTTCCCCAACCTGACCGTGCTGACCATTGCCTACTCCAACATTGAAACGTTGCCTGCCAGCATTGGCCAGATGAAAAAACTGGTTAACCTGAGCCTGTGCCGAAACAACATGAAGCTGGATGAAACGAGTGCTTCGATACTGAGTAAGCTGGACCAACTTGGGGTTCTCGATCTTTCGGAAAACCCACTGCAGATAACACCTGACTTCAGCACCATGACCAGCTTGAACACTGTGGTCTTATCTAACACCGGCATAAGTCAATGGCCCATCGGGTTACTGAACCTGCCTTCTTTGGCTCACGTGGACTTGCGCTTCAACTGGTTGCGTGAAGTGCCGCAGGCCAACCTCAATCCTGCCGCCGAAAACCTGCAAACAGTGGCGCGGATCAATGCCGGCACGCGGCTGGAGGGCAATCAGTTCCCCGCCCAATATTGGAAAAAGTTCGATGAATATTGGCAACGCCTATACGACACTCATCCGGAACTGGCAGACCCTGATGATCCTAAAGTTTTCGACGTAATGAACTCCCCGGCGCAGCACTACCGTAAACAGCATTCGAACCTGCGCATCAAGGAGTGCAGGGAGCGGGTCTGGCGCATGGGGGAAGGTGCTTCATCCGGCTCACTAAGCAGACAATTTGAACGATTAACAGCGCAACTCGATAATTGGGTGCGCGTAGAAGGTGGCAATGGGCAGGACGCCTCGTCTTCCACACAACAAGGTGACCGCCTGCGCGCGGACCTGGAAAAGGCCAGGGAGCGAATCCTCAATTGCTGGCAGTTAAACGCCCCACAACAATTTGCCGCCAATGGCACTTCGATTGGCCAGGAGCTGAGTCTGAGCGGACTGAAACTGCCCAACCTGCCACCCATCAACGCCGACTTCAAATATGTCGGGTCGCTTAAATTGAGCAAGATGAACCTGAAGGCTCTCCCAAAGGATTTCCTGGGTCAATTTCGTCATCTACGCTGGCTGAATCTGGCGAGAAACCATCTAACGGAGCTGCCCGAGGGCGTGGCTGAAATGAACGGCCTGACGCATCTATTCCTACAGAATAACCAGCTGAAACTGACTGTCGAGGCTGCGCAAGTGCTTACCGGGCGAACCACACTCGAGGCATTGTGGCTGCATAACAACCCGGGATTGGAGACCCCCCCCGATTTCAGCCTGATGACCGAAATGCGCGACGTCAATCTGTCGAATACAGGTATCGACACCTGGCCGACCGGCCTGTTTACCCAGCCTGGCCTGGAGAGGATCAAGCTGAACCACAACCAAATAACCGAAATTCCGGACTACGTGGTTGAGCCAACGGCTAATTGGCTGGCGCACTCTGTCCAAGTCAACAGCATCACTGAGGTGTCACACAACCCGCTGTCCAGCGTCACTCGTATGCAAATACAACGCTATGAGCAGCGCTTGCTGGCCGCTGGCATGATGCTCAACGCAGAACCCAACCTGATCACGACGGCGGCGGTCACAAAAGACCGCGAATCAACCCGCGAAATGTGAGTGTTTACTCATCGTCGTCGAAGTTGTAACTGCCCGGCGCCAAATTTTCGAAGCGCGTGTATTTACCGATAAACGCCAGACGGATAAAGCCGATCGGCCCGTTCCGCTGCTTGCCGATGATGATTTCGGCAATGCCTTTGTGTTCCGTCTCGGGGTGATACACCTCGTCGCGGTACACGAACATGATCACGTCAGCATCCTGCTCGATGGCTCCGGACTCACGCAAGTCGGAGTTCACCGGGCGCTTGTTCGGCCGTTGTTCGAGGGAACGGTTGAGCTGGGACAGCGCCACCACCGGGCAGTTGAATTCCTTGGCCAGGGCTTTGAGCGACCGGGAAATTTCGGAAATCTCGTTGGTGCGGTTGTCGCCGCTTGAGCCTGGGATCTGCATCAGCTGCAGGTAGTCGATCATGATCAGGGCGATGTCGCCGTGCTCACGCACCAGCCGGCGAGTGCGCGCACGCATCTCCGATGGGCTGATACCGGCAGTGTCATCAATGAACAGCTTGCGGTCGTTGAGCAGGTTGACCGCCGACGTCAGGCGCGGCCAATCGTCGTCTTCCAGGCGGCCGGCACGCACCTTGGTCTGGTCGATACGGCCGAGCGAGGAAAGCATACGCATGATCAGCGATTCACCTGGCATCTCCAGCGAGTAAACCAGTACGGCTTTGTCGCTACGCAGCACGGCGTTTTCCACCAGGTTCATCGCAAAGGTGGTTTTACCCATGGATGGACGGCCGGCGACGATGATCAAGTCGGAAGGCTGCAGGCCGCTGGTCTTCTCGTCGAGGTCGGTGTAGCCGGTGGAAATACCGGTGATGGCGTTGTCGGTGTTGAACAAGGTGTCGATGCGGTCGATGGCCTTGGTCAACAGGTCGTTGACGCTGACCGGGCCGCCGGTCTTCGGGCGCGCTTCGGCGATCTGGAAGATCTGGCGTTCAGCCTCATCAAGGATCTCGGCGGCGGTGCGGCCTTCGGGGTTGAAGGCGCTGTCGGCGATTTCGGTGCTGATACCGATCAACTGGCGCAGGGTGGCGCGCTCGCGAACGATCTGCGCATACGCCTTGATGTTGGCGACGGACGGCGTATTTTTCGCCAGCTCACCCAGGTAGCCCAGGCCGCCGACTTGGGAAGTCTGGCCTTCCTTGTCCAGTTGCTCGGCCAGGGTCACCACGTCGATCGGCGAGTTCTGGTCGGCCAGCTTGGCGATGGCGCGGAAAATCAGGCGGTGGTCATGGCGATAGAAATCACCGTCCGAGACTTGATCCAGCACGCGTTCCCAGGCGTTGTTGTCCAGCATCAAGCCACCGAGCACGGCCTGTTCGGCCTCGATGGAATGCGGCGGCACCTTCAGGGCAGCGGTTTGCAGATCGTATTGCTCAGGAGCTGAAATATCGTTCATGGCCACTTGGAATTAGGGGTGTGTAGAAAAACAAAAGGCACGACCTGTAAACAGGATCGTGCCCGATGTTAACCGCCTGGCACGCGAGGTGCCAGTCAGTTAGGTGTTGCTTAAGCTGCTACCACTACAACGCGTACGGTGGCTTCAACTTCGGCGTGCAGGTGCACGGCTACGTCGAATTCGCCTACGTTGCGGATGGTGCCGTTCGGCAGACGAACTTCGCTCTTCTGCACTTCAACGCCGGAGGCGGTCAGTGCATCAGCGATGTCGTGGGTGCCGATCGAACCGAACAGCTTGCCTTCGTCACCGGCGGTGGCAGTGATAGTCACTTCCAGCTCAGCCAGTTGGGCAGCGCGAGTTTCGGCCGAAGCTTTTTTGTCTGCTGCGGCTTTTTCCAGCTCAGCACGACGCTCTTCAAACGCAGCCAGGTTGGCAGCGGTTGCAGCGGTGGCTTTGCCGTATGGCAGCAGGTAGTTACGACCGTAGCCGGCCTTAACGTTCACTTTGTCGCCCAGGTTGCCCAGGTTGGCGACTTTTTCCAGAAGGATCAGTTGCATGTGAAAATCCTCTAACTTTTAACCTTCACCGTTCGCGTTATCGGCGTCTTTCGACGCCAGACGACCGCGAAAATCAATCAGGCCGTCGACAATGGCCAAAACCACGAGTAACGGATAGATCAGCTGCATAAACAGCAACATCGTGACGTACAACCCCACCAGCCAAAACTTGGCCAGGCGCTTTCGCGCCACCAGCCCATGCATCAGGGCCAGCCCGGCAAACACCAGCGGTACACTGCAAATAGGCGCCAGCAAGGCCATCTGTGGGCCGAAGTTCGGCCCGACAACCATGCACGCCAGCAGCAACATCGCCGGCCCCGCTGGGATTCTGATACTGCGAAATTCGCGACCAAAACCACCCGGGTTGTACAACAACGCCTGCCAATAACGCCCAACAATCAGGCTCAGCACGCTGACGACCTGCAACAATGCCGCAATCAGGCCGGTCAGGACCGGGGCAATCAGTGACGCAAACCGCGCTCGCTCATCTACCGACAATTGCTGGTAGAGATCCCCGAGGGCCATCGGCAGGATCTTGACGATCTCTTGCGACAGCGCTTCGATTTGCGGGCGGAAAGCCGCGCCAAGCATCACTGAGTACACCAACCCCAATGCCACGCTGACCAGCAGCGTGCGGACCCAAGACTCGCTTGCGCGTAAAACCAACGCAAGGCTCAATGACCCAAGCAGTACCAGAAGTACCCGTGGATCACCGAATTGAAGCCACCAGATCAAGGCCGGCAACAATCCCAGGGCAAGAACGCCAAGGGCGTCCTTCAAACCGCGCCGCAGGAGCACAAGGCAACCTGCAGCAGCACCCAACCAATAAAGCAGCGGCAATGCCGCACATCCAGCCACTACCAGAGTGGCCTGCACGCGACCGCGCATGATGAACTCAGCTAAGGCGCGCATGCATTCAATCCCTTACTACTTGTCGACTGCCCGGTCTCAGCGGCCGTGGCTGTCGGTGTAGGCCAGCAGGGCCAGGAAGCGGGCGCGCTTGATAGCGGTGGCCAGCTGACGCTGATAACGTGCTTTAGTACCGGTGATACGGCTTGGAACGATTTTGCCGGTCTCGGATACGTAGGCTTTCAGAGTGTTGAGATCTTTGTAATCGATCTCTTTCACGTCTTCAGCGGTGAAGCGGCAGAATTTACGACGACGGAAGAAACGTGCCATTTGATAGGCTCCTTAAAAGGTCCGTGGATTACTCGTCAGCGTTATCGCTGTTGTCGCTGTCATCACTATCAGCGCTTTCGGCGCCTTCGTGCTCAGGACGGTCGCGACGCTCACGGCGCTCACTGCGGTTTTCTTCAGCCTTGAGCATCTCGGATTGGCCGGTAACGGCTTCTTCGCGACGGATGACCAGGTTACGGATCACTGCATCGTTGTAGCGGAAGTTGTCTTCCAGCTCGGCCAGGGCCTTGCCAGTGCATTCAACGTTCAGCATCACGTAGTGAGCCTTGTGAACATTGTTGATTGCGTAGGCCAGTTGACGACGGCCCCAATCTTCCAGACGGTGGATTTTGCCGCCGTCTTCTTCGATCAGCTTGGTGTAACGCTCAACCATGCCGCCGACTTGCTCGCTTTGATCCGGGTGGACCAAAAAGATGATTTCGTAATGACGCATGAATGCTCCTTACGGGTTGTAGCCTGCCGCTCAAAAACGGTCAGACAAGGAGTGAATGACACTTATGGATCTTGCCGCAGGGAGGCACATAGGTGCCTGCCAGGAAGGCAAGGGGCGCAATTGTAGAGAAGGGGGAGAAACGGCGCAAGGTGATTGGTGATTATTTGAACAATCTTCCAAACAGCCTCAAACGACTGTGGGAGCTGAAATCCTGTGGGAGCTGGCTTGCCTGCGATGCAGACACCCCGGTGTATCAGTGATACTGAGGTGATGCTATCGCAGGCAAGCCAGCTCCCACACAAGCCAGGCTCCCACATTCTTGATGGGTTACTTCTTGCTCTTGGCCTTGACGCCACGCTGGCGCTGGGCTTCAAACAGGCACACGCCGGTGGCAACCGACACGTTGAGGCTGCTGACGCTACCGGCCATCGGCAGTTTCACCAGGTAATCGCAATGCTCACGAGTCAGGCGACGCATGCCTTTGCCTTCGGCACCCATGATCAGGATGGTCGGGCCGGTGAGGTCCTGGTCATAAATGCTGACCTCGGCCTCGCCCGCCGTGCCCACGACCCACAGGCCGCGCTGCTGGAGTTTCTCCAGGGTGCGCGCCAGGTTGGTCACGGCCACCAGCGGAATCACTTCCGCCGCGCCGCACGCGACTTTACGCACGACCGGCGTCAGGGTTGCCGACTTGTCTTTAGGCACGATCACCGCCAGCGCACCGGCAGCATCAGCCGAACGCAGGCAAGCGCCGAGGTTGTGCGGGTCGGTCACGCCGTCCAGCACCAGCAACAGGGGCGCGCCTTCGGTACGGTCGAGCAGCTCGTCGAGCATCGCTTCGCCCCAGACCTGGCTCGGGCTTACGTCCGCAACCACGCCCTGGTGAACGCCTTCAACCCACACGTCCATCTCACGGCGCTCGGCCTGGCCGATAGCGACCTTGTTTTGCGTGGCCAGCTCGACCAGCGCTTGTACACGCGGCTCGCTGCGGCCTTCGGCCAACCACACCTGCTTGACGCGTTTAGGGTGATGACGCAGCAGTGCTTCTACGGCGTGTACGCCGTAGATTTTTTCCAGACTCATGACTTGGCCTTAGGTTTGCGCGACCCGCCGCTTTTCGCGGGGGCCGAACCCGCTTTAGGCGGGCCTTTACGGTGTTTACTCGGTTTGCTCGACGGCTTTTCCGCCCCGTGGGACTTTCCCCCAGACGCCGCTTTACCACCGCTTTTGGCTTCGTTGAGCAACTGCTGCTTCAACTCACGGCTCTTGCGCACTTCAGCGTTTTTCGCCGCAGCATCGCTCGGGCGGTAGGCCTCGGGGGCTTTTTCCTTGGTGGACGAACGACGACCGGCTTTGGCTGGCGCAGGCTCGGCGGCAGCTGCTTTCGCAGGCGCGCCCTTGCCTTTGCTGGCTGGCGCAGTCGGTTCGCTGCCACGCTTTTTACGGCCAGTCGGTGTTTCGCTCGGCTTGTCGGGCATGCCGAAGTCGATCTTGCGCTCGTCGAGGTCGACGCGCATGACCTGCACTTCCACGGTGTCGCCCAAACGGAAGCTGCGACCCGTGCGCTCGCCCGCCAGGCGGTGATGCACAGGGTCAAAGTGGTAGTAGTCGCCCGGCAGCGCAGTGACGTGTACCAAGCCTTCGACGTAGATGTCGGTCAGCTCGACGAACAGGCCAAAACCGGTCACGGCGGTGATCACACCTGGGAACGACTCGCCCACGCGGTCTTTCATGAACTCGCACTTGAGCCAGTTCACTACGTCGCGGGTGGCCTCGTCGGCGCGGCGCTCGCTCATCGAGCACTGCTCGCCCAGCTGTTCCAGAGCCGCTTCGTCGTACGGATAGATCCGTGCCTTCGGAATGGTCATGGCACCGGCGCGCTTGACGTGCGGAGTGTTCTGCTTGGAGTGGATTACGCTGCGAATCGCCCGGTGCGTGAGCAGGTCCGGGTAACGACGAATCGGCGAAGTGAAGTGGGTGTACGCCTCGTAATTCAGGCCGAAGTGGCCCTGGTTATCGGCGCTGTACACCGCCTGGCTCAGCGAGCGCAGCATCACGGTCTGGATCACGTGGTAATCCGGACGGTCCTTGATGCTGGCCAGCAATGCCTGGTAATCCTTCGGCGTCGGGCCATCCTTGCCTTTGTGCAGGGACAGGCCGAGTTCACCGAGGAAGGCGCGCAGTTTTTCCAAACGCTCCGGCGGCGGGCCGTCGTGCACACGGTACAGGGCAGGAATTTCGTGCTTTTTGAGGAATTCTGCGGTGGCCACGTTGGCCGCCAGCATGCATTCTTCGATCAGCTTGTGCGCATCGTTACGCGTCGTCGGCGTAATGGCCGCGATCTTGCGCTCGGAACCGAACACAATCCGGGTTTCCTGGGTTTCAAAGTCGATTGCGCCACGGACATGACGTGCGCCCAGCAATACCTTGTACAGCGCATAAAGCTGCTTGAGGTGCGGCACGACGTCGGCGTATTCGCCACGCAGAGCCTTGGCTTCGCTGGTCTTCGGCGCTTCCAGGATGGTGCTGACCTTGTTGTAGGTCAGGCGCGCCTGGGAGTGGATCACCGCTTCGTAGAACTGGTAGTCGGTCATTTCGCCGGTTTTGGAGATGGTCATCTCGCAGACCATGGCCAAACGGTCGACTTTCGGGTTCAGGGAGCACAGGCCGTTGGACAGCTGCTCAGGCAGCATCGGGATCACGCGCTCAGGGAAATACACGGAGTTGCCGCGCACCTGGGCTTCGTTGTCCAGGGCCGAGCCGATCTTCACATAGCTGGACACGTCGGCAATCGCGACGAACAACTTCCAGCCGCCAGAGAACAGGCGCAGCTTGCCAGGCTTGGCTTCGCAATAGACCGCATCGTCGAAGTCGCGGGCATCTTCGCCGTCGATGGTGACGAACGGCAGATGGCGCAGGTCGATGCGTTTTTCTTTGTCTTTCTCTTCCACTTCCGGCTTGAGCTTGGCGGCTTCTTTGAGCACCGCCTGCGGCCAGACGTGAGGAATATCGTAGGTGCGCAGCGCAACGTCGATTTCCATGCCCGGCGCCATGTAGTTGCCGACCACTTCAACAATATCGCCCTGTGGCTGGAAGCGCGCCGTTGGCCAGTGGGTGATTTTCACCTCGACGAACTGGCCGACCTTGGCGGCGCCATTGCGACCCGGGGTGATCAGCACTTCCTGCTGCACCTTCGGGTTATCCGGCACCACAAAGCCGATACCGCCTTCTTCGAAGTAACGACCGACGATGGACTCGTGGGCACGGGACACCACTTCGACGATCACGCCTTCACGGCGACCACGACGGTCCAGGCCCGACACGCGAGCCAGGGCACGGTCGCCGTCGAATACCAGGCGCATTTGCGCCGGGCTCATGAACAGGTCGTCGCTGCCGTCATCCGGGATCAGGAAGCCGAAGCCATCGCGATGGCCGGCGATGCGACCCAGGATCAGGTCAAGCTTATCCACAGGCGCATAGGTGCCACGGCGGGTGTAGATCAGTTGAGCATCGCGCTCCATGGCACGCAAACGGCGGCGCAGGGCTTCGAGCTGGTCTTCAGTGGTCAGACCGAATTCTTCAACCAACTGCTCGCGGCTAGCAGGCGAACCACGATCGGCGAGATGCGCCAGGATCAGTTCGCGGCTAGGAATAGGGTTTTCATATTTTTCCGCTTCACGAGCGGCCTCGGGATCGAGGGACTGCCAATCGGCCATTAGAGAGTTTTCACCTTGTCTATATGCGGGTTAGTTTGGCATACGCGTATTGAAACGGGAAATTTCAGGTATCAACAAGCGTTTAAAAGGCCTTTGCCGCCCTCGGAAAGCACCTTGCATGACCATTGGCGAAATTTTCCAGGCTTTTTTCATGGCAGGGCTTTACAGCTCAAAATCGCCTCCGTATAGTGCGCGCCATCGACGACGGCAACGTTGTTGATGCTGCCCAGGTGGTGAAATTGGTAGACACGCCAGCTTCAGGTGCTGGTGATCGCAAGGTCGTGGAAGTTCGAGTCTTCTCCTGGGCACCAAATTCAGATTAAACCCGCGAAAGCGGGTTTTTTCGTTTCAGGCCTCTGATTTTTAACAAGAATATTGAATTATATTTTTGATATCAGGGGTTTACAGATTAAAAAGCGCTCCGTATAGTTCGCTCCATCAACAGCGCAAGCGTTGTTGATAATGCCCAGGTGGTGAAATTGGTAGACACGCCAGCTTCAGGTGCTGGTGATCGCAAGGTCGTGGAAGTTCGAGTCTTCTCCTGGGCACCAAATTCAGATCAAACCCGCGAAAGCGGGTTTTTTCGTTTCCGGGGTTTGAAAACCTCAGCGCTGATTTCCCCCTCGTCCGCACATGAGAAGTTTTATCGTTTATCCTTGCAATGATTTGTTGCATACAAGCGAGGAACACTTCGGATGATGATCCGCGATAACCGTCTCAAGACATCCCTTCTGCGTGGCCTGACCCTCACCCTGCTCGGCTTGACCCTGCTCTCGCCCACCGCCTACTCCGCCGACAAGGTGTCCCTGACCCTGTACAACGGCCAGCACAAAGAAGTCGGCGATGAACTCGCCAAGGCCTTCGAAGCCAAGACCGGAATTCACGTCAACGTGCGTAAAGGCAGCAGCAACCAGCTCGCCAGCCAGGTCGTGGAAGAAGGCGAGCGCTCGCCTGCCGATGTGATCTACACCGAAGAATCGCCACCGTTGAACAAACTCGGCGAGCAAGGCCTGCTGGCCAAAATTGATGCGAGCACGCTGGACGTGTTGCCCAAGGATTACGTGGGCAGCAATGGCGACTGGATGGGTGTGACCGCTCGCACCCGCGTCGTGGCCTTTAACCCCAAACTGATCGCCGAGAAAGACCTGCCCAAATCGGTACTCGATTTTGCTGGCCCAGAGTGGCAAGGCAAAGTCGGCTTTGTGCCCACCAGCGGCGCATTCCAGGAGCAAGCGGTAGCCATCATCAAATTGCACGGACGCGAAGCCGCGGAAGAATGGCTGACCGGCCTGCGCGCCTTCGGCAAGGTGTACAGCAACAATATGGTCGCCCTCAAAGCCGTCGAAAACGGCGAAGTGGCCACCGTGCTGGTGAACAACTACTACTGGTTCGCCCTGAAGAAAGAAAAAACCAACCTGGATTCGCAGCTGCATTACTTCACCGATGGCGATGTGGGCGGCCTGATCACCGTGTCCTCGGCGGCGGCACTGAAATCCAGCAAGCACCCCAAAGAAGCCCAGCAACTGCTGGCGTTCATGGCCAGTGAAGAAGGCCAGCGCGTGATCACCAACACCTCGGCCGAATACCCGCTGCGCAAGGGCATGCAATCCAATCGTGGCCTCAAGCCGTTCAGCGAGCTGCAACCGCCGAAAGTCACCCCGGCCGACCTTGGCAACGCCGAAGAAGCCCTGGACCTGGAACGTGACGTTGGCTTGAACTGATGAACCCATCGCTTTCCGCCGCCGGGTTCATACCACGGCGCAAACGCCCGTCGATTTGGCTGCTGCTGCCCGTGCTGTTTCTGGTTGGCCTGAGCCTGCTGCCGCTGGTGTATGTCGGCACCAAGGCCTGGCAGGCGGGCTGGGCGGAGGCGGTGCACCTGCTGTGGCGGCCGTATGTGTTCGGGCTGTTGCGCAACACCTTGGCATTGATGATTGGCGTAACCGTGGCCTGCGGGGTCATCGGCCTCTCGCTGGCCTGGCTGCTTGAGCGCAGCAACCTGCCGGGGCGGCGCATCTGGGGCGTGATCCTGTGCCTGCCATTTGCGGTGCCGGCGTTTGTCAGCAGCTTTACCTGGGTGTCGCTGAGCGCCAACTTCGAAGGGCTTGGCGGGGCGATACTCGTGATGACCCTGTCGAAATACCCGCTGGTATTTCTGCCGGTGGCAGCGACCCTGCGCAATCTTGACCCTTCACTGGAAGAGTCGGCGCGTACCCTGGGCCTGAACCGCTGGGGCGTATTTTTTCGCGTCACCCTGCCTTTGCTGTGGCCTTCGCTGCTGGCCGGCGCGCTGTTGATCGCGCTGCATATGCTGGTGGAGTTTGGCGCACTGTCGATTATCGGCCTGCAGACTTTCACCACGGCCATCTATCAACAATTCGAGCTGGAATTCAGCAACGCCAATGCCGCGATGCTTTCGGCGGTATTGCTGGTGATGTGCCTGACGCTGCTGTGGCTGGAACTGCGCGTGCGCGGCAAAGGCCGACATGTGCGCATCGGCCAGGGCGCGGCGCGGCATGCGGAACAGGTCAAGCTGGGCAAATGGTCGAGCTTGGGTCAGCTGTATTGCCTGGCGCTGGCGATCATCGGCAGCGGCATTCCCCTGGGGATGCTCGCTTACTGGCTTGCCGTGGGTTCATCGGCGGCGTTCCCGGTGGCCGAGATTGGTGAGGCACTGCTGTCCTCGCTGGCGCTGTCATTGGGCGGCGCTGCGCTATGCCTGGTGTTGGCAGTACCGGTGGGGTTGCTGGTGGTGCGCTACAAAGGCCAGTTGGCGATTTGGGCCGAGCGCCTGCCTTATCTGCTGCATGCCCTGCCAGGGTTGGTGATTGCGCTGACACTGGTGTATTTCGCCCTGCACTATGTGCCGGCGCTATATCAGACCTCGGCATTGCTGCTGATTGCTTATGCGCTGTTGTTTTTGCCATTGGCCCAGGCACCGATTCGAACTGCCTTGAACAAGGCGGCGCCCCAGTTGGAAGAAGCCGCCCGTACGCTGGGAGCATCGTCGTTCAGCGCCTTTTGCCGGGTCACCTTGCCGATTATTTTCCCGGCCTTGGGGGCGGCGTTCGCGTTGGTTTTTCTGGATGCGATGAAGGAGTTGACGGCGACTTTGCTGCTCAGCCCGACGGGGTTGAATACCCTGGCGACTGCCGTGTGGGCGCATACCTCGAATGTTGAGTTTGCGGCAGCGGCGCCGTATGCGGCGTTGTTGATTCTGGTGTCGGGGTTGCCGGTGTACTTGCTCACTACCCGGATGTATTTGAGCCGCTGAGACCGCTATCGCAGGCAAGCCAGCTCCCACATTTGACCGAGTTCCAACTTTGGAATGCAGTTGAATGTGGGAGCTGGCTTGCCTGCGATAAGGCCGGTGCAGACGACGCTAAGCCCGAAACTGCCCCAAGCTCGCCTTCAACTGCGCCGCCAACCCATCCAGCACCTTGCCACTGGCCGTGGTTTCCACCACCGCCTGCGCGGCCCGCTCCGCCTGCGCATGGATCACCTCGACCCGCCCACGCACCGCATGCGCGCCCTGGGCTTGATGCTCGGCCGCACGCGTCGCCAAGCCAATCGCCGCATGCACTTGCTCCACCGAAGCCTGCACCGACTGTTGCAAGCGCACACTGTCGCGCAGTACCAACAACCCTTCATTCGCTTGGCGCCCGGCCTTGCCGATGGTTTCCACCGCCTCCCGAGCACCCTGCTGCAACGCCACGATATGCGCCTGGATGTCGCCGGTGGAGCTTTGGGTTTTACTCGCCAGCGCCCGCACTTCGTCCGCCACCACCGCAAAACCTCGTCCGGTCTCACCCGCGCGCGCCGCTTCAATCGCCGCATTCAGGGCCAGCAGGTTGGTCTGCTCGGCAATCCCGTGGATCACCGTCAACACCACTTCGATCTGCTCACTTTGCTGCGCCAACCGCTCGATCACCTGGGAACCGGCCTGCACCTGCCCCGCCAGCGCCTCGATCAGGCTGCCGACCTCCGCCGAGGTCCGCGAGTTTTCATCCGTGGCCTGGCGGATATCCACCACCTGCTGCAAAGCTGCCTGCATCGCATGGCTTTCGGCCTGGGCCTCATCGGCCATCTGCGACAGCGCGCGCAGGCTTTCGGCAACTTCGTCGCGCTGCAAACCGGCCGCCTTGTCAGCCCCGGCATTGCGCAAGGTCATGGCGCCGATTTCGACGCCAGTGCGCTGCGCCACATCGCCCGCCTCACGCACGATCGGCTGCAACTTATCCACAAAGCGATTGACCGCCGAGGCCATGTCGCCGATTTCGTCTTTGCTGTTGATCTGCACACGCTTGGTGAGGTCGCCCTCGCCCGCCGCCAAGTCATCCATGGCCGCAATCAACAGCTTCAGCCGATTGACCACACGGCGCCCCAGCACGATGGCGATCAGCAGCAATACGCCAAACCCGACAATCGCGAGCCCCATGCCGATGCGCCAGCGCAGCGCTCCTGCCGCGTCCTGCACGGCGCTGCTGGTGTTGGCGGTCATCTGGGTGGCGGTGGCTTGCGCCGATTGCAGGCGCGCGCCCATGGCCGCTGCGCTGTCGGCGGCGGCACCCTTGAGGCTGTCGCCGACTAACTGATCACTGCTCGCGATCAAGGCAGCAAAGCGCTGGTCCAGCGCTGCCAGGTCGGTCTCTACCGCTTTGGTCGAGACACCCATGCGGACTTTGCCGATCTCGGTGCCGTTGGGGCTGATGGACGCCTCGACGTAGAACACCGAGGGGTCGTTTTTAGCTGCATCCAGAACCTTATCCAAGGCTCGGTCGCCCTTGCCTTTTTCCAGCAGCGCCTGGTTGATCGGGTTTTCGCGATTGAGGTAACGGGTCAGGTGCTCGCCAGCCGCGTCGTCATACACCACGAACAACACGTTGGGATTGCGCTGGGCGCGCCGGGCAAACTCCGACAACGTCGGCACGTCGCTGTCCCACATGGCGCGCGGCGCCACCGAAGCCAGCAGTTGGGCCATGTCATTGGCCGAATCCTGCAGGTCTTTTTCCAGGGTCGCACGCAGTTGCTTCTGCTCCTCTTGCAGGCGCGTGGAAAGCCCTGCGGTCAGACGCTGGCGCGTGCTCGAAGACAGGCTGTCCAGGCTCGAGGTGACTTCCTTGCCGGCTTGCGCCAGCTCGCCAGAGAGTTTCTGGCTGTCGGCACCCAGGCGGCTGCTTAAATCCGCTTCCAACGCCGTTACGGTGCTTCGCGTCAGGGCAACGGCCACCAGCACTTGCACCAAAAGGGCGATACCTAGGGTAACGAACACCGGCCGCAACAGTCGGCTTTGTAACAATGAGAGAACGGCAGACACGGTAAATCCCTCCACCACGGGTGCCATTAATTTGATAGCACCGCGAAAGAAAGAACCATAGCAAGGGTCGTGCCGATTGCCAGCCAGGCACGAAAAAGGGCTCCCGAAGGAGCCCTTTTGCTTTTTACATCAACAGCTTGTTAAGCGAACGGGTGACGCAGAACGATGGTCTCGTTGCGGTCCGGGCCTGTCGAAATAATGTCGATCGGCGCGCCGATCAGCTCTTCAACACGCTTGATGTAGGCACGGGCATTGGCCGGCAGCTCTTCAAGGGTCTTGGCGCCCACGGTCGATTCGGTCCAGCCCGGCACTTCTTCGTACACAGGCTGCAGGCCGACGTAGCTGTCAGCGTCGGTCGGTGCAACGTCTTTGCCTTGTGCATCTTTGTAGCCGATGCAGATGTTGATGGCTTCCAGGCCGTCGAGAACGTCCAGCTTGGTCAGGCAGATGCCCGAGATGCTGTTCACATCGATAGCGCGACGCAGGATAACGGCGTCGAACCAGCCACAACGACGGGCACGGCCGGTGGTAGCGCCGAACTCGTGACCTTGCTTGGCCAGGTGCGCGCCGACTTCGTCGAACAGCTCAGTCGGGAACGGGCCCGAACCCACGCGCGTGGTGTAAGCCTTGGTGATGCCCAGGATGTAGTCCAGGAACATCGGGCCAACGCCCGAACCGGTCGCAACGCCACCCGCGGTGGTGTTGGAGCTGGTCACGTACGGGTAGGTGCCGTGGTCGATGTCGAGCAACGAACCCTGGGCGCCTTCGAACATGATGTCTTTGCCAGCGCGACGCAGGTCGTGCAGCTCGGCAGTCACGTCCAGCATCAGCGGCTTGAGCAGCTCAGCGTATTCCTTGCACTCGGCCAGGGTCTTTTCGAACTCGATGGCTGGCTCTTTGTAGTAACCCACCAGCATGAAGTTGTGGTAATCCACCAGTTCACGCAGCTTGTCTTCAAAGCGCGGCATGTTGAGCAGGTCGCCCACACGCAGGCCACGACGTGCAACCTTGTCTTCGTACGCCGGGCCGATGCCGCGACCGGTGGTGCCGATCTTCAGCTCGCCACGCGCCTTTTCACGGGCCTGGTCCAGCGCAACGTGGAAGGACAGGATCAGCGGGCAGGACGGGCTGATACGCAGGCGCTCGCGCACCGGTACGCCTTTCTCTTCCAGCTTGGTGATCTCACGCAGCAGGGCGTCAGGTGCAACCACTACGCCGTTGCCGATCAGGCACTGCACGCCTTCGCGCAGCACGCCCGACGGGATCAGGTGCAAGACGGTTTTTTCGCCATCGATGACCAGGGTGTGGCCAGCGTTGTGGCCACCTTGGTAGCGCACTACGGCGGCAGCATGTTCGGTCAGCAGATCAACGATCTTGCCTTTGCCCTCATCACCCCATTGGGTGCCCAGGACTACGACATTCTTACCCATAACACTTGTCCTCATTCGCGCAAACTTGGTGCCGGCGATGGCCGGCAGGAAAACTCAAGAAGCCAGTGGCGATACTTGCCAAAGCCCGTTCTGCAGAATCAATTGCCGGTCGCAGTCCGCATCACGGGCGGCGGCCAATGGCTGCCCAGGCAAAGCCTGGACAACACGCTGACCCTCACTGCGCAACTGGCAAACCTGCTGCCAGAGTGCTGCGTCCGTACTGTCGGGCATCCAGATGCCACCAGACGGCAGCTCGACCTCAGCACGCCCCAGGGTCACCAGGGTTTTCAAATCGGTAGAAAAGCCAGTCGCCGGACGCGCGCGACCAAAATCAGCGCCGATATCGTCATAACGACCGCCTTGGGCGATGGCCTGGCCAACACCCGGCACAAACACGGCGAACACCACACCGGTGTGATAGTGGTAACCGCGCAACTCACCCAGGTCGAAATACAGCGGCAACTCGGGGAAGCGCGCCGACAACTGCTCGGCAATCGCGAACACATCATCCAGCGCAGCCAATACCGGCGCCGGCGCATTGGCCAGGCGCTCACGGGCAGCCACCAGCACTTCACGGCCACCGCACAGGTTCACCAGGGCGCGCAGCATGTCGGCCAGGTCCGCAGGCACGCCTGCGGTCAGGGCGATCACTTCATCGATAGCCTTGCGCTGCAAGGCATCGAACAACTGTTGCTCCACTTCACCGGACAAACCGGCCGCACGGGCCAGGCCACGGTAGATACCGACGTGGCCCAGGTCCATGTGCACATCCGGCACATCGGCCAGTTGCAGCATGGCCAGCATCAGGCTGATCACTTCAACGTCGCTGCTCGGGCTGGCATCACCGTACAACTCGGCGCCCAACTGAATCGGGCTGCGCGAAGACGACAACGCGCGCGGCTGAGCATGCAGCACGCTGCCGGCGTAGCACAGACGGCTCGGGCCTTCGCGGCGCAGGGTGTGCGCATCGATGCGCGCCACTTGCGGCGTGATATCGGCACGGAAACCCATTTGCCGGCCCGATTGCGGGTCGATGACCTTGAAGGTGCGCAGATCCAGGTCCTGGCCCGCGCCGGTCAGCAGGGATTCCAGGTACTCGATATGGGGGGTCACGACAAACTCGTAACCCCAGCTCTGGAACAGATCCAACACCTGGCGACGCGCTACTTCAATGCGCGCAGCTTCTGGTGGCAGTACTTCTTCGATGCCATCTGGCAGCAGCCAGCGGTCTACCGTTGCCATTACGCCATTCCCCTATGATCCGGGCGGCCAGCCCTCGGCCGAGCCTTGAGTGAAGCAGAAAATACCCACGCTTTGCATAATCCACGCGCAAGAGCGACGTGACGAACGGCCTGCCTGCGGCCTCGTCGGGCACTTTCCTCGAAAAACCTGTGGCGTCTGCCGAATCAAACATGCAGACGCAAAAAAGCCGGGAATTTCCCGGCTGCCGCATCATACACCCGTTTTCTGAAAGGATCACCCCGCCAGGCATTTTAGCCGCCCGACGGAGTGCGCCCTAAAGTCACAGGCTTGGTTACTTGGACTTTTCCAGGTAGCGGAAGAAGTCGCTGCTTGGGTCCAGCACCATGACGTCGGTTTTGTTCGCGAAGCTTTCACGGTAAGCGCGCAGGCTACGGTAGAACGCGTAGAACTCCTGGTCCTGGCCGTAAGCCTTGGCGTAGATCGCCGCAGCTTGGGCATCACCATCACCCCGGGCCTCTTCAGACTCGCGATAGGCCTCTGCCAGCAGTACACGGCGCTGACGGTCGGCATCCGCACGGATACCTTCAGCCAACTCGTTACCTTTGGCGCGATGCTCACGGGCTTCACGCTCACGCTCGGTGCTCATACGCTCGAACACGCTGCGGTTCACTTCCTTCGGCAGATCAATAGCCTTGACCCGAACATCGACCACTTCGATGCCCAGCTCTTTTTCTGCCATCGTGTTCAGCGAACGGGTGATGTCAGCCATCAGCGCATCACGTTCACCGGATACCACCTCATGCAGGGTGCGCTTACCAAACTGGTCACGCAGGCCCGATTCCAGACGGCGCGACAAACGCTCGTCGGCAATCTGCTTGAGGCCGGAGGTCGCGGTGTAGAAGCGCTCGGCATCCTTGACGCGCCACTTGGCGTAGGCGTCAACCATCACGGCTTTCTTTTCCAGGGTCAGGAAGCGCTGTGTCGGTGCATCCAGGGTCATCAGGCGGCCGTCGAACTTGCGCACCTGGTTCACGTAGGGGACTTTCACATGCAGGCCCGGCTGGACATCCGCCTGCACCACACGACCGAATTGCAGCAACACCGCGCGCTCGGTCTGAGACACGATGTAGAAGCAGTTCCAGGCAGCGATGACCACGACGACGCCCACAATCAGGGCGGTCAGCGATTTATTGCTCATCAACGACTCTCCCTGGTACGTGTTTGCTGTTGCAGCAAGTCAGCGGCCGCACGGGCGCTCGCTTCGTTGGCAGCGGCATTCGAGCTGCTCGACGGTGCGCTGGTGCTGCTACGACCACCTTCGATCATCTTGTCCAGCGGCAGGTACAGCAGGTTGTTCTGCCCACCTTTGCTGCCGGTCACGAGAACCTTGCTGGTGTTGCTGAAGACTTCCTGCATGGTGTCCAGGTACAGACGCTCACGCGTGACTTCCGGAGCCTTGCGGTACTCGGCAACCAGTTTGGTAAAGCGGTCTGCCTCACCCTTGGCGCGGGAGACCACTTCGTCGCGGTAACCGTTGGCATCTTCAAGGATACGCTGGGCCTGACCACGGGCTTCCGGCACGACGCCGTTGGCGTAGGTTTCAGCCTGGTTGCGCGAACGCTGCTCGTCTTCACGGGCGCGGATCACGTCATCAAAAGCTTCCTGCACTTCGCGCGGTGCCGCTGCGCTCTGTACGTTCACCTGGGTCACAGTGATGCCGGTGCGATAGGTATCGAGGAACCGTTGCAGCCGCTCCTTGATTTCGCTGGCCATCAATTCACGACCTTCGGTCAGCACCTGGTCCATGGCGGTGGAACCCACCACGTGGCGCAGGGCACTTTCGGTTGCGTGTTGCAGACTGATTTCCGGCTGATCAACGTTCAGCACGAAGTCCTGCAGGTTGCTGATCTTGTACTGCACGGTCAGCGGCACTTCGACGATGTTCTCGTCTTCGGTCAGCATCTGGCCCTGCTTGGTGTAGGCACGCTCACGCGTGACGTTCTCCATGTACTTCTTGTCGATCGGCGGGAAATAGATGTTCAGGCCTGGCCCGACAGTCTCGTAGTACTTGCCGAAGCGCAGCACCACGGCTTGCTCCTGCTCGTCCACCACGTAAACGGCGCTGTACAGCCAAACGGCTGCGAGCACGACAAGCCCTAGGCCCAGCAGGCCGTAGCCGCCGCCCTTGCTTGTGCGACCGCCGTCGTCACCACCACCGCGTTTTTTTCCACCACCGAACAACCCATTCAGGCTTTCCTGCAGCTTTCGGAAGGCCTCGTCGAGATCTGGTGGCCCCTTGCGGTCGCCATTATTGCGGCGTTTACCACCCCAAGGATCCTGATTATTCGAGTTGCCACCCGGCTCATTCCAAGCCATAGCGCTCTCCATCTGATAAAGCAAAGACGCACCCACGGCGCGCCGACCAATGCTACAGAATGCCTGCTACTGCGGCACAACCGCTTTCGGAGGCTTTTATTGCAAAGTGTGTTGTTCGATGAACTCTGTCGGTACCACACCTTCACGGCTGACCAGCCGATTCAGCTCCGAGCGCGGCAATCGAACGGCCAGCAAGCTGACACCTTCTTCGTCGTATTCTTCTTTCTGTACGGCGCCCAGCTCGAAAAACTGTGCACGCAGTCGAGCAAAACGTTGCGGCAAGCGCAAGGTGCCGACAAACAAATCGCTGCCCAACAGCTCGGCAATCGCCTGTTCAAGCAACTCCAGACCACTGCCATCGCGCGCCGACAGCCACACCCGCTGGGGCTTGCCGTCTTCATCGCGCTGGATTTGCGGCTCAACGCCCTCAAGCAAATCGAGTTTGTTATAGACCTCGAGGATCGGCAAGTCCTGTGCACCAATCTCGCCCAGCACCACCATCACCTGCTCGATCTGCAGCATGCGATCCGGTTCGGCCGCATCGATCACGTGCAACAGCAGGTCGGAATTGCTCGACTCTTCGAGCGTAGACCGAAACGCTTCGACCAGCTTGTGCGGCAAGTGACGAATAAAGCCTACCGTGTCGGCCAGGACAATCGGCCCCAGGTCGTCGATGTCCAGACGGCGCAAGGTCGGGTCGAGGGTCGCGAACAGCTGGTCGGCCGCGTACACGTCGGATTTCGTCACGTTGTTGAACAGCGTGGATTTGCCGGCGTTGGTATAGCCCACCAGAGAGACCGTAGGGATGTCCGCACGCGAGCGGCCACGGCGTGATTGTTCACGCTGGCTGCGTACTTTTTCCAGGCGCCCCTTGATCTGTCGCAGGCGTACCCGCAGCAGACGTCGGTCGGTTTCCAGCTGGGTTTCACCCGGGCCGCGCATACCGATGCCACCACCCTGACGCTCAAGGTGAGTCCAGCCACGCACCAGCCGGGTGCTCATGTGGTCAAGCTGGGCCAGTTCTACCTGGAGCTTGCCTTCATGGGTACGGGCGCGCTGGGCGAAAATATCGAGAATCAGACCGGTGCGGTCGATCACGCGACACTCGAAAACACGTTCGAGGTTACGTTCCTGACTGGGCGTGAGGGTGTGATTGAAGATCACCAGATCGGCTTCTTCGGCATGAACCAGGTCGCGCAGTTCCTCGACCTTGCCGCTGCCAATCAGGTATTTGGCGGTTGGCCGATGACGCGGTACGTTAAAAAACGCAACGGTCTCGGCGCCGGCCGAATTTGCCAACTCCTGAAACTCCTGCGGATCTTCGCGCGCCTCAGGGTCCTGTCCATCCAAGTGAACGAGGATTACTCGCTCACCACCACCGTGGCGCTCAAAGAACAAAGGAGACTCCTATCAGGCGTTACCTGGCTCAGCGTCACCCTGTTCATCACCTGCTGCGCTAGGCAGACGGATTGGACGAACTGGAACGACTGTCGAGATAGCGTGCTTGTAAACCATCTGGCTGACGGTGTTTTTCAGCAGGATCACGAACTGGTCGAACGACTCGATCGTGCCTTGCAGCTTGATACCGTTGACCAGATAGATGGAAACCCCAACTTTCTCTTTACGTAAAGTATTCAAGTAAGGGTCTTGTAGCGAATGCCCTTTTGACATGTGCCGCACTCCTTTAAGGATCAATAATAAAATTCGGAAAATAGATAGCTTATGGCCGTCACACCCCCAAGGATAGACGGCAATTGCAAGGACTCAGCTCAATATGGAGACCGATCCCAAGTATTTCAAGGCGCGTGACAGATTGTCGCTGTCCAGGCTGTCCAGCCAGTGCAAATCACTCCAGCTGCGCAACCAGGTGAACTGGCGCTTCGCCAATTGGCGCGTGGCAATGATGCCGCGCTCCTGCATTTCGGCTGACGTCAGCTTGCCATCCAGATGTTCCCAGACTTGGCGGTAGCCTACAGCACGTATCGAAGGCAACCCGGCATGCAGGTCACCTCGGGAACGCAGTGCTACGACCTCGTCCACAAACCCCTGTTCCAACATAATTGTGAATCTTTGTGCAATTCGTTCATGCAACACCTGGCGATCTGCCGGGGCAATGGCCAGATTCGCCACAGTATAGGGCAATTGTGACTGTCCAGATGCGCCTGCTTCAGCACTTTGCGCAGTTTGTTTCAGCCTGTGTTCAGTCATGGTCTGGCCGCTCACCCGCCAGACTTCCAGGGCGCGGCTGAGGCGCTGGGGGTCATTGGGGTGAATGCGCGCAGCGGAAACCGGGTCAACTGCCGCCAACTGGTCGTGCAGGGCTTGCCAGCCGAGGCGTGCAGCCTCTTCTTCGATTTCGCCGCGCACCTGGGCGTCGGCCGCCGGCATATCCGCCAAGCCTTCCTGCAGAGCCTTGTAATAGAGCATCGTACCGCCCACCAGCAGCGGGATATTTCCCCGCGCGGTGATTTCGGCCATGGCGGCCAGGGCGTCAGTACGAAAATCGGCTGCGGAATAACTCTCGGCCGGGTCGATGATGTCAATCAACCGGTGCGGATACTGTGCCAACAGCTCTTTTGAAGGCTTGGCCGTGCCGATGTCCATGTCCCGGTAAACCAGGGCAGAGTCGACACTGATCAGCTCGCAGGGCAGCACTTTGGTCAGCTCGATGGCCAGGTCGGTCTTGCCGGCGGCCGTAGGGCCCATCAGGAAGATGGCAGGGGGCAAGGCACTCATCAACGGCCGCGCAAGAACAGTTTGTCCAAGTCGTCCAGGCCCATTTGGGTCCAGGTCGGTCGGCCATGGTTGCATTGCCCGCTGCGCTCGGTGTTTTCCATGTCGCGCAGCAAGCCGTTCATTTCCGGCAAGGCCAGGCGACGGTTGGCGCGGATTGCACCGTGGCAGGCCATAGTGCCGAGCAGTTCGTTGATGTGCGCCTGGATGCGGTCACTGGTGCCGTATTCCATCAGGTCGGCCAGCACGTCGGCCACCAGGCGGTTGGCTTCGGCTTGCTTGAGCAAGGCCGGAATCTGGCGGATGGCCAGGGTTTCCGGGCCCAGGCGTTGCAGTTCGAAGCCCAGCTTCTGGAACACGCTGTGGTGTTCCTCGGCGCAATCGGCTTCACGCTGGCTCACCGCCAGGGATTCCGGCACCAACAACGGCTGGCCGCTAAGACCTTCACTGGCCATGGCGATCTTCAAGCGCTCGTACATGATCCGTTCGTGGGCGGCATGCATGTCCACCAGCACCAGGCCGTGGGCGTTTTCGGAGAGGATATAAATGCCCTTGAGCTGCGCCAACGCATAACCCAAAGGCGGAATATCACCGCCGCCCTCAGGCAACGCCACAGCGCCGGGTTCGGCACCCGGCAGCGGTGCAAAAAATTCGCGATAGGCGGCCTGGGCCTCAGCCACCGGCACAGCCGACTGCGGACGAGGCGTGTATTGGTACTGATAGCCCGCGCCCGAACCGGAACCCGGCGCGGTGTAGGAAGGCTGTGGTTGCGGCGATTGCAGCAGGTTGGCGGCCAGGCTCATTTCGCCCTGAGGGCCAAACTCGCCAGCCTCCGGACCGCTGGGCCTTACCACCGCCGTCACGATCGGCGCAGACAACTGGTCATCCGGGCGCACATCGCCCAGGGCTCGGTGCAGCGTGCCATAAAGGAAGTCATGCACCATGCGCCCGTCACGGAAACGCACTTCGTGCTTGGTCGGGTGCACATTGACGTCGACCACCGACGGGTCGACCTCAAAAAACAGCACAAACGTCGGATGACGCCCGTTGAACAGCACATCGCGATACGCCTGGCGCACCGCGTGGGCTACCAGTTTGTCGCGTACCGCACGGCCATTCACAAAGAAATACTGCAAGTCCGCCTGGCTGCGGGAGAAGGTCGGCAAACCCACCCAACCCCAGAGCCGCAAGCCATTGCGCTCGATTTCAATTGGCAGCGCCTGCTCCAGGAAGCCTGCGCCGCAGATCGCCGAGACCCGCCGAGCGCGCGCAGCGTCGTCATGGGCTTCGTGCAGGCTGAGAATGGTTTTGCCGTTGTGGCGCAAATGGAACGCCACATCAAAGCGCGCCAAGGCCAGACGCTTGATGACTTCTTGCAGGTGATCGAATTCGGTTTTTTCGGCCTTGAGGAACTTGCGCCGCGCGGGCGTGTTGAAAAACAGGTCGCGAACCTCAACCGAAGTGCCCACCGGGTGCGCGGCCGGCTGCACGCGAGGCGCCATGTCACGGCCTTCGGTTTCCACCTGCCAGGCTTGTTCGGCGCTGCGGGTGCGGGAAGTCAGGGTCAGGCGCGCTACGGAGCTGATGGACGCCAATGCCTCACCACGAAAACCCAGGCTCATTACCCGCTCAAGGTCTTCGAGGTCGCGAATCTTGCTGGTGGCGTGACGCGCCAGAGCCAGCGGCAGGTCATCCGAGGAGATCCCGCTGCCGTCGTCACGCACCCGTAGCAGCTTGACGCCGCCCTGCTCCACATCGACATCAATGCGCTTGGCACCGGAGTCGATGCTGTTTTCCAGCAATTCCTTGATCACCGACGCCGGGCGCTCAACCACCTCACCCGCTGCAATCTGGTTGGCGAGGCGCGGGCTGAGCAGTTCGATGCGTGAACCGCTATTCAAAACTGATTCGCTCATTACTGCGCCGCCAATTCTGTGCCAGGGATGGTCAACACCTGGCCAACTTTCAACTCATCGGTCTTCAGGTTGTTGGCGCTGCGCAAGGTCGCGGCCGATACCTGAAAACGCACGGCCAGCATGGCCAGGGTGTCGCCGGGCTGCACGCGATGGTCACGCGGGCCTTGGGCGATCTTGCCGGAGTCACGCAGCCAGGCAATGTAGGTGCCCGGCGGCGGGTTTTGCTGGAAGAACTGGCGAATACCGGCGCTGATCGAACGCGCCAGCGCCTGCTGGTGGCTGGAACTGGCCAGTTTCGAGGCTTCGTTGGAGTTGGAGATAAACCCGGTTTCCACCAGGATCGACGGGATATCCGGCGACTTCAACACCATGAACCCGGCCTGCTCCACGCGCTGTTTGTGCAGAGACGTCACGCGGCCAATGTTGCTCAGGACTTTTTGGCCGACATTCAAGCTGGAGGTCAGCGAAGCGGTCATCGACAGGTCGAGCAATACGCCTGCGAGCATTTTGTCTTTGTCGTCGAGGGAAACGTTGCCGGCCCCGCCGATCAAGTCGGAACGGTTTTCGCTGTCGGCCAGCCAGCGTGCGGTTTCGGACGTAGCGCCACGATCCGACAAGGCAAACACCGAGGCACCGAAGGCCGCTGTCGATGGCGCAGCGTCGGCGTGGATCGACACAAACAGGTCGGCGCCCTTCTTGCGAGCGATTTCGGTACGGCCGCGCAGCGGGATGAAGTAATCGCCGGTACGGGTCAGCTCGGCGCGATAGCCTTTCATACCATTGACTTGGCGCTGCAGTTCACGGGCGATGGCCAGTACCACGTCTTTCTCGTGCTGGCCGCGCGAACCGGAGGCGCCCGGGTCTTCCCCGCCGTGGCCGGCGTCGATCACCACAATAATGTCGCGCTTGCCCGCAGGCGCCGGTGGTGGTGGCGGCAACTTGACCTGCGGCTGCGCCGGGTTGACCGGTACGGCCGGCACCGTCGCAACACTCGGGGTTGGCGCAGGCGGCGGCGCGGCATCGGCGGGATTGTCGAACAGGTCGACCACCAGCCGGTTGCCGTATTGGGCATTAGGCGCCAGTACGAAGCTTTTCGGGGTCACGGCCTTTTTCAGGTCGATGACCACACGCAGGTCGGTCGGCGTGCGCTGGGCCGAGCGCATCGCGGTGATCGGGGTATTGGCGGTGGAGACTTTCAGCGGCGCGCCGAGGGTGGCGCCGTTGATGTCGATCACCAGGCGATCGGGCGCCGTCAGGGTAAAGACGCTGTGCTGGACCGGGCCAGACAGGTCGAACACCAGTCGCGTGTTATCCGGCGCTCGCCACAGGCGAACACTTTTCACCTGTGAAGCAGCCAGAGCATTGAAAGTCATTGCCGCAAGCAACACCCCTACGACAGCAACCATCGCGCGAAAGCGCATACCTAACCCCACCAATTTTATTTGAATTCCAATGCCAGGGCCGCGCACCAAGACTGGCCGCGCGTACTCTGGGGCAACAACTTCAGCTGACGTCCATGCTCATGCGGCGTAATGGTAATGGTCAGGTCCGGCTTTGGCAAAAAGCCTGTGCCTTTATCTGGCCACTCGATCAGGCACAGTGCGTCTTCATCAAAGTAATCACGGATGCCCATGTACTCCAGTTCTTCGGGGTCGACCAGCCGATACAGGTCGAAGTGGAAGGCGCGAACCGCACCGATCTCGTAGGGTTCGACCAAGGTGAACGTCGGGCTTTTTACCGCGCCCCCGTGGCCCAACCCACGAATAATCCCCCGCGACAGTGTGGTTTTGCCCGCGCCCAGGTCGCCTTCAAGGAAAATCAGTCCCGCGCCGGCCGTAACCTGGGCAATACGCTGACCCAACGCGACCATGGCGTCTTCATCAGCCAGAAAAAGGCTTACTTCAGACACGGCGACTGCTCCTCCAGCAATTGACGAATGGCGGGTATCAGGTCGCTGGCGGCCAGGCCGCGACCGTAAGTGCCTTGGCGATCCCCCGCCGTGGCGTGCAACCACACGGCCAGGCAACTTGCCTCATAGGCGGGCATGCCTTGGGCCAGCAATGCACCCACCAAGCCGCTCAGCACATCCCCCAAACCGGCGGTTGCCATCGCCGGGTGGCCTTGGTCACAGCGCGAAACACGACCATCCGGGCTGGCAATCAAACTGCCAGCACCCTTGAGGATAGCCACTGCATTGAATTTCTGGCTCAAAGCGCGCGCCACGTTAAGGCGATCGGCCTGAACCTCGGCTGTCGTGATACCCATCAACCGCGCCGCCTCGCCGGGATGCGGCGTGATCACGCTGTTGGTCGGCAGGCTTACACCACCTGCAGCCAACTGGTTCAAGGCGTCGGCATCCCAGACTTGCGGCTGCCGGGCGTTGGCGGCGACCGACAACAGGCTTTTGCCCCAGGACGCTGCGCCCAGGCCGGGGCCGATAACGATCACCGAGATTTTTTCAAGCAGCCCCATCAACTGATTGGCCGAACTCACGCCGACGGTCATCACCTCAGGCAAGCGTGCGAGTGCAGCCGGCACGTGTTCCGGGCGAGTCGCCAGCGAGACCATGCCCGCGCCACTGCGCAAGGCGCTTTCGGCGCTGAGCAACGCAGCACCGCCAAAGCCATGGTCGCCGCCGATGACCAGCAGGTGGCCGAACTGACCTTTATGGGCGTCCGGGGAACGTGCAGCCAGTTGCGGCAAATGGCCGTGCAACAGCGGCTGTACGTCGGTAATTGTGTGTTTTGTCTGCGGCATGCGTCTTCAAGCTCCGATGTCTGGCAGAATTATACGCATCTAACCTGTGGTTTCCCGTGTCTCATGCCCGCAATTACTTCCGATCTGCCCGCCCTCGCCCAATCGATCAAAGACTGGGGCCGCGAGCTGGGCTTTCAACAAGTCGGCATCAGCGGCCTGGACCTGGCCGAACATGAGCAGCACCTGCAACGCTGGCTCGACGCGGGCTACCACGGCGAGATGGAATACATGGGCGCCCATGGCAGCAAACGCTCGCACCCCGAAGAACTGGTGCCGGGCACCCTGCGCGTGGTGTCGCTGCGCATGGATTATCTGCCAGGCGACACGCAAATGGCGCAGTTGCTGGCCAAGCCAGAAAAAGCCTACATCTCCCGTTACGCCCTGGGCCGTGATTACCACAAGCTGATCCGCAAGCGCGTGCAGCAACTGGCCGACCGTATCCAGGCACAAATCGGCCCGTTTGGCTTTCGCGCCTTTGTCGACAGCGCGCCCGTGCTGGAAAAAGCCATTGCCGAAAAAGCCGGCCTCGGCTGGATCGGCAAAAACACCCTGGTACTCAATCGCAAGGCCGGCAGTTACTTCTTCCTGAGTGAACTGTTTGTCGATTTGCCCTTGCCGGTGGACGCGCCCCACACCACCGAGCATTGCGGCCGCTGCACCGCGTGCCTGGATATATGCCCCACCAATGCCTTCGTCGGCCCATATGTGCTCGACGCGCGGCGCTGCATTTCCTACCTGACCATCGAACTCAAGAGTGCGATCCCCGAGGACCTGCGCCCACTGATCGGCAATCGGGTGTTCGGCTGCGATGACTGTCAGATCGTTTGCCCGTGGAATCGTTTCGCTCGATCCACGGCCGAGAGCGATTTCAAGCCACGGCACAATCTGGATAACGCAGAACTGGCCGAACTGTTTATGTGGGATGAGGATAAATTCCTCAGCAGCACCGAAGGCTCGCCCCTACGCCGCGCCGGTTATGAGCGCTGGCTGCGCAACCTGGCAGTGGGCCTGGGCAACGCGCCGTCGAGCATCCCGGTGCTCGAAGCCTTGAAAGCACGCCGCGATTATCCGTCCGAGCTGGTGCGCGAACATGTGGAATGGGCGCTCAACCAGCACGCTACGCGCTAGTGCACGTCGTCGTTGTAGACGAACTTGGGCATTTCCCAGTGAAAACGGATCGCCAGCAGGCGTAGCAGAAAGCCGCTGAACAAGGTCAGCAGAATCGCCTGCTCGCTGGGCAGTTGGAGATACAGGCACAGCATGTAGAACCAGGCGGCGAGGAACGACACGCTGGCGTACAGCTCACGGCGGAAGATCAGCGGGATGTCGTTGCAGAAGATATCGCGCAGGATGCCGCCGAATACGCCCGTGATCACGCCGCTGACCGATGCCACCAGCATGCCGTGGCCCATTTCCAACGCTGTCATGCAGCCGATCAAGGTGAAGGCCACCAGGCCCAAGGCGTCCAACGCCAGGAACAACGAGCGCAGGCGGCGCATCAGCGGCGCAATAAAGATCGTCACCAATGCCGCGATGGAGGTGAGCACCAGGTATTCCGGGTGTTTTACCCAGGTCAGCGGGTAATGCCCCAACAGCACATCGCGTACCGAACCACCGCCCAGCGCGGTGACGCAGGCGATCAGCACCACGCCAAACCAGTCCATGCCACGGCGCCCGGCGGACAGCGCGCCGGTCATGGCTTCAGCGGTGATGGCGATGAGGTAGAGCATCAACAGCATGATGGCGATCCTTGCAAAGAGGCCGGCAGTTTACATGGGCACCACCCACGCCAACAGGCATCCAGGCAAGCATTGCACTACAGGCACAGGGCAAACCACACGTTCACGCGGGCGAAATCCTAAAAGCCCAACGCCGTATATCGTCGCCCTTGGCAACTGCAGTACCCGTCAGCAGCGTGCCTCTGATAGGGCCCAGTGTTTTCACCCCACTGGCGACCGCACTTGCCAACCGACTCAACAAAGGCGCCTCACTGGCAGCACCCTTTAACAGATTACTGAGCGTCAGCATGATTTGAGGGTAGTTTGAATAGGCCCCCACGCTAAGTGACAGAAGTCCGGTCACCATGCTCACGTAACCCAACACATCACCTGCAACGGAACCAGGGTGATACTCTTTAACCAATGCCGAAGCAATGCCGGTAACCCCAGAACAAACCCCCATGGAAGCGCCAACAACCAACAACGGGGTTATTGCTCCTGCCGTCATTACCTCGGCGACCACCGCCACAATAGTCAACACACCCAATCCGATACCCAGCCATGTGCGCCAAGACCAATGCCCCGTAGGATCAATATGGTTTATAGGGTCTCCCAGGCAGTACGCGTAAGCATTGATTCCGCCAGCGCCAAATGGGCTGGACGCGTCAGGCTGATGAAACCTCATCAATTCCGGGTCGTAGGTTCGGTAGCCATTGCCTAAGTGATAGCCGCCCATCACCGCGCTGCGAAGCTCACCATTAAACTGGGCAAGGCTGATTTCATCGTGAGTGCGGTGTATACCGCGTTTGCCAGCCTCGCTCCCGCTTAGTCCATACGGCAAGTAGCCGAGGGTCCGTACGGGATCGCGCGGATCATCCGTGGCCACGACGCGGACGCTGTTATTCATGTCTGTGCCGAATAACAGAGCAGGCGGCCTATTCTCACCGACCTTCGTGCCTTCGCATTGGGCCAACAGCATGCCAGCGTGCTCAAGGAATGTGATGGCGGTTTCATTTATCAGCTCAACACATACGCGGCTATCAATATAAAACCGGTTGCGCGTCAGCCCCCCTATGGCCACCGTCAATAACCGATCAGTGCCGTCATAGCTAAACGCTTCAACAACGTTGCGTGGGACATTGTTTATAATATTCAGGCGCCCTAATGCATCGTATCGGTAGGTGTGTTCTTTTTGCCCATCCGTTACCAAACGCCCGCTTTTATCGTACTTAAATACCATAGAGGGGACAGTTTCGCCGCCAACCCGAACACCTGTCAGACGCCCACAACCAGCAGGGATATCGTAATCATAGAACTCCGTATGCATCGCCCCGTCGGCAGCCTCGGTTTTCACGCTCGTTATATTGTCGAAAACATCAAACTCATAAACTTGTTCGCGCACGCGTCGACCGAAACCATCCAGCGGACTTTCGCCTTCACAGCGATAGCGAACGAGTCTGCCACGCGAATCATAAACAAAGGACTCACTCAGCGTCTCTTGCCCGGCAGACTCAATTGATCTGGCTACAAGGTTGTTATCAGCAGCGTACTCAGACTGCATTTCCCAATGAACAGTTGAAAACTCGTCTGGTATTTTTTTAAAACTGAGCGTTCGACGAGTTTCGCGCCCCAAAGCGTCATATTCAAGGGAAGTTTTCATGCAATACCCCTGCGGCGTATCCAAGACCTCCACCTCGGACAACAGCCCCACAGGATCGTAAGTCATCTGAGCCTGAATCGCGCTCTGGCTAACTTTTTCAACCCGACCAGCCTCATCATAAACTACTTCACGAACGTCCCCATTCGGCAATATTGTTTTTACCAGTCGGCCGCCATGAGAGTAGCTATGACGCACGCTGTAGTTTTTATCAAGCACTCGATAAGACTCTTCTTTGATATAACCAGAAGGCCAATAACTGCGATTGACTGAGCTGTCGCCCTCTTGGGCAGTAACAAGTTTATTCGTTCGCGGATCATACCAACGCTGGGATAACACACTCTCCGGCTTTTCATTCACGACGACCGTCGCATGGCGAAGCAGCAACGCGCCATCAAGATGGGCATCATGACTATAGCGGATGGTGCTCCCATCAGCATTCGTCTGAAGCTCGGGGTAGGGGACGCCTCGCGCATACTGATATTGGGTCTCCACACCGCCGGTGGCTTTCTTGATCAGACGGCCGATCCCATCAAACTCCTGAGTGCCCAAGATAACTGAGCCAACTTTTATTTCTGTCGGATGAGGCTCATGACTATTAGCCGCATATCGGGTTTCAACAACAGTGCCATCTGGCAATATCGTCTGAGTCTTACGATCGAAGACGTCATAGCGGTAGTGGCTTACATTGCCGAGCGGATCTTTCCGGGATACGCAGCGACCAATGCCGTCATAGGTATTACTCGTGGTGTGCCAGGATTGACCGTCGAAAACTTTTACCTCATCAACATGGCCGAAAAGGTTGATTTTTTTTATGCTGACATTCTTTGCTTCGCGCATGGACTCGGTAAGTGCCAAGAAGACTTTGTCTCCGCCCCCCCCGCTCGCCGATTTAGCCAGTAGCCAGCGTGACTCGCTCATACTGATGGGGTCGAAACTGATTCGCTCGACCTTTCGATCCGTGTGAACTATCGCTTTTAAGTGACCCCAATCATCGTAATCGTATTTCTTCGTCAGTACTATAGGGGTGGTCTTGTCAGGGCGACCGAAATAATCCATAAAATTTTCGTACGCCAACTGACCAACATCATTGTAACTCGCACTATACACCCCTGCTGTTAACGGCATACCGTGCTCATCAATGATCTCTTCATATGATTCGGAAACCGACAAGACTCTCCCAAACCCGTCATAGAACACTATTTGCTTACGGCCATTGACGTCGTGGCAGCGCAGACCGCAAGGCGCTTGCTCCTTGTCCTCCTCGGCCGACCGAGAGACTTGTAAATACTCGGTTTTTCTACCCGCCTCATATTTTGAGTAAGGTGAAACCGTTTCACGCACAAGGCGCCCTAATACATCGCGCTCAGCAACAACCGTTGCAGCACCATCGGCTGTTCTGGAGAGTTCTTCACCTGTGTAAGCGGAATAGACATGGGTCGTAATTTTCGAGGTGCCATCAAACCCAGCCACCGTTGTTTCAACTTCAACCTTCCCATTGCCAAACTCCTGCTCGAAAAACCTATAAGCATAACTAAGCTGGGTAAATTCCTCGCTGCCGAAGCTTATATCAACGTACGCAGGCCTGCCGTACACCCTATGCTTCTTTATATCTTTTAAATACGTAGTCTTTTGTTGAAAGCACTTCTTTTCAAGCCCGGTGCTTAACTCTATCAATTCTTCAGTTTCTGGCCATACGTCCAAGTAACCACCCGCAGTGAGCGACGACTGGACGGTATAGGAAAAGCGCTTGATTAATGTACCATTCGGCGTTGGGGCAGGTGCAGGTATCCGTCTGAGTTCCTTAAGGTGCCGAACAATCGGAATGCTGCCGCGCAATTCGTCGACCGTATAATAGAGATACTCAGAGCGCGTACCATCTGGCTTAGTTTCAGACAAGAGGTTGCCATACTCGTCGAACTCGGTTGTGGTCTTTTCGACTCTCTGCTTTGGACCCTCCGTACGCCCTACCTCCTCATAAGTTACCGTCTTAACATGCACCAACTGATAATTAGCTGACTGCTGCGAAGGCAGCCCTTTTTTAGCCGGATAGTGCTCATATTCACACTTATGACGTGTATTACCACACGCTACCTCTTCACAAATCAACAGATGAAAAACATTGTAAGTACGCCTGACCTCTCGTTCTTTGCCGAGATCCCCATTCATCTGCCGCTCTACCGAACTGTATTGATAATTCGGCTCCCGCTCATAAACCGCTTCCCCTTCGGCATCGCCCTCTCGCTCACCTCGCAACAAAAAATTTTTGGCCGAGAATTCATAGGTTTTCACGATCGCTGGATTCCCAAACCCCGGCGAACGGGTATATTTACTGACCGCGTGTATTTTCTCCTTGTGCCCGGAACTCGATCGCGAGTGAAGCTGAACGTTGCCGTACTCGAGATGTTCCTCCCCCCGCATGGGGTTGATAACCCGTTGAATATAGGTTCTGCCGTCCAGCACGGTGTAGCCGATTCTCCATTCGCCCGCATTTTCAGGCAGGGACACCACTGTTTCTTCAGCCACCTTGCGAACGCTGAATACCGCTTCGGCCCTGGTGCCAGGGTTCTGAGTCAGGACAAACCCGCCTTCCCCCAAGTAATCGATACGCAAACTCTCTCGCCGACCGAAGATTGCGTGCAACAGCAACTTACCCTGATACAACCGATGCGCAAAGGTGCAGGACAGACCATTACTTGAAGTCACTTTGGACGTCACAGCGAGGTGACTATCGCCATGGACTGTAAGCTCTTCCACATTTCCAGTCTTAGTCACGACACGGAAGCGTCCAGCCCCATCATTCAAGAACAACAAATTGTTGACTTTATGATCTTTGAACGCATATTGATCAGCCACTTTTGTCAGCTCATGAACCTCTCCACTCGCCAAGGTCAACCGATGGGTTTGAGTATTGAACGAACTTACCGACATTGACCAGCCGACACCAAAACCGACATCCGCAGGATCCATTGAGCTGAAACGTAACTTGATGGGTATTAACGGCCCCCGTCCCTCGAAAGTTTTTACATCCGCCAAGTGCAACTCGCACGAATAGCTACCTGTTCGCGGATCCACCCCGTGATGGATAAACTCATGAAAATTGAACGCAGAGGAAAAAACTCTTTGCCCCGTAGACTCCGACATATTTATTCCTTATAGACATACTGCATTCTGACTTGCCATTAACAAACAGCCCTCACCCGACTCGGTGTGAAAGCCGCCTCTCGTAGCAACAGTCTATGTCTACATAAAAAACAATCGTGTACGAAGTCACTCCCCGGACTATTTAAAACAGCATCACAATCGGACAGATAAATCCGCGTCTCATGCGGGCATTAAAAATTAGCTATCAGCAACCACCCGCCACTTATACAAGTGCGCCCCGGTGGTAGCTGGAGCGTTATCAGAACTTGATGAAATGCTTGCGGTAATGCTGCAACTCGGCGATCGACTCACGAATATCATCCAGCGCCAGGTGCGTGCTGCCTTTATGGAAGCTGTCCTTAACCTCCGGCGCCCAGCGCGCCGCCAGCTCTTTCAAGGTGGACACATCCAGGTTGCGGTAGTGGAAGTAGCTTTCCAGCCCCTTCATGTGCGTATAAAGGAAGCGACGATCCTGGCAGATGCTGTTGCCACAGATTGGCGACTTGCCCTTGGGCACCCACTTTTCCAGGAAGGCGATGGTTTCAGCTTCGGCCTCAGCCATGCTGATACGGCTGTCGCGCACGCGCTGGGTCAGGCCGGAATTGCCATGGGTGCGGGTGTTCCACTCGTCCATGGTGGCCAGTACGGCGTCGCTGTGATGGATGGCGATCACCGGACCTTCAGCCAAGGTGTTGAGGTTGCTGTCGGTGACAATGGTCGCCATCTCGATGATGACGTCGGTGTCGGGGTTCAGACCGGTCATTTCCAGATCGATCCAAATCAGGTTCTGTGGGTTTTGCATGGCTTGATTCTCTTGGCCCTTGGCTTAGCTGCGCAGTTTAGCAGGCGGGGGCGTGCTAGACTCGCGACCGTTTTACCCAACCTTTGCATTATCGACACGGAACACCAATGGCCAAACGCCAGCTCAATCGCCGCCAAAACTGGCGCATCGAAAAGATTCAAGGTGAACGCGCCGCTCGCGCCGCCAAACGTGAATCCTCCGCCGTGGAAGCGCTCGAGGGCGGCGACCTGGGGCCTGAACAAACGGGCCTGGTGATCGCGCACTTTGGTGTGCAGGTCGAAGTCGAGGCGCTCGAAGGCGAACTCGCAGGTTCGGTGTCCCGCTGCCACTTGCGCGCCAACCTGCCTGCGCTGGTCACCGGCGACAAGGTCGTGTGGCGTGCCGGCAACCAGGGCATCGGCGTGATCGTCGCCCAGTTGCCGCGCACCACTGAACTGCGCCGCCCCGACAGCCGTGGCCAGCTCAAGCCGGTGGCGGCCAACGTCGACATGATCGTGATCGTGTTCGCACCGCTGCCCGAGCCGCATGCCAATTTGATCGACCGCTACCTGGTCGCAGCCGAGCATGCCGGCATTCGCCCGCTGCTGCTGCTGAACAAATTCGACCTGATCGACGAACAGAACGCCCCGGCGCTCAACGCGTTGCTGGCGGTCTACCGCACGCTGGGTTACCCGGTGCTGGAAGTGTCTGCGCATCACGGCAATGGCATGGAACAGCTGCAACAGCAGTTGGACGGGCGCATCAGTGTGTTCGTCGGCCAGTCGGGCGTGGGCAAGTCATCGCTGGTCAACAGCCTGCTGCCGGAAGTCGACACCCGCGTCGGCCCACTGTCGGAACTGTCCGGCCAGGGCACCCACACCACCACTACCGCGCGGTTGTTCCACTTCCCCGGCGGCGGTGAGCTGATCGACTCCCCAGGCATCCGTGAATTCGGCCTCGGCCACGTCAGCCGCAGCGATGTGGAAGCAGGCTTTATCGAGTTCAACGACCTGATCGGCACCTGCCGCTTCCGCGACTGCAAACACGACCGCGAGCCGGGCTGCGCGTTGCTCAAGGCCCTGGAAGATGGGCGCGTGCAGCAGCAGCGAATGAACAGCTATCGGTCGATTATTGCGAGCTTGCCGGAGAGCAGCTATTAACGATCCATTTCTTGATACACATAAACCAGTGTACTGAAGGCCCTAGTCCATTGATTTAATGGGAGCAGGCATCAAGAATCCGGACCAACTGGGTGGCTCATACGCACAAGCCAGCTTGTATTCGGATTTCTCGATGCGCATAATTGCTCCGTCACCAGCGAAAGCTGGCAGGAGTCTGGATCCTTTTCGGGGTTGATCCAGCGGCGCAGAAGGGGCGAAGCAAGCTCCACTGCGCGTCGAATGAAGCCGCCTTCGGGCGGCTTTGCTTTTTGTGGGGCATTAACATTTGGCTCTCTACTATCACCCCAAACAAGGCGATGTGCTGCTCTGCGACTTCACCCGAGGTTTTGTAGCTCCGGAAATGCTGAAGATCCGCAAAGTGGTAGTGATATCGCCTACTGCTACTCACAACCGCAAGCTGTGTACCGTGGTGCCGATATCTTCTACCGCTCCCGATATTCAGTACGATTGGCACCACTTGCTGCGCACCAACCCACTTCAATCCGACGGCTATAAAGAGCTATGGGTGAAGTGCGACATGATTTACACCGTCAGCTTCGAGCGTCTCGACAAACTGCACAGAAAGACTCGCGCCAAGGGCCGGGAGTACTTCGTGCCGCGCCTGTGCGTGGAGGACATGCGAGGTGTCATCAGCGGCGTCAAAGCCTACCTTCCTCTCTGAACACAAATGAAAACGCCCCGACATAGTCGGGGCGTTTTCATTTACAGCCAACAAAGACCGCTTACGAACCCGGCGCAGGCGCAGTCGGGTCTTTCACCCCACCGTCATCAAACAGGTTCAGCTTCTGCCGCAGCTCATGGGCTGGCAACGGCTCCTGCCCTGGCGGAATCGCATTCGGATCGGCCGGCACTTCACCCGGTGCGCCTTCGCCCTGGGTCGGTGCCGCAGGTGGCGGCTGATCACCTTCAATCGCACGCTGGGCTTTTTTAGTCAGCACCACGATATCGATACGGCGGTTGATCGGGTTGAACGGGTCTTTAGGGTCAAACAACTGCGAAGACGCAAACCCCACTACGCGCGCCACTTGCGGGTCGGGATAGCTGCCCGCCACCAGCGCACGGCGGGCGGCGTTGGCGCGGTTGGCCGAAAGCTCCCAGTTGCCGAAATCGCCTTGGCCCGCATAGGGCTTGGCGTCGGTGTGGCCGCTGATGCTGATCTTGTTCGGCACCGCCTTGATGGTGTCGGCCATGGCCAGCAGGATGTCTTCGAAGTACGGCTTCAAGCGCGCACTGCCGGAGTCAAACATCGGCCGGTTGGCGGCGTCGGTGATCTGGATGCGCAAGCCTTCGGGGGTGATCTCGAAGGAAATCTGATCCTTGAATTTGAGCAATTGCGGGTTTTCTTCGACCTTGGTCTGCAGTTCCTGCAGCAGCAACTCCAGGCGTTCTTTCTCGACCTGCTCGGCCATGGTTTCAGCGGTTTCGCGCTCGATCGGGATGTTTTCCTGCGGCGATTCGGTTTTGACTTCCGGGTTGATGGTGCGCTCAGGCGCCAGTTGCGGCGAGCCGCCCAGGTCGATCACGAAGGGCGTGCCGCTTTCCGAAAAACCAATCGGGTCTTTGAAGTAACCGGCGATGGCGATCTTCTGCTCGGGCGTGGCGGTCGACATCAGCCACAGCACCAGGAAGAACGCCATCATCGCCGTAGCAAAGTCGGCGAAGGCGATTTTCCAGGCGCCGCCATGGTGCCCCGCAGCGAAGCGCTTGACGCGCTTGATGATTATCGGCTGGTTGTTTTCCATGACTTAGCGACCGCGAACCGCTTGTTCCAGCTCGGCAAAACTTGGGCGATGTTTCGGGTACAGCACCTTGCGCCCGAACTCCACCGCCAGCGATGGCGGCATGCCGGACGCCGAAGCCACCAGGCAGGCCTTGATCGCTTCGTACAAATTCACTTCTTCCTTGGCATCGTGGGCCAGAGACGTGGCCAATGGGCCGAAGAAACCGTAGGCCGCGAGGATACCGAAGAAGGTCCCGACGAGGGCCGCGCCCACATGCATACCGATGGCCTTCTGGTCGCCTTCGCCCAGGGATGCCATGGTCACCACGATACCGAGTACCGCCGCGACGATACCAAAACCGGGCATGCCGTCGGCGATGCCGGTCACGGCGTGGGAAGGGTGTTCCAGCTCTTCTTTGAGGCTGAACAGTTCCATGTCGAACAGGCCTTCGAGCTCGTGCGGAGCCATGTTGCCGGAGGACATGATGCGCAGGTAATCACAGATGTAGGCGGTCATGCGCTCATCTTTGAGCACGGCCGGGTACTTGGCAAAAATCGGGCTGGCGGCGGCGTCTTCGATGTCGCCTTCGATGGCCATCATGCCTTCGCGGCGGCTCTTGTTGAGGATCTCGTAGATCAGCCCCAGCACCTCGAGATAAAAGGTATGGGAGAAGCGCGAGCTGAACATGCCCAATGACTTCTTGATCACATGCATGGTCATGTAGCCAGGGTTGGCCTGCAGGAAAGCACCAAACGCGGCGCCGCCGATGATCAGCACTTCGAAGGGCTGGATCAGCGCGGCAATTTTACCGTGGGACAAGACGTACCCACCGAGCACACTTGCGATGACGACGATGATGCCGATAATTTTAGCCATAGGAGATTGGTACTTGCGCCGTCGGGTTCATGGACATAATGGGTGCTGCAGAAAACTCTTGTTCTACTTATCGGCAAAACTGCGCCAGACTATAGCCCGTTAAGGCGAAAAGCCAATTCGGCCCGTTCCGGGCGTGTTGAACGCAAGTGATGATCGCGCCCCAATCATGGCAAACGAAACGACAGTTCCAACGACAAAACCCACCACCCTCGCCGCTTGGATCAAGCGCCTGGACGATGTGCTACTGCCTGTTCCTCAGGCTAGTCACGAACGCGTGTGCAAGGCCATCCGCGACAGCCGCAGTTCATTGCGAGATATTGCCGAGCTGATGCAAAACAGCCCGGCGCTGGTGCTCAGTGTGATGCGCGAGGCCAACAGCCAGGCGCACGGCAGCCTGTCGGGGCCGGCGGAAAACCTCGAAGTGGCGCTGAACCGCCTGGGCCTTAAACGCGCCGAAGAATTGCTCGCGCGCCTGCCCGCGGTGCCGGAAAAAGACATCCCGGTGGCCTTGCGCCAATTGCTGCTGGTCAGCCAGCACGCCTCACAGCAAGCCAATGGTTTGTTCGCCAGCCGCCTGGCGCGGCTGTGGCAAGACATCCATTGGGGCAGCCTGCTGTTTCTGTCGCCACTGTGGCCGCTGGCCGTGGCCTACCCCAAGCTTCTGGAAGAATGGGAACTGCGGGTGATCCACAAAGGCCAGTCGGCGCGCAAGGTCGAGCAGGAACTGTTCGGTGTGCGCCTGCTCGACCTGTGCCTGGGCTTGACCGAAGCCTGGCACCTGCCGATCTGGGTATCCCAGGGCTACAACCTGCTGCTGACCGAACAGCGCTTACTGGTCAAGGCGCTGCACATCGCCCGCGAAGATGATGCGTTGCGCCAGCAGCAATTGCTCGATGCCGAACCCAACCTGCGGCGCTGGCTGAACCAGCCCGCCAATACCGTACTTTTGGCCAACGGCCTGGCGATGTCGGCCCAGGAATCCTGGACCTGCCCACACACCGAGCGCTGGCAATACCTCACCGCGCTCTACCTGCAAGCGCCGCTGTGTGACGTGCAGCAGCAGGTTCACCAACAAGCGGTCACCAGCGCGCGAACCACCTTGATGCCGGACCTCTGGCACCCGGCGCTGTCGCTGATCTGGCCCTGGCATGTGCAAAAAGTCCATCGCGGCCTGCTGCCCGCACCACCGCCCACTGCCGAAGCACTGGCCGTGTGGCGCAAGCGTTGCACCGAATTGCTGGTCGAGCCGAGCCGCTTTGCCAACGCCATGCACTTGACCACCTGTGCCAGGGAAGCCTTGGTCGCCAGTGGCATGCAGCGCGTGCTGCTCTTTATGGCCGACCGCGCCCTGAGTACCTTGCGTGTGCATCAGGCCGATGGCTTGCCCAAGGACGCTGCCAACCTGAGCCTGGACGTGGTCAACAGCACGCTGCTGCAGCGCCTGCTGGAAAAGTCCGCGCAAGTGCGTCTCACGCCAGACAATCACGCGCAATTTTCCGCGCTGCTGCCGCCGATCCTGCGCCGCTGGTTTACCGGTGAACACCTGTTGCTACGCTCCCTGAGCTGCAATGGCCGGGTGGTGATGCTGATGGTCGCCGACCAGGGCGGCGGGCCGTTCTCGGAAACCACCGTGCAGGCCTTCGGCAAAACCGCTCAATGCATCGAGAAAGCGCTGCACAGCTTTACCAACCGCAGCGCCTGATGCTTGCGCTACAATCGCCGTCCTTTATCGCCAACATTTGTGCGCAGGAGACCTCACATGCCTGACTTCTCTGGCTTGCCGCTGGTGATCGAATCCAGCGACCTGCTTGGTCGCCTGGATGCCGAACACTTGATTCTGGTGGACCTCACCAGTGCCGCCCGCTACGCCGAAGGGCATATCCCCGGCGCGCATTTCGTTGACCCCAAGCGCACCCAACTGGGCCAGCCGCCCGCACCCGGCTTGCTGCCGCACAAGGCCGAGCTGGAAAAGCTGTTCGGCGAACTGGGCCACACCCCGGACGCCACTTACGTCGTCTATGACGACGAAGGCGGCGGCTGGGCCGGGCGGTTTATCTGGATGCTCGACGTGATCGGCCACCAGAAATACCACTACCTGGACGGCGGCCTGCTGGCCTGGCTGGAAGGTCAGCACCCAGTGTCCACCGAAGTGCCCGCCCCGGTTGGCGGCCCGGTCAGCCTCACGCTGCACGACGGCCCCACCGCCACCCGTGAATACCTGCAAAGCCGTCTCGGTGCGGCCGACCTGGGCATCTGGGACGCACGCGGCCCGCTGGAGTATTCCGGCGAGAAAGTGCTCGCCGCCAAGGGCGGGCACATCCCCGGCGCCGTCAACTTCGAATGGACTGCCGGCATGGACAAGGCGCGCAACCTGCGCATCCGCCGCGACATGCCGCAGATCCTCGAAGACCTCGGGCTGACCCGCGACAAAGAAATCATCACCCACTGCCAGACTCACCACCGCTCTGGCTTCACCTACCTGGTGGCCAAGGCGCTCGGTTATCCGCGAGTCAAAGGTTATGCCGGTTCCTGGGGCGAATGGGGCAACCACCCCGACACCCCCGTCGAGATTTAAGGTTTAAGGACAGTTATGAAAAAGCAGTTGTTTATCCTCAGCCAGTACTTGCTTCCGCACCACTTGCTGTCGCGCCTGGCCGGCTGCATTGCCGAGTGCCGCGTGCGCTGGTTCAAGAATGCCTTCACGGCGTGGTTCGCCAAGCGTTACCAAGTGGACATGTCCCAGGCGCTGGTGGAAGACCTCACCGCCTACGAGCACTTCAACGCCTTCTTCACCCGCGCCCTGAAAGACGGCGCCCGCCCGCTGGATGAAACCCCAGGCGCGGTGCTGAGCCCAGCCGACGGCGCGGTCAGCCAGCTTGGCCCGATTGAACACGGCCGGGTGTTCCAGGCCAAAGGCCACAGCTTCAGCGTGCTGGAATTGCTGGGTGGTGATGCGGCACTGGCCGCACCATTCATGGGTGGTGATTTCGCCACTATTTACCTGTCACCGAAGGACTACCACCGCGTACACATGCCTTTGGCCGGTACGCTGCGCGAGATGGTCTACGTGCCGGGCCGGATTTTCTCGGTTAACCAGACCACTGCCGAAAACGTGCCTGAACTGTTTGCGCGCAACGAGCGTGTTGTCTGCCTGTTCGACACCGAACGCGGCCCGATGGCTGTGGTGCTGGTGGGTGCGATGATTGTGGCGTCGATTGAAACTGTGTGGGCCGGGCTGGTGACGCCGCCGAAGCGTGAACTGAAAACCTTCCGCTACGACGAAGCCGCACGCGCGCCGATTCACTTGGAGAAAGGTGCTGAACTGGGCCGCTTCAAGCTGGGTTCGACCGCCATCGTGCTGTTCGGGCCGGATCAGGTGAAATGGGCAGAGGCGTTGGTGGCGGGTGCGCCAGTGCAGATGGGCCAGGGTATCGCCGCGCCTAAAGCCTGACCTGATCGCTCCCACGCTCTGCGTGGGAGCGCCCTCCTGTGACGCTCTGCGTCACGCCCTTGAAGCTGACGCGGAGCGTCAGGGGCGGCATTCCCACGCGGAGCGTGGGAACGATCAACAGTGCAAACCGCTTACAGCTGCCCGTCGCGATCGCGAAAGCCCAGCAGATACAACACACCATCCAGCCCCAGCGTCGAAATCGCCTGCTTGGCCGATTGCTTGACCAGCGGCTTGGCACGGAACGCCACACCCAAACCGGCAATCGCCAGCATCGGCAAGTCATTGGCACCGTCGCCGACCGCAATGGTCTGCTCCAGACGCAAACCTTCCTTGTGGGCCAACTCCTTGAGCAAGTCCGCCTTGCGCTGCGCGTCGACAATCGGCTCTACCGCCACGCCGGTCACCTTGCCATCCACCACTTCCAGCTCGTTGGCGAACACATAATCGATACCCAGCTTGGCCTGCAATTGCTTGGCGAAGTAGGTGAAGCCGCCGGACAGGATGGCGGTTTTGTAGCCCAGGCGCTTGAGTTCGGCGAACAGGGTTTCGGCGCCTTCGGTGAGGCGCAGCGAGGCGCCAATCGAATCCAGCACGCTTACGTCCAGGCCCTTGAGTAGTGCCAGGCGCTCCTTGAAGCTGGCGCGAAAATCCAGTTCACCAGCCATCGCGCGCTCAGTGATTTCGGACACTTGCTCACCCACACCTGCGGCCTTGGCCAACTCGTCGATGACTTCGGCTTCGATCAGTGTGGAGTCCATGTCGAACACCGCCAGGCGGCGGTTACGGCGGAACAGCGAATCTTCCTGGAAGGCGATGTCGACATTCAATTCCTGGGCCACGCTAAGGAACTCAGCGCGCAGGGCTTGCGGGTCGGCCGGTTCGCCGCGCACGGAGAACTCGATGCAGCCCTTGCCTTTGTCCGCCGGCGTGTCCAATGGCATACGACCCGACAGACGGTCGATATGGTCGATATTCAAACCATATTGAGCGGTGATCGAGCTGACGCGCTGCAATTGTTCGGCGGTCACTTTGCGGGTCAGCAGCGTCACGATGTGGCGTTTTTTGCCCTGGCCGTCCACCCAATGCTGATAATCGGCTTCGGAGACCGGCGTGAAACGCACCTGCTGATCGAGCTTATACGCCGTAAACAGGATGTCTTTAAGCACCGACGAGGCCTGCTCGGTGCTGGGAATTTCAACCAGGATGCCAAACGACAACGTGTCGTGGATCACCGCCTGGCCGATGTCGAGAATGTTCACACCACCCTGGGCCAGAACACCGGTAATGGCCGCGGTGAGGCCCGGGCGATCTTCGCCGGTGATGTTTATCAGGACAATTTCGCGCAAAGCGCACCCCCAGGCTGGAAAAAAACCGCATTCTACCCACTTTCAGTGACCATCGGGCGCAGCGAGCGCTTTGCCGGTTCTAGGCCTGTCGCTATACTGCGCGTCAACTTCACGGACCAAGAGCCGAGCGCAAGTGAACCGGCCCACGCCAGTAAAAACCGATAACTTCTTCCTGCTGATCTTCCGGGCACTGCGCCACCGCCGTGTACCGATCGCATTACGCATCGCCAGCCATAACGTGATCCTGGTCGCTCTGGCCTTGGTGATCTACGCCTGCGTGATGGGTTTGCAGTTCAAGCAGGCCATGCACGAGCAAGCCGATGCCTTGGGTGAGAGCCTGACGACCCAGACCGCCACCTCGGCGACTGAGTTGCTGGTGTCCAACGATATCCTCAGCCTCAACGTGCTGCTCAATAACCTGACCAAGAACCCGCTGGTGGCGCACGCCGCCATCTACAGCGTGGACAACCGGATCATGGCCGAAGCCGGGCAGCGCCCGAAAAACGGCCTGTTGGGTGAAGCCGAAGGTCTGTATTCGAGCAATATTACGTTTCAGGATGTGAAGGCCGGGCAACTGCGCATCAGCCTCGACATGCAGCAATTCCAGCAGCCGATGACCATCAGCCTACAAAGCATGGGCATCCTCAGCGCGATCCTGCTGGCCTTGGCCCTGGCCCTGAGCTTGCGCCTGGGTCGGCATATCTCCACGCCGCTGATGCAACTGCGCATCTGGCTGCGCGATATCGACGAACACACCCCGGCCACCGACCGCCAGGATGAAATCGGCGACCTCGCCCGCCAGCTTCACGCCAGCTTCGCCCCAGAGCCGGTGGTGCCTGAGGTTGAACCGGAGCCAGAGTACGACGACACCGACTACGACGACGAGCCGGAGTTTGAAGTGCGCAACCTGCGTGACCCAGGCTTTGACGAAAGCGCGCCGGTGGCCGCCCTCAAGCCTGCGCCACGCCAGGTGATCAAGGCCGAAGAAGACGAACTGGACGATGAAGACCCGTTCGCCGACCTGCGCGACACCTCGGCCGCCGCGCCCGTTGCGGCCCCGCAACCTGCGCCGGTGAAAAATACCGAGCCGCAGCACAGCGCCGTACTGGCTGTGCAACTGGGTGCCCAGGACCAACTGCGTCGCCTGCCGCGTGCGCGCCTCACCGAATTGCTGGAACGCTACCGCGATTGCCTCGACCAGGCCGCCTCGCTCTACCAGAGCGAGCTGCATACCCTGAACGACGGCAGCACGTTGATGCTGTTCCATAGCGAAGACAGCGGCGAAGACTACCTGACCAATGCGATTTGCTGCGGCGAGCTGCTGCGCGCCCTCGGCCATGCCTTGCAGATTGAAGTGGCCGACAGCGGCATTACGTTGCAGCTGCAACTTGGCCTGACTGTGGGTGACGATCTGTTCGGCATGAGCCAGATCGACCTGCTGCTGACCGAGATCGCCCAGGATGCGCTGGCCTTGTCCCAACACAGCCGCAACCTGCTGCTGGTGGAGCGCAAGATCAGTGAAGATGCGTTGATCCGCCAGCGCGCACGTATCCGCCCGATTGCCAGCCCTGAAGGCGCGAGCTGTGTGGAGCGGCTGATGGAGCCGTACCCGTCAATGCTGGAACGGCAGTTGGCGCGCATGCATGAGACCCGTAACAAGCCCTGACAGCTTGATCGTTCCCACGCTCCGCGTGGGAATGCATTCCGTGACGCTCTGCGTCACTGCTGCGCAGTGCTGACGGCGGGACGCGGAGCGTCTCAAGAGGCATTCCCACGCGGAGCGTGGGAACGATCAACAACAAAAAGGCCCGCTGAGTAAGCGGGCCTTTTGTTTGGGCACGATTCAGGTCAGAACCTGAACACTTCCATATCCGTACGAATCGGCGTAGCCATCGGCATCTTCGGCTTTTCCGGAGCGGACGGTTTGGCTTGAGCCGGAGTTTGCTTGCGCGGCGCTTCAGCCACTGGCGGCTGGTTGGCCAATGGCTTGAGGGCCACCGACAACTGCTGCGCCAGATGCTGCAACAACACGCCCTGGGCCTGGACCTGAGACGCGGTGGTGCCGGTATGTTCTTCCTGCAGATGCACGATGCGGTTATCGCGCACCTGGCCACGGCGGTCGATCAAGCGCCATTGCGCGTCAAGAATCGCCGGCTGCGAAGTACCCGAGTCGAGCCGCGTAATGGTCAACAAGACCTGTACATCCGGGGTGAAACCGGATGGCCCAGGCGCAAGCACCACACGCTGGCTGTCGAGATGACCAGCCACCTGACGCAACATCAGCTGGTTGATATCGGACGACAAACTGCCCGCCCAACGACCATCGGTGGAACCTTGCAGGCTGCCGTCGTTCTGACGTTGCAGCAGGGTTTCGCGTTGCAGGTAATCAGCAACGACGACCGGGCCAAGCAAAACGGCCATACCTGCGGTTTGCGCAGGCTGAGCCGGACTTCCGCTGTCCAGCTGGTACAGCGACACCGGTTGGTGTGTGCTGCAACCCGCCAGCCCCAAAAGGCCAGCGAGCATCAAAAATAAAGGAAGGCGTGGAGCAGTCATCATCCCATCCAGGTGGCTGCCACAAGGCGAACCACAATGTAATACTAAAAATAACCTAAACACGCTCGGCCACGCCGGCGCTGGAAAGGCCATATCATCCGTGAATATGCGTCCTGACTCCAGCGCGAAAGCGTCGATCTACGCGTTAAATCGTAGATCGAGCCCTCTAATCCGCCTTAAACAGGCGTTTCCACCAGCAAAGCATCCACACGCTGAAAGCCACGCGGCAGTTTATTACCCCGTCGGCCACGCTCACCCTTGTAGTGTTCAAGGTCGTCGGGGCGCAGAGACAGCGTGCGCTTGCCGGCCTGGAGCACCAGGGTAGAGCCTTCCGGGATCACGGCGATGTCGGTCACGTACTCTTCGCGACTGGCCACGCGCTCCCCGGGAATCCCGATAATCTTGTTGCCCTTGCCTTTACCCAACTGTGGCAAATCGCTGATCTTGAACACCAGCAAACGCCCTTCGGTGGTCACCGACGCCAGCCAGTTGCTCTCGCGGTCTTCCACGGTGCGCGGCAGGATCACTTTGGCGTTGTTCGGCAGGCTCAACAGCGCCTTGCCCGCCTTGTTCTTGGCCTGCAGGTCTTCACCCTTGACCACAAAACCGTAACCCGCGTCGGAGGCGATCACGTACAGCGAATCGTCATCCGGCAGCAGCACGCACTCGAAATTCGCCCCCGGTGGCGGCGTAAGGCGCCCGGTCAGCGGCTCGCCCTGCCCCCGTGCGGAGGGCAAGGTGTGCGCCGGCACCGAGTAGCTGCGCCCGGTGGAGTCGATAAACACCGCAAACTGGTTGGAACGCCCGGCTGCAGCGGTCTTGAAACCATCGCCAGCCTTGTACGAGAGGCCGGTGGCGTCAATATCATGCCCTTTGGCGGAACGAACCCAACCCTTTTCCGACAGAACGACGGTAATTTTTTCGTTAGGCAGCAACTCGGTTTCTGTCAGGGCTTTCGCCTCTGCGCGCTCGACGATTGGCGAACGGCGATCATCACCATAGGTTTCGGCGTCTTTGATCAGTTCGCTGCGCACCAGCTTCTTGAGCTTGGTTTCGCTGCCCAGCAGGGCTTGCAGCTTGGCTTGTTCCTTGAGCAGTGCATCTTGCTCGTCGCGCAACTTCATCTCTTCCAGCCGCGCCAACTGACGCAAACGGGTGTCGAGGATGTAATCGGCCTGGATCTCGCTCAGCTCGAAACGCGCGATCAGCTCGGCTTTCGGGTGCTCGGCGGTACGGATGATGTGGATCACTTCATCCAGGTTGAGGTAAGCAATCAGCAAACCATCCAACAGATGCAGGCGGCGCTCAACCTTGTCGAGACGAAATTGCAGGCGACGGCGCACGGTCTGTACACGGAACTCCAGCCACTCCACCAGCAGGTTGCGCAGGTTTTTCAGCTGCGGCTTGCCGTCCAGGCCGATGATGTTGACGTTGACCCGGTAGCTGGACTCAAGGTCGGTGCTGGCGAACAAATGCTGCATCAGCACTTCGTGGTCGACCCGGCTGTTGGTCGGGATGATCACGATGCGGCACGGGTTTTCGTGGTCGGACTCGTCACGCAAGTCAGCCACTTGCGGCAATTTCGACGGTTTGGCCTGCATCAGCGCGGCGATCTGCTCCAGCACCTTGGCACCGGACACCTGGTGCGGCAGCGCGGTAACAATAATGTCGCCGTCTTCAATGTGGTAAACCGCGCGCATGCGCACCGAGCCCTTGCCGGTCTCGTACATCTTCAGCAGGTCGGCGCGCGGCGTGATGATTTCCGCTTCGGTCGGGTAATCCGGGCCTTGAATATGCTCGCAGAGCTGCTCGACTGTGGCTTTTGGCTCATCGAGCAAACGCACGCAGGCAGTCGCGACTTCGCGCAGGTTGTGCGGCGGTACGTCGGTGGCCATGCCGACCGCGATGCCGGTGGTGCCATTGAGCAGGATATTCGGCAAACGCGCCGGCAACACCAGCGGTTCGTCCAAGGTGCCGTCAAAATTCGGCCCCCAGTTCGCAGTGCCCTGGCCCAACTCGCTGAGCAGCACTTCCGAATAACGCGACAGGCGCGCCTCGGTGTAACGCATGGCGGCGAAGGACTTGGGATCATCCGGCGCACCCCAGTTACCCTGGCCATCCACCAAGGTGTAGCGGTAGCTGAACGGCTGCGCCATCAGCACCATGGCTTCGTAGCAGGCCGAGTCGCCGTGCGGGTGGAACTTACCGAGCACGTCACCGACGGTACGCGCCGATTTCTTGTGCTTGGAGTCTGCGTCCAGGCCCAACTCACTCATGGCGTAGATAATGCGCCGTTGTACGGGCTTAAGGCCGTCGCCGATATGCGGCAAGGCACGGTCCATGATCACGTACATGGAGTAGTTGAGGTAGGCATTTTCGGTGAAGTCAGCCAGCGATCGGCGTTCTACGCCATCTAAGCTGTCTGCGAGGATGTCACTCATGCGGGCCTCATCATTGTTTGGTCTGGCGCAGCAGCATGGTGCCGCTGCGCTGGGTAAATTCAAGTTGTTTCAGTGCACTCATGCCCAACAGCACCTGCTCGCCGCCCAGGCCCGGCGCTACCAGCGCGCGCACGTCCTGCAGGACGATATCGCCCAGCTTCAGGCGATCAAGGCGGGTGCGGTAGCCCTGGCTACGCCCATTGGCGGTGCTCAAGGTCACGGGCGGGCCACGTTGGAGCCCGAGGCGGTCGGCCAATTCGGCCGGCACCGCCACATCGGTCGCGCCGGTGTCGAGCATAAACTCCACCGGCGATCCGTTGATCTGGCCGCTGGCGACAAAATGCCCTTGGCCGTTGCCCAGCAATTTCACTTCGATGTAACCCTCGTGCTGCTCCGAGGTCACCACGGCATTGGGGTTTTCCTGACGCGCTTCCCACTGCCCAAAAAAACGCGTGGCCAAAAACAGCCCGGCGCCCCATGCCACGAACATCAGTACACGTCCAGCACGTTTGCCGGGCGGCGCTGCCGTCATGGTTGCGCGCCCCAGCCACCGGCCGGCGCGGCAAAACGATAGACCACCGGGCGTTTTTCACCGTCGGCACGCGGGCCAAAATTATTGTCGATACCCAACCACGCGCCTTCGGCATCCACCACCAGGGCTTCGGCCAGGCCATAAGGCTGGGCATAACGCCGGTTCGGTGCCAGGGTTTCGTCGGCAAACGACCAGCACAGCTCGACTTTGGCCGTGACCGCATCGCGCCGGCAAATCTGGAACGCATTGCGCTCCAGGGTAAACAGCTTGCCGTTGAACAGCGCCAGGTCGGCAAAATCCTTGGACACCGCCTTGGCGTTAGTGAACTGCGCCGGCTGCACTTCCTGGCCGGCCTCGCTCAGCAACACACAGGGTCCGTCACAGTCCCACACGCTCTGGCCACGCTTGATCGAGATCAAGCCACGGCGCTCACGCTCAGCGGCCAGCCAGATCTGATTGCCTTGCGGGTTGATCGCCAAGCCTTCGAACAAGGCATTGAAGTGCAGCAGCATTCCACTGGCCCGCGCTTCGCGGACCATGCCCGGAGCAATCTTCAACCATTCAGGCGCACCGCTCACCGGCACTTGCAACACCGCCGCATGGGCTTCGCTGACAATGTAGCGGTTGCCGGCGGCATCACAGGTGATGCCTTCAAAATCCAGGTCGCCGCCACGAATGAACGATGCAGCCTTAGTGCGCGAGCGCAACCCCCAAGGCAGACCGGACTCGGGCACTGGCGGCACCTCGATTTTTACGGTTTCGGCCTTCCAGGTCGGCGCGCTGATATCGAGGCGGTAGATCTGGTCGTCATCGCGGTCGGACACAGTCCACAGGTCCTGGCCACACAGCGCCAGGCCCGACAGATTGCCACCGCGCATGCCGTCCACCGGGTGTTCGGAGACCAATTTAAGCTCAGCCACGGGCGCGGCCACCACTTGGGAGGCCACCAACCCGCTCAATATCAGGATCGCCAGGGCGAAACCTGTGCGCATCAGCCCAGCACCTCGGCCAGGTTGCCTTTGGACTCCAGCCAGGCTTTACGGTCCGGCGCACGCTTCTTCGCCAGCAGCATGTCCATCATTTCCGACGTACCGGCGAAGTCTTCCAGGGTCAACTGCACCAGGCGCCGAGTGTTCGGGTCCATGGTGGTTTCGCGCAGCTGCGGCGGGTTCATCTCACCCAGGCCTTTGAATCGCGTGACCTGTGGCTTGCCGCGTTTCTTCTCGGCTACCAGGCGGTCGAGGATGCCATCGCGTTCGGCTTCGTCCAGGGCGTAGAAAATCTCTTTGCCCAGGTCGATACGGTACAACGGCGGCATGGCGACGTAGACGTGACCCGCATCCACCAACGGGCGGAAGTGCTGCACAAACAGCGCACAGAGCAAGGTTGCAATGTGCAGGCCGTCGGAGTCGGCGTCGGCGAGGATGCAGATCTTGCCGTAGCGCAGCTGGGCGATATCCGCCGAACCCGGGTCTACACCAATGGCCACGGCAATATTGTGTACTTCCTGGCTGGCCAGGACTTCGCTGCCGTCGACTTCCCACGTATTGAGGATCTTGCCGCGCAACGGCAGGATCGCCTGGAACTCTTTGTCCCGCGCTTGCTTGGCGGAACCGCCGGCGGAGTCACCTTCGACCAGGAACAGCTCGGAGCGCATCGGGTCTTGCCCGGCGCAATCGGCCAGTTTGCCTGGGAGTGCCGGGCCTTGGGTGATGCGCTTGCGCTCGACTTTCTTGCTAGCCTTTAAACGGCGGCCGGCGTTGTTGATCGCCAGCTCAGCCAGGGCCAGGCCCAGCTCCGGGTGCTCGTTGAGCCACAGGCTGAACGCATCCTTGACCACACCGGAGACAAACGCCGCCGCCTCGCGGGACGACAAACGCTCTTTGGTCTGGCCGGAGAACTGCGGCTCCTGCATTTTCATCGACAGCACGAACGCGATGCGCTCCCACACGTCTTCCGGCGCCAGCTTCACGCCGCGCGGCAACAGGCTGCGGTATTCGCAGAACTCGCGCATGGCGTCCAGCAAACCCTGACGCAAACCGTTGACGTGGGTGCCGCCCTGGGCCGTGGGGATCAGGTTGACGTAGCTTTCCTGCACGCTGTCGCCACCTTCGGGCAACCACAGCAGCGCCCAATCGACGGCTTCTTTATTACCCGCCAGGCTGCCGCAGAACGGCTCATTGGGCAGGCGTTCGAAGTCGCTGACCGAGTCTTCCAGGTAGGAGCGCAGGCCATCTTCGTAGTGCCACTCGACCTTTTCGCCGGTGCCTTTGTCTTCAAAGCTGACCAACAGGCCCGGGCACAACACGGCCTTGGCCTTGAGTACATGCTTGAGGCGGCTGATGGAGAATTTTGGCGAATCGAAGTATTTCGGGTCCGGCGCGAAGTAAACGCTGGTGCCGGTATTGCGCTTGCCAACGGTGCCGATCACTTCCAGGTCGGTGGCTTTGTAGCCATCGGCGAAGGTCATCTGGTACTCGTTGCCGTCGCGCTTGACCTTGACCCGCACGTGGTTCGACAGGGCGTTGACCACGGAAATACCCACGCCGTGCAAGCCACCGGAGAACTGGTAGTTCTTGTTCGAGAACTTGCCACCGGCGTGCAGCTTGGTGAGGATCAGCTCAACGCCCGACACACCCTCTTCCGGGTGAATGTCCACCGGCATGCCGCGACCATCGTCGGACACTTCCAGGGAATGGTCGGCGTGGAGGATGACCTGCACCGACTTGGCGTGCCCGGCCAAGGCTTCATCGACGCTGTTGTCGATGACTTCCTGGGCAAGGTGGTTCGGCCGACTGGTGTCGGTGTACATGCCGGGGCGTTTGCGCACCGGGTCGAGGCCCGAGAGGACTTCGATGGCGTCGGCGTTATAAGAGCTAGCGCTGGGAGTGGCCATGGGGTCTCGTCGTGAGTCGTTCGATTAAAAAGTGACCTTGGACTTTACAGTGCTGCAAAGTCGAAGGATTGATACTGATCTGCGCCAATGCCGGCAAAGCTCAGCATGGCCGGCAATTGCTGGGCGAACCCCTGGTAACCATGGTCGCCACCGGCCTGGATGCGCAAGGCACAGGCCCGGTAATACTGCTGGGCGAGGCGATAATCCAGGGTTTCGTCCCCGGTCTGCAACCACACCTGATACCGCGCGGCGTCCTGGGGCGCCGGCACTTCCAGTTCGGCCAGGGCCGTAACGTGGTCGTGGGTCAGCTCCCAGGTTTCATCGGTGTAGAGGTTCTTCTGGGTGCCCAGGTAACCGTCAAACATCCGATGCGGGCTGACCGCCGGGTTCACCAGCAGCGCCTTGAGGCCATGGCGTTCGGCAAGATGGGTTGCATAGTAGCCGCCGAGTGAACTTCCCACCAGCAGCGGCCGCCCCAGTTCTGCAATGGCCTCTTCCAATTGAGGAATCGCCTGACGCGGATGGTGATGCAGGGCCGGCACACGCAATTGGTCGCTCAAACCGAGGCTGTCCATCACGGTGCTCAACTGGGTGGCCTTGTTGGACGCAGGCGCGCTGTTGAAACCGTGGATATATAGAATCGAAGCGGACATGCCAGGCTCTCCGTGCATCAGCCAAAGAGGCGCAGTTTACAGGGATCGGGGTGGTGTGTGAGTACCCTATTGTCCAGCCGGCACAGAACCCATGTGGGAGCGGGCTTGCTCGCGAATGCGGTGGGTCAGCCAGCACATCTGTCGACTGCTAAACCGTATTCGCGAGCAAGCCCGCTCCCACATTTTGGTCAGTGTTTTCAGCGTTTAGTAGCCATTGCTGCCGTAATCGACGGTAAATTTGAATCCTTTTACCCGCTCCACGCCCGTCTCCAACCGTCCGTCGGCATGCAATCGCAGCCAGCGATACCCGGGCGCCTGCTCGCTGACCTTGAAGTCCTCGCTGCCCGGCGCGAACTGGATACAGGTGGACGGCGACGCCAGCAGGCGCACGCCGTTGCGCTCGCGGTCGATTTCCTGGTGCACATGGCCCCACAGCAGCGCCTTTACCTGTGGGAAACGGTCGAGTACGGCAAACAGGGCTTCAGGGTTGCGCAGGCCGATCGGCTCCATCCACGCACAGCCGATGGAGACCGGATGATGGTGAAAACACACCAGATGATGACGGTTAGGCGCCTCGCTCAGGGCTTGGGCGAGCAATTGCAATTGCGAATCCTGCAAGTAACCGGGCACCGAACCTGGCACAGCCGAGTCGAGCAAGGTGACGCGCCAATGGCCAATATCGACCACTGGCTCGAGCAAATCGCTGTGCACGGCGGCGTGAGCCATGACCTGCGGTTCGTCGTGGTTGCCGGGAATCCAGCGCGCCGGCGCGTCGATCTGCCGCGTCAGGTCACGAAATTGCTGGTAAGACTCAAGCGTGCCGTCCTGGGACAAGTCTCCCGTGGCCAGCACCAGATCGATCTGCGGCTGTTGCTCGCGCACCAAACCAATCACTCGCTGCAGGCTGTCGCGGGTGTTCATGCCCAGCAGTGTACCGTCGGCCTCGGCAAACAGGTGGCTGTCGGACAATTGCACCAGCAGCGCCGGCGCATCAGGGTTCACGGTGGATACGCTCGGCAAGGCGCTCTCCCAGGGCAATCACAGGAATGGATAGGTAGCGCGATTATGCTGGGGCAGGACACAAAGAGGAAAGACGCAGTTCACATCTAGCGCACGACTTCGAATTCATGGCCCAGGGCCAGGCAATGGCTCAACCACTCACCGAGGAACACATTGAGCTGTGCTTTCTCATCGGGCTGGTGCATGAACACATTCGGATAAGGATAGATGCTGCGAAAGCGTCGCGCATGTTCGGCGCTGATCACTTCGGCCATGCGCGCATCGTGATACACCTGAACCTCCAGCTGCGGCACCGGCAGCCAGGGCAGGCTGTGCTCCTGGCGCACACGCAGGGTGGTGGTGTACGGGCAGTTGACGATGACCTCAAGGGTCAGCACGCCCAGCATCTGGTCGCCATGGGTCACGGCAATCCGCCGCGCCTCAGGGGCGTGACGCATGTCGGGGAGCAGGCGCATCAGCCGCGCATAGTTGGCCTCGCAGGCGGCTTGCAACCCGATCAGGTCAACCCGGTATCGTTCCCGTGCCTTTACTGCCATAACCCCCTCACTTCCGCGCGATTAAGCGCAAGCCATTGCAGGGCGATAATGCTGGCTGCGTTGGAAATTTTGCCGTCACGCACCGCTTGCAGGGCATCTTCAAATGCCCAGGGGGTGACGCGGATATCTTCTGCTTCTTCTTCCAGTCCATGGACGCCACCTGCGCCTGAGCTGTCGCAACGGCCCAGATACAAATGCACGAATTCGGTACTGCCACCGGGCGACGGGAAGTACTTGGTGATCGGCCACAGCGCAGAGAACGTAAGGCCAGCTTCCTCCTCGGCTTCGCGGTGTGCAACCTCCTCCGGCTGTTCGTCCTTGTCAATCAGCCCCGCGACCATTTCCACCAGCCACGGGTTGTAGGTGCGACCCATGGCGCCGATACGGAACTGCTCGATCAACACCACTTCATCGCGCTGCGGGTCGTAGGGCAGCACGCACACCGCGTCATGACGCACAAAGACTTCACGATTGATCACCCGGCTCATGCCGCCATCGAACTTCTCGTGGCGCAGTTGCACGCGATCAAGCTGGTAGAAGCCCTTGTAGGCATTGTCACGCTGAACAATCTCGATGGTGTTCGGCGTCGATTTGGCGATGTCCGTCATGTCGTTCCTCGTTACGCAGGTGCAATTCGCGCCATCCTAACGCGCCCATGGCCCTTGATGCAGCCCCTTTCCGGTTGCCGGGATAGACGGCGGACGTCAAACTCACTCTAATCAGCTTAGTGGCGAACTGACGGCTTTGTTCGCAGTCGAAGCGCTACTCTTTTTCGCTTTCCATCGATTTACGAAGGACGCACATGTCGCTTTTAAAAATCGCCTCCGTGGCCTGTATTGCCTTGACTCTGGGCGCTTGCCAGAGCCTGTTCCAGCCCAGCTACCTCAAGCCCCTGGACACCAAGCCGGACACTTCCGAACAGATCAAACCCGGCTGCAACAGCCCGGAATGCCCGCTGGTGAACATCGACACCGTGCATTTTCCCAGCGAGCCGCAGCTGGACAGCATTGTTGAGCAACGCTTGCTGCAAATGACCCGCACCACACCCGGCGCCAGCGTGCCGCCGACCTTGAATGCCTACCGCGACAAATTCCTGCGCGAGTCGCCCGACCGCAACAGCATGTACTTGCAGGCCAAGGTACGTGAGCAGCATGACGGACTGGTGATCATTGAAGTATCCAGTTACCTGGATACCGGCGCCGCCCACGGCGAGCCCGGCCGTGGTTTCATCAACTATTCACGCCTGCAGCACAAAGAGCTGAGTCTGGCCGACATGCTGCTGCCCGGCCAGGAACAGGCGTTCTGGAACACCGCGAAAGTCGCCCACAACAGCTGGCTGATCAATTCGCAGATGGACCGCGACCCGGAGTTCGTCAAGAGCTGGCCGTTCCAGAAAACCCCGAGCGTGGCCCTGACCAGCGCCGGTGTGGTGCTCAAGTACAACGTGAGCACCATCGCCCCTTACGCATTGGGGCTGATCGAAATGACCATCCCCTATGCGCGCCTCACCGGCGTGCTCAAGCCTGAGCTGATGCCTGCGCGCCACTGACCGCACGCCCCAGCACCAGCTGTAACAACCCTGCCAGCACCAGTGCTGGCAGGGTTGCGCCGATGTCCGGATACAGGTTGGCCAGCAAGTGATAAGTGCCGATGCCGCCCAGCCAGGCCACCAGCGCCGGCCAATGCAGGTTGGCAACCGTGCCCTGGCCACGGCGGCGCAGGATAAAGTGATCCACCAGCACCACGCCGAACAGCGGCGCAAATACCGAGCCGATCAGCAGCAGGAAGTTCTGGTACTGCGCCAGCGGTGCGAGGCAGGCGATCAAGGTGCAGATCACACCGATGGCCAACGCCAGGTGCTCGACCTTCAAGCGCAACAGAATCCCACTGGACACCGCCGCCGAGTGAATATCGGCAAAGGCGTTTTCCGACTCGTCCAACAGAATCAACAGCAACGGAATGCCAAGGCCAGCACCGGCCAGCGCCAGCAACAGCGCATTCACTTCACCACTGGGCGCAAACGCCAGGGTGTAGGCCACGCCCAGGCTCATCAGCCAGAAGTTACCGATAAAGAAGCCCAGTGCAGTGCCGCCGAACACGCTTTTGGCGCGCTGGCCGAAACGTGAATAGTCGGCGATCAGTGGCAGCCACGACAGCGGCATGGCGATGGCGATATCAAAGCCCACCGCAAACGGCATCGAGCCGTCACCGGGCTTGGCCCACAACGCCGTGAGGTCGGCCTTGGCGAACAGGTTCCAGGTCAGCCACAGGCAGGCGGCGAGCAGCAGCCAGATGCCCCACTTACGCAGAATCTGGCGCACGAATGTCAGCGGCCCACTGACGGCCAGCAAAGTGGCCAAACCGCCGAAAAACAGGGTCCACAGCAATGGGCTGGCCAACAGGCTGCCCTCACTGAACGCGCGCGTGCCCAGCAGGCTGGCGGCGTCGCGCATCACGATGATTTCGAACGAGCCCCAGCCGACCAATTGCAACAGGTTCAGCAGCGCCGGCAGGCTCGCGCCCTTGCTGCCAAGGCTGAGCTTGAGCGCGGCCATGGCGGACAGGCCGGTGTCGCTGCCGATCACACCCACGGCGGCCAGCAGCAACACACCGACCAGCGTGCCGAGGAAGATGGCCAGCAACGAGCCGGACAAGCCCAGGCCCGGCGCGAGCAAGGCGCCGGTTTGCAGGACCATCAGGCCGATGCCGAGGGAGAACCACAAGGAGAACAGGTCGCGGGCGCCGAACACGCGCTTGTCACGTGGCACCGCGATGTCCGGGGAGTAAGTACTCGGTTGAATGCTCAAGGGTGTTATCTCTGAGGGACATGATCGTTCCCACGCTCTGCGTGGGAATGCCGCTAAGGACGCTCTGCGTCCGCCTTTGTGACGCAGAGCGTCACGGGATGCATTCCCACGCAGAGCGTGGGAACGATCGTGGATGTCAGACCTTCTTGTACAGCTGACTGCCTTCCTGCTTGAACCGCTCCGCCTGCTCGGCCAAGCCCTTGGCCACATCCACGTCCACCGCTTCAATGCGCTGGTTGGCGGCGTACTCGCGTACTTCGTGAGTGACTTTCATCGAGCAGAACTTCGGCCCACACATCGAGCAGAAATGCGCGACCTTGGCCGATTCCTTCGGCAAGGTTTCATCGTGGAAAGCACGCGCGGTATCCGGGTCCAGGCCGAGGTTGAACTGGTCTTCCCAACGGAATTCGAAGCGCGCCTTGCTCAAGGCGTTGTCGCGAATCTGCGCACCTGGGTGGCCTTTGGCGAGGTCGGCGGCATGCGCGGCGATCTTGTAGGTGATGATCCCGGTCTTCACGTCATCCTTGTTCGGCAACCCCAAGTGTTCCTTGGGCGTGACGTAGCAGAGCATGGCGCAACCGAACCAGCCGATCATCGCCGCACCGATGCCCGAGGTGATGTGGTCGTAGCCCGGCGCAATGTCGGTGGTCAGCGGGCCGAGGGTGTAGAACGGCGCCTCGTCGCAGCATTCGAGCTGCTTGTCCATGTTCTCCTTGATCAACTGCATCGGCACGTGGCCGGGGCCTTCGATCATGGTTTGCACGTCGTGCTTCCAGGCGATCTTGGTCAGTTCGCCAAGGGTTTCCAGCTCGCCGAATTGCGCCGCGTCGTTGGCATCGGCCACCGAGCCTGGGCGCAGGCCGTCACCGAGGGAGAAGCTGACGTCATAGGCCTTCATGATTTCGCAGATTTCTTCGAAATGCGTGTAGGCGAAGTTTTCCTTGTGGTGGGCCAGGCACCACTTGGCCATGATCGCGCCGCCACGGCTGACGATGCCGGTCACGCGGTTGGCGGTCAGCGGCACATAACGCAGCAAGACACCGGCGTGAATAGTGAAGTAGTCCACGCCCTGCTCGGCCTGTTCGATCAACGTGTCGCGGAACAGCTCCCAGGTCAGCTCCTCAGCCATGCCGTCGACTTTTTCCAAGGCCTGGTAGATCGGCACGGTGCCGATCGGCACCGGCGAGTTGCGGATGATCCACTCGCGGGTTTCGTGGATGTGCTTGCCGGTGGACAAATCCATGATGTTGTCCGAACCCCAGCGAATCCCCCAGGTCATCTTCGCCACTTCTTCTTCGATGGACGAACCCAGGGCGCTGTTGCCAATGTTGCCGTTGATCTTCACCAGGAAGTTACGGCCGATGATCATCGGTTCCAATTCGGTGTGGTTGATGTTGGCCGGAATGATCGCGCGACCACGGGCGATTTCTTCGCGGACAAATTCAGGCGTGATGATTTTCGGGATGCTCGCGCCAAAACTGTGGCCCGCGTGCTGCTGCTTGAGCAAGCCGCTGGCACGGGCTTCTTCGAGCTTCATGTTTTCGCGGATGGCGACGTATTCCATCTCCGGCGTGATGATGCCTTTGCGCGCGTAGTGCATCTGGCTCACGTTGGCGCCGGCCTTGGCTTTGCGCGGGTTTTGCAGGTGGGCAAAACGCAGGTAGGCCAGCTCCGGGTTATCCAGACGCTCCTGGCCGTAGCTTGAACTCAGGCAGGTGAGGCGCTCAGTGTCGCCGCGCTCTTCGATCCACGGCGAGCGCACATCGGCCAGGCCTTTGCGCACGTCGATGATGACGTTGGGGTCGGTATACGGGCCGGAGGTGTCGTAGACCACCACAGGGGCGTTGATTTCACCGCCGAACTCGGTGGGTGTCACGTCCAGGCTGATTTCGCGCATGGGCACACGGATATCGGGACGCGAGCCCTGCACATAAATTTTCTGCGAGCGGGTAAACGGCTGCACGGAGCCTGTGTCGACCTTGGCCGACTCACTCAAATGCACGGTGTTGTTTTTTGGTCTTGTACTCATCACGGGCTCTCCAACTTATCCAGGCGGTGGATTTTTGTCGGAGCGAACCTGTGACGGATGGACGCACTGAAACCAGTGCTGTGCAAGGCACGAGGGCTGTTCGATTGTCGAACAACATCCCGGACGAAGCACAAGAGGACTCGCCGGGTGACGAGAAATCTTGTTCCCTACGCAGGCGTTAACCTGATCAGGTTCAACGGGATCCGGTATTTACCGATCTCAGCCTTCCAACAAGGCACCCCGACAAGAACGCGGCCAGTCTAGACCATGGCGTGGGCAAATTGCCAATAGCGGTGTATTCAGCGTGATGAATGGCGTGATTGCGGGATTGTTGCGCGGGGTCAGCGCCACTACACTCGGGCGTCGTCACAATGCTTGACGCCAGGAATGGCCAGCCTTAGCCTTGGGCGCTTAATTACAGCCGTAATATTCACACTAGGGATCGCCTCATGCTGCGCAAACTCTCACTGGCTCTTGCCGTGTCTTGTGCGACCAATGGAATGGTCTGGGCAGCTGAAGCGCCCTTGTCCGCCAAAACCGACTTGGTCAGCGTCTACCAGGAAGCGGTGAACAACAACGCCGACCTGGCCGCCGCCCGGGCGCAATACGGCGCACAGAAAGAAGTGGTGCCCCAGGCCCGCGCCGGTTTGCTGCCGAACCTGTCGGCCGGCGCCGACAGCAACAACGTGCGCACCCAGATCGATCAGCCGGCCGCCACCGTCAACCGTGACGCGCATTCCTGGCGTGCAACCTTGAGCCAGCCGCTGTTCCGCGCCGATCGCTGGTTCCAGCTGCAAGCCGCCGAAGCCGTCAACGAACAAGCTTCGCTGCAACTGTCGGCAACCGAACAGAACCTGATCCTGCAAAGCGCCGAAAACTACTTCGCCGTGCTGCGCGCCCAGGACAACCTGGCCTCGACCAAGGCCGAAGAAAACGCCTTCAAGCGCCAGCTCGACCAGTCCAACGAACGCTTTGATGTGGGCCTGTCGGACAAGACCGATGTGCTGCAATCCCAGGCCAGCTACGACACCGCCCGCGCCAACCGCATCGTCGCCCAGCGCCAGGTGGACGATGCGTTTGAAGCATTGATCACTCTGACCAACCGCCAGTACAACGCGATCCAAGGCATCGTGCACACGCTGCCGGTGCTGCCACCGGCACCTAACGATGCCAAGTCCTGGGTCGAAACCGCCGGCCGTCAGAACCTGAACTTGCTGGCCAGCAACTACGCGGTCACCGCTGCCGAAGAAACCCTGCGCCAGCGCAAGGCCGGCCACTTGCCGACCCTCGACGCCGTGGCGCAATACGAGAAAGGCGACAACGACGCGCTCGGTTTCAGCAACCCGAACCAGTTGCCCGTGCCGTACGGCGGTGATGTGTCCCAGCGCACCATCGGCCTGCGCCTGAATATCCCGATCTACAGCGGCGGCCTCACCAGCTCGCAAGTGCGCGAATCCTATTCACGCCTCGACCAGACCGAACAGCAACGCGAAGGCCTGCGCCGTCAGGTGGTGGAAAACACCCGCAACCTGCACCGCGCGGTGAACACCGATGTGGAGCAGGTGCAGGCGCGCCGCCAGTCGATCATCTCCAACCAGAGCGCGGTGGAAGCCACGGAAATCGGTTATCAGGTGGGTACGCGCAATATCGTCGATGTGCTGGACTCGCAACGCCAGCTGTACTCGTCGGTGCGCAACTACAACAACAGCCGCTACGACTACATCCTCGACAACCTGCGTTTAAAGCAGGCTGCCGGCACGCTCAGCCCAGGGGATTTGCAGGACCTGACGCGCTACCTCAAGGCTGATTACAACCCGGACAAGGATTTCCTGCCGCCGGATCTGGCCAAGGCCGCCGCCGAGCAGCTCAAGGCCCGACCCGGTTATTAAACCAATGTGGGAGCTGGCTTGTGTGGGAGCTGGCTTGCCTGCGATGCAGACACCTCGGCACCTCTGATACACCGAGGTGATGCTATCGCAGGCAAGCCAGCTCCCACATTTTGGCTCAGTGTCAGTCAGTGATTAAGCAAGTTGTCCAAACCATCCAGCAAGCGTTTCAGCGCGCCCTGGTTGGCCTGCATCACCTTCAATCCCGCCTCTGCCATCTTGCGCGCATCCTGCGGCAGTTCGAACAACTGCCGCACAGCCTCTGCCAAACCTTGCGCATCATCCACCTCACGCAACGCCCCGGCCTCGCGCATCATCGCGCTGATTTCGAGGAAGTTGAACAGGTGCGGCCCCATAATCACCGGCTTGGCCAGCGCCGCCGGTTCCAGCGGGTTGTGGCCGCCAGTGGGCACCAGGCTGCCGCCGACGAAAGCGCTGTCGGCCAGGGCGTAAAGAAACAGCAGCTCGCCCATGGTGTCACCGAGCAGCACTGAGGTCTGCGCCGTCACCGGCTCAGCGCGGGAGCGGCGCACCGTGGCAAAGCCTTGTTGACCGCACAGCTCGAACATCGGCCCGAAGCGCTCCTGATGACGCGGCACCAGAATCAGCAACGCGTTGGGGTAGCTTTCGAGCAGTTGGCGATGGGCCGCGAGCACCACTTCATCTTCGCCTTCGTGGGTGCTGGCGGCGATCCACACCGGGCGCTCGGTGGCGCCCCATTGCTCGCGCAAAGCGGCGGCGCGTACCGGTAACTGAGGGTCGATGGTCAGGTCGAACTTGATCGAGCCGGTGACTTCAACGGTTTCCGGTCGCGCACCCAGGCTTAGAAAGCGCTGGGCTTCGGTTTGTGTCTGCACCGCAAACAGGCTCATCTCGGCCAGCATCGGCGCGGTCAGCTTGGCAAAGCGCGCGTAACCTTTGGCCGAACGTGCCGACAGCCGTGCATTGGCCAGCGCCACCGGAATACCGCGTTCAGCGCAGGCGTGGATGTGGTTGGGCCACAGCTCGGTTTCCATGATCACCGCAAGCTTGGGTTGTACACGATCAAGAAAACGCTTGGCGGCGCAAGGCAAGTCATAGGGCAAGTAGCAATGTTGAATGCGCGGCTCATTGGCGAACAGGGCCTGGATACGCTCCGAGCCGGTGGGCGTCATGCAGGTGACGGTGATCGGCAACGTCGGGTGACGCTCCATCAGGCCGCGAATCATCGGTGCGGCGGCAATGCTTTCGCCCACCGACACCGCATGCACCCAGATCCCGCCCGGCTGCATCACGGACAAGCCGTAGGAAAACCGCTCGCCGATACGTTTTGCATACGCCGGCGCTTTGCGCGCGCGCAGCCACAGACGTAAAGCCACCAATGGCAGCGCCAGGTAAAACAGACAGCTGTAGAGAGTTCTATTCATGGCGGCGGAGTTTATCGGCTTTTTCAGTCGATCGCCTGCAAGCACTCGGCAAATCGCTCGGTCAAAAAGCGTGCGGCTGGGCCGAGGTGCTCATCGCGGCGCCAGACCAACTCCACCACCAGCGCCGGCGGCGTCCATTCGCTGTCCAGCTCGATCATCTGCTGCTGATAGGTCGGGTACTGCACGATGTGCCGAGGCAGCCAGGCCCAGCCCAGGCCACTCATCAACCATTCGGCCAATACGTAGAAGCTGTCGGCACGCCACACCAAGGGGCTCGCGGCTTCGCTGCCGGGGTAGACGCTGGTCTGGGTCGACATCAGCAATTGGCGAAACTGCGCCAGGCGTTGGCAGGTCACGTATTTGTCCTGGGCCAGCGGATGATTCACGCCGCACACGGTGACCATTTCCACACTGCCCACTACGCGCCGCTCAAGCGCTTCGGGGATTTGGTCGTGATAGAACAACAGGCCAAGGTCGGCCTTGCGCTCCACCAGCTTGCGCGCCACATCGCCTTGCGCGGCGCTGGACAGTTGCACTTCCAGCAGCGGGTATTGCTGGGCCAGCGCCTCAAGGCTGTCGAGCACCGGCTGGAACAGCATGGCCTCGTCCTGGGCCAGGCGCAGGCAGGCTTCCTCGCCACGGGTCAGTGACAACGCCCGTCCATTGAGCCGCTCACATTGGCGCAGCACCTCACGCGCTTCTTCCAACAACACACTGCCGGCTTCGGTCAGGCGTGGCTGGCGACCACTGCTGCGCTCGAACAGGCTAAGCCCAAGGTCCGCTTCCAACAGGGCAATCCCGTTGCTCACTGCCGATTGCGCCTTGCGCTGGCCGCGTGCCACTGCCGAAAACGAGCGCTGCTCGGCGACGCTGACAAACAGGCGCATCTGTTCCAGGTTCCATTGCACACTCATGGCTCAACCCATCTTCAAATCGGATAGGTAATGACTTTATCTCATCTCACGAAGGGTTAAAATGCGCACCTAATCAAGCACGTATCACACCGAGGATTCACCCATGAATGTTGCCTACGTTTACCTGGCCATCGCCATTTGCTCGGAAGTGATCGCGACCGTTTCCATGAAAGCCGTCAAAGGCTTGAGCACGCCTATTCCGCTGTTGCTGATGATTGTGGGGTATGGCGTGGCCTTCTGGATGCTCACGCTGGTGGTGCGCACGGTGCCGGTGGGCATTGCCTATGCGGTCTGGGCCGGGCTGGGCATTGTGATGGTCAGTATCGCCGCGCTGTTTATCTACGGGCAGAAGCTCGATGTACCGGCAATGTTGGGCATGGGCCTGATTGTGCTGGGCGTGGTGGTGATTCAGCTGTTCTCGAAAACCGCCGGGCACTGACCGCCACGCAACAGCCTGTATACTGCGCCTCTTGTCTTGAACACTGAGGTCGCCGATGCCATCCGTTATTTCCACCGACGTTCTGATTGTCGGCGCCGGGGTTGCCGGCCTCTGGCTTAACGCGCGCCTGCGCCGCCAGGGGTTTTCCACGGTGGTGGTGGAAAGCGCCACCTTGGGCGGCGGGCAAAGTGTGAAATCCCAGGGGATCATCCACGGCGGCGCGAAATACGCCCTGCACGGCGCCCTCACCGGCGCCTCCGAAGCCATTGCCGACATGCCGCGCCGCTGGCGCGAAGCCCTGGCGGGTAACGGCGAGCTGGACCTGACCGGCGTGCGCTTGCTCTCCGAAGCCCACTACCTGTGGTCGCCCGGCACCATCGCCGGCAACCTCACCAGCTTCTTCGCCAGTAAAGCCGTGCGTGGCCGCGTCGATCAGGTCAAGGGCGACGAATTGCCGCCCGCCCTGCAAGACCGGCGCTTCAAGGGCAAGGTCTATCGCCTGGCCGAACTGGTCATCGATGTGCCCAGCCTGATCGAACGCCTGGCGCAACTGGCCGGCGACGGCTTGCTCGCCGGGCAACACATCAAACCGCTGCTTGAAGGCGACAGCTTGGTGGGCCTGAAGGTCGATGGCCGCCAGATCCGCGCCCAGCGCATCGTGCTGAGCGCCGGTGGCGGCACCGCTGACTTACTGACGGCCTTGGGCCTCAGCCAGCCCGCCATGCAAACCCGCCCGCTGCATATGATCATTGCCAAAGGCCCAGGCCTCAAGCCGCTGTATGCGCACTGCCTGGGCGGCGGCACCAAGCCGCGCCTCACCATCACCACTCACCCGGCTGCCGACGGCAACTGGGTGTGGTACATGGGCGGCGATATCGCCGAGGCGGATGGCGTGGCCCGCACACCACAAGAACAGATCGCCACTGCGCAAAAAGAGCTCGCGCAGTTACTGCCGTGGATCGATATGAGCCAGACCCAATGGGCCACCCTGCGTGTCGAGCGTGCCGAGCCGCTGCAATCGGGCCTGAGCCGTCCCGACAATGCCTTCCTCGCCGAGCAAGGCCGCTTGCTGGTGGGTTGGCCGACCAAACTGGCGCTGGCGCCAGACTTCGCCGATCGAGTGCTCAACGCCCTGGAACGCGACGGTATCCGCCCAAGTGCCAGTGACGCGCTGCCTGAACTGCCAAAACCGGCCCTCGGCCAACCTGCCTGGGAGCAACTGTTGCCATGAGCCTGCCAACCCTGCACGACCTGCATCGCCCGCTGGGCAGCACTGGCCTGATGGTCTCGCCGCTGGGCCTGGGCACCGTCAAGCTGGGCCGTGATCAAGGGGTGAAATACCCCAACGGCTTCCAGATCCCTAATGACGACGAAGCGCGGATGTTATTGCGCCAGGCCCAGCAGTTGGGCATCAACCTGATCGACACCGCGCCGGCTTACGGGCGTAGCGAAGAGCGCCTGGGGCCACTGTTGCGCGGCCAGCGCAACGACTGGGTGATTGTCAGCAAGGTCGGCGAAGAGTTTGCCGACGGCGTGTCCCATCACGATTTCAGCGCCGCGCATACGCGCATGTCCATCGAGCGCAGCTTGAAACGACTTGAAACGGATTTCATCGATCTGGTGCTGGTGCACTCCGACGGCAATGACCTGCATATCCTCACTGATTGCGAGGTGTACGAGACCCTGGCGCAGCTGAAAAAAGAGGGCAAGATTCGTGGTTTCGGCTTTTCCGGAAAAACCGTCGAAGGTGGCGTGAAGGCTCTGGAACAAGGTGATTGCGCGATGGTCACCTACAATCTGAATGAACAGGCCGAGAAAGCCGTGATCGATTACGCCGCCGCCCACGGCAAAGGCATCCTGGTGAAAAAGGCCCTGGCCAGCGGCCACGTGTGTCTTGAGCCAGGAATGGATCCAATTCATGCCAGTTTCATGCTGTTGTTTGCGCAAACGGGTGTCGCCAGTGCTATTGTCGGGACCATTAACCCGCTGCACCTGGCCCACAACGTGGCGACCGCTGCCCAGGTCATTCGTCAACTCTGATGCCGCCCACGCGGCCGACCCCGTCGCAAGAAGGAGCCGACATGCCGCGAACGCTGATTAGAAAAAACCCCAGCAACTTCAAGACACTGCCGCTGCACGTCGAAGCCACCCCCGAAGGCCTGAGTTACCAGAGCGTGGGCATGCCGCTCAACTTCGCCCAGACCCTGCAACGGCGCAAGCCGGTGGAAGTGGCAAACCCTGAACGCTTCGCTCTGGAGTTGGCCAACCTTGGCGTGTCGGTGCGCCTGACCCTGCATTGGCAGAACAAGGATTACTGGGTACTGGTGCGCCAGCGCCGCCAGGACCGTGGCGATGTGGTGCTCAAGCTGATCTCCGGCTACGTACCCGCCCACGAACTGAACCTGCCGCTGCACACCGCCATCCAGGAAATTGCCGAAGAATGCCTGCTGGAGACGCCCGAAGGCTGGCTGGGCGGGCGCTTCAATGACACCTGGCTGCCCGCACCCTACTCCGCCGCCCTGCATTACCGTGAAGCCCTGCCGTTTCGCTTGAGCCCGCTGTCCGGCGCCGCCCGCCCGGTTCGCTGCGCCACCATGCAATTGATCGAGCGCCCACGCGCTTATGTGCATTTGCCCACAGCGTCGCTGCAGCTGATTTATGACCTGCGCCTGGAAGTGCCCAAGGAAGCCAAGTCCTTGAGCCTGTTCCATGTGGACGAGCGCCTCGAAGGCGACCAGTTGGTGGCCCGCCTGGACCGTCAGCGGCCCGACCTGTACCTGATGCCATTGAAAGACGGCCAGCCGCTGGCCGAGCTGTACACCGTGAAGAAAGACCAGCTGTACCCGGCCAGCACACGCGGCTTGTACCTGGCAGAAAGCTTCGCCCAGCAGGAAGGCTGGCTGGTGCGCGATGAGCGCATTCGCTGGAAGGATTGGCTGCGCCAGCAAGGGCTCGCCGAGCCTGAGAAAGAGTCGAAGTTGAAGCGATTGGCGCAACGGGTGCTGCGCAAGATCGTGCCGAAGAAAAAGGCCAAAGGCTGACACAAATCGATCGTTCCCTCGCTCTGCGTGGGAATGCCGCTCCGGACGCTCCGCGTCCTGATGTCGGCGAATTCTCAAGCCGTGACGCGGAGCGTCACTGGCTGCGTTTCCACGCGGAGCGTGGGAACGATCTGGTGGTCAACCGTTAAGCAAGCGTTCCAGGCCGACCTTCAACGGCGTAGGCTCAGGCAGCGTAAAGCTCGCCAACAAGCGCTGGTTATTCGCTCGTGAATGGCGAATGTCCCCCGAGCGCGCCGGCCCGTAAGTAATCACCGGCAACTGCCCCACCACTTCTTCCAACGCCTGCAGCACCTGCTTGAGCGTGGTCGTGCGGTTCCATCCTACGTTGATCGCGCCCAGTGGCGCTTCGGGCGCTTCGATGGCCTGGACCAGCACATCCACCAGGTCTTCCACGTACATGAAATCCCGGGTTTGCTCGCCGTCGCCAAACACGCTGATCGGCACGCCTTGCTGCACACGCTCGCTGAAGATACTGATCACGCCGGAATACGGTGATGACGGATCCTGGCGTGGCCCGAAGATATTGAAGAACCGGAAAATCACCGGTTCCAGGCCGTGCTGGCGGCGATAGAAATCGAAGTAGTGCTCACCCGCCAACTTGTCCGACGCGTAAGGCGTCAGCGGCGCCTTGGTGGTGTCTTCGTCAATCGAAGCACCCTCGCCATTGTTGCCATACACCGCCGCGCTGGAAGCAAACACCACACGCTTCACGCCGGCCCTGCGCATGGCTTCGCAGACATTCAGGGTGCCGACAAAGTTGCTCTGATGTGTGCTCACTGGATCATCCACCGAGGCCTGCACCGAAGCTACTGCGGCCAGGTGCACCACGGCCGTCGCGCCGACGGCAGCTTGCGCCACCAGCTCGGCGTTGGCGACATTGCCTTCAATCAGCTCTACGCGCGGGTTATCCAGCGGCAGATTGCTGCGTTTGCCGGTGGACAAGTCATCCAGCACCCGCACGGCATAGCCCTTGGCGAGTAGCGCATCGACCAGGTGCGAGCCGATAAACCCGGCACCTCCGGTGATCAACACCCACTTTTCAGCATTACTCATTGTTGCGGATCTTCTCGACAATGGCCGTGGTCGAGCTGTTTTCAACCAGCCCCAGCACTTTGACCGTACCGCCGTAAGCGCTGACGATGTCGGCGCCTACAACCTGGTCGACAGAATAGTCGCCACCCTTGACCAGCACGTCTGGCTTGACTTGGGCCAGCAGGTTTTCCGGGGTGCCTTCAGAGAAGCTGATCACCCAGTCCACCGCGCCAAGACCGGCCAATACGGCCATGCGGCGATCGACACTGTTGATCGGACGGCCCGGGCCTTTCAGGCGGCTGACCGAAGCGTCGTCGTTGACCGCCACGATCAGGCGGTCGCCTTGGGCGCGCGCCTGTTCCAGGTAAGTCACGTGACCTGCATGCAGGATGTCGAAGCAGCCGTTGGTGAACACGATGCTTTCTTTGTGGGCACGGGCGTCGTCAATGGCCAGCAGCAATTGCTCGATCCCCAGCACGCCGCGCTCCGAGCCTTCGGAGCGCTGGATCGCACGGCGCAGCTCGGGTGCGCTGATAGCCGCGGTACCCAGTTTGCCGACCACAATGCCCGCTGCCAGGTTGGCCAAGGCCACGGCGTGGGGCAGTTCTTCACCGGCCGCAATCGAGGCCGCCAGGGTGGAGATGACGGTGTCACCGGCACCGGTGACGTCGAACACTTCACGGGCACGCGCCGGCAGGTGCATTGCCGGGTGGTCCGGGCGCAACAGGGTCATGCCGTGCTCGCCACGGGTGACCAGCAAGGCGCCCAGGTCGAGGTCGGCCATCAGCGCCGCGCCTTTGGTCACCAGCTCATGCTCATCGGCGCAACCGCCGACGATGGCTTCAAACTCGCTGAGGTTTGGCGTGATCAGGCTGGCGCCCCGATAAATCGAGAAATCCTTGCCCTTGGGATCGGCCAGTACCGGAATGCCACGGGCCTTGGCGGCCTGGATCAGCATCTGGTGGTTCTTCAGGGCGCCTTTGCCGTAGTCGGACAACACCAGCACCTTGATACCTTCGAGCAACTCGTCGACCTGACCACTGAGAGCCAGGGCGTCGGTGGCGAAGGGTTCTTCGAAATCGATACGCAGCAATTGCTGGTGACGGCTCATGACCCGCAGCTTGACGATGGTCGGCTGATGGGCAATGCGCTGGAACAGCGCGCGCACGCCGGCACCGCGCAGGCTGTTGGCCAGGCTGTCGGCGGCTTCGTCGTCACCGGTCACACCCACCAGGGAGGCCGGGGCGCCGAGGGCGGCAATATTGAGGGCAACGTTGGCAGCGCCACCCGGGCGGTCTTCGATTTGCTCGACCTTGACGACCGGTACCGGTGCCTCAGGGGAAATCCGTGAGGTACCGCCATGCCAGTAACGGTCGAGCATGACATCGCCGACCACCAAGACAGGGGCTTGATCGAATCGCGGCATGGACAACTTCATGGAGCAACCCACATACAAAATGAACAGGGGCGCGATATTAGCACAGGGTTATGGAACGCTTGTGGAGGGTGTGACAGAAGATGAAGGACACAGCAGTGAATCCACTGAGGAACAAATGTGGGAGCGGGCTTGCTCGCGAATGCGCAGTGACAGTCACCGAAGATATCGACTGATCCACCGTATTCGCGGGCAAGCCCGCTCCCACATTAAGCATCCACACCTTTAATTCAGGTGATATCGGCCGGCACGGGGGCATCCAGGCCCATGGCATGCAGGCGGGCGTAGTAGCCGTTCTGTGCCAGCAGCTCGGCGTGGCTGCCACGCTCGACGATCCTGCCGTCGTCCATTACCAGGATCAGGTCGGCCTTCTCGATGGTGGACAGGCGGTGGGCAATCACCAGGGTCGTGCGGCCTTGCATGACCTTGTCCAGAGCCGCCTGAATGTGCCGCTCGGATTCGGTGTCGAGGGCCGAAGTGGCCTCGTCGAGAATCAGCAGCGGCGCGTTCTTCAGCAAGGCCCGGGCAATGGCCAGGCGCTGGCGTTGACCACCTGACAGCAGCACGCCGTTTTCACCCACCTGGGTATCGAAGCCTTTTGGCAACTGATCGATGAAGTCCTTGGCGTAGGCATCCGCCGCCGCCGCTTCAACGTCGGCACGTGGCGCGCCGGCCAGGTCGCCGTAGGCGATGTTGTTGGTCACGGTGTCGCTGAACAGCGTGACATGCTGGGTCACCTGGGCAATGTGCTTGCGCAGGTTAAGCAGCTTGTAGTCCTCGATCTCTACGCCGTCGAGCAGGATTTCGCCGCTTTCGTGGTGGTAGAAACGCGGGATCAGACTGGCCAGTGTGGACTTGCCGCTGCCGGAACGGCCCACCAGGGCGATCATCTGCCCCGGCTCGGCGGTAAAGGTGATGTCTTTGAGCACATGGCGCTCGGTGCCTGGGTAGGTGAAGTTCAGGTTGCGCACTTCCAGGCGACCGCTGACCTTGTCGCGCTCGACGCTGCCGCGGTCGACTTCCTGCTCTTCGTCCAGCTGTTCGAAAATGCTTTCAGCACCGGCCACGCCTTTCTGGATAGTCGAGCTGACTTCCGACAGTTGGCGGATCGGCTTGGGCAATAGCCCGGCCAAGGTGATGTAAGCCACCATGTCACCGGCCGACGCGTCACCGCGAAGGTAGAGCACCAGGAACATCAGCACCGCCATGGCGGTGTAGATCACCAACTGCAGCAACGGGGTGTAGATGGCCCCGGTGCGGGTCATGCGCAGTTGCTTGTCGGTGTTGCCCTGGCTGGCCTTGAAGAAGCGCTTCTCCTCGTAGACTTCACCGCCGAAGCTGCGCACCACGCGATAGCCCTGGATGGTTTCCGAAGCCACGTGCGTCACATCGCCCATGGCCACCTGGATCTTCTTGCTCTGCTTGCGGAATTTCTTGCTGGCCGTGCTGACCATCACCGCAATCAACGGCAGGATGGCGATCATCACCAGCGTCAGGCGCCAGTTCATGAACAGCAGCGAGGCGAACAGGAAGATCACCGTCATGCCTTCGCGGATCACCACCTTGATGGCATCGGTGGCCGCCCCCGTAACCATGGTCACGTTGAAGGTGATGCGCGAAATCAGGTGCCCGGAGTTGTGGTTATCGAAATAGCGGTTGGGCAGCGTCAGCAGGTTGTTGAACAACTGCACGCGCAGGTCGTGGACCAAGCCCAGGGAAACCTTGGCCAGCAAGTAGTTACCCAGAAATGAACCCAGGCCCTGCCAGGCGGCGATCAAAATGATCAGCAACGGCACGGCTTGCAACAATTTCATGTCACGCAGGAAGGGTACGCTGGGGAACAGCACGGCATCAGGATTGGATAGGCCGTCGACGAAGTACTTAAGGATGTACCCCAGCATAGGCTGGGTCGACGCGAAAATCAGAAATCCGACAATACTCAACGCGAACAAGCCGGCATAGGGCTTAACGTACATGAGCAGGCGGAAGTATATTTTCAAGCTCGAAGGGCTTGCGCTCGGACTGGAGTCGGTCATATCACGCGGCGTTTTAAAAAAGGAGGCTGACTTTAGCACAGCTTCTCTGTTGTACTTGCACCCAGCGTGACCCGCAGCCCGGCTGGATCCAACGGGCGACATTATATAGCCACTGCCTTAACATGGTCGGCTTTCTCTATTCTGGAATGGCTTTACTGTATGCACTCCAAGCGCCTTAACTACGGCACAAATCGCGTTTTCGACTTCCTGGTCCTCTGGATTTTGCCCATTGGCTTGTTGTTGCTTCTGAGTTCGCTGTTCTTCGTCAACAACCGCAATGTCATGCACCGCGGCTTCTACATTTTCTTCGCCCTGCCAACCTTGCTCCTGCTGTGCTTGCGCCCAGGGGAACTCAAAGCGTTACTGCGCGAGCCGCTGGTGCTTGCCTTCACCGCGTTTTGCGCATGGGCAATGCTCACGGTGCTCTGGAGCCCGGAACCCACCGGCGACTCCAACCTGTTCAAGATCCCGCTGCAAACGTTCATGCTGTTTGCCGGCTGCGGGCTGCTGCTGCATTACCGCAATGACCTGTTCAAGCCGGTCTTCTTCGGCGCCGCCATGATTGCACTGGTGGTGACGCTGTTAAATCTGGTGGCGTTCGCCAAAGGCTTCGAGCCGAGCATGCGCATGATTGGCGGCTTGGGCGCCCTGGACAACCCACTGCTCAGCTCGCACCTGTTCGGCTTCTTTTGCGTGTATTGGCTGTACCTGTGTGTCACCACCAAACGCCTGCGCGTGCTGTGGCTTAGCGTGCCCGCCCTGATGATCATGACCCTGGCAATTCTGGCCACAGGTTCCAGAACCCCCTTGGTCGCACTGGTTATGGCCGTACTCTGGATGGGCCTGCTGAGCCGCAACCGGCGCTCGGCGCTGATGGTTGCCGCCCTGGTGCTGGCCGCCGCCGGGCTGTTGCTGTTGTACCCGCAACTGATCACCGAGCGCGGCAGCTCATTCCGCTTTGAAATCTGGCGCATTATCCTGGACCGCATCGCGGACCATCCATGGATTGGCCACAGCTACGACTCCGAACTGTACGTAAAGCCTGCCAACTACGATTTCGAGCCTCTTCGCGAACCCCACAGCTTCGCTTTGGGCGTGCTTTATTACATTGGCATCATCGGCTTTATCCCGTGGATGTTCATGCTCGGCCGGGGGTTGTACACCGGCCTCAAAGAGCGCGCCCAGCCGCTGTTTATCCTGACATCCTCGCTGCTGGCCTACGGCATCGGCGCGGGCCTGACCGAAGGCGGTGGCATCCTGTCGCGGCCCAAGGAGCACTGGTTCCTGCTGTGGATTCCCCTCGCACTGATCGCCGGTCTGAGCATCGCCAAGCGGCGCCACAGCCTGCTGCGAGTCGTGGTGAGCACGCCCAAGCCACAGGTTTTCAAAGCCCTGTGCGAAGGCGCGCATATTGTCGAGGAAGACGGCCTGGGGCCTAAGGTCCTGCGCCTGGGCGATGGTAGCTTCCTGAAGCTGTTCAGGGCGCGCCGCTGGTACACCTCGGGCACATTCAATCCGTATTCGGAGCGTTTCGCCAGCAACAGCGAACACCTGCAGGCGCTCGGCATTGCGTCGCCGCTGATCCTTGACCTGTACAGCCTGCGCGACGGCAGCACAGCCGTGCGTTACCAGCCACTGCCGGGGCTGACCTTGCGCCAGGCCTTGCAAAGCCTGGACAGCAGCCTGCGCGAATCCTTGATCGAACGGTTTGGGCGGTTTATGGCTCAACTGCATGAACGCGGCGTCTACTTCCGCTCCCTGCACCTGGGCAATGTATTGCTGCTGGAAGACGGAGAGTTCGGCCTGATCGACGTGGCGGATATGCGCGTCTATCCGTCAGCGCTGCGCAACACGCTGCGCCAGCGCAACCTCAAGCATATGCAACGCTATGCGCAGGATCGCAATTGGTTGTTCGAAGCGCACTTCGAGCAATTGGCCAAGGGCTATGCCTCGGTGGCTTCGCCTCAAGCAACGCTCAAGATCCGCGAGCAGGTACTCACACTCGCGCGCTCGGCGCCCTGAGGTCGTACTCGGCACAAATAGATGTGGGAGCTGGCTTGCCTGCGATGGCGGTGGATCAGCAGCAGATAAGCTGCCTGAACCACCGCCATCGCAGGCAAGCCAGCTCCCACATTTAGATAGCAGTACACCCAGTAGAGGTGTACCGCCCTGCTTTTGGTATCAGTCTTTTTCCAGCGGGGAAAAATACAGGCGGGCCAAGCCGCGCCACGTCTTCTTGTTCCAGGCCCGAAACGGGATCTGCGCCAGCAGCTCTCGCGCCAACGCACGGTTGCGGTTGGAGGTCTTGAGGAACATGGAGCTGAGGAACTTGTAACGCACCTCGTCATACAGCGGGTGATCACTGAACAAAGCGTAGGTGCGCAGGATGTTATCGATCATGAATCGATGATTCTTGTACGAATTGGTCGCGTGCTTGCGATAGCGCGCCATCACCACGTTCAAGCCGTCGATGAAGTACCCGGCGTGGGTGATCTTCAGTTCGATCAGCAAATCTTCCAGGCGGATCTGCGGGTCAAACCCTCCGACCTTTTCCAGCGCTTCACGCCGAATCATCAGCGTAGGCGCCGGCGGGTAAGGTTTGCGCTCCAGGAACATATCGTCGAAATCCAGGCGTCGAAACGGCACATCACGGCGCTGGCGCTTCTCCGGGAACAACTCGCCCTGGGAGTCGATCAGCTCGATATTGCCCGCGCAGATACCCACCTCAGGCTTGCCATCCATATAGGCCACCTGGGTCGCAATGCGCTCGGGCATCATGATGTCGTCCGAACCGAACGGCACGATCAGTGGCCCCTGAGACCGCGCAATCGCGCCATTGAGGGTGTTGGTCAGCCCCTGGTTCTGCTGCACACGAAAGTCGAACTTGTGATGCTCCTGCAGACGGCGGATGCGCTCGACACTGTCGTCAGTCGAGCCATCGTCCACCACCAGCAGTTCGATATTGGGATAGGTCTGGTTCAACACACTGAGGATACTTTCCTCAATGTAGGGAGCATGGTTATACGACGCAATGATCACCGTGACCAAGGGCTGACTCTGGTTCATACATTCTTCCCGGGTGCTTGAGCCAAGCCTGAATCAATCAGCTCCAGGTATTCCTGGCGGAACACCTCAATGTCATGTTGCGCCTGAAGGTACTGGTAGGCCTGCTCGCCTTTTTGTGCGAGTGCCTCGTCAGGCAGCGCCAGGTAAGTGTCCAGCGCCTGGGTCAGTTGTGGCACGTTGGCCGGCTCCACTGCCAGGCCACCGGCACCTTCGATCAACGGCAGCATGGCCGGTACGCTGGAGGCAATCACCGGCAGGCGGCCGCTCATGCCTTCCAGCAATGCCAGGCCCAGGCCTTCTGCGAGCGAAGGCATTGCCCAAATGTCAAAGGCACGCACGTATTGCAGCGCGTTCTCCTTGAAGCCCAACAGGTGTACGCGTCCGCCCAGGCCAAGGCTTTGGATTTGCGTGGCCAGGTTGGCCTCTTCGCGCCCGGCGCCAATGATGGCCAGCTGCGCGGTGGGGTATTTATCTTTCAGCGCCGCAAACGCCTGCAACAAATAGGTGTGGCCTTTGACCGGCACCAGCCGGCCCAAGGCGCCGATCAGCCGTACCGAAGGGTCGATGCCCAGCAACTCGCGCGCGCGCGTGCGTGAGTGCTGCAAGCCTTCGGCCTGCTCGATGTCGATGGCGTTGGTAATCGCGTAGGTATTCTGGTCGGTAAACCCGCACTGGCAATCGAGCAGGTACTGCTTGACCGCCGGCGACACGCCGACAAAGCGCCAGTGCGCATCGATCCAGCGCTGCGCCTGCTTGCGGCGGTAGAGACGGTCATACTCGCCAAAACCGTGGGATATGCCGATGCACAACGGGATCTTCAACCAACGGTTGAGCTGCAACATCATGTTGACCGGCTTGAAGCGGTTGCACACCACCACGTCGAACTGTTCGCGGCGGCAGAACTTATACAGTTGCCACATGGCGCGCAGTCGCAAGCCTTTGAGCGACTTGTCGGAAAACTCGAAGTAGACCGACTTGGCAGCCCGGCTGACTGGTTCCCCAGGTGCGGGCTTGCCACGCAGGAACGCGGCGGTGACCTCGTAGCGCTCGGCAGGCAATGCCTTGACGATTTGCTCGGCCAGGTCGGCGAAGTCATGGGATTTAACATTGTAGTCAGGCTGCAGTTGCAGGACCTTGAAACGCCGACTCATAACTCTCCTCGATGGAAACCTGTGGCATCAATCACCCAGGTTGTTTCAGCCGCCAGCGTCTCGACGTACTCGGCGTCAGGCTCCGGTAGCAACGGCCACTGATTGCGCTTCCAGCAGACAAAATGGAAATACGGAAATTCCCGCTCACCATCCCTGTCATTGGTCAGCCGACCCTTGTTCCAGAACCATTGATGCGGGAAGCGATCACTGCCGTCGTGCCATTTGATCACACCACCGGGCGTACTGAACGCCTCGGTGAACTCACTGCGCCGACGCCATGGGTTGAACTTGCCGACCAACTCGAACAATGGCTTGGGGAAATTCTTGCGCCACAGGAAAATCCTGCTGAAGGCGCCTTCATCCAGCGCATGATGCGCCTGATCGGTAAAACGCGCCTCCCAATCCTTGATCTGCATGAACGCATGCCGCTTCCTGGGGGTGTTACGCATCAGGCACAAATGCCCGGCTACCCGCCGCTCATGGGTTGAAAACAAGTCATAACTGGCCAACCGCTCGGCGGTGAAATACTCGCGCAGGTTGCCGTAGATCAGGTCCAGATCGCCAAACGCCCAGAAATCGTAACCGGTGAGGCGGTCAGCGTGGATATGCCCGAGCGCCGGCTTGATGTCACACAGCTTGTACGGCGCCTGGGGCGCAAAATTGATGTACAGCCGCTGGGAAACCAGCGCGCAGTAATCGGCAAAGGTGATGCTTTCGATACGAACATTGTCCGGCACATTGGCCGGCATCGGGCAGTCGCTGAACAGCAACCAGTCGACGTCGGCGTTGTGGCGGCAGCTTTCGAGAAAAAACGGCATCCAGAATGGCCAGCGGCCAAAGTAAGGAATAATAAAAAGGATGCGGGGGCACGGATTGCTCACGGGGGACTCACTGTCATTTTGTACTGGGGCGCGCTGCGCGCCACCACGTTGCTTAACGTTACTTGTGCTTGATGAACCAAAAGAGTTCATGGCGCCGAATGGCCTTGCGGAAAAACTCGTTCTCACCCCACGGCGAGACGGCCCTGCCCGCCAGCAGACGCTGTATGACCCGCCGCACCCGCCGTTTGAACGGCATCCGCGGCTGCAGGTCATGCATCATGCCCAGCGACATGGCCTTTTCACACTGCCGCTCCTCCGATACCGGCAGACAATATGGTTGCAAAATGTAAGCAGAATCGAAGCATGGCGGCAAAGCGACACTATTGCCCGAATCCCCCATCGGCCAGCGGTCGTTGTCATGCAGGTGGTTGGCGTAGCCGAGCAAGGTGGTCGGCTGCCATTCCAGGCCCTGCAAGGCTTCCAAAACGGCTTGCTGAGCGCAGATATGGTCAGGGTGCGGATCGATCACCGGATGCGGCAACACGATGACCTCAGGTCGCGCCATCAACAGCACGGCACGCAAGTCCGCCAGCAGGTTGTTCCAGGTCGGCTGGCCATCGGCATCGGCGGGCAGCGGGAACGGGTTGAATTGGCGGAACAGGCGGATATCGCTCAACTCGGCTTCCCGCGACGCAATGGCACGCGCAGGCTCGGCTTTCATCGCTGCCAACTGCAGGCAAAAATACCCGAGCTGAACGCAATGCTCCTGCGGCACGCCAGCCCAGCGCGGCACGGCGATACTGTCCCAGGCACGCAGCCGGCCCTTGAGGCGCGCCGCTTCAGGCTTGCCCAGGCCCATGTGCTGATAATGCTCGGCTTCGATCTCACCGGCGGTCAGCGTCACGATCCAGGGCTGTGCTGCCTGGCGGTACAGGCCAAAGGCGGCCAGTTCGGCATCGTCGGCATGCGGCGCAATCACCATTACCCGCTGCTGACGCACATCCGGCTGGCGGAACACCGACAGCACAGGCTCACCCTGTACCCGGCAAAACCGGCCACGCAACAGCAACCGCCCCGCCAGCAAGGCTTGCGCCTGGCCGGTGAGATTGAGGTAGCGCAGGCCGTTGACGCCGCGCTCGAACACTTGGCGGTCACCGCCCGGCAATGCGACATACGGGTCGATAAAACGCCCCAGCAGGTTGCTCTTGAGGCGCAGCGCGAGGATCAAGGTCTCATCACCCGCCAACTCCAGCGCTTGGCCCAGCACCAGCCGGCCCGCATCCAAAGTCACCTTGGGCTGCTCGGTATCGGCGGCAAATTGATACTGATAGTCGTCTTTGGGCGAGTAAAACAGATGGTCGGCAAACCAGGCTTCATGGGCCACCCAAGCCAGTACCGCCAGCAGCAGCGGCAACCACCAGGCCACCAGTACACCCACTGCAATCAGTACCAGCAGGCTGACCAGCAGCCCGATGCGCTTATTGCGGCGATGGCGCTTGAGCAGCGCCTGCTTGCGACTTGTCGAGGCACTCATACCGTGAACACCGGCACGGGGTTGCACCAACGGTCCTTGTACTCGCGGTCCGCGCGGCCGAACGAGAAGCGCAAGGGTTTGTCGACTTCCCGCGCCTGTTCCCAGGCACTTTGCGTATTGAGGAAGCTCAGCACACTACCGGGGCTGAACGCGCGGGTTTCGGGGTCTACACCGCCATTGATGTACTCGACGCTGATCCACTGCGGCGCTTCAACGCGATACACCAATTGCACGGCAATCGGCGCATCGTTAAGAAAAATCACCGAACCGATCAGCCACTCACGCAACAGCTCGATCACCTGCGCCATGTGCGCGGCACCGGTGGCGGCAAAGCCCCAGCGGCGCTGGAACAGGTCGCAGTAGATAGCCGCCAGCTCGGCGCTGGTGAAGTCCTGCACCGGCCGCACCACACCGCCCGCCTCTTCCAGCAGGCGCAATTCGCGGCGCTGGTTGTAGCGAAACTTTTTCGACAACTCTTCGGGAGTACGCGCCATGGCCAACTGTTCGGCCTGAAGCTTGATACCGGTAAAACGGCCTTCATTCAGGCCCGACAGGTAACGCGCGCGATGGCGCAGCGGCGCCTGGGCATCGGTGGCGGCGGGCAGGATCAACTCGGCATTACCGAGGTCGAACAAGCCTTTTTTGCCGTTGCGCTTGAGCACGTCTTTGGACAACGCCAGGTCGCGCCCCCAAGTTGCAATGCTGGCTTTAAGCTCGCCGCCCTGCTCCCAGGCCAGATAGCGCACTGGAATCTCGGCCAGCCCGGCCAGACGCTCGACCACCTGCGGATGGGTGGCGACACTGCCGCCAAAACGCTGCCAGGCGTCGCTGTAGGTCGGCGCGTCAACCACCGACCAACCGCGCTCGCGAAAGCCTTGGAATCGATTGAGCATCAAGCCCTCGCGGTCAGTTCGGTGACAGCAGGCAACTGCCAGAAAGTCTCGCGCACCGCCTGATCCGAAAACTGCTGATGCAGGCGCTCAAGCATCATCTCGGCGCACTGCTGGTGTTGCTGACGGTCCATCGCGGCCAAATGCCGAAGGCCCTGACCCAAGTGATCGGCATCGCCAAACGGAAACAGGATGCCCACGCCTTCAACCACTTCCCGCGCGCCGCCACACGACGTGGCGAGCAGCGGCACGCCGGCGGCCATGGCCTCCAGCAGCACCATGCCGAACGGCTCATGGTCGGAGCTCAGGGCGAAGACGTCGAACGCACGGAAATACCGGCGCGCATCCGGCACCTGGCCGAGGAACAGTACGTGCTCGGCAATGCCCAGCTCGTGCGCCAGCGACTTGAGGTCTTTCTCCAGGCGGCCGGTGCCAAGGATCGCCAACCGGCTCTGCGCCGGCAAATGCGGCAAGGCCAAGGCAAAGCCTTTGAGCAAGGTGGCTTGGTCCTTGTCCGGGTGCAGGCGGCCGACGTTGCCGACTACCCACTCATCCGGCGACAACCCCAAGGCATCGCGCGCCTCATCGGCCGGCACCTGCAACGCTTGCATGGCCTGAACATCGATGCGGTTATACAAGGTCTGAATGCGTGCCGCCGGCCAGGCCGGCAGGCAGCGGCGCATATCGTCACGCACTGCGTCAGACACACCGAGCAGACTCAGGCGCTTGCTGAAAATCGAGGCAAACAGCTTGCGGCTGCGGCGCTGATAATCACCAAACGCGTGATGCACGCCGATCACTGGCAGGCGTGTACCGAGCAAGGCGATGTAGATCGGCTTGAAGCGGTGGGCAATGCATAAGCTGAAGTTGCGCGACGCGGCGATTTTGCGCAGTTCACGGATGGCGCCCAGCTTGAGGCCACGAACGGCCTTGGAGCTGAACTCCATGAACAGCACTTCATCAGAGGCGCAACCGGCGGCGACATCGGGGTCGGCGACCCCGGTGAGGAACACCGTGGTCACCTTGTAGCCTGTGCCTGCGAACAGGCTGGCGTACTGCCGCGCGCAGTCCAGGAACGGCCCGTCATAGCCGTGGCAGAACTGCAGGACGTGGCGTTCAGCCGACCGAGTCATAAGGGTCCACGCCGTCTTTGACGACCAGGATGTCTTCCATGATCAGGTACTGCAGGTCGGAGCCGAAGAACATGTCCAGCGCGTCTTTCGGCGAGCAGATCATCGCTTCGCCACGGCGGTTGAGCGAGGTGTTCAGCGACACGCCGTTGCCGGTCAATACTTCCAGCTCTTTCATCATGTCGTAGTAACGCGGGTTGTATTCGCGCTTGAGCACCTGGGCGCGGGAGGTGCCATCTTCATGGACCACTTCCGGTACGCGGGTTTTCCACTCTTCGGACACTTCAAAGGTGAAGGTCATGAACGGCGCCGGGTGATCGACCTTGATCATCTGTGGGGCCACGGTGTCGAGCATCGACGGGCAGAAAGGCCTCCAGCGCTCACGGAACTTGATCTGGTGGTTGATGCGGTCGGCCACGCCGGTAGCGCTAGGGCAACCGATGATCGAACGACCGCCCAACGCACGCGGGCCGAACTCCATGCGGCCCTGGAACCAGGCCACCGGGTTGCCGTCGACCATGATCTTGGCGATGCGCTTGGGCATGTTTTCGATCTTGCGCCACACCGGCTTGCTTGCGTGCTTGGCGCACGCGGCAATTACGTCTTCGTTGCTGTAGGACGGGCCGAGATAGACGTGCTCCATCTTCTCCACCGGCACGCCACGCGCGTGGGACACATAAGCCGCCGCGCCAACCGCGGTACCGGCATCGCCGGACGCCGGCTGCACGAACAGCTCTTTGACGTCATCGCGGGCAATGATCTTCTGGTTCAGCTTGACGTTCAGCGCGCAACCACCGGCGAACGCCAGCTTGCCGGTGTCCTTGAGGATGTCGCCCAGGTAGTGGTCGATCATCTGCAAGGCCAGTTTCTCGAACAACGCCTGCATGCTGGCCGCGTAGTGGATGTACGGCTCGTCGGCGATGTCGCCTTCGCGCTTGGGACCCAGCCACTCGATCAGTTTTGGTGAGAAGTAGAAACCCTTGCCCTTCTCTTTATAACGACGCAGGCCGATGACGTTGGCGTAGTCGGTGTTGATCACCAACTCGCCGTTTTCAAACGAGGCCAGGCGCGAGAAATCGTATTTGCTGGCGTCGCCATACGGCGCCATGCCCATGACCTTGAACTCGCCATCGAGCATCTCGAAACCGAGGAACTCGGTGATCGCGCCGTACAGGCCACCCAGGGAGTCCGGGTCGTAGAATTCCTTGATCTTGTGGATCTTGCCGTTTTCGCCGTAGCCGAAGAACGTGGTGGCGTACTCACCTTTGCCGTCGATGCCCAGGATCGCGGTTTTTTCCTGGAAACCCGAGCAGTGGTAAGCGCTGGAGGCGTGGGCCAGGTGGTGTTCAACCGGTTCGATCTTGATTTTCTTCGGATCGAAGCCCAGTTGCTCCAGGCACCAGACGATCTTGTTGCGGTAGCGCTTGTAGCGACGGTTGCCCATCAGGATCGCGTCAAGGGCGCGGTCCGGGGCGTACCAGTAACGCTTGGCGTAGTGCCAGCGCGCCTCGCCGAACAGGCTGATCGGGGCGAACGGGATCGCCACCACGTCAACGTCGGAAGGCTTGATGCCGGCTTGTTCCAGGCAGAACTTCGCCGATTCGTAGGGCATGCGGTTCTTTGCATGTTTGTCGCGTACGAAGCGCTCTTCTTCGGCGGCCGCGATCAGCTTGCCGTCGATATACAGGGCTGCGGAAGGATCATGGCTAAGGGCGCCGGACAGGCCAAGAATCGTCAATGCCACTGGGGTCTAGCCTCTTTTAGTCTGCATGCAGGCGGGTTGCGCCTGAAAAAAGTGTGCCTCCCGCCTGAGCGAGAAACAGCTAAAGGGCGGGATTATAACTTAAAAGCAGTGGGAAGCTGTTAGCGGCAACCGGCAAGCGGGTTACTGGTAGATCTCGATGCTGCCGTCTTGGCTTTGGCGGTAGACGGTGTAAGGCAGCACCAGCGTGTCCGCCAAGCCCGAGGCGATTGCCTCGATGGCAATGATGGGGAAGATACTGCTTTCGCGCTGCCCAAAGGTTGGGTCCTCTGCGCTCTTTTCGGGTTTGGGCTCGCTGTTCAAATAACAAAACCCGTACATCACACCGCTGTAGATACGCGGCACACTGCCACAGTGGCTGCGCGAATCCTTGAGGCTCTTGCTGGCCACAGCGTCGGGGCGGAATACGGTATTGATCGTTCCACAGCCGGTAATCGACACGAGCGTTAGCACCAGCAGGGCTTTAGAACCACGATTCACGGACTGCTCCTTTTGTCTTGAACGGCGAAACGCGGCCACGGCCGACGCTCGTATACCAACCCCCGTTCACTAGCTGTCGGGGCGCCAATAGATACTGATATTGCCATCGGCCGCTTGCCGATAAATCGTATAGGGCAAAATCACAGTATCAGCAACGCCGGAAACCGCAAAGTCTAGCAGCACCACGGGTATCAGTATCCCAGTGGGGTCCGGCGCCGCATGCAGCGCACAAAAATCAAAGGCCACCCCGCTGTAAACGCGGGGTATGGATTGGCAATACGTTTTTATCAGCCTGAGTTCACGGGCGGTATCGCCGTCCTTGCGGACAACGCTGTTAACGGTTCCACAACCGTTCAATATCAGTACGGCAATACCCAGCGCAGCCGTGATTTTTACTGCCATAGCCCTGCCCTCGCAAACGATGAGCCACGCTATCACCGCGCTATCGGATTCCCCACCCTGGCACGTCGCCAAACCACGTACGAAAAATCCGAAATGGTAAAACCTCAGCATTTCACTAAACTCGCGCCCTTTTGCGCGTTTACCTTCTATGCGCCACAGATCCCGGCTGACCATGAAAACCTTCACCCGCATGACCTTGTTGCTGCCCGGCCTGCTCGCCCTGAGCAATGCCGCCCTGGCCGATGACGCCCCACTGGTCCTCGACCCCAGCGTGGTCACCGGCTCGCGCAGCGCCAGCCCGACGTTCGACTTGCCCTATTCAGTCGACAGCATCAGCCATGAGCAAATCAGCGACGGCCAACTCGGCATCAACGCCTCCGAAGCCCTGTCCCGCGTACCGGGCCTGGTGGTACAGAACCGCCAGAACTATGCCCAGGACCTGCAGATTTCCTCGCGCGGCTTCGGCGCGCGCTCGGCGTTTGGCGTGCGCGGCCTCAAGTTGATCGCCGACGGCATCCCGGCCAGCACCCCGGACGGCCAGGGCCAGGCGGCCACCTTCAACCTCGACACTGCCGAGCGCATTGAAGTGCTGCGCGGCCCGGCCGCCACCTTGTATGGCAGCAACGCCGGCGGCGTGATCCAGATGTTTTCCCGCGACGGCGAAGGCCCGCCACGCATCGGCGCCGAAACCCTGGTGGGCAGCGACGGCATGAACAAAAACCACCTCACCGCCGAAGGCGCGGCGAACGGCGCAGGTTTTGTGCTCGACGCTTCGCGTATGGACACCAATGGTTATCGCGACCACAGCAGCGCACGGCGCGACCAGACCTTTGCCAAGCTCAACTTGCAGCCGGATGACGACAGCAAGTTAGCGCTGATCTACAGCAGCCTGGAGCAGAACGGCACGCAGGATCCTTTGGGGCAGACCTGGGAAGCCTACAAAGCCGATCCACGCTCGGTAGCGCCGGCTGCGTTGCAGTACAACACGCGAAAAAGCATCGATCATCAGCAACTGGGCATGAATTACGAGCGCTACATCGGCGATGCGACGCTACAGGTGAATGCATACACCGGGCGCAGGAGCGTGATTCAGTACCTGTCGATTCCGGCCACATTCGCCAGTGGCGCGCCCAACCCCGCAAACGCTCGCGGCGGCGTAGTCGCGTTCGACCGTAAGTTCTACGGCGGCTCGGTCCACTGGCTGCAACCCATCACCAGCGCCCCCGGCGAGTTGACCCTGATCACCGGCCTCGATTACGACCGCAGCCAGGATGACCGCCAAGGCTATTCCAACACCCTGGACGGCGTACACGGCGTCAAAGGCGCCCTGGGCCGCGACGAAATCGACACCGCCACCAGCCTCGACCCGTTCGTGCAAGCCAATTGGCTGCTGGGCGACTGGACGCTACAGGCCGGCCTGCGCCACAGCAGCATGAAGATGGACGTGGACGACCACTTCACCAGCGACGGCAATGACAGCGGCAGCAAGACCTACCAGAAGAACACGCCTTCGGTCAGCGTGATGTACGCCTTCACGCCGGACCTGCATGGCTATGTGAGCGCGGGCAAAGGCTTCGAAACCCCGACCCAGGCCGAGTCGGCCTATTCGAGCACTGCCAACGGCTTTAACTTTGCGCTCAAGCCGTCGGTCAGCAAGCAGTATGAAATCGGCCTGAAAGCCAAGCTTGGCCAGGACACGCGCCTAAACGCTGCGCTATTCCAGATCACCACTGACGACGAGTTGGTCGTGCAGCAATCCAGTGGTGGTCGCACCACCTACCAGAACGCCGGCAAAACCCTGCGCCGAGGTTTCGAGCTGGGCCTGGAAAGCCAGCTCAGCGAACAGTGGAGCACCACCCTCGCCTACACCCGCCTGCAAGCGACCTACGACAGCGACTTTACCAACAGTGGCAAGGCTATCGAGAAGGGCAACTACCTGCCCGGCGTACCGCAAACCACGCTCTTCGCCGAGCTGAACTGGAAGCCCCGCGACTGGGTCAGCACCGCCCTCGAAGGCCTGTACCGCAGCAAGGTCTACGTCGAAGACACCAACCAGCAACGCGCCGCGCCGGGCTACAGCGTGTTCAACTGGCGGGCACGCTTCGAACAGAAGGTGGAGCACTGGACCTTTCACCAGACGGTGCGCCTGGATAACTTGCTGGATCGCCAGTATGTCGGTTCGGTAATTGTTGGGGACGGCAACTTCCGCTACTACGAAGCGGCGCCGGGAAGGTCGTGGTATGCCGGGGCTGGGGCTGAATATCAGTTCTGATGATCGTTCCCACGCTCCGCGTGGGAATGCATCCCGTGACGCTCCGCGTCACCTCGCACGGGGCTTGAGGAGCGGGACGCAGAGCGTCCGGGGCGGCATTCCCACGCAGAGCGTGGGAATGATCATTGCACCTGCTTGGGCAAACGCGCATCGATCAGTTGGTACAGCGCACTGCTCTCAGGCCAGTTACGCATAAACCGCGCGCGGTCCTTGGCGAACGCCGGCGCGAAGCTCGCGACCGAGCTGTGCTGACACATGGCGTCAAGGTCGATCAACGCCCAGCGATCCTCGGCCCAGAACAGGTTATGGCCCTTGAAATCACCATGGCTGATGCGCTCGCGGATCAGCTCGGCGAACAAATGGTCCAGGGCCAGCAATTCATGCTCGGGCGCATCGCCCTGCTCAACATAGGGCGCAAACCGCTCGATGATGTCCGGCCCCGGCAGGTATTCAGTCACCAGGTAAGCGCGGCTGCGCAGCCACAAAAAGCGATTTTCCAGCACGGCCAGCGGCTTGGGCGTGGCGATGCCAAGGAATGCCAGACGGTTGCCCTCGCGCCACGAATGCCAGGCCCGGCTGGGGCGCCAGAAGCGCTTGAGCCAATGGGCAAACCCCTTGATGTTATAGCGCTTGATCACCAGCGGCCGACCGCCCGCTTCGACCTTGGCAACCGTGGCTGCACCACCGGTCTTGTACACATGGCCCTGGTCGAGCAACACGTCTGCCTGCTCCAGCACCGGCAGCATCGCCGCCTCTTCCTCGCGGCGAATCGCACGCAAGGCAAAGGCGCCACGCACCACGCTGAACAGCGTGCATTCACGGCCGACCTTGTTCAAAAAGTCCTTCAAGCGCCAGGCACTGACCTTGCGCACCTGTTTTTCCAGGGCCTGCAGCGGCAAGGCGTGCTCGCCGTTGCTCAGCAGGTAGTACACCAGCAATTCTTCGGTGAACGGCTCGAGGTTTTTCGGCAGCTGGGCGAAGAACACGCCAAGGTTTTCCAGCACCCGGTTGCGCGACAGCGGCTTGCCCGCCGCTTCAACTCGAATCCCGGCGCCGTCGATCAGGTACAGCTTGCCGTCCTGGCGCAGCAGGTTGTCCAGGTGCAGGTCTTCCTGCCACAAGCCTTTAGCGTGCATCTGCGCAATAGCTCCCAACGCCTCGGCGAGTACAGCGGTTTGTTCGTCCGCCAATGGCGGCAAACCTTCGACCGCCTGCCAGGCATCGGCAAGGCTTTCGGCACCTTCGATAAAGTCAAACAACAGCCAGCCGCCCTCGCCTTCCTGCAAACCATCGGCCAGCAACTGTGGCGTGGTCAGGCCCTGTTCGGCCAGCAGGCGCACGCCGCTGAGTTCGCGCTGAAAATGCCGCGCGGCCTTGCTGCCCACCAGCAATTTGGCCAACACCGGGCGACCGCTCCAGACGGCGGCGCCCACGTAGCGTTCGCCCGGCAACACGCGCAACAGTTTAATAAGTTGCAACTGGCCGGTGCCTGCGGCGTCGGCCAACTCGATGGTCAGCGGCAGCTCGGGCGTGCGGCCGGCCTTTTTCAGCTCGGACAAGCGCATCAGCGCTTCTCCTTGTGGCTGCGCCGGGCCGTCAGGCGCTCGAACCAGGCGCCCACCAGCGTGCTGTCTTCAGGCTGATCCAGATACGCCGCCAGCAGTTGCCGCACTTGCGCATCCGACCACTGCGGCGCACGGCGCAGCAATGGCTCCAGGTCCTTGACCCGATCACGCCGGCCGAACAACAGCGGGCGGGTTTTCTCCAGGTCGATCAACTGCGCGGCATAACCCTCTCCGAGCGGTTGCAGAAAAATATGCTTGGGGTAAAAACAGCCATGCACCTGACCCACGCTGTGCAGGTGGCGCGCCAGCTGACCGCAAGCCAGCAGGATCGCACGGTGCTGGGCGTCACTCAGTTGCGGCCATTGCTCGAGCAATGAGTCCAGGTCATTCCAGCCGTCCAGGGCTCGGGTCAGCAGCATCGCGCGATGCTCGCCGGCCACCTTGCGCTCACCGAAAAACGCCGCCTGCAACGCCGGAATACCCAGCTTCCGGTAGCGGCTGATATTGCGGAACTCGCGGGCAAACGTCGGCTCGCCAAACGGTTTGGTGAGCGTACGCGTCAGGTAGTTGCTCTGACGCTTGAGGTAGTAACCCTGGCCCTCAAGCTCCAGGCGAAACACGCTGCTCCAGCCGCCGTCGCTGGTATTGGGTTCATCCACCGCGTCCAGTTGCCTGGCCCACAGCGCATCGAAGTCAGCCAGGCCGTGGCGCGCAAGCAATGCGCGATCATCGGCCGCCAGGAAATCAGTCATTCGCGCCCCTCGAAAAACTTCACCACATGGCGGATTCGCTGTTTGTCCGAAGCCGTCAGGTGTGTGCGTTGGCGGTATTGCATGTAGAAACGCAGGCGCTGGGTGGCCGACAAGTGATACTTGGCAACCTTGTCCAGACAGGCCAGGTCCTTGGTAATACGGTACTTGAGCCAGAAACCGCGCCAGAAATCGCCGTTGGGGCAATCGATCAGGTACAGGGTGCGGTTATCGTCAACCAGCAGGTTGCGCCACTTCAAGTCGTTATGGGTGAAACGGTGTTCGTGCATCGTGCGCGTATATTCGGCCAGTTGACGGCTGATCACGCTGACCCACTGCGGGTCTTTCAAGCACGGATCGTTACGATCGGCCAGCACCGACAAATCTTCGGTCTTGGGCAGCTCGCGGGTGATCATCGCCCCACGCGCATAAGCCAGCCCCTTGCGTTCCAGGCCCCAGGCCACCACGTCGGCGGTGGGAATCCCCCACTTGGCGAAGCGCTTGAGGTTCTGCCACTCGGACTTCACCCGAGGTTTGCCCAGGTAGCGGCGCAAGCCCTTGCCGGCACCGACATAGCGCTTGACGTAGTAATTGACCCCGCCACGCTCCACCCGAATCACTTCCGACAAGGGGTCGCGCGTCAGTCGCTCACCCTGCAAGGCAAACACCGCCTCCAGGCTGCCAAAATCATCCGCCAGGGCGGCGTAAGCAGGTTCCAGGTTCCAACCCGCCATCAGATCGCATCCCCCAAGCGTTGCTTGCGCGCATACAGCTTGTCGGCCTTGCGCTGCAACAGGCTCAGGGACGCCGACTGCTCGGCCAGGATCTGGCGCAGCGGCTGGCGGAAGTAGCCTTTGAGGAAGCGCAATTTGTCGCGCTGAGTCAGGCCGATGTCCAGCGCCGAGTAGTACAGCGCGGACAAGTCCTTGTCGCGCCAGCGCAGCGGCAGATGGGCACGCAATTGCGCACGGTGCAGGTCGATCACCGAGAGTTTGATGGTGCGCGCATCGATCGGCTGGGCCGTGTCCAGCAGGAAGTGGCACAGGTAGCAGTCGCGGTGATTGACGCCGCCACGGTGCATGTCGCCGACCATGCGCGCCAGTTCGGCGGTGAGCGCATGGCGCAATGCCGGTGCCGGCGGCTCGGCCACCCAGTTGACGGTCAGGTCTTCCAGGCTGATGGTCGGGGCCAGTTCTTCGGTGATGATGAACGAGTGCTGGTCCGCCGGGTTGCTGCCTTTTTCACCGAAAGCCACGCCGGTCATGGTCGGCACACCCAGTTCCTGCAGACGGTGGATGGCCGACCATTCCAGGCCGGCACCGAGCACCGGCAACTTGGCGGTGATCAGGTTCTTGAAGATCTCGCCCCAACCGATGCCACGGTGGATTTTCACGAAATACGGGCGGCCCTCCACCTCGGTACGCAAGGTGCGACGCGCCGCCAGTTCACGAAATACCTGGCCTTGCAGTTTCTCGACTTCGGCAAAGGCATCACGCCCGGCCCATAACGTCTTGAACGGTTCGGCAAGAATCAACTTCATCGTTTCGGCTCCGCCAGAATCACATCTGCCGCGTGCTGCGGCATGCTGTAGAGGTCGGCCGTCTCGGCGAAGGCCAACCCATTGCGGCCCCAGGCCGCGCGCTGTGCAGTGTCGGTAAGCATTCGGGACAGGTACTGGTTGAGCTGCGCTTGTTCAAACGGCTCATCCAGCACCAACCCGCTGTCGGCTTCAGCAATGTAGTGGGCATACCCACACACCGCCGAGACCAGCACCGGCAACCCGGCCACCAGGGCTTCGAGCAACACGGTACCGGTGTTTTCGTTGTACGCCGGGTGAATCAACAGATCGGCACCCAGCAGGAAACGCGGGATATCGCTGCGGCCCTTGAGGAACTGCACGTTATCGCCCAGCCCCAACGTGGCGCTCTGCAATTGGAATACTTTGGGGTCGTCCTGGCCAATTACAAACAGGCGCGTGCGTTTTTTAAGCTCGGCCGGTAGCGCGGCCACGGCCTTGAGGCTGCGGTCGACGCCCTTGGTCTTGAAGCCGGAACCGATTTGCACCAGCAGCAACTCGTCGTCGCGCAGGTTGAATTCCTTGCGGAAACCTTCGCGGATTTCAGCCGCATTCGGCGGCGCGCGACGGTCCTGGGCAATGCCCGGCGGCAACAAGTGAAAGCGCTCCAGCGGCGTGTTGTAATGCTTGATGAACAGCGGTTGCTGCACTTCGGAAATCATCAACACTTCGGTCTTGGCGTCCTTGGCGAACACCGCACGCTCGTACTCGGCAAAGTGCTTGTAACGGCCAAAGCTTTTGTACAGCGAGTGGCGCAGGTTTTGCGCCTTGTCTTCAAAGCAGCCGTCGGCGGCGTAGTACACATCCAGGCCGGGCATTTTGTTGAAGCCGATCAAACGGTCCACCGGACGCTTGGCCAGGTCGGCTTCCATCCAGGCCAACAGCTTCTCGTTGCGCCGATGGTTGAAGAACGCCTTGACCGGCGCCACCAGCACTTCAAAGCCGGGCGGAATGTCGCCTTCCCAGATCAGCGTGTAGACCCGAATCGTATGGCCGCGCTGCTGGCACTCCAGGGCGATGCGCATGAAGTCGCGCTGCAGGCCACCGAAGGGGAAATATTTGTACAAAACAAAAGCCAGTTGCATCAGTGCAGCTCCTCAGCCAATAACAACGTGCTCAGTCGGCTTGCCACACGCTCAGGGTTCAAGCGCGTGAAGCACAGGGGCGACTCGCGCTTGATGTCGAACCGACGCAGGTCGTCGGCCGTCGGTTGATAGGTACAGGTTTTTTGCAGGCACGGCGCGCACGGGAAGTCGCTGGCCAAGTGAATCTGGCCCTTGCCGTAGGCGCCGGTCAGGCCCGGGTTGGTGGGACCGAACAGGGAGATGGTCGGCACGTCCAACGCGGCGGCCAAATGCCCCAGGCCCGTGTCCACCGCCACACAGGCGCGGGCACCGGCCAGCACCCGGGCGACGCCAGCCAGGTTGAGTTTGGGCAGCACTTCGGCGTTTTGCAGGCCTTGGGCCAAACGCTCGGCGCGGGCCTTTTCGGCGGCATTACCCCATGGCAATTTCACGTCCACGCCCAGGCGGCCCATGCGCTCGGCCAGCTCACGCCAGTAGGCTTCGGGCCAGTGCTTGGTGTCCCAGGTGGTGCCGTGCAGCAGCAGTACAAAGGGTTTTTTTGGCGGCAGGCCAAGCAACTTGTCGACACTGAGGCCGTAGTCGCCCAGGCCTTTGGGCAAGTCATAACCCAGCGCCACGGCGAACAGCTGGCGCAAGCGTTCTACCGCATGCTGCCCACGGGCCACGGCCAGGCGGCGCGAGTAGAAACGCGCAGCCATCGGTTCACGAGCAGAATTTTTATCGAAACCGGCCACCGGCGCGCGTACATAACGCGTCAGCCAGGCGCTTTTGAGCAGCCCTTGGGCATCGATCACCAAATCGTATTTGGTCGACTGCACGCTCTGCTTGAAGCGCCGCCATTCACCGCTCTTGATGGTTTGCCAGATGTTCTTGCGCCAGCGACGAATCGCCACAGGGATCACTTTGTCCACGGCCGGGTGCCAGGTGGGAATCTCGGCAAAGCCTTCTTCCACCACCCAGTCAAAGCGGATGCCAGGGATCGCCCGCGCCGCGTCGGTCAATGCCGGCAAGGCGTGGATCACATCGCCCAGGGATGAGGTCTTGACTACCAATACGCGCAAACTAATGGACCTCAACCACAGAACCCTGCAACCGCTGCAAGGCTTCGTTGACCGGCTGCGGCAGCAACTGGCGCATGCAGTTGTAATGGCCAAAACGGCAGGTACGCTCAAAGCACGGGCTGCAATCCAGGCCCAGGCGCACCACTTCAACCTTGTCGGCCAAAGGCGGGGTAAAACCGGGCGACGTCGAGCCATACACCGCCACCAATGGGCGGTTCAGCGCGGCGGCCACGTGCATCAGGCCGGAGTCGTTGGACACGACTGAGTCGGCGCAGGAGAGTAAATCGATAGCCTCGGCCAGCGACGTGTCGCCACTGAGGTTTACCGCTTCTTCACGCAAACCGGGGATCAGGCGCTGGCGAATGTCTTCGCCGACCGGGTGGTCCTTCTTCGAACCAAACAGCCACACCTGCCAGCCTTCGCGAATCTTCATCTCGGCGACTTTGGCGTAATGCTCCGACGGCCAGCGCTTGGACTCGCCAAACTCGGCGCCCGGGCACAGCGCCAGCACGGGGCGGTCGAGCGCCAGGCCGAACTTGGCCAGCGCCGCGTCACGGCTCAGCGGATCGATCTGCAGGCTGGGGCGCGGGTACGGCGTGGGCAACTCGGCGCCGGGTTCGTAGGCCAGCGCCATGAAACGCTCGATCATCAGCGGGTAGCGCGCCTTGTCGAGGGTGCGCACGTCATTGAGCAATACGTAGCGAAACTCGCCGCGCCAGCCGGTACGTTCAGGGATGCCGGCAAAGTACGGCACCAGCGCCGACTTGAGCGAGTTGGGCAGCAAAATCGCCTGGTCGTACTGGCCGACCATGGATTTGCCGATGCGCCGGCGCGTCGCCAATTCGAGGGCGCCGTGGCCGAGCGGGAAGCTCAAGGCCGCGCGCACCTCGGGCATGCGCTCAAGAATCGGCCGGCTCCACTCAGGGGCGAGCACGTCGATTTGGCAGTCGGGATGGCGTTGCTTGAGGCACTGGAACAGTGTCTGCGCCATCACCATGTCACCGACCCAACTAGGCCCAACGATCAGAATATTCATGTAGTTTCCACAAACGATGCGGGGAGGCTTATGCCTCCCCGCATCGACAATGATTGTAGATCGCGCTTTTTGTGGGAGCTGGCTTGCCTGCGATGGCATCGCTTCGGTATGGCTGAAGTACCGAGGCGTCTGCATCGCGGGCAAGCCCGGCTCCCACATAAAGCCGATTTCCACATTAAATTGGAGCCACTTAATTAATCAGCTTAACCCCAGTTCATTCCAGATGCGCTTCACCTGGCGCCGCTCGTCGGCGAACTGATCCCCGGCTACCGTGCCGGCCTCGTTTTGCAAAGCCTGGCGGTGCGCGGCGGAACGGTAGGCCTTATACACCTCACGCAGCAGATGGGCATCGGCGGCGGGCATCAGCCCGACCTGCTCCAAGCCTTCCAGAATGCGGATATTGTCGGTATAGCGCAGCAACGATGGATGTTGCGCAGACCACGCCAAAGCCGCGTATTGCACCATAAATTCAATATCGACGATACCTCCGGCGTCTTGCTTGAGGTCGAACACGGTCGTCGGCTCGAAGGCATTCGCACCCGTGCCGGCAGCCGTGGCCTTGGTGCCCAGGTTGTCGCGCATCTTGGCACGCATCTCGCTGACCTCCTGGCGCAGCTTCGCCAAGTCACGTTCGCGCCCCAGCACTTTAGCCCGGACGTGTTCAAACGCATGGCCCACATCCTGGCTGCCCACCAGCACCCGCGCGCGGATCAGGGCTTGATGCTCCCAGGTCCAGGCTTCATTTTCCTGATAGCGCTCAAACGCCCCAAGCGAGCTGACCAGCAAACCGGAGGCGCCGGAAGGTCGCAGGCGCATATCCACTTCATATAGCTGCCCGGAGTTGGTCTGGGTGGTGAGCAAGTGAATGATGCGCTGGCCCAGGCGCGTGAAGAATTGCGCGCCGTCGATGGGTTTGGCGCCGTCGGTCTCGGCCTGTGGGTCGCCGTCGTGGATGAACACCAGGTCAAGGTCCGAGCCATGCCCCAGCTCAATGCCGCCGACTTTGCCGTAACCCACAATAATGAACCCTGGGTCGCACAGGCTGCCGTCCACGCGCTGTGGCGAGCCATGGCGGGCGACCGTCTGGCGCCAGGCCAGGGCCAGCACTTGTTCGAGGATAGCTTCGGCGAGCCAGGTCAAATAGTCGCTGACCTTCATCAACGGCAGGCTGCCGGCGATTTCCGAGGCGGCTACACGCAGGCGGTGGGCCAGTTTGAAGTGACGCAGGGCTTCCATTTGTTGCTCAAGGTCATCTTCGGGGATGCGTGTGAGGCGCTCACGCAGCTCAGCGGCAAGTTCCGGCGCCAAAGGCGGCTTGAACAGGCGGCCTTCGTTGAGTAACTCGTCGAGCAGCAGCGGGAAACGCGTGATTTGCTCGGCAATCCACGGGCTGGCGGCGCACAGCGTCAACAAGCGGCGCAGGGCGTCGGGGTTTTCGGTCAGCAGCACCAGATAAGCAGAGCGTCGCGCCACGGCCTCCACCAACGGCAGCACGCGTTCGAGCACCAGGTCCGGGTTGGCGTGCTCGACGGCCTGGGCCAGCAGGCGCGGAATAAAGGCGTCGAGCCGCTCGCGACCGAGGCGCTGCATGGCGCGCAACTGCGGGCTGCCACGCAGGCCAGCCAGGGCTTTGAGGGCTTTGGGCGCGTCGGTAAAACCACCCTCGGCCAACTGGCGACAAGCGGCGTCTTCGTCTTGGGACTCCTCCCACAATGGCAACCACTCCCCGCCCACCACCAGCTCGCTTTCTTCACCTTCTTCTTCGTCAGGATCAGCAATCACCTGGCGGAAGTGCCAGTCCACCCGGCCACGCCAATACATCAGGCGCTCATGGAACGCGGCCCAGTCGGCAAAGCCCAGCATAAAGGCGATGCGCGCCTGGTCTTCCGGGCTGTCCGGCAACATTTGCGTCTGACGGTCGGCAATCGCCTGAATCGCGTGCTCGGTATAACGCAGGAATTCATAGCCATTGCGCAGTTCAGCGATCACCGCAGGCGGCAAGTAGCCCTGGCCTTCAAGCGTGCCGAGCACCATGAGCAACGGCCGCTGTTGCAGGCTCAGGTCGCGGCCACCGTGGATCAACTGGAACGCCTGGGCGATAAATTCCACTTCGCGGATGCCGCCCGAGCCCAGCTTGATATTCTCGGCCATGCCCTTGCGCCGCACTTCCTGCTGGATCAGCTGCTTCATGGTGCGCAGCGCTTCAATCGCGGAAAAATCCAGGTAACGGCGGTAAACGAACGGGCGCAGCATATCCAGCAGTTGCGCACCAGCCACCTGGTCGCCGGCCACCACACGCGCCTTGATCATGGCGTAACGTTCCCAGTCGCGGCCTTGATCCTGGTAGTACTGTTCCAGCGCATTGAAGCTGAGCACCAGCGCACCGGCCGAGCCATAGGGCCGCAGGCGCATGTCGACGCGGAACACAAACCCATCGACCGTCATCGGGTCGAGCGCCTTGATCAATTTTTGACCAAGGCGAATGAAAAACTCCTGGTTGTCCAGCGCGCGCTTCACGCCCACGGTTTCGCCGCCTTCGGGGTAGGCGAAGATCAAGTCGATGTCCGACGACAGGTTCAACTCCACCGCGCCGAGCTTGCCCATGCCGAGGATGACCATGTGCTGGGCTTCGCCGCTGCGCCGGCCGGTGGGCGTGCCGAACTGCACGCAGTGGCGCTGGTACAGCCACTGGTAAGCCTGGTCGATGCTGGCGTCGGCCATGTCGGAGAGGTCGCGACAGGTTTGCACCAGGTCCGCCTGTCGGGTCAGGTCGCGCCAGATAATGCGCACTTGCTGGCGCGTGCGCTGGCGGCGCAGCACCCGGCCCAGCTCATCTTCTGTTTCGGCCTGTTGCACGGCCCCGGCGATCTGGCTGCACAGCTCACCGGGCGCAAAGCCGCGGTCCAGCTCGCCCCAGGCCACCAGCTCAAGCAACATCAAAGGGTCACGAAGGCTCTGTTCAATGACGAAATCACTGGCGGCGCACACCCGGGCAAGGTCGGCCCACCGTTGCGGCGTCCACGCAGAAAGTCCATGATCGGCGTCCAGCGCGGCCACTGCGTCACGAAATGACTGCTCGGCCCGCTGGGCAAAAGGCAAGAGAATGGCCGGCAGGTCGGCTAGCGTTGGAAGGCTCATGGTCTATCCTTGATCGGCGCGCAAAAGGCGTGTTGTTGTGAAGGCAAGAACCACGCTTGGTGAAGGACTGTCGAACAAAGGTTAGAAATAGCTGAAATTAATTTCATCTTGGCAGCCAACATCAAACTTTCACCTTTTCTTGTTCGCAAATGATCAACAATAACGATTATGCTCACCAGCCAGACCGAGCCATACGCTCAGTCTTGTGTAGTTTTACTACTCGTATATACATTCGAAAGGCTGAAATGGCCGACGATTTGTAGTAAAACTACAGGACGCCGAAGCAACCTTCGGCCATCCAAGAATTTATGTCGTCTGCCCACAAGGCCAGTCGCAAACTTCAGGCAACCGATTCTGGTAGCCTTTCCGCCCTGGAGCAAGCCATGCAAGACCTCGATCCCGTCGAAACCCAGGAATGGCTGGACGCCCTGGAATCGGTTCTCGACAAAGAAGGCGAAGACCGTGCTCACTATTTGATGACCCGTATGGGCGAACTCGCGACCCGCAGCGGCTCGCAATTGCCTTACGCCATCACCACGCCATACCGCAACACCATCCCCGTTACCCACGAAGCACGCATGCCTGGCGACCTGTTCATGGAACGCCGCATTCGCTCGCTGGTACGTTGGAACGCCATGGCGATGGTAATGCGCACGAACTTGAAAGATTCTGACCTGGGCGGTCACATCTCCAGCTTCGCTTCCAGCGCAACCCTGTATGACATAGGCTTTAACTACTTCTTCCAGGCCCCGACCGACGAACACGGCGGCGACCTGATCTACTTCCAGGGCCACACCTCGCCAGGCGTCTACGCCCGTGCGTTCATGGAAGGCCGCATCACCGAAGAACACATGAACAACTTCCGCCAGGAAGTGGACGGTAACGGCCTGTCGTCGTACCCGCACCCTTGGCTGATGCCTGATTTCTGGCAGTTCCCGACGGTATCCATGGGCCTTGGCCCGATCCAGGCGATCTACCAGGCACGCTTCATGAAGTACCTGGAAGCGCGTGGCTTCATCCCTGAAGGCAAGCAGAAAGTCTGGTGCTTCCTGGGCGACGGCGAGTGTGACGAGCCGGAATCCCTGGGCGCCATCTCCCTGGCCGGCCGCGAGAAGCTCGACAACCTGATCTTCGTCATCAACTGCAACCTGCAGCGCCTCGACGGCCCGGTTCGCGGCAACGGCAAGATCATCCAGGAACTCGAAGGCGTGTTCCGCGGTGCTCAGTGGAACGTGACCAAAGTTATCTGGGGCCGTTTCTGGGACCCACTGCTGGCCAAAGACGTCGACGGTATCCTGCAACGTCGCATGGACGAAGTCATCGACGGCGAGTACCAGAACTACAAAGCCAAAGACGGCGCGTTCGTACGTGAACACTTCTTCAACTCGCCAGAACTCAAGGCGATGGTTGCAGACCTGTCCGACGACGAGATCTGGAAACTCAACCGTGGCGGCCACGACCCGTACAAGGTCTACGCGGCGTACCACGAAGCGGTCAACCACAAAGAACAACCGACCGTCATCCTGGCCAAGACCATCAAAGGTTATGGCACCGGTGCCGGCGAAGCGAAGAACACCGCGCACAACACCAAGAAAGTTGATGTTGAAAGCCTGAAGCTGTTCCGCGATCGCTTCGACATCCCGGTCAAGGACGAAGAGCTGGAGAACCTGCCGTTCTTCAAGCCAGAGCCAAACAGCGCCGAAGCCCGCTACCTCAGCGAGCGTCGCACTGCACTGGGTGGTTTCGTGCCACAGCGCCGCGCCAAGTCTTTCGACATCCCTACTCCGCCACTCGATACCCTCAAGGCTATCCTGGACGGCTCGGGCGACCGTGAAATCTCCACCACCATGGCTTTCGTGCGCATCCTGGCGCAGCTGGTCAAGGACAAGGAAATCGGTTCGCGTATCGTCCCGATCATCCCGGACGAAGCCCGTACCTTCGGTATGGAAGGCATGTTCCGTCAGTTGGGCATCTACTCCTCCGTCGGCCAGCTCTACGAGCCAGTCGATAAAGACCAGGTGATGTTCTACAAGGAAGACAAGAAGGGCCAGATCCTCGAAGAAGGCATCAACGAAGCGGGCGCCATGAGCTCCTTCATCGCTGCCGGTACTTCGTACTCCAGCCACAACCAGCCGATGCTGCCGTTCTACATCTTCTACTCGATGTTCGGCTTCCAGCGTATCGGCGACCTGGCGTGGGCAGCAGGCGACAGCCGTACCCGTGGTTTCCTGATCGGCGGTACTGCCGGCCGGACCACGCTGAACGGCGAAGGCCTGCAACACGAAGACGGTCACAGCCACATCCTGGCTGCCACCATCCCGAACTGCCGCACCTTTGATCCAACCTACGGCTATGAGCTGGCGGTGATCATCCAGGACGGCATGAAGAAGATGACCGAAGAGCAGCAGGACGTTTTCTACTACATCACCGTGATGAACGAGTCCTACCAGCAACCTGCCATGCCGGCCGGTGTTGAGGAAGGCATCATCAAGGGCATGTACCTGCTCGAAGAAGACACCAAAGAAGCAGCGCACCACGTGCAGCTGATGGGCTCCGGCACCATCCTGCGTGAAGTGCGTGAAGCGGCGAAGATCCTGCGTGAAGAGTTCAACGTCGGCGCTGACGTGTGGAGCGTTACCAGCTTCAACGAACTGCGTCGCGACGGCCTGGCGGTGGAGCGCAACAACCGCCTGCACCCAGGTCAGAAACCCGCCAAGAGCTATGTCGAAGAGTGCCTGGCCGGCCGTAAAGGTCCAGTCATCGCCTCTACCGACTACATGAAGCTGTTTGCTGAACAGATTCGCCAGTGGGTCCCGTCCAAGGAATTCAAAGTCCTGGGCACCGACGGTTTCGGCCGCAGTGACAGCCGCAAGAAGCTGCGTCACTTCTTCGAAGTTGACCGTCACTTCGTGGTGTTGGCAGCCCTGGAAGCCTTGGCTGACCGTGGTGAGATCGAACCTAAGGTGGTGGCTGACGCTATCGTCAAGTTCGGCATCAACCCGGAAAAACGCAACCCACTGGACTGCTGAGGAGATTTTTTGTGAGCGAACTCATTCGCGTACCTGACATCGGCAGCGGTGAAGGTGAAGTAATCGAGCTGTTTGTGAAGGTCGGCGACACCGTCGAAGCCGACCAGAGCATCCTGACCCTGGAGTCGGACAAGGCGAGCATGGAAATCCCTGCTCCCAAGGCCGGCGTGGTCAAGAGCCTGAAAGTGAAGCTGGGCGACCGCCTGAAAGAAGGCGACGAACTGCTGGAACTGGAAATCGAAGGTGCCGCTGATGCGGCCCCTGCGCCAGCCCAGGCTGCCGCTGCCGCACCCGCACCTGCTGCTGAAAAACCTGCCGCTGCTGCCGAGGCTGCTCCAGCTCCGGCTGCCGCACCTGCCGCCGCCACTGTTCAGGACATTCATGTTCCGGACATCGGCTCGTCGGGCAAGGCCAAGATCATTGAGCTGCTGGTAAAAGTCGGCGATACCGTCGAAGCCGACCAGTCGCTGATCACCCTGGAGTCCGACAAGGCCTCCATGGAAATCCCTTCGCCGACTGCCGGCGTGGTGGAAAGCATCGCGGTGAAGCTGGAAGACGAAGTCGGCACTGGTGACTTCATCCTCAAGCTCAAAGTACAAGGCGCCGCACCTGCTGCTGCGCCAGCACCGGCTGCTGCTCCGGCTGCCAAGGCTGAAGCTGCTCCGGCCGCTGCTGCACCTGCCGCACCTGCTGCAAAAGCCGAGGCCGCACCGGCTCCGGCGGCTGCCGCACTTGCGCCAAGCGGTGCCAAGGTTCACGCCGGCCCTGCCGTGCGTCAGCTGGCCCGTGAGTTCGGTGTTGAGCTCAACGCTGTGTCGGCCACCGGCCCTCACGGTCGTGTGCTCAAGGAAGACGTGCAGGTTTACGTCAAGGCCATGATGCAGAAGGCCAAGGAAGCTCCGGCTGCCGGCGCTGCTACGGGCGGCTCGGGCATTCCACCGATTCCGGTCGTGGACTTCAGCCGCTTCGGCGAGACCGAAGAAGTGCCGATGACCCGCCTGATGCAAATCGGCGCGTCGAGCCTGCACCGCAGCTGGCTGAACATCCCGCACGTGACTCAGTTCGACCAGGCCGACATCACCGACCTGGAAGCTTTCCGCGTTGCGCAGAAAGCCGTGGCCGAAAAAGCCGGCGTGAAACTGACCGTGCTGCCACTGCTGCTCAAGGCGTGCGCGCACCTGCTCAAGGAGCTGCCGGACTTCAACAGTTCGCTGGCACCAAGCGGCAAGGCGATCATCCGCAAGAAGTACGTGAACGTAGGTTTCGCGGTGGATACCCCGGACGGCCTGCTGGTTCCTGTGATCAAGAACGTTGATCAGAAGAGCCTGCTGCAACTCGCCGCTGAAGCTGCTGCGCTGGCTGCCAAAGCCCGCGACAAGAAGCTCACCGCCGACGACATGCAAGGCGCGTGCTTCACCATCTCCAGCCTCGGTCACATTGGCGGCACTGGCTTCACGCCAATCGTCAACGCGCCGGAAGTGGCGATCCTGGGTGTGTCCAAGGCCACTATCCAGCCAGTGTGGGACGGTAAAGCGTTCCAGCCGAAGCTGATGCTGCCGCTGTCGTTGTCCTACGATCACCGCGTCATCAACGGCGCTGCTGCTGCTCGCTTCACACAGCGCCTGAGCCAACTGCTCAACGACATCCGCACCATCTTGCTGTAAGCCTCAACAAGCCTTCCCTTCACAGGGAAGGCTTGGCAGCACCGATTTCCGAGCGCCACGCTCGTACCTCAACCCCGCCACTTGGCGGGGCTTTTTTTGGGTGTTTGTTAAACACGCAAAACAGGTTTGTACACCTTCCATCACCCCGATTGCAGAAATCCCCTTCGCGGCCGATAACACACATATAGCACTTAGCCTTCATCCTCTCTTGTCAGTGCGTGCTGCATGATGCAACCTTGCCGCAGGTGACAGTAAAGAGGGCGTGAGCCCGGCGCCGTGCGCATCTTCCCAAGCGAGTTTCCCCCATGAAAAGCCAACCCGATGTCGCCCGTATGGCGGCCGAGGTAGTGACGCAATTACCGGTGCCTTCGCGCCTCGGTATGCTGCGTTTCGAGCGGCTTAATGAGGCAAGCTGGGCGCTTTTGTACCTGGACCCTAATTGCGAGCGCCAATTCGGCCTGCCGGCGGTGGAACTGTGTGCCTTGATCGGCACCCCTTACGCCAGCCTGATGGAACCCCAGGCGCGCTATCAATTGCACGACACCATCCAGCAGCAACTGGCCCATAGCCCGCATTACCTGGTGCGCTACACCCTGCACACCAACGATGGGCCTCTGAGCCTGCTGGAAATGGGCGAGGCGTATAAACAACACAATCGCCACCTGCTGCGCGGCTACCTGATGGTGGTCGACGGCCTGTTCAGCGAAATCCCCGCCGCCGCGCCGACCGCCGACCTGGAAAACCAGAACAGCCGCCTGCAGATCGCCCTGGAACTCAACCAGCGTGCCCAGCAGGAACAACTGCAACACCTTGAACGGGTACGCGCCCAACAGGAGCTGATTCTGCTGCTCGCGCGCCAGCGCTACACCACGCCGAATTCGCTGCAAGAAGCCGCCGAGTTGATCACCCGCAGTGCCTGCGATATCTACCAGATCGACTGCGCTAGCATCTGGAATCTCGAAGGCCAGCGCCTGGTGCCGATCTCGGCCTACCACCGCGACGACCAGCAGCACCACTTGCCCGAAGCGATTGACGCCAGCGGCTTCCCGGATTACCTCGAAGCCCTGCATTCAAGCCGTGCAATCGACGCCACCCACGCGATGCGCGACCCGCGTACCCGGGAAATGGCCGAGAGCCTGCGCGCCAAGGATGTCCACGCCATGCTCGACGCCAGCATCCGCGTGGATGGCCAGGTGGTCGGCGTGTTGTGCCTGGAGCAAAGTGGCAGCTCGCGTGCCTGGCAGTCGGATGAAATCGCCTTTGCCGGTGAGCTGGCAGACCAGTTCGCGCAAGTGATCAACAACCACAACCGCCGCACCGCCACCAGCGCCCTGCACCTGTTCCAGCGTGCAGTCGAGCAAAGCGCCAACGCCTTTTTGCTGGTCAATTGCGACGGCGTGGTGGAGTACGTCAACCCAAGCTTTACCGCGATCACCCAGTACAGCGCCGAAGAAGTCCACGGCCATCGCCTGGCGCAGCTGCCGGCCCTGGAAAACCTCAGTGAGCTGCTGTTCGACGCGCCGTCGAGCCTGGCCAAGAGCAATAGCTGGCAAGGTGAATTCAAGAGTCGGCGCAAAAACCTGGAACCCTATTGGGGCCAGCTGTCGATCTCCAAGGTGTATGGCGACAACCGTGAGTTGACCCACTACATCGGCATCTACGAAGACATCACCCAGACCAAGCTCGCGCAGCAGCGTATCGAGCGCCTGGCCTACACCGACAACCTGACCAACCTGGGCAACCGCCCGGCGTTTATCCGCAACCTTGATGAACGCTTCGCCCGCGACAGCGACAGCCCGATCAGCCTGCTGCTGGTGGACATCGACAACTTCAAGCGGATCAACGACAGCCTCGGCCACCAGACCGGCGACAAACTGCTGATCAGCCTGGCCCGGCGCCTGCGCAACAGCCTGAGTGCTGGCGGCAGCCTGGCGCGTTTTGCCAGTAACGAATTTGCGGTGCTGCTGGACGACACCGACCTCGAGACCGGCCAACAGGTGGCCAGCCAATTGCTGACCACCCTCGACAAGCCGATGTTCGTCGACAACCAGTTGATCAGCGTCACCGGCTCCGTGGGCCTGGCCTGCGCGCCGCTGCACGGCCGCGACCCGCAGACGCTGATGCGTAACGCCGGCTTGGCGCTGCACAAGGCCAAGGCCAACGGCAAACATCAGGTGCAGGTCTTCACCGAGGCGTTGAATGCCGAGGCCAGTTACAAACTGTTCGTGGAAAACAACCTGCGCCGCGCCCTGACCCAAAACGAGCTGGATGTGTTCTACCAGCCCAAGCTGTGCCTGCGCAGTGGCCGCTTGCTGGGCATGGAAGCGCTGCTGCGCTGGAACCACCCGGAAAAGGGCATGATCCGCCCCGACCAGTTCATCAGCGTGGCCGAAGAAACCGGGTTGATCATCCCCATTGGCAAATGGATCGCGCGCCAGGCTTGCCGCATGAGCAAGCAGTTGAGCGCAGGCGGCATGGGTAATTTGCAGGTGGCGATCAACCTGTCGCCCAAGCAGTTCTCCGACCCGGACCTGGTGGCGTCGATCGCCACCATCCTCAAGGAAGAACAACTGCCGGCCAACCTGCTGGAGCTGGAGCTGACCGAGGGCTTGCTGCTGGAAGCCACCGAAGACACGCGCCTGCAACTGGACCAGTTGAAAAGCTTCGGCCTGACCCTGGCCATGGACGACTTCGGCACCGGTTACTCGTCGCTGAGCTACCTGAAAAAATTCCCCATCGACATCATCAAGATCGATCGCAGCTTTATCCACGAAATCCCGGACAACCAGGACGACATGGAAATCACCTCGGCGGTCATCGCCATGGCCCACAACCTCAAGCTCAAAGTAGTGGCCGAGGGCATCGAGACGGCCGAACAGCTGGCGTTCCTGCGCCGCCATCGCTGCGATGTGGGCCAGGGCTACCTGTTCGACCGGCCGATCCCCGGCGCAGAGCTGCTGGAAAAGCTTAAACGCTACCCGCGCGGGCCAATCGCCTGACAGCGCTGTAACACTCGGGCACACTGGCTGTCTGTCTTAATACATAACTCAATCTGACTGAGAGGACTGATCATGGTCTTGCGCTCGGAAATTCTGGTGAACAAAAACGTGCTGCCGACTCAAGAACAAGCTTTGCCTGGCCGTGAAACGCCGATGAACCTGCCGGAAACTCACTTCGTCAACGGCAACCCGCTGCTCGGCCCGTTTGTCGACAACGTAGAGTTCGCGATCTTCGGCCTCGGTTGCTTCTGGGGTGCCGAACGGCGGTTCTGGCAGCGCGACGGCGTGGTCAGCACCGTGGTCGGTTACGCCGGCGGCTACACGCCGAACCCGACCTACGAAGAAGTCTGCTCGGGCCTCACCGGCCACAGCGAAGTGGTATTGGTTGTGTTTGACCAGGACAAGATCAGCTATGAAGAACTGCTGAAAATGTTCTGGGAGTTGCACAACCCGACCCAGGGCATGCGCCAGGGCAACGACATCGGCACCCAATACCGTTCGGTGATCTACGCGGTGAAACCTGAGCATCTGGAGGCGGCCAAGGCCAGCGCCGATGCCTATCAGGCTGAATTGACCAAGGCGGGCCTGGGTGTGATCACCACGGAAATCGAAGAAGCCCCGACGGTGTATTTCGCCGAGGCGTACCACCAGCAGTACCTGGCGAAGAACCCGCAAGGCTATTGCGGGATCGGCGGTACCGGCGTGACCTGCCCGATCTAAAGGCAACACCGATGATGATCGTTCCCACGCTCCGCGTGGGAATGCCGACAGGGACGCTCTGCGTCCGCTCTTGAGGCGTGACGCGGAGCGTCACAAGATGCGTTCCCACGCGGAGCGTGGGAACGATCAGCTACAAGGCGGGCT
>NZ_JAAAFV010000018.1:229018-229087 GCF_019352915.1 Pseudomonas sp. Xaverov 259 | reverse complement strand
CGTCCGCTCTTGAGGCGTGACGCGGAGCGTCACAAGATGCGTTCCCACGCGGAGCGTGGGAACGATCAG
>NZ_JAAAFV010000018.1:90739-229008 GCF_019352915.1 Pseudomonas sp. Xaverov 259 | reverse complement strand
TGAGGCGTGACGCGGAGCGTCACAAGATGCGTTCCCACGCGGAGCGTGGGAACGATCAGCTACAAGGCGGGCCTGGGTGTGATCACCACGGAAATCGAAGAAGCCCCGACGGTGTATTTCGCCGAGGCGTACCACCAGCAGTACCTGGCGAAGAACCCGCAAGGCTATTGCGGGATCGGCGGTACAGGCGTGACCTGCCCGATCTGAGGGCAACACCGATAATGATCGTTCCCACGCTCCGCGTGGGAATGCCGACAGGGACGCTCTGCGTCCGCTCTTGAGGCGTGACGCGGAGCGTCACAAGATGCATTCCCACGCGGAGCGTGGGAACGATCAGTCACAGGCGATCAGTTACTCAGCGATGAGCCAATCCATCTGCCACCCACCCTGGGTCTGGCCAAGTTTCTTGGACAACCACGGCAGCAGCTCACGCAACTCTTCCTCCAGGCCCCACGGCGGGTTGGCAATCGCCAGGCCCGAGCCGGTCAGGGTGTTGGGCGTGTCCAACGGATGCACCAGCAATTCCACGCGCAGCAACTTCGGCGCGCCGGTGCCGGCCAGGTCCTGGTAGAAACGACGCAACATGCGCTGGTCTTTCACCGGGTACCAGATCGCCGCGACGGTCTGGCGCATGCGGCTGACCGCTTCCTTGAGGGACGCCGCGCAGCGCTGCATCTCATCGAGCTGTTCAAACGGTGGATCGATCAGCATCAACGCGCGTTTTTCCGGCACTGGCAGCAAGGCACGTGGCACATGCCAGCCTTCGCCCAAGTGCACTTTGACCCGGCGGTCGCCCTTCATGTTGTCCTTGAGCAGTACACCGTCTTCCGGGTGCTTCTCATTAAGCAACACACGGTCCTGGGGCCGCGTAAGGCGGCGCGCCAGCTCCGGCGAGCCTGGGTAGTAGCGCAGCTGGCCGTCCGGGTTCATCTCGTGCAGCACGCGCATGTAGTCGGCGGTGAGTGGCGGCAGGTCGCTTTCGCCCCACAGGCGCGCAATGCCTTCCAGGTATTCGCCGGTGCGGTTGGCCTGGTCGCCCTGCAAGTCGTACAGACCAATCCCGGCGTGGGTGTCGAGGTAGGCGAACGGCTGCTCCTTGCGCGACATCAGGGCGATGAGGCGGGTCAAGGTCAGGTGTTTGAAGACATCGGCGTGGTTGCCGGCGTGAAAGGCGTGACGATAATTCATGGTTGCTCCTGCGCAGGGGGCGAAGTTTACCTTCTACGGCGGCAAAGGTGCAGGGCTGCGTGTCGGGCGGTGCTTATGTCGCAAAGGCAGGCGCACCACCGAAAACAATCTATGCCTGCTGTGGGAGCTGGCTTGCCTGCGATAGCATCGCCGCGGTATTACCCCTACACCGCGGTGATGCTATCGCAGGCAAGCCAGCTCCCACATTGCCTTGGGGGCAACTCTGGAATCCAAGGAGGTCAACCCGCATCATGAAAGACGCCACCATTGCATTGCACCACGGCTTCAAGTCGGACCCGACCACCAAGGCCGTGGCCGTGCCGATCTACCAGAACGTCGCCTTCGAGTTCGATAACGCCCAGCATGGCGCCGACCTGTTCAACCTGGACGTGCCCGGCAACATCTACACACGCATCATGAACCCCACCAATGACGTGCTGGAGCAGCGTATCGCTGCCCTTGAAGGCGGTATCGCCGCCCTGGCCGTGTCGGCCGGCAGCGCGGCGATCCACTATGCGATCCAGACCCTGACCCGAGCGGGTGACAATATCGTCACCACGCCGCAGCTTTACGGCGGCACCTACACCCTGTTCGCCCACCTGTTGCCAAGCTTTGGCGTCGACGTGCGCTTCGCCCGCGACGACTCTGCCCAAGCCATCGCCGAACTGATCGACGACAACACCAAGCTGGTCTACTGCGAAAGCATCGGCAACCCGGCGGGCAATATTATCGACATTCAAGCCCTGGCAGATGTCGCCCATGCGCGCGGCGTACCGCTGATGGTGGATAACACCGTGGCCACGCCGATCCTGTGCAAGCCGATTCAGTTCGGCGCCGACATCGTGGTGCATTCGGTCACCAAATACGTGGGCGGCCATGGCAACTCCCTGGGCGGCGTGATCGTCGACAGCGGCACCTTCCCCTGGACCCAATACCCGCAAAAATTCCCCGGCCTCAACCAACCGGAGCCGGCCTATCACGGCGTGGTCTACACGGAAAAGTTCGGCCCCGCCGCCTTCATCGCCCGCGCCCGCACCGTGCCGTTGCGCAACACCGGCGCAGCGCTAGCGCCGATGAATGCGTTCCTGTTGCTGCAAGGCCTGGAAACCCTGGCCTTGCGCATGGAGCGCCATACCGAAAACGCGCTGAAGGTTGCGCAATTTCTGCAAGGCCACGCCGAGGTGGAATGGGTCAGCTACGCCGGGCTGCCGGACCACCCACACCACGCACTGGCGCAAAAATACATGCAGGGCAAACCCTCGGCGATCCTTTCATTCGGCTTGAAGGGCGGCTATGACGCGGGCGTGCGCTTCTACGATGCCCTGCAAATCTTCAAGCGGTTGGTGAATATTGGCGATGCCAAATCCCTGGCCTGCCACCCCGCGTCCACTACTCACCGGCAGATGAACGAGCAGGAACAGGCCAAGGCCGGCGTAAAGCCGGAGATGATTCGCTTGTCGGTGGGTATCGAGGCGATTGAGGACCTGATCGAGGACTTGCAGCAGGCGCTGGCTTCAACTCAACTCTGAAGCCAAATACCCTGCCAGCGCTTGAACGCTGATATCGGGCCTGCGCGAAAAGTAGGCGACCTTGTGCCGCAAGGTCGCAGGCGTAAACGCTGTGTAGAGGTCCGGGCGTTGTTCTTCGAGCCATTGCAGCAGGTTGCCGATCAGCACCTGCGGCGATTGCTCTGCCAAGTGCTCAAGCAGCGAAGCTGGCACTTGCCACCACGGGCTGGCCTTGGCCGCAGTGGCCGGACCGGTGCTGATGGCCAGCGGCTGGCCATTGATCAGGTAGCGCTGAAACACCGGCAACACGCGTCCCGCCTCGTCGCCCAGCTTCTGCAAAATGGCCAGCCATTGAGCGCCATCCCAAAAGCGTAAAAACACTGCTTGCTCATCCGGCAACAGCACTTTGGTCAGGCTTTGCAGGTGCGCAGCCACCGTCTCTGGCGGGCTGGAGGAGACCGCGAGCCAACCCCAGTCCGTTGCCTCGGCGCTGGCGACCCAACCCAGGAAGGCACTGCCCGGCTCAACAATGCCCACATAAGGCATGACGCCTTCCCAATCGGCATAAGCCGTGCCTGCCCAGCTTGATTGCAGCAGTTTCCCCGGCGCCAGGGTTTGCCACGCCTTAAGCGGCCTGGCTTCGCTGGCGCTGCCCAACACTGCGTAGAGGTGTTCATCGGGCTGTAGCGGCCACTGTGCAAGCCAGGCGCTGGGAACCATGGGCTGAGGCATCGGGGTAAATTCCTTTTAAGGTTCAGGGTGTCCGGGGATATCACATTGGCCGTTCTTGCAGCGCTCACATTCTTCGCAGAACGGCGCACTGCGCTTAAGGCTCGCAATCTGTACGCGGCTGAGCGGTGCCGGGATAACCGCTGACAATTTTTCGGTAATACCCGGCATCAGCGGCATCGGCACGGCAGCAGGCGCACCGCCAATCTGGATCGGCACACTGCTGAAAATTCCGGCGGCCGACAGCGTGATCGACTGCCCTCCCGCCTGGATCGTCACGCTGGCGCCCGCATCAATGACCACGCTTTGCCCGGCGCCGATCTGGATGGTCTGCCCGGCACGCACCTGCTGCGAGCCACCGACGACCAGATGATCATCCTGCTTGAGCTCCGCGAGGCGATTACCGTGTGTGATGCGCTGTTCTTCACCCAACAGCTCATGGTGCGACTCGCCACCCACCTTGAGCCGACGCTGGTTATCCACCTGTACGTGCTGGTCATGCAATACGTGCTGGGTCCAATCGCGCTGGGCGCGCAGGTAAATCTCCTCGGCGCCCTTGCGATCGTCGATGCGCAGTTCGTTGTAACCGCCACCGCCCGGAGTGCTTTGGCTGCGAAAGACGCTGCGGGCCTGGTCCGTCGGCAGATCCAGCGGCAACAGGTTAGCCGCGTTGGGCAAGCAGCCCAGCACCAGCGGCATATCCACGTCGCCGTTGACGAAACCCACCAGCACCTCCATGCCCACCCTCGGGATCAGCACCGCACCATAACGGTCGTGCGCCCAGCCGCTGGCGACCCGCAGCCAGCAACTGGAGTGCTCGTCATGTTCGCCGTCGCGGTCCCAGGCCATCTGCACTTTGACGCGACCATATTCGTCGCAATGGATCTCAGTGTCGGCAGGCCCGGTGACCACGGCGTTCTGGTAGCCCGATATATGGGGTCGAGGCACAATCAGCGGCGTTCGAAACGGCACATCCCAAGGTGTTACGACAAACTCATTGTGGTAGCCGGGGGAGACGCCATCGTCGTAGGTGTCCGGCGCAGACTCCTCAAGGACCTGAGGCTGCTGCCCGCAATGGTGCAACTGGGTAACCAGCCACAAATTATTCCATTCCTGGCGAGGGTGCCCGGTCATCTTCAGGAACTGCCCAGTGGACAAGGCTGGCTGGTCGCTATTACCGCTGGCTTGGCGAAAGTCACTGCGATGACGCTCAAGCAGCCGTTGCGCCAGGTACTTGCCATGGGTTCGATCAGTGAAGTGCCCAGGATAGTACTGCTCATTCAGCGCAGGCTGTTGCCCGCTGGACGCCGTGCTTTCCAGGACCAGGCTGGGCTTTTTGAAGTCGTAATCGCGCCCGCTCACACCGGTGGTGCGGGTCTCCAACCGCAGGATGAAGCGCTTGATCGCAGGGGTGCCGGCAACCAGTGCCGAACCGGCTGAATACGAGGTGGCTTGAGCAGGCTGGGTAAAGACGCTTTGGTCGTCGCCAAACATCAATAGGTGGCGCTCGGGGCTGTGCTGAAAGTGATAGTGAATGCCCGACTCGACGCACAAGCGCTGAATGAACGCCAAATCGGTTTCGCCGAACTGGACACAATATTCACGCTCGGGGTATTGCCCACTCAGCTGAAATGCAAAGGCATCAGCCTGGATACCTTGAGCCTCCAGCACCCGCGCAATGATCTGCGGCACGGTTTGTTTCTGAAAGATCCGCTGGTGCGTGCTGTGTTCCAGGTAGGCCAACTGCGGCACCAAGGTGATCTGGTAACGGGTCAGGCGCTTGCCCGAGTCGCCTTGGGCCACCCGGCACACCTGGCCATGAATGCCGTGCCCTTGCGAATCAAACCCCAGGAACGCCTGACGGTGCAGGAGACTATCGAGGTCCAGGTCGGGCTGTTCGCTCACCAACTCAAGGTCAAAACGAAAAGGCAGGCTGATAAATTCATCGCCCGTAAACCCGCGAACCTTGAGCTCACTGGGCTGCCCATCGAGGGTCAGGTTAAAGGCACTTTGATTGGCAAGAGCGAACATCCGGTGTTTCTCTGCGAGGGCTGGGCGAGGGATTCTGCACCAGCTTTTCACCCACCAGAGCGCACCACAGGCAAATCAGTAAGCTCCTACACTCTGGGTGCCCGATTCTTCATGTATCTGGCGTCGAAGGCACACCAAGGCCGTGCTAGCGTTATAGCTCCTCCTCACCGGCTCACTGGAAAAAGCATGACCACCCGCTACGCAAAAATCATCTTGACCCTTGCCCTGGCTGCCTTCGCCACCTTGGTTGCGTTCAACAACATCACGGACTACGGCTCCAACTTCGCCTTCGTCCAACACGTGTTGAGCATGGACACCACCTTCCCGAACAACGCCGCCATGTACCGGGCGATCACTACGCCATGGATGTGGCATGCGGCCTACGCGCTGATCATCCTCGGCGAAGCGCTCACCGCCATGCTGCTGGCGCGTGGCGCACTGTCGCTGTGGCGTGCGCGGCACGCGGGCGGCGCCGAATTCAACCGCGCCAAGGCAGGCGCAACCGCCGGCCTGGCCCTCGGCTTTGTGGTGTGGTTCTTTGGTTTTATGGTGGTGGGCGGTGAGTGGTTTCTGATGTGGCAGTCCCATCAGTGGAATGGCCAGGAAGCGGCATTCAAGTTCTACATGGCGATCCTGGGTGTGCTGATTTTTCTCAATCAGCCGGAGGCTGGCTGAACTGACAGCGGGACGCGGAGCATCCGGGGTGGCATTCCCACGCGGAGCGTGGGAGCGATCAAAAAAAAGGCCCGCCATCCTAAGGATGCGGGCCTTTTTTCTAACGCAATTGGCGCTTAACGCCCACCGAGTTACTTGTTGAGGTTGTAGTCTTTTTCGGCTGCATCAAAACGCTCGACCATACCCGCCGTCGGTGCGCCCATCTTGCTCACGAAATAGATCGCCAGGCTGGCGAAGATAAAGCCCGGGATGATTTCGTACAGGCCCAGCAGGTTGAAGTGCTTCCACACGATCACGGTGATCGCGCCGACCAGAATACCGGCCAGTGCGCCGTTGCGGGTCATGCCTTTCCAGATCACCGAGATCAGCACCACTGGGCCGAACGCAGCGCCGAAGCCGGCCCAGGCGTAGCTCACCAGGCCCAGTACGCGGTTTTCCGGGTTAGCAGCCATGGCGATAGCGATCAGGGCCACCAACAGCACCATCAGGCGACCGACCCATACCAGCTCAAGCTGGGAGGCATTCTTGCGCAGGAAAGCTTTGTAGAAGTCTTCGGTCAGGGCACTGGAGCACACCAGCAACTGGCAGCTCAGGGTGCTCATCACCGCAGCCAGAATGGCCGACAGCAGAACCCCGGCAACCCAAGGGTTGAACAGGATTTTAGCCAGCTCGATAAACACGCGCTCAGGGTTCTCGGTCACAGGGCCTGCCACTTCCGGATGCGCGGAGAAGTAAGCAATACCGAAGAAGCCCACAGCCACGGTGCCTGCCAGGCACAGAATCATCCAGGTCATGGAGATACGACGCGCCTTGGCAATCGACTTCACCGAATCCGCCGCCATGAAACGCGCGAGGATGTGCGGTTGGCCGAAGTAGCCCAGGCCCCAGCCCATCAGCGAAATAACGCCGATGAACGTGGTGTTTTTAAGCATATCGAAACTGGTCGGGTCCTTGGCTTCGATCGCCAGGAACGTGGTGTCCACACCACCGGTGGCCAACAACACGATGATCGGCGTGAGGATCAGCGCGAAGATCATCAACGTGGCTTGTACGGTATCTGTCCAGCTCACCGCCAGGAAACCACCGATGAAGGTGTAGGCAATCGTCGCCGCAGCACCGGCCCACAGTGCGGTCTCGTAAGACATGCCGAAGGTGCTTTCAAACAGACGGGCGCCGGCCACGATGCCGGAAGCGCAGTAGATGGTGAAGAACACCAGGATCACCACCGCCGAGATAATCCGCAGCAGGCCGCTTTTATCTTCGAAACGGCTGGAGAAGTAATCCGGCAGTGTCAGGGCGTCACCGTTGTGCTCGGTCTGCACCCGCAGGCGACCGGCCACGAACAGCCAGTTGAGGTAGGCACCGACGATCAGGCCAATGGCAATCCAGCTTTCCGACAGGCCGGACATGTAGATCGCGCCCGGCAAGCCCATCAACAGCCAGCCGCTCATGTCCGAAGCGCCGGCCGATAGAGCCGTGACCACGCTACCGAGGCTGCGACCGCCGAGGATGTAATCAGAAAGGTTGTTGGTGGAGCGATAGGCCATCAAGCCGATCAGCACCATTGCTGCGATGTAGATCACGAATGTGATCAGGGTTGGATTGCTAACGCTCATAGGAGTGACGCCCTGGCTTTGTTTTTATGTAGCAGCGGTCTGGCAGACGGCCACCCATTGGTAACGGGTAGACGAAACGGCGAGCCGCGCATTTATGACTGACGTTTCCCCAGGAAAGCCGCCAGCCGATGAACCGACCCTTGCGAGTGGTTGCACCTTGGGCGCGAATGCTATTCAACAAAGTAAATAAGGTGCAACCAGTTTCTTGAGAATAAGTTGCACCTCAGGGTGTTTTCGTGGAAATACCGGTTTTTTGCTCCTTTTCGGAGCAAGAACAGCCGATCTCAGAAGCAAACGCACCAAGACACAGCGCATTTTGTCGTGGGCCGAAATTTTTCCCGATCACGATCGAAAAATTCCTGAACAATTTGGGTTGCACCCGGTTGCACCTCTGCATGCGCAAAGCTAATCTTGCCGCCAGCAGATGCCACTCGGTAGTGGCACCCATGAGGATAAAAAGATGGCAACGACCACCCTTGGGGTCAAACTCGACGACCCGACCCGCGAACGCCTCAAGGCGGCCGCGACCTCCATTGATCGCACGCCGCACTGGCTGATCAAGCAGGCGATTTTCAATTACCTGGAGAAACTCGAGGGTGGTGCAACCCTGACCGAGCTTAATGGCTCGGGCAGCAAGGACGCTGAAGACGCAGGCGAAGTGCAACCGGACCACGCCCACCAGTGCTTCCTGGAATTTGCCGAAAGCATCCTGCCGCAATCGGTATTGCGCGCCTCGATCACCGCCGCTTACCGCCGCCCGGAGCCGGAAGTGGTGCCGATGCTGATTGAGCAGGCCCGCCTGCCGCAGCCAATGGCCGAGGCCACCAACAAGCTGGCCGCCTCGATTGCCGAAAAGCTGCGCAACCAAAAGAGCGCCGGCGGCCGTGCCGGGATTGTTCAGGGTCTGCTGCAAGAATTTTCCCTGTCGTCCCAGGAAGGCGTGGCGCTGATGTGCCTGGCCGAAGCGCTGTTGCGCATCCCGGACAAAGGCACCCGCGACGCGCTGATCCGCGACAAGATCAGCACCGGCAACTGGCACCCGCACTTGGGCAACAGCCCGTCGCTGTTCGTTAACGCCGCCACCTGGGGCCTGTTGCTGACCGGCAAACTGGTCGCCACCCATAACGAAGCGGGCTTGACCTCGTCCCTGAGCCGCATTATCGGCAAGAGCGGCGAGCCGATGATCCGCAAGGGCGTGGACATGGCCATGCGCCTGATGGGCGAGCAGTTCGTTACCGGCGAAACCATTGCCGAAGCCCTGGCCAATGCGAGCAAGTTCGAAGCCAAGGGTTTCCGCTACTCCTACGACATGCTCGGTGAAGCCGCGCTGACCGAACACGACGCCCAGAAGTACCTGGCCTCGTACGAACAAGCCATTCACTCCATCGGCAAAGCTTCCCACGGCCGTGGGATTTATGAAGGCCCGGGCATCTCCATCAAGCTCTCGGCACTGCACCCGCGTTACAGCCGTGCGCAGTACGAGCGCGTGATGGACGAGTTGTACCCGCGCCTGCTGTCGCTGACCTTGCTGGCCAAGCACTACGACATCGGCCTGAACATCGACGCCGAAGAAGCCGACCGCCTGGAGCTGTCGCTCGACCTGCTCGAGCGCCTGTGCTTCGAGCCGCAACTGACCGGCTGGAACGGCATCGGTTTCGTCATCCAGGCGTACCAGAAACGTTGCCCGTATGTGATCGACTACGTCATTGACCTGGCGCGCCGCAGCCGCCATCGCCTGATGATCCGCCTGGTAAAAGGCGCGTACTGGGACAGCGAAATCAAGCGCGCCCAGGTCGAAGGCCTGGAAGGCTACCCGGTGTACACCCGCAAGGTGTACACCGACGTTTCCTACATTGCCTGCGCACGCAAACTGCTGTCGGTGCCGGAAGTCATCTACCCACAGTTCGCCACGCACAACGCCCACACGCTGTCGGCCATCTACCATATCGCCGGTCAGAACTATTACCCTGGCCAGTACGAGTTCCAGTGCCTGCACGGCATGGGTGAACCGCTGTACGAGCAGGTTGTAGGCAAAGTGTCCGATGGCAAGCTGAACCGTCCGTGCCGCGTGTACGCTCCGGTCGGCACCCACGAAACACTGCTGGCTTATCTGGTACGTCGCCTGCTGGAAAACGGCGCCAACACTTCATTCGTCAACCGCATTGCCGACCACACCATCTCGATTCAGGAGCTGGTGGCCGACCCGGTGGCCAACATCGAGCAGATGGCCACGCTGGAAGGCGGCTTCGGCCTGCCGCACCCGCGTATCCCGCTGCCGCGTGACCTGTATGGCAGCGACCGCGCCAACTCGGCCGGTATCGACCTGGCCAACGAACACCGCTTGGCATCGCTGTCTTGCGCCTTGCTGGCCAGCGCGCATAACGACTGGAAAGCTACGCCGATGCTGGGCTGCGCTTCCAGTAATGAAGCCGCTGCACCGGTGCTGAACCCGTCCGACCTGCGTGACGTGGTCGGCCACGTGCAAGAAGCCACGGTTGAAGACGTCGACAATGCGATTCAGTGCGCGATCAACGCCGGTCCGATCTGGCAGGCCACCCCGCCCGCCGAACGCGCCGCCATCCTGGAGCGCGCTGCCGACTTGATGGAAGGCGAGATCCAGCCGCTGATGGGCCTGCTGGCCCGTGAAGCCGGCAAGACCTTCGCCAACGCCATCGCCGAAGTGCGTGAAGCCGTGGACTTCCTGCGCTACTACGCAGTACAGGCGCGTAACGATTTCACCAATGACGCCCATCGTCCATTGGGCCCGGTGGTGTGCATCAGCCCGTGGAACTTCCCGCTGGCAATCTTCAGCGGTCAAGTTGCTGCGGCACTGGCCGCCGGTAACCCGGTACTGGCCAAGCCGGCCGAACAAACCCCATTGGTGGCGGCACAAGCCGTGAGTATCCTGCTCGAAGCCGGTATCCCCGAAGGCGTGCTGCAACTGCTGCCGGGCCAGGGCGAAACCGTCGGTGCCCGCCTGGTCGGTGATGATCGCGTCAAAGGCGTGATGTTCACCGGTTCCACCGAAGTGGCGCGCCTGCTGCAACGCAATGTCGCCGGGCGCCTGGATGCCCAGGGCCGCCCAATCCCGCTGATCGCCGAAACCGGCGGCCAGAACGCGATGATCGTCGATTCTTCGGCGCTCACCGAACAAGTGGTGATCGACGTCGTTTCCTCGGCCTTCGACAGCGCCGGTCAGCGTTGCTCGGCCCTGCGCGTACTGTGCCTGCAGGAAGATTCGGCAGACCGTGTGATCGAAATGCTCAAGGGCGCCATGGCTGAATGCCGCCTGGGCAACCCGGAGCGCTTATCGGTGGATATCGGCCCGGTGATCGACGCCGAAGCCAAGGCTGGCATCGAGAAACACATCCAGGCCATGCGCGACAAAGGCCGCAATGTGTACCAGGTGGCAATCGCCGACGGCGAAGAGATCAAGCGCGGCACCTTCGTGATGCCAACCCTGATCGAGCTGGAAAGCTTCGACGAGCTGCAACGCGAGATCTTCGGCCCGGTACTGCACGTGGTGCGCTACAAGCGCAAAGAGATCGACCAGCTTATCGCGCAGATCAATGCGTCCGGCTACGGCCTGACCCTGGGCGTACACACGCGCATCGACGAGACCATCGCCAAGGTGATCGACAATGTGCATGCCGGTAACGTCTATGTGAACCGCAACATCGTCGGTGCCGTGGTCGGCGTGCAGCCGTTCGGCGGCGAAGGTTTGTCGGGTACTGGCCCGAAAGCGGGCGGCCCGCTGTACCTGTACCGCCTGCTGTCGACGCGCCCTACGGATGCCATCGAGCAATCCTTCGTGCGCGGCGACAAGCTCGCTGCACCGGATGTGCGTCTGCGTGATGCCATGAGCCAACCGCTGACCGCCCTCAAAACCTGGGCCGACAGCAATAAGCTCAGCGACCTGAGCGCCCTGTGCAGCCAGTTCGCCGCACAATCGCAAAGCGGTATCACCCGCCAACTGGCCGGCCCGACCGGCGAGCGCAACAGCTACGCCATCCTGCCCCGCGAGCACGTGTTGTGCCTGGCGGAAGTGGAAGGCGACCTGCTGACGCAACTGGCGGCGGTATTGGCTGTTGGCGGTTCGGCGGTATGGCCGGAAACTGACTTGACCAAAGCCTTGTTCCCACGCCTGTCGCGGGAAGTTCAGGCGAAGATCAAGCGTGTGGCTGACTGGACCAAGGACGAGGTGGTGTTCGACGCGGTCGTGCACCACGGCGATTCCGATCAACTGCGTGCGGTGTGCCAGCAAGTGGCGCAGCGTGGTGGCGCGATTGTTGGGGTGCATGGCTTGTCGCAAGGTGAGACGGCGATTGCGCTGGAGCGCCTGGTGATCGAGCGGGCGTTGAGCGTTAACACGGCTGCGGCGGGTGGTAATGCCAGCCTGATGACTATCGGTTAACCACCACTGATCGTTCCCACGCTCTGCGTGGGGATGCAGCCAGGGACGCTCTGCGTCCCAAAGCGTGACGCGGAGCGTCACAAGAGGCATTCCCACGCGGAGCGTGGGAACGATCGCGCGCGCTCCACCTTCCGATCTCGTTCTGCCGCTGCATCACGCAAATCAATCTTGCTATCCAGCCTCTATTCGCGCACTTAGACTCAGGCCATTCCCTTCAAAGGTAAGCCGCCATGTCCGAGACGCTGCTCAGTTCCCGCAATCTGGCTTTCGAGCTGTACGAAGTCCTCGATGCCGAGGGCCTGACCCAGCGCGAGCGGTTTGCCGAACACAACCGCGAAACCTTCGACGCTGCCATCAGCACGGCGCGCAGCATTGCCGAGAAGTACTTCGCGCCGCACAACCGCAAAAACGACGAAAACGAACCGCGCTTTGAAGACGGCCAGGCGATCCTGATCCCGGAAGTCAAACCCGCCGTGGACGCTTTTCTGGAAGCGGGCTTTCTGAACGCTGCCCGCAGTTTCGAAGCCGGTGGCATGCAGCTGCCTACCCTGCTGTCCCAAGCCTGTTTCGCGCACTTTCAGTCGGCTAACGCCGCTTCAACGTCCTACCCGTTCCTGACCATGGGCGCCGCCAACCTGATCGAAAGCTTCGGCACCGAGGAACAAAAACAACGCTTCCTGCAGCCGATGATCGAAGGTCGCTTCTTCGGCACCATGGCCCTTACCGAGCCGCATGCAGGCTCTTCGCTGTCGGATATTCGTACCCGTGCCGAGCCAGCCGCTGACGGCACGTATCGGCTCAAGGGCAACAAGATCTTCATCTCCGGCGGCGACCACCCGCTGTCGGAAAACATCGTGCACATGGTGCTGGCCAAGCTGCCGGATGCGCCGCCTGGGGTGAAGGGCATTTCGCTGTTTATCGTGCCCAAATTCCTGGTCAACGAGGATGGCAGCCTGGGGGCACGCAATGACGTGCTGCTGGCCGGTCTGTTCCACAAGATGGGCTGGCGTGGCACTACGTCCACGGCGCTTAACTTCGGCGATAACGGCAACTGTGTCGGCTATCTGGTGGGCAAACCGCACCAGGGCTTGAGCTGTATGTTCCAGATGATGAACGAGGCGCGCATCGGCGTGGGCATGGGCGCGGTGATGCTGGGTTACGCCGGCTACCTCTATTCCCTGGAATACGCCCGCGAACGCCCGCAAGGTCGCCTGCCCGACAGCAAAGACCCCAGCACCGCGCCGGTTTCGATCATCCAGCACGCCGATATCAAGCGCATGCTGCTGACCCAGAAAGCCTATGTGGAAGGCGCGTTCGACCTGGGCCTGTACGCTGCCCGGTTGTTTGACGACACCACCACGTTGGCAACTGAAGCCGAGCGCAAGCACGCCCACGAGTTGCTCGACCTGCTCACGCCCATCGTAAAGTCCTGGCCTTCGGAGTTTTGCCTCAAGGCCAACGAACTGGCGATCCAGATCCTCGGCGGCCACGGCTACACCCGCGAATACCCGGTGGAGCAGTACTACCGCGACAACCGCCTGAATCCGATCCACGAAGGCACCCACGGCATTCAGTCCCTGGATTTGCTCGGGCGCAAGCTTGCGCAAAACGGCGGCGCGGGCTTGAAGCAACTGACCCGCCTGATCGCCGAAACCGGCGCTCGGGCTCAGCAATACCCGTCACTGACTGAACTGCGCGAACCGCTGGAGCAACTGGTCAATCGCCTGCAAAGCGTGACGATTGGCCTGTTGACGGATCTCGCCCACGGCAAGGTCAACAGCAGCCTGGCAAACTCGGCGCTGTACTTGAAGGTGTTCGGGCACACGGTAATTGGCTGGCGCTGGCTGGAACAGGCGATTCGCGCCGAGGAAGGCTTGGCCAAGGGCAATGCGGCCGATGTAGCCTTTTACAAAGGCAAGCTCCAGGCCGCCCGGTACTTCCTGACCTGGGAAGTACCGAGCTGCCATCATGAACTGGCGATTCTGGAGGCACGCGATGACACGTGCCTGGGCATGCAGGACGCGTGGTTCTAAGGCGTTCCGATCGCCTTGGAAATCACTTCGACCGTGGCGCTGACTTGCTCTTGGTAACGGTCGAGTTCCTGCTGGTGGTGCTTTTGCATGTCGATCTGCTCGGCGCACAGGTTCAGCGCGGCCAGTACCAATAATTTGTCACCGATCAGGGTCGGGTACTTTTTCTTGGTGGTGGCCAGGGAAGCCTTGAGCATGGTCACGGCGTGCATCAGGGTCTGATCTTCCCCTTGCGGCGCCTTGATCGAGTAATCCTCTCCGAGAATCGAAACGACCTTTATCCCTTCATTCATGCGCCGACAGGCCCTGCGCTCACGCGCTCAACCAGCGCCTGGATACGCGCGGCGGTGGCGCCGTGCTTTTCTTCCTGTTCCATCAGGTTCAGTTGCAGGCTGTCGTTTTCGTCCTTGGCGCGCGCCAGTTCTGCCTTCAGGGATTCATTGCTGCCGAGCAGGTCCTGGTTTTGTTGTACGAGGTCAGTGACCAGCTGTTCCAGCTGGCTGAGGGATGCTTCTAACATTTTGATTTCTCGGGCTTTTCAAAGGGCGGTGACGATAAAGAAAATTCACCTCGGATGCCAGGGATATCCCCGGCAGGCAGCCCGATTTTTAAGGGCCGGGCCGCACTTTTGAGCCTTAGTGACTGCATTTACCCGATCTGGTTCCTGAATCCGTCCAACCCCTCGTCAGATGCGACAAAAGCGCGCGCCCCCTTAAGACTTTAGTCGCATGGCCGATACGCAATGCACACCTCGTCTCATGGCCGCACGGATCGCGCTTCTCCCCAGGACTCCCGCATGTCTCTTCGTAATATGAATATCGCTCCGAGGGCCTTTCTTGGCTTTGCGTTTATTGGCGCGCTGATGTTGTTTCTCGGTGTGTTCGCGCTGAACCAGATGAGCAAGATTCGCGCAGCCACCGAAGACATCACCGAGTCCAGCGTGCCAAGCATTCGCGCCCTCGACGAATTCACCCAGCTGACATTGCGCCTGCGCGTGCTGTCGTACCGCTTGCTCACCAACCGCGAGCCGGACGTGCAGCAAAAGACCCTGGAAGCTTTTGAGCTGCGTAACCAGCAGATCCGTGCTGCCCAGGGCGTCTACGAAAAACTCATCGAAAGCGGCGAAGAACGCACCACCTACAACGAGTACGTGCGTTTGCTCGGCCAGTACCATCAGATCGAGGAGCGCATGAAGAGCCTGTCGCGCGCCAACCAGATCGATGAGCTGCGCGCCATGCTCAACACCGAATTGCTGAGCAATTCCGAGCAAGTCAACGCAGTGCTGACGCGCCTGCTGGACATCAACAACCAGATGGCCAGCGCCACCAACCAAGAAGCCAAAGACCAATACGATATGGCCTTTAAGCTGGTAGTGGGCCTGCTGATCATTGCCACGGCGCTGACCCTGCTGTTCGCCTGGCTGTTGACCCGCAGCATCACCGTGCCCATCGCCCAGGCCCTGGAAGCGGCCGAAGAAGTCGCCGAAGGCAACCTCACGCGCCCGATCAAGGTAGATGGCAACGACGAAGCCGGCCGCCTGCTGGCCGCCATGGCCAAGATGCAGGACAAGCTGCGCGACACCCTGCAGCGCATCGCCGGCTCCGCCACCCAACTCGCCTCGGCCGCCGAAGAGCTGAACGCCGTCACCGACGAAAGCGCCCGTGGCCTGACCCAGCAGAACAACGAAATCGAACAGGCTGCCACCGCCGTCAACGAGATGACCAGCGCCGTCGAAGAGGTGGCACGTAATGCGGTGAGCACCTCCGAAGCCTCACGCGCGGCCACCACCTCTGCTGGTGACGGCCGTGACCTGGTGCAGGAAACCGTCAGCGCCATCGAGCGCATGAGCGGCGACGTGCAAGCCACGGCCACTTTGATTGGCGACCTGGCCAATGAGTCCCGCGATATCGGCAAAGTGCTCGACGTGATTCGTGGCCTGGCCGATCAGACCAACCTGCTGGCGCTGAACGCCGCGATTGAAGCGGCGCGTGCCGGTGAAGCCGGTCGTGGGTTTGCGGTGGTGGCCGATGAAGTGCGCGCCCTGGCCCATCGCACCCAGCAGTCGACCAGCGAGATCGAGCGGATGATCGGCAGCATTCAAACCGGCACCGAGCATGCAGTGGACTCGATGCGCAACAGCACCGAACGTGCGGAGTCGACGTTGAACATCGCCAAAGGCGCGGGGATGTCGCTGGACACCATCAACACCGCGATTGTGGAGATCAACGAACGCAACCTGGTGATCGCCAGCGCGGCCGAAGAGCAGGCGCAAGTGGCACGGGAAGTGGACCGTAATCTGGTGAACATTCGTGATTTGTCAGTGCAATCGGCGACCGGCGCCAGCCAGACGAGTGCAGCGAGCAGTGAGTTGTCGCGCTTGGCGGTAGACCTGAATGGGATGGTGGGGCGCTTCAGGCTCTAATTGGCACCGGTGATCCCTTGTGGGAGCTGGCTTGCCTGCGATAGCCATCTAACAGTCAATACCCCCAGTGACTGATACACCGCCATCTCAGCATGGGTATCCACACAACTTTTAAGGCAGCCAATTTCTCCTGTGGCGAGCAGGCTTGTCTGCGTTGGGCTGCGAAGCAGCCCCAAACCCAGACGCTGAGTTCTTTCAGGAAAATTGCAGTGCCTTTACTGGGGCCGCTTCGCAGCCCAACGCAGGACAAGCCTGCTCGCCACAACAGCCCACCTGCCACAGACTTCGTGTTAACCGGTTGTGTAGATACTTATGACTATCTCAGCATGGGTATCCACACAACTTTTAAGGCAGCCAATTTCTCCTGTGGCGAGCAGGCTTGTCCTGCGTTGGGCTGCGAAGCAGCCCCAAACCCAGACGCTGAGTTCTTTCAGGAAAATTGCAGTGCCTTTACTGGGGCCGCTTCGCAGCCCAACGCAGGACAAGCCTGCTCGCCACAACAGCCCGCCTGCCACAGACTTCGTGTTAACCGGTTGTGTAGATACTTATGGCTATCGCAGCATGGGTATCCACACAACTTTTGAAGGCAGCCAATTTCTCCTGTGGCGAGCAGGCTTGTCCTGCGTTGGGCTGCGAAGCAGCCCCAAACCCAGACGCTGAGTTCTTTCAGGAAAATTGCAGTGCCTTTACTGGGGCCGCTTCGCAGCCCAACGCAGGACAAGCCTGCTCGCCACAACAGCCCACCGATTGTGTAGATACTTATGGCTATCGCAGGCAAGCCAGCTCCCACATTTGATCAGCGGCGCCCACAAAAGCTTTTTGACAGCACAGCAATTCAACAGGTTAGAATCGCTGGCACGCAGACTGCATGGTCAGTTTGCGCCCTGTCTTCCCAGTTCTGGAGTACTGCCTTTGAATGCGACGACCATCAACAGCCTGTTCTTGATCGGCGCGTTGCTGGTGGGTGCGAGCATTCTGGTGAGTTCTCTTTCCTCGCGCTTAGGCATCCCGATTCTGGTGATCATCCTGGCCGTGGGCATGGTCGCCGGCGTCGATGGCGGCGGCATCATCTTCGATAACTACCCAACCGCGTATCTGGTGGGCAACCTCGCATTGGCCGTCATCCTGCTCGACGGCGGTTTGCGCACACGGGTGGCGAGTTTCCGCGTGGCACTCTGGCCGGCATTGTCGCTGGCCACAGTGGGGGTGTTGATTACCACCGGCCTCACCGGCATGGCGGCCGCCTGGCTGTTTGACCTCAATATCATCCAGGGCTTGTTGATCGGCGCCATCGTTGGCTCCACAGACGCCGCAGCCGTATTCTCGCTGCTGGGCGGCAAGGGCCTGAACGAACGGGTGACCGCCAGCCTGGAAATCGAATCCGGCAGCAACGACCCGATGGCGGTGTTCCTCACCGTCACCCTGATCGACATGCTCGCCAGCGGCCAGACTGGCCTGCACTGGAGCCTGCTGACTCACCTGATCCGCGAATTCGGCATCGGCGGCATCGTCGGCCTGGGTGGCGGCTGGCTGATGCTGCAGATGGTCAACCGCATCAACCTGGCCACCGGCCTGTACCCGATCCTGGTGATCGCCGGCGGCCTGGTGGTGTTCGCCCTGACCAACGCCCTGCACGGCAGCGGTTTCCTCGCCGTTTACCTGTGCGGCCTGGTGATCGGCAACCGCCCGGTGCGCAGCCGTCATGGCATTTTGCATATGCTCGACGGCATGGCCTGGCTGGCACAGATCGGCATGTTCCTGGTGCTGGGCCTGCTGGTCACGCCCCATGACTTGCTGCCCATCGCCTTGCCGGCGCTGGGCCTGGCGCTGTGGATGATCCTGTTTGCGCGGCCGCTGTCGGTGATGGTCGGCCTGCTGCCGTTCAAGGCCTTCCACGGTCGCGAAAAAGCCTTTATCGCCTGGGTCGGCCTGCGCGGCGCGGTGCCGATCATTCTGGCGGTGTTCCCGTTGATGGCTGGCCTGCCGCACGCGCAGCTGTACTTCAACCTCGCGTTTTTTATCGTGCTGGTCTCGTTGCTGGTGCAAGGCACGAGCCTGCCGTGGGTGGCCAAGCTGCTGAAAGTCACCGTACCGCCGGACCCGGCGCCTATCTCCCGCGCGGCGCTGGAAGTACACGTCACCAGCGAGTGGGAGCTGTTCGTCTACCGCCTGGGCGCGGAGAAATGGTGCATCGGCGCCGCCCTGCGCGAGCTGAAAATGCCCGAAGGCACGCGCATCGCCGCGCTGTTCCGTGGCCAGCAACTGCTCCATCCGTCGGGTAGTACGGTGCTCGAAGTCGACGATTTACTCTGCGTGATCGGCCACGAACACAACCTGCCGGCCCTCGGCAAGCTGTTCAGCCAGGCACCGCAACGCGGCCTCGACCTGCGCTTTTTCGGCGACTTCGTGCTCGAAGGCGACGCCCAGCTGGGCGCGGTCTCGGCCCTGTACGGGCTCAAGCTCGACGGCATCGACCCGGACATGCCGCTCAGCAGCTTCATCACCCAGAAGGTCGGCGGCGCGCCCATCGTCGGCGACCAGGTGGAGTGGAACAACACAATCTGGACCGTCGCGGTCATGGACGGGAACAAGATCGGAAAAGTCGGCGTCAAATTCCCCGAAGGAAGTCGTCCAGGCCCTGGACTCTTCCTCTAAACTGCGAGGCTACGGCACCACGCCACCAGCCTCTTTAGCTTGCTCGACCGGTATCCATGACCCTACTGCGCACCTTTTTAGCCACTGCCCTGCTGGGCCTGACCCTCTGTGTGGGCAACGTTTACGCCGCCGACGCGCCCAGCACCGATGCCATCCAGCAAAGCCTGGACAAGCTGCCCGACCGCAAGCTGCCCGACGCCGACATGAAGGCGCTGCAGACCATCCTGCAGCAGACCTTGACCTACCTGGGCAACAAGCAGGATTACGAGCAGCGCCTGGCCGACCTTAAGCGCCAGCTGGCAGACGCTCCGCGCCAGACCACCGACAACCAGCGTGAATTGGTGCGGCTCAAGGCCACTAAAGTTATTCCCGTGGCCCAGCGTTACGCCACGCTGCCGGTATCGCAACTTGAGCAATTGCTGGTGCAGCGCACCACCCAACAAGGCGACCTGCAAAAAGAACTGGCCGACGCCAACAGCCTGAGTATCGCTGCCCAGACCCGTCCTGAGCGCGCCCAGACTGAAATCAGCAGCAGCCAGACGCGCATCCAGCAGATCAACTCGATTCTCAAAACCGGCAAAGACAACGGCAAGAGCCTCAGCGGCGACCAACGCAACCAACTGAACGCCGAACTCGCAGCCCTCAATGCCCTGATACCGCTGCGTCGCCAGGAACTGGCCGGCAACAGCCAACTGCAAGACCTGGGCAACAGCCAGCATGACCTGGCGATGGAAAAAACCTCGCGCCTGGAACAAGAGATTCAGGACCTGCAAACCCTGATCAACCAGAAACGCCTGGCCCAGTCCCAGCAGACCGTTACCCAACAATCCATCGAAGCACAGAAGGCCGGCGGCAGCAGCCTGCTGGCCACGGAAAGCGCGGCAAACCTGAAACTTTCCGACTATTTGCTTAAAAGCACTGACCGCCTCAACGACCTGACCCAGAAAAACCTGCAGACCAAGCAACAATTGGACACCGTCACCCAGAGCGACTCGGCTCTGGACGAGCAGATCAACGTGCTCAAAGGCAGCCTGCTGCTGTCCAAAATCCTCTACAAACAGAAGCAGGCGTTGCCGCAACTCACGGTCGACCGCAACCTGGCGGACGACATCGCCAACATTCGCCTGTACCAGTTCGAGGTCAACCAGCAGCGCGAGCTGATCAACCCGCCCAGCACCTATGTGGATAAATTGCTCGCCGACCAGCCGCCGGATGACGTTACACCACAGTTGCGCCGGACGCTGCTGGAGCTGGCGATCACCCGCAGTGACTTGCTGGAGCGCCTGAGCCGTGAGCTGAGCGCGCTGCTGAACGAATCCATCACCCTGCAATTGAACCAGAAGCAACTGCTCAGCACCGCCACCAACCTGCGGGCGACGCTGGACGAGCAGATGTTCTGGATCCCCAGCAACAAGCCGCTGGACACTGAGTGGCTGGAAACCGTACCGGCGCACCTGAGCAAACAAGTCACCACCCTGCCTTGGGCTTCCAGCGTCAGTGAACTGTATGACGGCCTGACCCAGCGTCCGTTGCTGTTTTTGCCATTGCTGCTGTTGATTGGCGCACTGCTGTGGCGGCGCAAGGCCTTGTACCAGCGCCTTAACAAGGTTCACCTGGACATCGGCCACTTCAAGCGCGACAGCCAGTGGCACACGCCGCAGGCAATTCTGATCAATATCCTGCTGGCGATGCCCGTATCCCTGGGCCTGGCACTGTGTGGCTACGCGCTGCAAATCGACGCCCGTGGGCAGAACGCCAACCTGGGCGCGGCGCTGCTGCTGATTGCCCAAGCGTGGCTGGTGTTCTACACCGCCTACCGGATTCTCGCGCCGGGCGGCGTGGCCGAACTGCATTTCCGCTGGGAAAAACCCCAGGTCGAATTCCTCCAGGGCTGGATCCGCAAGCTTGGGTTGGTGGTGCTGGCCCTGGTCGCCGTGGTGGCCATCGCCGAACACCAGCCGGCCGCTCTGGCCGACGACGTGCTGGGCATCGGCGTGGTGCTGACCTGCTACGCGCTGATGGCTTGGCTACTGGGCCGCCTGCTGCTGCACAGCCCGACCCACGAAAAAGCCTCATTGTTCCGTAAGGCTGTGGGCCTGGTATTTACCGCCCTGCCCGTCGCGCTGTTTATCGCGGTGTGCTTTGGCTACTACTACACCGCGCTCAAACTCAGCGACCGGCTGATCAACACCCTGTACCTGCTGATGTTCTGGCTGGTCATCGAGGCGACGTTTGTACGCGGCCTCGGGGTTGCTGCACGGCGCCTGGCCTATGCCCGCGCCCTGGCCAAACGCCAGGCCGCCAAAGAGGCCGGCGATGGCGAAGCGGTGATCGAAGAGCCGACCCTGGACATCGAACAGGTCAACGAACAGTCCATGCGCCTGATCCGCCTGGCCTTGCTCGGCGGCTTTATCGCCGCGCTGTACTGGGTGTGGAAAGACCTGATCACCGTGTTCTCCTACCTGGACAACGTGACCCTCTACGAATACACCAGCGGCACCGGCGCCAATATCAGCATGGTGCCGATCAGCATCGGCGACTTGCTCGGCGCCTCGATCATCGTCGGCATCACCTTCGCCCTGGCGCGCAACCTGCCCGGTTTGCTCGAAGTACTGGTGCTGTCCAAGCTGGACCTGGCCCAAGGCAGCGCCTATGCCACCACCACCTTGCTGTCCTATGTGATCGCCGGCGTCGGTTTCGTCTCCACCTTGTCCACCCTCGGCGTGAGCTGGGACAAGTTGCAATGGCTGGTGGCGGCGCTGTCGGTGGGGTTGGGCTTCGGGATGCAGGAGATCTTCGCCAACTTTATCTCCGGCATCATGATCCTGTTCGAACGCCCGGTACGCATCGGCGACACCATCACCATCGGCAACCTCTCGGGCACGGTGAGCAAGATCCGTATCCGCGCCACGACGATCACCGACTTCGACCGCAAAGACATCATTGTTCCGAACAAGACGTTTATCACCGGGCAATTGATCAACTGGTCGCTGACCGACACCATCACCCGCGTGACGCTGAAGCTGGGCGTGGACTACGGCTCCGACCTGGATCTGGTGAAGGAACTGTTGCTCAAGGCCGCGCGCGAAAACCCGCGCGTGCTGAAAGAGCCGGAACCCCATGTGTACTTCCTCAACTTCGGCGAAAGCACCCTCGACCACGAACTGCGCATGCACGTGCGCGACCTCGGTGACCGTAACCCGGTGATCGACGAGGTGAACCGCTTTATCAACCGCGAGTTCAAGAACCACCACATCAACATCTCGTTCCGCCAGATGGAGGTCTACCTCAAGAACCTTCACGGCCAGGAATACAAACTGGTGGAAGTCGACACGCCGGCCAAACCCGCCAACGACGGCGGCGTGCAAGAGCCGCCGCCGAGCAAACTCGACTAAACGCCCTATCCCCAGCAGAATGCTCGGACATTCTGCTGGAGATGGCCGGTGAAAGCCCTCGACGAACTGACCTTCGACAACCGCTTCGCACGCCTGGGCGACGCGTTCTCAACCCACGTACTGCCGGAGCCTCTCGACGCGCCGCGCCTTGTGGTGGCGAGCGATGCCGCCATGGCCTTGCTCGACCTCGACCCGGCCGTGGCCGAAACGCCGGTATTTGCCGAGCTGTTTGGCGGGCACAAACTGTGGGCCGAAGCAGAGCCGCGGGCGATGGTCTATTCAGGGCACCAGTTCGGCGGCTATACCCCACAACTAGGCGATGGCCGGGGGTTGTTGCTGGGCGAGGTGTACAACCAGGCTGGCGAGCATTGGGACCTGCACCTCAAGGGCGCCGGGATGACGCCGTACTCACGCATGGGCGATGGGCGTGCGGTGTTGCGCTCCTCGATTCGTGAGTTTCTCGCTTCCGAAGCCCTGCATGCACTGGGTATCCCGAGCAGCCGCGCCTTGTGCGTGATTGGCTCCGACACACCGGTGTGGCGCGAGAAACAGGAGCGCGGCGCCATGGTGCTGCGCCTGGCTCACAGCCATATCCGCTTTGGGCATTTCGAGTATTTCTACTACACCAAAAAGCCCGAACAGCAGGCTGAACTGGCCGAACACGTGCTTAACCTGCACTACCCCGAGTGCCGCGAACAGCCCGAGCCGTACCTGGCAATGTTCCGCGAAATCGTCGAGCGCAATGCCGAAATGATCGCCAAATGGCAGGCCTATGGCTTCTGCCACGGGGTGATGAACACCGACAATATGTCGATCCTGGGCATCACCTTCGACTTCGGGCCGTTTGCGTTTCTGGATGATTTTGACGCGCACTTCATCTGCAACCACTCCGATCATGAAGGGCGCTACTCCTTCAGCAATCAGGTGCCGATTGGGCAGTGGAACCTCAGCGCGCTGGCCCAGGCGCTGACGCCGTTTATCAGTGTGGATGCCTTAAAAGAAGCCCTTGGCCTGTACCTGCCGCTGTATCAGGCGCACTACCTGGACCTGATGCGCCGCCGCCTGGGGCTCACCACCGCCGAAGACGATGACCAGCCACTGGTGGAACGCTTGCTGAAACTGATGCAGAACAGTGGCGTGGATTACACGCTGTTCTTCCGCCGCCTGGGTGATGAGTCGGCGGCACTGGCCGTGGCGCACTTACGCGATGACTTTGTCGACCTCGCCGGCTTCGATGCCTGGGCCGAACAGTACAAGGCTCGCGTCGCACGGGATGGCGATTACAGCCAAGAGCAACGCCGTGACCGCATGCACGCGGTTAACCCGCTGTACATCCTGCGCAACTATCTGGCGCAAAACGCCATCGCGGCTGCCGAGTCAGGCGACTACAGCGAAGTGCGCCGGCTGCATGAAGCGCTTTCCAAACCGTTTGAAGAACAGCCCGGGATGGAGCAATACGCCCAGCGGCCACCGGACTGGGGCAAGCATTTGGAGATTAGTTGCTCGTCGTAAGATGATCGTTCCCACGCTCTGCGTGGGAACGATCAGAACGGCACTAAATGAAGGTTTCGACCGTTACGCCAAAACGTTCGGCCAACCAACGAATTTGCCGCAGGTTGAGCTTACGTTTGCCACTCAATACCTCAGAGACGACAGATTGCGCCCCCACTCCGGGTAAGTCGCTCTGAGTGAGACCGTGTTCGCGCATCATGTATCGCAGCACATCAACACCACTGGCGACCGGCATTGGACGGTGCTCATGGTCGTAGGCCTCGATCCAGTCACTGAGAATATCCACCAGGCTCATCAGCGGGCTGTCTTCGTTTTCACCGATCAGGCTCAACAACTCGTCCAAGCCACACACCAGCGCGTCGTAGTCCGACTCGTTTTCTGGTTTGCGCATCACGGGTGAAACAAACTGCCAGTGTTCGGCCGCTACTCGCATAAGCGCGCTCATTTTATCTTTTCCTTCCATTTGTCTTTCTCATAATCTCGGTGATCAAGCAGATACTTGATGTAAACGCGCTGCGTCCGATACTCCACGCTAGCGATCAACCTCAGCTTGTTGCCTCCGATATCGAATACGTGGAACTCCCCGACCTTATCCGTGGCGGGAAACGTGGCTTTCATCGCAGCGAAGTCTTTGGGAGTGTTTCGCCTCATTAGCCGATACCACTGGTCCAACGCTGTTGCTGAACGCGGCCACTTTTCCTTTGCTTCCCAAATCCTTTTCTCAGTGATCACTCGCATGCAACATCCTTATCGCATCTTGCTATGAAGGTTAAACCCGATTCCTGGCTATCGCAATTTGCGATAGCCGCAAACAGACAGATGGCGCAAAACAGAACACGCTCGAACAGCCTAGATACTGGGCCTCGCATCGACACGGGCAAACTGTGAGCGGATGAGTCACTGCCTGCGCATCTTGATAAACCCCGGACCTGGCTCCAAATACAGTCTATTGGCCGTACCTAAGGAGCCCACCATGTCCGAACCTCTTTTAATCCCCTGCCCGCATTGCAACGGTCTCAACCGCATCCCCGGCGAGCGCCTGGATGATGCGCCTAAATGCGGGCGCTGCAAGCAGCCTGTGTTGTTGAACAAGCCTTTCGAGCTGAAACAAGGCGACTACGCCAGCCAGATCAAGGGCGACCTGCCGTTGCTGGTGGATGTGTGGGCTGAGTGGTGCGGGCCGTGCAAGTCGTTTGCGCCGGTGTTTGAGCAGGCGGCTGGGCAGTTGGAGGGCAAGTGCCGATTGGCCAAGCTTGATAGTGAGGCTAATCAACAGCTTTCCGCGCAGCTGGGGATTCGCTCGATTCCGAGTTTGATTCTGTTCAAGAACGGCCGTGAGGTGGCACGCCAGAGTGGCGCGTTTCCGTTACCGCAGTTGATGAGTTGGTTGCGTAGCCAAGGGGTGTAAACCAGCCCCTCAAGCAACGGGGTCAAATGTGGGAGCTGGCTTGCCTGCGATGGCATCACCTCGGTCCAACTGATAGACCGAGTTGTCTGCATCGCAGGCAAGCCAGCTCCCACACTGACCGCGTCTTAGGCTCGGGCTACGGGGGCTTCGCGGTCCATCATTTGGCCTACGAGTTGTACGCCGAGTTCGCTTAATTGATGGATGGCCAGGGCCACGTCACGGTGTTCGCCGGTGAGGTCGTTGGACAGGTTGAGCAATAGGGTTCGAACGGAAGAGAAGGTTTCGTAGCTGTTGAGCACGAGTGTTTCGGTAGGGAGGTTGGGGGTGATGCTGTAGAGGCTGCTAGTTTTCATCGTCATTCCCAGATTGGGCCGCCCTTCCCTCGCTACTAAACGAGGGTGGCAGCTGCGCGCAGGTTAGTAGACCGGGGAACGACGCAAAGCCGGCGCACCCGAAGATGCCCTACGCACAGCCGCCATCAAACACAGACAAAAGTCTGCTAGATGAAGCTCATGCACTCTACGACGCTCTTCGGGCTACTAAACCCGATCACTGAACATTCAGTGACCCGAGAACCTTAGAGACGCCCATCCAGACGCACAAGCCGGGCGATTCTGGCTTAGCTGTAGGCAACGATACAAGCCACAACCCCATTTGCCAGACCCTTCCTACAGCCTTCGTAGGAACAATCCAAATCCCATGCTGAAACACAACATAAATGTGGGAGCGGGCTTGCTCGCGAATGCGGTAGTTCAGTCAGCTCATGTGGCGACTGACACACCGCATTCGCGAGCAAGCCCGCTCCCACAGGGGACTTGCATCGCCTGTAAAATCAGGCATTTTCCAGCAAGTTATGCAGCTCCACAAACTGCAACGTCAGCTTGTGTCGTGGGTCCAGGTGGATCAGCGGCTTGCTCTCCTGGTGCGACTCGCGCATGCGCACCGAGCTGGCCAGGTACACCGGCAGTACCGGCAAACCTTCGGCAATCAACTCATCCAGCATCTGCTGCGGCAGGCTCGCACGGGCCTGGAACTGGTTGACCACAATGCCTTCCACTTCCAGGCCTTCGTTGTGGTCTTCCTTCAGTTCTTCGATTTCACGCAAAAGGCCATACAGCGCCTGGCGCGAGAAGCTGTCGCAATCAAACGGGATCAGCACGCGATCAGCGGCAATCAACGCCGAAACCGCATAAAAATTCAGTGCCGGCGGCGTATCCAGGTAAATTCGGTCGTAGTCTTCGCTCAACTCATCCAGCAGTTTTCGCAGCTTGTTGATCTTGTGCTTGGCCTCAAGCTTGGGCTGCAGGTCTGCAAGCTCGGCGGTCGCGGTGATCACATGCAGGTTGTCGAACGGCGTTTCGTAGATATCCACCTGGTTCTTCTTCGAAAACGGCCCGGAAGACAGGGTTTGCTTGAAGAAGTCGGCAATGCCCATCGGGATATCGTCGCCGGTCAGCCCCGTGAGGTACTGGGTTGAGTTGGCCTGTGCATCGAGGTCCACCAACAGGGTCCGATAGCCTTCACTGGCGCTCACCGCCGCCAGGTTGCAGGCGATGCTGGACTTGCCAACCCCGCCTTTTTGATTGAACACCACACGCCGCATGGAAAAAACCTCCGTGTATCAATGAATGTCCGAGTGTAGAGGGCAAAAGCGCCTGTTAGCTACCTCGTTCATCGCATCAGCCGCCGCACAAAAGGAAGAGTCCTACAATCCACACACGGCGCGGGTAAAGGACAATCTGTAAATCTTTCCGGGCAAATTGTATTCACTCGTGAACAATTCTTTACCAAAGTTTGCTAGAACCCCACGGCACCGGGATAATGCGCGCCATTCGGCCATGGTTCCCTGTCCCGGTATTCGGGGCCAACGGCTGCACATGGAAGCCCGCAGGGGCGGGATAACTTCTCAGTGATCACTTTCAATATCGACCAATGGCGCGCCTGGGCTCCGGGCCTGGAGACTGCGCACGACTGGCGCGCCTGGTGCCAGGCTCCGTTGGTACTGCCGGCCAGCGATGCGTCACCCGACGTGTCCTTCCTGCCCGCCATGCAGCGCCGCCGCCTGAGCCGGCTGGCGCGCATGGCGTTCAGCGTGGGCTGGCCATTGGCCGAGGGTCGGCAAGACCTGCCGCTGGTGTTTATTTCCCGGCACGGCGAAACCCCGCGCACCCTCGACATCCTCAGCGACCTGGCCAACGACGAGCCGCTGTCGCCCACCCAGTTCAGCCTGTCGGTGCATAACGCAGTGATTGGCCTGTGGTCGATCCTGCGCAATGAGACCTGCGAAATGACCGCCCTCGCCGCCGCCGGCGACGGCCTGGAACACGGCATGCTCGAAGCGGCCGCGCTGCTCAACGAAGGCGCGCCGGCGGTATTGCTGGTGATCACCGAAGAACAACCGCCTGCGGCCTACGCCGACTGGATCCATGATGTGCCCTTCCCCTACGCCCTCGGCTTGCTGCTGACCCCGGGCGACGAGTGGCGACTGGAACTAAACAGCGGCGCTGTCCAACTCACTCAAACCCAGTGGCCACACGCCCTGAACCTGCTGCGCACCCTGCTTACCGAGCAGGCCACCTGCCAACATGCCTGGAAGAACCGTGTATGGAACTGGCAACGCAAGCTCTGACCGACAAGCCACGGGACGCCTACTACTGGCGCCTGTTCGCCACCGCCGCGAGCTTCTTCTGCTTTGGCGTCGGCGGGCTGTGCCTGCGTTTGCTGGTGTTCCCGCTGCTCAGTTGCCTGCCAGGCAGCGCGGCCAAGCACCAGCGCCGCGCCCGCCACACCATCAGCAAACTGTTCTGGCTGTTTATTCGCCTGATGCAACGCGCCGGTGTGCTGACCTACAGCGTTGAAGGCGCCGAAAAACTCGGCCGCCCAGGCCAGATGATCGTCGCCAACCACCCGTCGCTGATCGACGTGGTGTTTTTGATCGGCCTGATGCGCCAGACCAACTGCGTGGTCAAGCAGAGCCTGTTCCAGAACCCGTTCACCCGTGGGCCGGTGCGCGACGCCGGTTACATCAGCAATGACGGCAGTGCCGACATGCTCGATGCGGCGGCCGATGCGCTGCGCGAAGGCCAGACGCTGATCATCTTTCCCGAGGGCACGCGCACCACGCCCGGCGCACCACCGGCCTTTCATCGCGGTGGCGCCGCCATTGCACTGCGCGGTGCGACAATCATCACCCCGGTGGTGATCAAGGTCAGCCCCACCACCCTGACCAAGGCCGAACCCTGGTATCGCATTCCCAAGCGCCGTTTTCACTTCAGTTTGCGCGTAGGTGCCGATATAGACCCACAGGCGTTTGCCACACTGGGGCCCGCGCCCCAGGCTTCACGCAAGCTCAACGATTACCTGCATCACTATTTCATTAAGGAGCTCGCCGAAGATGAGCGACCAATACAGCCTTGAGCACGACATAAAGGTGCTGATCATCGAGGCCCTGGGCCTGGAAGACATCAGCCCCGACGACATTGGCAGCGACCAGACCCTGTTCGGCGAAGGCCTGGGCCTGGATTCGGTGGACGCCCTGGAGTTGGGCCTGGCGATCCAGAAAAAGTACGGCATCAAGATCGATGCCGACGCCAAAGACACGCGCAATCACTTCACCAACGTGGCCAGCCTTGCGGCATTCGTCACGGCCAAAAAGGCAGCTTGAGACCGGACCATGCAAACTCGTGACGATATTTTCAACACCCTGCGCGATGCCTTGGTGGAGCTGTTTGAACTGCCGCCTGAGCGCGTCACCCTCGACGCCAACCTGTACCAGGACCTGGAAATCGACAGCATCGATGCCGTGGACCTGATCGACCATATCAAGCGCAAGACCGGCAAGAAGATCGCCGCCGAAGAGTTCAAGGCAGTGCGCACCGTCAACGACGTGGTTGAGGCGGTGTACCGTCTGGTCCAGCCTGCCGCATGAGCCGGCTGATCGGCCTTGGCCTGTTGCTGGCGGGGCTGCTGTACCCTTTTGCAGTGTATTACGGCACCGAGCACTTCGCGCCGTGGCAATTCGGTTTGCTGCTGGGCAGCCTGTGGCTGCTGCGTGCGCTGACCGGTGCGCGCCGCCCCGGCAGCCGCTGGATGGCCGTGGCGGTGATCGTGTTCTGCCTGCTGCTGGCCTGGTTCGACAACCCGCAGTTGCTGCGCTGGTACCCGAGCCTGGTCAGCGCGTTCATGCTGGCGCTGTTCGGCCTGAGCCTCAAATACGGGCCGCCGATGGTCGAGCGCCTGGCGCGCATGACCGACCCGCAGCTGCCGCCCAACGCAATTGTGTACACGCGCAAGGTCACCGTGGTGTGGAGCGTGTTTTTTCTGTGTAATGGCTTGCTCGCCGCCGCCCTCACGCTGTGGGCGCCGCTGAGCTGGTGGACGTTGTACAACGGCCTCATCGCCTACGGGCTGATGGGGCTGCTGTTTGCCGTGGAATGGCTGGTACGACAAAGGGTTCGAGGCCGCGTATGAATGGGTTGAAACTTGAGCACTTGCTGCTTGAGCCGCTGGAACAACGTTCGGTCACCACCGAACCTGCGATGAATCACGCCCAACTCTGTGAGCAGGCCCTGAGCCTCGCGGCGGGCCTGCAGGCGCGCGGTATCCAGCGCTTGGCGGTACACCTGGAAGATGCAGGCGTGCTGGCCATTGCCCTGCTGGGCGCCTGGCGTGCCGGGGTCAGCGTGCTGTTGCCTGCCGACCTGCAACCGCAGACCCGCCAACGCTGGGACGACAGCGTAGACGCCTGGCTGGTTGAGGCCGCCGATCTGGACGCGCTGTATCAAGCGCCGTTGAGCCCTGCCGCGCTCGATCTCGACGCCTGCCAATTGAGCCTGTGTACTTCCGGCTCCAGCGGCGAGCCCAAGCGCATCGACAAGACCCTGCGCCAACTGGCCAACGAAGTGGCAGCGCTGGAAGCGCTGTGGGGCGCCGACCTCAAAGACGCCTGCATCATCGGCAGCGTGGCCACCCAGCATATCTATGGTTTGCTGTTTCGCGTGTTGTGGCCGTTGTGCGCCGGTCGCACCTTTGTGCGCAAGCAGCTGGCCTTCCCTGAAGACATGCAGCGCGCCAGCCGCGAGCATGGGCAATTTGCCTGGGTCGCGAGCCCCGCGCTGCTCAAGCGCATGGGCGACAACCTCGATTGGCCCGCGCTGAGCCAAGTGTCGCGGGTGTTCTCATCCGGCGGCGCGCTGCCGATGGAAGCCGCCGGCAGCCTGTACGACCGCTTACAGCAATGGCCGACGGAAATCCTCGGCAGCTCGGAAACCGGTGGCATCGCCTGGCGCCAGGGCGCACAGCCGTGGCAGCCGTTTGCCGATGTGGAACTGAGCCAGGATGCCGACGGCGCCCTGCGCATTGCCTCGCCGTACCTGCCGGCCGGGCATATCGAACAAACCGCCGACGCGGCGCGCATTCATTCCGATGGCCGCTTCGAGCTGCTCGGGCGCCTGGATCGGATCGTCAAACTGGAAGAAAAACGCATCTCCCTGCCCATGCTCGAACAGGCACTGCTGACCCACGCCTGGGTCGCTGAAACCCGCCTGGGCGTGGTGCAGGAAAACCGCGCCTCACTCGGCGCGCTAGTGGTGCTGAGCGCCGATGGCCTGCATGCACTGCGCAACCAGGGGCGCCGCACCGTTACGCAAACCCTGCGCGAACATTTGAGCCAACATTGCGAAGCCCTGGCCCTGCCACGACGCTGGCGCCTGCTGCGCCAATTGCCGCTGAACAGCCAAGGCAAACTGCCCCAGGCTGACGTAGAAGCATTGCTGCTGGCACCACGACCAAAGGCGCCGCAAGTGCTGGAGCAAGTCGAAGCCAACGGCGAATGGACCCTGCAACTGAGCATCCCGCCGGACCTGGCCTACTTCAGCGGCCACTTCCCGGTCACGCCGGTGCTGCCGGGTGTTGTGCAGGTGGAATGGGCCTTCAACCTGGGCCAGCAACTGCTGGATTTACCCGAGACCTTTGCCGGAATGGAAGTGCTCAAGTTCCAGCAACTGGTGCGCCCAGGTGACCAGATCGAACTGCACCTGCGCTTTGATCAAGAGCGCGGCAAGCTGTACTTCGCCTACCGCAACGGCATCGCAGCCTGCTCCAGCGGCCGGATTCAATTGGTGGCTGCGCATGCTTAAGCTCTTGTGGCTAACAGGCTTAATGTGGCGAGCAGGCTTGCCCTGCGTTGGGCTGCGAAGCGGCCCCAAAACCTGTAATGGAGTACTGCCTGATTCACGGAGGTTACCTTACTGGGGCCGCTGCGCAGCCCAACGCAGGCGGTGCGACGATTCGACAAGCCTGCTCGCCACAGGTTGTTCAATCGCTGGCTGGGTACACCATGCATAACCCCTGCGCCCTCATCCCGGTCTACAACCACGAAACCGCCGTACCCGCCGTGGTGCACAGCCTGTTGAACAGCGGCTTGCCGTGCTTGCTGGTCGATGATGGCAGCAGCCCGGCGTGCGCGGCGATATTGGCGCAACTGGCAACGCTCGATCACGTCACTTTGCTGACCCTGCCAAACAACCAAGGCAAAGGCGGCGCCGTGATGGCCGGGTTCCGCGAAGCCGCGCGCCTGGGCTACACCCACGCCCTGCAAGTGGACGCCGACGGCCAGCACGACCTGCGCGAAGTCGACAGTTTCCTCGACGCCTCGCGCACGCACCCAAACGCGGTGATCTGCGGCTACCCCGAATACGACGACAGCGTGCCCAAAGGCCGCTTGTACGCACGCTACCTGACCCACGTGTGGGTGTGGATCAACACCCTGTCACTGCAGATTCGCGACTCGATGTGCGGCTTTCGCGTGTACCCGCTGGCGCCGACCCTGGCCTTGATGGATTCGGCGTACATCGGCACGCGCATGGATTTTGACTCCGACATCCTGGTGCGCCTGGCCTGGCGCAACCAGCCGATGCGCTGGCTGCCGACCCAAGTGCATTACCCCACTGACGGCGTGTCGCACTTCCGCCTGTTCCGCGACAACGTACGCATCAGCGCCATGCACACCCGGCTGTTCTTCGGCATGCTGGTACGCGCACCGATGATTGTGTGGCGACGGTGGCAGGCATGAGCGACAACACCAAACACTGGGCCGACCGCGAAGAGCGCGGCAGCTTCTGGCTGATGAAACTCACCGCCGTCGCCGCCAAAGTGCTGGGCCGTCGCCTGTTGAGCCCGGTGCTGTACGGCATTGTTTTGTACTTTTTCCTGTTCGGCCGCACAGCGCGCCAAAGCGCCTGGGAGTACCAGCAGCGCCTGGCCGACTGGAGCGGGCGCGATGCGTTGCGGCCCAGCCATAAAAGCGTGTTCGCGCAGTTCATGGCCTTCGCCGACTCCCTGCTCGACAAGCTCGACGTGTGGAACGGCAAGCTGCGTATCGAACAGATCGAAATCAACGATCCGGCGCAATTGCGCGGGCAACTGCGTGGCGAGCGCGGCCAGATGCTGGTGGGCGCGCACTTGGGCAACCTTGAGGTGTGCCGCGCACTCGCAGAGATTGGCGAGCAAGTCACCATGAACGTGCTGGTGCACACCAAACACGCTGAACAATTCAACCGCCTGCTGGGCGAAGCCGGGGCCACGCATTTGCGCCTGATTCAGGTCAGCGAGCTGGACCCGGCGACCATGTTGCTGCTCAGCCAGCGCCTGGACGAGGGCGAGTGGCTGGCGATTGCCGGTGACCGCGTGCCGCTGCACGGCGGGCGCAAAGTGCGGGTGGATTTTCTCGGGTATGCCGCCGCCTTCCCGCAAGGCCCTTGGCTGCTGGCCGGTTTGCTCAAATGCCCGGTCAACCTGCTGATGTGCCTTAAGCACAATGGCCGCTACCGCCTGACCATCGAGCCGTTCGCCGCCTTGATCGAATGGAAGCGCAGCACCCGCGAGCAGGTCATCGCCCAGTGGACCGCCCGCTACGCCGCACGCCTGGGCGAGTTTTGCCTGGAAGCGCCCCAACAATGGTTCAACTTTTACCCTTTCTGGAAGACCGATGACCCCGCATCTTGAGCCGGTAATTTTTGGCGAACGCCATCTGCCAATCGAAGACGTGCTGGCCCTGGCCAACCGCCAGGCGCCCACGCAATTGCAGGCTGACGCCGCTTATCGCCAGCGCATCGCCATGGGCGCGCAGTTCCTCGACTCGCTGCTGGACAAGGAAGGCGTGATCTACGGCGTGACCACCGGCTACGGCGACTCCTGCGTGGTGGCGGTGCCGTTGCAGCACGTCGAGGCGTTGCCGCGTCACCTCTACACCTTCCACGGTTGCGGCCTGGGCAAGTTGCTCGACGCCCAAGCCACCCGTGCCGTGCTCGCCGCACGCTTGCAGTCGCTGTGCCACGGCGTGTCCGGTGTGCGTGTGGAGCTGCTGGAGCGCCTGCATGCCTTCCTCGAACACGATGTGCTGCCGCTGATCCCGGAAGAAGGTTCGGTGGGCGCCAGCGGCGATCTGACGCCGCTGTCCTACGTGGCCGCGACCCTGTCCGGTGAGCGCGAAGTGCTGTTCCGTGGCGAACGCCGCCAGGCTGCCGACGTGCATCGTGAACTCGGCTGGGAACCGCTGGTGTTGCGCCCCAAAGAAGCCCTGGCCTTGATGAACGGCACCGCCGTGATGACCGGCCTCGCCTGCCTGGCCTTCGCTCGCGCCGACTACCTGCTGCAACTGGCCACGCGCATTACCGCGTTGAACGTGGTGGCGCTGCAAGGCAACCCGGAACACTTCGACGAGCGCCTGTTCGCCGCCAAGCCGCACCCGGGGCAGATGCAAGTGGCCGCCTGGCTGCGCAAGGACCTGGCGATTGATGCGCCGACTGCGCCACTGCACCGCTTGCAGGATCGCTACTCGCTGCGCTGCGCACCGCATGTGCTGGGCGTGCTGGCCGACAGCCTGAACTGGCTGCGTTCGTTTATCGAAATCGAACTGAACAGCGCCAACGACAACCCGATTATCGACGCCGAAGCAGAACGCGTGCTGCACGGCGGGCACTTCTACGGCGGGCATATCGCCTTTGCCATGGACAGCCTCAAGACCCTGGTGGCCAACGTCGCCGACCTGCTCGACCGCCAGCTCGCGCTGCTGGTGGATGTGCGCTACAACCATGGCCTGCCGAGCAACCTGTCCGGCGCGCCAGCCGACCGCGCGATGATCAACCACGGCTTCAAGGCCGTGCAGATCGGCACCAGCGCCTGGACCGCCGAAGCGCTGAAAAACACCATGCCGGCCAGCGTGTTCTCGCGCTCCACCGAGTGCCACAACCAGGACAAGGTGAGCATGGGCACCATCGCCGCCCGCGACGCGATCCGCGTACTGGAGCTGACCGAACAGGTCGCCGCCGCCACCTTGCTCGCCGCCAACCAAGGCGTGTGGCTGCGCGCCCAGGCTGAAGACGCGCGCCCCCTGCCACCGGCCTTGGCGGCCATGCATATCGAGCTGACCAAAGACTTCCCGCCGGTGATCGAAGACCGCGCCCTGGAAGGCGAACTGCGCCTGTGCCTCAAACGTATCGCCGAACAACACTGGAGGCTGCATGCGTAGCCAAGGCGTTTTGCACTGCGACACGCAAATCCTCGTGCCGTTTTTTGATATCGACACCATGAACGTGGTGTGGCACGGGCACTACGTGAAGTACCTGGAAGTGGCGCGCTGTGCGTTGCTGGACAAGCTCGGCCACAACTACACGGCGATGCTCGAATCCGGCTACGCCTGGCCGGTGATCGACATGCAGCTGCGCTATGTGCGCGAGGCTGTGTTCGGCCAGACCATCAACGTGCGCGCCAGTTTGGTGGAATGGGAGAACCGTTTGAAGGTGAATTACCTGATCACCGACCTGGCCAGCGGCGAACGTTTGACCCGCGCCAGCACCGTGCAAGTGGCGGTAGAGATCGCCAGCCGCGAGATGCAACTGGCCTCGCCCGCAGTCTTCACCAACGCCGTAGAAAGGGCCCTGAAATGAGATCTAATGTGGGAGCGGGCTTGCTCGCGAAGGTCGTTAACGATAACGCGGGTCCACTGACATTACGCGGCGCCCTCAGGTCCTTCGCGAGCAAGTCGAATCGTCGCACCGCCGCTCCCACATTGATCGCATTCGTTCTGTCGTTTTGTATTCCAGGTCTGGCCCACGCTTTCGACTTGCAACAGCTAAGCAACCAGCTAGCCAAACCCTCTGTAATCCACGGCAGCTTCACCCAGGAAAAACACCTGCGCGCCCTGCCCCAGCCCTTGGTCAGCAAAGGCACCTTCGTACTCGCCAAAGACCACGGCCTGCTGTGGCTGCTGAAAACCCCGCTGCAACAGGACTACCGCATCAGCGCCCAAGGCATCGCCCGGCGTGACGCCAATGGCTGGCAATTGCTGCCGAACAAGAGCGCCGGTGCCGAGCAGAATCGCCTGTTCCTGGCCGTGCTTCAGGGCGACAGCAGTGGCTTGCAGCGTGATTTCGAATTGCAGCTGCAAGGCGAAGCCCAACAGTGGAAGCTGACGCTGGTCCCACGTTCGCTGCTGCTCAAGCAGGTGTTCACCCAGATCAATATCGACGGCGGCGAGCTGGTGCAAAAAATCGAACTGCTCGAAACCCAGGGCGACAGCACCGTGCTGCGCATGCAGGACAGCACTGCCGGCCGACCGTTGAGCGAATCGGAGCAACACGACTTTGCCCAGTGAGCGCTGGCTGCCACGCCTGTTCCTGATCCTGCTGGCGGCGGTATTGGCCCTGGCCGGCTGGCAATGGCGCCATGGCGCGCCGTTGTCGGCCAACCTGATGGAACTGGTGCCGGGCAGCACGCCGGATGCGCTGGAACTCAAGGCCGAACAGCGCATGCAGGAGCCACTGAACCGCGAGATGCTGGTGCTGGTAGGGCATGCCGACCGGCAAAAAGCCGTAGCAGTGGCGCAGCAAATGGGCGAACGCTGGCAAGCCAGCGGGCTGTTTGAAAAAGTGCAGTGGAACCTGCAAGCGGACTTGCCCGCCCTGCGTGAGCAACTGCTGCGCGGTCGGCTGGCGATGCTCTCGGCCAAGGACCGCGAGCAACTGATCGAACAGCCCGACGCGTTCATTCAGCAGCGCGTGCAAGCCTTGTTCGACCCGTTCACCGGGTTCAGCCTGGTGCCGAGCCAGGACGACTGGCTGGGCCTCACCGGGCGCATCCAGAACAGCCAGCCGCAGCACGGTTCGGTGCAGCTGGATATCGGCAGCGGCGCATTGATTGCCGATGCCGACGGCAAAAGCTGGGTGCTGCTGCGTGCGCGCACCACCGGCAATGCCTTTGACATGAAACTGCCGCTGCAAGTGGCGGATCTGCTCCAGGCCAGTCGCGAACAGGCCCGCGAGCAAGGCGCACAATTGCTCGCCGCCAGCGGCCTGCTTTACGCTGCCAACGGGCAGCAACAGGCCACGCGGGAAATCACCTGGGTCGGCGGCGGCGCCACGCTGGGCATCCTGTTGTTGCTGTTGCTGGCGTTCCGGCGCTGGCGCGTGTTGCTGGCGTTTGTGCCGGTGCTGGTGGGCATGCTGTTTGGCGCGGTGGCCTGTGTGGCGCTGTTCGGCCATATGCATGTGATGACCCTGGTGCTGGGCTCCAGCCTGATCGGCGTGGCGGTGGATTACCCGCTGCATTACCTGTCCAAAAGCTGGAGCCTGCAACCCTGGCGCAGCTGGCCGGCCTTGCGCCTGACCCTGCCGGGGCTGAGCCTGAGCCTGGCGACCAGTTGCATTGGCTACTTGGCGCTGGCCTGGACGCCGTTCCCGGCGCTCACACAAATCGCGGTGTTCTCCGCTGCCGGTTTAGTCGGTGCTTACCTGTCGGCGGTGTGCCTGCTGCCCGCGCTGCTCAAGGGCGTGGAACTGCGCCCGGCACAGTGGCCGCTGCGGGTTGCCGAATGCCTGTGGCTATTGCGCGCCGCGTTGCTCAAGCGCGTGCCAAGCCCAGTGCTGCTGGCGCTGTTGCTGCTGTTTTGCGCAGGCGGCCTGTGGCACTTGAACAGTAAAAACGATATCCGCCAATGGATCGGCGCACCGCCACAATTGCTGCAAGAAGCCCAGGCCGTGGCGCGTATCACCGGTTTCCAGCCCACCAGCCAGTTTTTCCTGGTGCGCGCCGACAACCAGCAGCAGTTGCTGGAACGCCAGGCCGCCTTGGGCGAGCGCCTGGATCAGTTGGTGAACATGGGCAAGCTGCAAGGCTACCTGGCGCTCAACCAACTGGTGAGCCTGCCGGCTGAGCAGCAACAACTGCGTGCTGCGCTGAACAACCTCGCGCCGCACTGGCAGCCGTTGCTGGACCTGGGCGTGCCGGCCAGCGCGCTGCAAGCCGAAGTCACGCAACTGCAAGCGCTGCCCACCGAAGACATCGATGCCGCGCTGGTTGGGCCATTGGCTGAGCCTTGGCGCACCTTGTGGCTGGGGCCAGTGGACGGCGGTGTGGCGGCGTTGGTCAGCCTGCAAGGCTTGAACAACCCGGCGCTGTTGCGTGTGCAGGCGCTGGATTTACCCGGCGTGCAACTGGTCGACCGGCTGGGTGATTTGAACCGGGTGTTTGCCGACACGCAGATCAGCGCGGCTGAATTGAAGCTGATGTCGTGTGTGCTGATCGTGCTGTTACTGATCATGCCGTTCGGTGTTGGCGGTGCGTTGCGCATCGTCGCCCTGCCACTCCTCGCGGCGCTGTGCAGCCTCGCCAGCCTCGGTTGGCTGGGCCAGCCGCTGACCTTGTTCAGCCTGTTCGGCCTGCTGTTGGTCACCGCCATCAGCGTCGACTATGCGATCTTGATGCGCGAGCAGATCGGCGGCGCGGCCGTGAGTCTTTTAGGTACGCTGCTGGCGGCGCTGACGACCTGGTTGTCGTTTGGCCTGCTGGCGGTGTCGAGTACACCCGCCGTGAGTAATTTCGGCCTGTCGGTCAGCCTCGGCCTGGCGTTCAGCTTTATGCTGGCGCCTTGGGCCGGGCATCAGAAGCACGCCTTATGAATGTGTTAATCGCCAAAGTGGCAAGGAGCCCTCGTGCCCACAGTTGAAATGGAACGTCGCCAGGTGGTGGTGATCGGTGCCGGGCCATCCGGCGCTATCGCCGCCGCGCTGTTAAAGCGCAACGGGCATGATGTATTGATCATCGAGCGCGAGCATTTCCCACGCTTCTCGATTGGCGAAAGCCTGCTGTCGCACTGCATCGACTTTATCGAAGAAGCCGGCATGCTCGACGCCGTGCAGGCGGCAGGTTTCCAGGTAAAAACCGGTGCGGCGTTCGCCTGGGGCGAGCGCTACAGTGCGTTTGATTTCAGTGACACCTTCAGCAACGGCAAGCCGACCACCTTCCAGGTGCAGCGCGGCGAGTTCGACAAGTTGCTGGCCGATCAGGCAGCACTGCAAGGCGTAGAGATTCGCTACGGCGAAAGCATCGTCGGCGTGGATTTCGTCGGCGAAAGCCGCTACCTGCATGTGCGCCGCGAGAATGGCAGCGCGTATCACCTCAAGGCCAAATTCGTGCTCGATGCCAGCGGCTACGGCCGCGTGTTGCCGCGCCTGCTGGAACTGGAAGCGCCGTCGAATTTCCCGGTGCGCCAGGCGGTGTTTACCCACGTTGAAGATCACATCACACACCCAGGTTTTGATCGCAGCAAAATCCTCGTCACCACTCATCCGACCCAGCGCGATATCTGGTTCTGGACCATCCCGTTCAGCAATGGCCGCTGCTCGGTAGGCGTGGTGGCGGCGAAAGAACATTTCGCCGGCCGCGACAGTGATCTCGATGCTTGCCTGCGCGGTTTCATCGCTGAGACGCCAAGCCTGGCGGGCGTGCTGCAACACGCCGTGTGGGATACACCCGCACGCACCCTCGCCGGCTATTCGGCCAACGTTAAAACCCTGCACGGCCCAGGCTTTGCGCTGCTGGGCAATGCGGCGGAATTCCTCGACCCGGTATTCTCCTCCGGTGTGACCATCGCCATGCGCTCGGCGAGCATGGCGGCGGGTTTGCTCAGTCGCCAACTCAAGGGCGAAACCGTCGACTGGCAAACCGAGTTTGCCGAGCCGCTGAAACGCGGGGTCGACACCTTCCGTTGCTATGTCGAAGGCTGGTATGCAGGCACCTTCCAGGATGTGATTTTTCACCCAGGCAGCTCACCCGAGATTCGCCGGATGATCAGCTCGATCCTCGCCGGTTACGCCTGGGATGAGCGCAACCCGTTTGTCAGCGAGCCCAAGCGGCGCCTGCGGATGCTCTCGGAAATTTGCGCGGATGAGCCAGTATGAGTAGCCAATACCTGAGTAAAAACTACGTCGAAGAAACCCGGTTCGGCTTCTGGTTCCTGCGCAGCCACACCTGGCAGCACCACGTCTTGCGCGTGGCGATCAACGACCTACGCGGCTTGTTCACCGACCCGCTGCCGGTGGCGCCGGTGTTGCTGGATGCCGGTTGCGGCCAGGGCAAGTCGTTCCAGTATTTGCAGCAGGTGTTCGCACCACAGCGCTTGATCGGCCTGGATGCCGACCCGCACAGCCTCGAGCTGAGCCAGGCGGAAGCCAAGCGCCAAGGCTTGGCCATCGAGCTGATCGGCAGCGACTGCGCCACGCTCGATGTGCCGGACGCAAGCGTCGATATTGTGTTCTGCCACCAGACCTTCCACCATCTGGTTGAACAGCATCGCGCCTTAAAAGAGTTCTATCGCGTGCTCAAGCCGGGCGGCTATCTGCTGTTTGCCGAATCCACCGAAGCCTATATCGACACCTGGGTGATTCGCTGGTTGTTCCGCCACCCGATGCATGTGCAAAAAAGCGCCGAAGAGTACCTGCAGATGCTGCGCGAGCAGGGTTTTGAGTTCGGCCCGCAGAACGTTTCGTACCCGTATTTGTGGTGGAGTCGCTCCAGCGATTTCGGCCTGCTGGAACGCTGGGGCCTGCGCAACCCGCCGCCGGTTGGCCAACGCGAAGAAACCCTGGTCAACTGCGTGGCGCGTAAACCTTTAGCGAGCGCCGAAACATGATTCGTATGCTGTTGATAGGTTGCCTGTTGCTGCTGAGCGCCTGTGTCAGCCAGCCGCCGCTGCCCGAAAAAACCCCGGCCCTGGCCTTGCCCATGCAACTGCATGTGCAGCGCCGCGCCGACGGCCAAACCCAGGATTGGCTGCTGGTGATCCAACGCGAAGGCGCGGCCATTCGCTGGTCGATGATGGACCCATTGGGCATTCCTCAGGCCCGGCAAAAGCTGGTCAATGGCCAGTGGCAGGCCGACGGCTTGCTGCCGCCCAATCCGCAGGCACGTGAGTTGTTTGCGGCGCTGTTGTTTGCGCTGACCTCGGCCGATGACGTGCCCACGCTGTACCCGCGTGCCCAGGCGATGGACCTGACGCGCACGCTGCCGGGGCATTGGCAGATCGTCTATCAGTCCTCCGAGGTGTTCAGCGTGAACATGGCGGGCCAGCCGTTGAGCTACCGCATCACGCCACTTGGGGCGGCGCGATGACGGCTTACCTGAATGCCCTGGGCGTGATCTGCGCCCTGGGCCGAGGCCAGGCTGAAGTCAGCCGCAACCTGTTTGCCGGCGATTGTTCCGGCATGCGCGCCGAAAGCGGTTGGGTGCCGGAACGCGTGCTGCCGGTGGGCGGTGTGCGCAGCGAGCTGGTGGCAATCCCGGCTGAGCTACGCCCGCAGAGCAGCCGCAATAACCAGTTGCTGCTGGAAGCGGCCGTGCAGATTGAAAGCGAGCTGCGCCAGGCAATCCACACCTACGGCGCCTCGCGGGTTGGCATTGTGCTGGGCACCAGCACATCGGGCATCGACGAGGCCAGCCGTGGCATCGCGCATTACCTGCGTGGGCAGCAGTTCCCCGGCGACTATGACTACCAGCAACAGGAACTCAGCGCTCCGGCGAATTTTCTCGCCGACTGGTTGCACGTCAGCGGCCCGGCCTATGTGATTTCTACTGCTTGCACCTCCAGCGCCCGTGCGCTGATGAGCGCCCAGCGCTTGCTCGACCTCGGCGTGTGCGACGCGGTGATCTGCGGCGGTGTCGACAGCCTGTGCAAGCTGACGCTGAACGGCTTTACCGCGCTGGAAGCGGTTTCCAGCGAGCGTTGCAATCCGTTTTCGGTGAACCGCAACGGCATCAATATCGGCGAAGCGGCGGTGCTGTTCCTGATGACCAAAACGCCTGCGCCGATTGCCTTGCTCGGCAGCGGCGCCAGTTGCGATGCGCACCATATCTCCGCGCCAGAGCCCAGCGGCAAAGGTGCGTTGCAGTCGATGCGCAAGGCCTTGGCCAGTGCCAAACTTGAACCGGAACACATCGGCTACCTGAACCTGCACGGCACCGCCACGCAGCATAACGACGCCATGGAAAGCCTGGCCGTCGCCAGCCTGTTTCCTCAAGGCGTAGCCTGTTCGTCGACCAAGCCCATGAGCGGCCACACCCTCGGTGCCGCAGGCGCGCTGGAAGCGGCGTTCTGTTGGTTGAGCCTGATGCATGACCGTGTGCCGCCGCATGTGTGGGACGGCCAAGCCGATCCGGCGCTGCCCGCGTTGCAGTGGGCACAGACCGGCGACACCTTGAAAAAACGCTGCCTGATGAGCAACTCGTTTGCCTTCGGCGGCAATAACGTCAGCCTGATAATCGCGGAGGCCCCATGATCGATTGGCCACTCGCCGAACTGCTGCCCCATGCGGGCGACATGATCCTGATCGACCAGGTGCTGTCGTTCGATGAAGAGCAGGTCCACACCCGCGCCACCGTCAAGCCCGGCGGCCTGTTCAACCGGCCAGACGGCAGCCTGCCGGCCTGGGTCGGCATTGAGCTGATGGCGCAGAGCGTCGCCGCCTATGCCGGTTGCCGCGCGCGCCAGAATGGCGAGGCAGTGGAACTGGGTTTCCTGCTCGGCACGCGCAAATTTGAATGCAACGTGGAGCACTTCCCGGCCGGTGCCGAGCTACGCATCCACGGCCTGCGCTCGCTGGAAGACGACAACGGCATGGGTGTGTTCGAATGCCACCTCACCGGCGACGGTATCCAGGCCAGCGCACGCTTGAACGTATTTCGACCGCCCCAGGCGGCCAATTATTTAGAAGAACCGAAGGACGCAACGCCATGACTGAATCCGTACTGGTCACCGGCTCCAGCCGTGGCATCGGCCGCGCCATTGCCCTGCGCCTGGCCCAGGCCGGGCATGACATCGTGCTGCATTGCCGCAGTGGCCGCGCTGAAGCGGACGCGGTAAAAGTCGAGATCGAGGCATTGGGTCGCAAGGCACGGGTGCTGCAATTTGATGTGGCGGATCGCGCCAGCTGCAAGCAAATCCTTGAGGCCGACGTGGAGCAATATGGCGCCTATTACGGCGTGGTGCTCAACGCCGGCCTGACCCGCGACGGTGCGTTCCCGGCTCTCTCGGAAGACGATTGGGATGTGGTGATGCGCACCAATCTGGACGGTTTTTACAACGTGCTGCACCCGGTGATGATGCCGATGATTCGTCGTCGCGCGGCTGGCCGTATCGTCTGTATCACTTCGGTTTCCGGATTGATCGGCAACCGTGGCCAGGTCAACTACAGTGCCTCCAAAGCCGGGTTGATCGGCGCAGCCAAGGCGCTGGCGATTGAGCTGGGCAAGCGCAAGATCACTGTCAACTGCGTCGCCCCAGGCTTGATCGACACGGCAATGCTGGATGAAAACGTGCCGGTGGAAGAACTGATGAAGATGATCCCGGCGCAGCGCATGGGCACCCCGGAAGAAGTCGCCGGTGCGGTGAACTTCCTGATGTCGGCCGAAGCCGGCTATATCACGCGCCAAGTGCTGGCCGTGAATGGGGGCTTGTGCTGATGAAACGCGTCGTCGTCACCGGCATGGCCGGCATGACCTCCCTGGGCAGCGATTGGGACAGCATCGCCGCCAACTTTCGCGCCAACCGCAGCGGTATTCGGCGCATGGATGAGTGGGACCGTTTTACCGAATTGAACACGCGCCTGGCCGGGCCTATCGATGATTTTGTCGTGCCTGCGCACTGGACGCGCAAGCAGCTGCGCAGCATGGGCCGCGTCTCACGCTTGGCGGTGTGGGCGGCGGAGCAAGCGTTGCAGGATGCCGGCTTGCTCGGTGACGAATCGATCAAGGACGGGCGCATGGGCGTGGCCTGTGGCTCATCCACCGGCAGCACCGATGAGATCAAGGCGTTCGGCAATATGCTGCTGAACTCGGTGGCCGAGGGGCTGAATGCCAACTCCTATGTGCGCATGATGCCGCACACCACGGCGGCAAATATCAGCATCTTCTTTGGCCTCACCGGGCGGCTGATCCCGACCTCCAGCGCCTGCACCAGCGGCAGCCAGGGCATTGGTTACGCCTACGAGGCGATCAAGTTCGGCCGCTTGCCGTTGATGCTTGCCGGCGGCGCTGAAGAGCTGTGCCCCACCGAAGCCATGGTGTTCGACGCGCTGTACGCCACCAGCCTCAAAAACGACGCGCCGCAAACCAGCCCACGCCCTTACGACAGCGGCCGCGACGGCTTGGTGATCGGCGAAGGCGGCGGCATGCTGGTGCTCGAAGAACTGGAACACGCCCTGGCACGCGGTGCGCATATCCACGCCGAACTGGTGGGTTTTGGCAGCAACGCCGACGGCCAGCACACCACACGCCCGGAGCAGAAAACCATGCGCCGCGCCATGGAGCTGGCGCTGGAAGATGCCGGGCTTGAGCCATCCGCCATCGGCTACGTCAACGGCCATGGCACCGCCACCGACCAGGGCGACATTGCCGAGACGCTGGCCACCAGCAGCCTGTTCGGCAGCCGCATGCCGATCAGTTCGCAGAAGAGCTTTCTGGGCCACACCTTGGGCGCGTGCGGTGCGCTGGAGTCGTGGTTCAGCATCGAAATGATGAACCGCGACCAGTACGTGCACACCTTCAACCTGGATACCGTCGACCCGCAATGCGGCGAGCTGGATTACCTGCAAGGTGGGTTTCGCGAGATGCACAACGACTACGTGATGAACAACAACTTTGCCTTTGGCGGCGTCAACACTTCGCTGATCTTTCGCCGCTGGTGCTGATTTTTTAATTGATTGGAGAAAACGGAATGTCTTCCTTGCTACGCGCCACCCTGATCACTCTGGCCCTGCTGACCACCGCCGGTTGCACCAACAAACCTGTGCTCAACACCCAGCACGACTTGCCGGTCACGGCCCAGCTCAGCGAAGCGAAAATCAAACAGGTGATCGTCGCGGCCCTGCAAAAACGCGAGTGGACCGTGCAACGCCTGAGCCCGCAATTGGTGCAGGCCGAAATCACCGTGCGCAACCAATTCCACGCCGAAATCGATATCCGCTACACCCGCACCAGCTACGCCATCACCTACCGCGACAGCCGCGACCTGGGCTACAAGGACGGCAAGATCCATCGCAACTACAACCGCTGGGTGAGCATGCTGGATCGCGACATCATGGCGGGCTTGCAGAGTGCGGGTATGAATGGCGTGGAGGCGTTGAAACAGAACTAAGGCTTTGCGTTCTGCAGAAACGACAAAGGGCGCCTTTCGGCGCCCTCTTCACAAACAGGTCGGCTTGTCATCGCCACTTCCTGCCCGGCTCTGCGATGGCTGGTTACCCAGGATCCTCAGAGTCTCACAAGCCCCTTTCGGGAACCCGGCCAGTATGCCTGAAAACAGGTCGCCTGCAATCGGTGGCAAAGCGCCGCCGTCCTTACCGCTAGCACCGTACATGTGGCGAGCGGGCTTGCCCCGCGTTGGGTTGCGCAGCAGCCCCAAAACCTGACAACGTGATCAACATGAAATAACGCGGTGATTTTTATTGGGGTCGCTGCGCAACCCAACGCGGGGCAAGCCCGCTCGCCACAACAAGCCCGCTCGCCACTAGCAACTCCACAAAGGCCTTGGCCATCGGCGTTTGCGTGCCCTTGCGCTGCACCAGCCATACCGCCGTCACGGCCTCCTGATCGAGCAAGGTGCGATAGGCCACGCCATCAATGCGGATGCGCTGGTAAGACGCCGGCAGCACCGACACCCCCAGCCCCGCCGCCACCAGGCCGATGATGGTCATTGCTTCTCCGGCCTCCTGGGCGAAGTGCGGGCTGAAGCCGGCATCGCGGGCCAGGTTAAGCAGTTGAGCGTAGAGGCCGCTGCCGTAGGTACGCGGGAAAAATACAAATGGCTCCTCAGCCAGTTGCGCCAGGTGCAGGCCGCGCTCGCTGCCTTCCACCAACGGATGGCCAGCGTTCAATACTGCGACCAAAGGCTCACGCATCAACTCGATCACGCTCAGAGAATCCGGCAACGGCAGCGGGCGCATCAGGCCGACCTGAATCGACTCATCCACCAGCGACTCGGCCACCTCGGTGCTGCTCATTTCCTGCAAATTCAGGTGCACCGCCGGGTAGGCTTTACGAAACGCAAAGATCGCCTGTGGAATGCTGGAGTTGAATGGCGCCGACGAGGTGAAACCGATCTTCAGTTCGCCCAGCTCGCCCAATTGCGCGCGGCGGGCAACGTCGGCGGCTTTATCCACTTGCGTCAGCACCAAGCGCGCCTCTTGCAGGAACAACCGGCCAGCCTCGCTCAGCTCCACCCGACGATTGGTACGCTCAAACAAACGTGCGCCCACTTCCTGTTCCAGCGCCTGGATCTGCTGGCTCAACGGCGGTTGCGAGATGCCCAGCACCTGCGCGGCGCGGCCAAAATGCAGCTCTTCGGCGACGGCAATGAAGTACCGAAAGTGACGCAATTCCATGCAAACCTCATTAGGTCGTAAAAGCTCTTAAACAGGTCGAACAATATATTGGAAAGAATCATTAGGCAGCTATATTCTTTTTCGTATTGCCAGTCCTGGCAGGCTTTTCCTCCCCGAGGTCCCCGTGAAATCTGCTGTCGCGCCATTCGCTCAAGAAGTCCCGCCCACCGCTTTGGATGAGGTGGTCGCTCAGCTCAATGACGAGTACATCGAAAAAGGCACGCCGATGTTCATGCGCACGGTGCTGGCGCTGTTCTCCGGCGGGTTTGCCACCTTTGCCCTGCTGTACTGCGTGCAACCGATGATGCCGGCGCTGTCCCACGAGTTTTCCATCAATGCGGCGCAAAGCAGCCTGATCCTCTCTGTCGCCACGGCGATGCTGGCGCTGGGCCTGCTGATCACCGGGCCGATTTCCGACCGTTTGGGACGCAAGCCGGTGATGGTTGCTGCATTGTTCTGTGCCGCGCTGGCGACCATCGCCAGCGGCTTGATGCCGACCTGGGAAGGCATTCTGCTGATGCGTGCGCTGGTGGGCCTGTCGTTAAGCGGCTTGGCCGCCGTGGCGATGACGTACCTGAGTGAAGAGATCCACCCCCAGCACATCGGCCTGGCCATGGGCCTGTACATCGGCGGCAACGCGATTGGCGGCATGAGCGGGCGCCTGATCATCGGCGTGTTGATCGACTTTGTCAGCTGGCACACCGCGATGCTGATCATCGGCGCCTTGGCGCTGATCGCCGCCACGGTGTTCTGGAAAATCCTCCCCGAATCGCGCAACTTCCGCGCCAGCAGCCTCAAGCCGCGCAACCTGGTGGACGGTTTTGTCATGCACTTCAAGGACGCGGGCCTGCCGTGGTTGTTCCTCGAAGCCTTCCTGCTGATGGGCGCGTTTGTGACGATGTTCAACTACATCGGCTATCGCCTGTTGGCCTCACCCTACGAGCTGAGCCAGGCGGTGGTCGGCCTGCTGTCGCTGGTGTACCTGTCGGGCATCTACAGCTCGGCGAAAATCGGCTCCCTGGCTGACCGCCTCGGCCGCCGTCGCGTGCTGTGGGGCACCATCGTCCTGATGCTGTCAGGGATGCTGCTGACCCTGTTCACGCCGCTGTGGCTGGTGGTGCCGGGCATGCTGATCTTCACCTTCGGCTTCTTCGGCGCGCATTCGGTGGCCAGCAGCTGGATTGGGCGGCGCGCAGTGAAGGCCAAAGGACAGGCGTCGTCGCTGTACCTGTTCTGTTACTACGTGGGGTCGAGTATCGCGGGGACGGCGGGCGGGTTCTTCTGGCACTTTGCCGGGTGGAACGGGATTGGCGGGTTTATCGTGGCGTTGCTGATGGGTGCGCTGCTGGTGGCGCTGAAGCTGGCGAAGTTGCCGCCGCTGGGGCACGTAAAAGCCTGACGCAGTCATGCTTTTAATGTGTGAGCTGGCTTGCCTGCGATAGCAATAGTGAATTCACCACCGCTATCGCAGCGGTGCGACGATTCGACAGGCCAGCTCCCACATTTGGTTTGAGTTTTACTCGTGGTATTGCGCCGACAGCTCATGCACTGCGCGCAGGAACGCGCCAGCGTGCTCGGGGTTCACTTCCGGGGTGATGCCATGGCCGAGGTTGAACACGTGCCCGCTGCCCTTGCCATAACTGGCCAGGATGCGGCCGACTTCGGTGCGGATCGCTTCCGGGTTGGCGTACAGCACGGTCGGGTCCATGTTGCCTTGCAGCGCTACCTGGTTGCCGACGCGACGGCGGGCGTCGCCGAGGTCGCAGGTCCAATCCAGGCCCAGTGCATCGGCGCCCGCATCAGCAATGCTTTCCAGCCACAGGCCGCCGCCTTTGGTGAACATGATCACCGGCACTTTGCGGCCCTCGTGTTCACGGATCAGGCCGCTGACGATTTTGCGCATATAGGCCAGGGAGAACTCCTGGTACGCCGCCGCCGACAGGTTGCCGCCCCAGGTGTCGAAGATCTGCACCGCTTGCGCGCCGGCCATGATCTGGCCGTTGAGGTAGCTGGTGACCGACTGCGCCAGCTTGTCCAGCAGCAGGTGCATGGCTTGCGGGTTGTCGTAGAGCATGGCCTTGGTCTTGCGGAAGTCTTTCGACGAGCCGCCTTCGACCATATAGGTGGCCAGGGTCCATGGGCTGCCGGAGAAGCCGATCAGCGGCACGCGGCCATTAAGCTCGCGGCGGATGGTGCTCACGGCGTCCATCACGTAGCCCAGGTCTTTGTGCGGGTCCGGGATCGGCAGGGCTTCGATATCCGCCAGGGTGCTGACGACTTTCTTGAAGCGCGGGCCTTCGCCGGTCTCGAAGTACAGGCCTTGGCCCATGGCGTCAGGGATGGTGAGGATGTCGGAGAAGAGGATGGCCGCGTCCAGTTGTGGGTAGCGGTCCAGCGGCTGCATCGTGACTTCGCAGGCGAACTCCGGGTTCATGCACAGGCTCATGAAGTCGCCGGCATTGGCGCGACTGGCGCGGTATTCCGGCAGGTAGCGACCGGCCTGACGCATCATCCACACGGGCGTGACGTCTACGGGTTGCTTGAGCAGGGCACGAAGGAAACGGTCGTTCTTGAGGGCAGTCATGTCGGCATCCGCAAAAAAAGTGCGGGCATTTTCTCAGAGCGCGACGCAAAAGGCACGGAGTGAGCCGTGCCTTTTGTCTATCGGGTCAATTTGTCGCGGTAATGCCGCCGCAAGATCGTTCCCACGCTCCGCGTGGTAACGCCTCCTGTGACGCTCCGCGTCACGCCAGTCGGGACGCAGAGCGTCCCTGGCTGCATTCCCACGCAGAGCGTGGGAACGATCATCAGACCTGCAGGTAATCCAGGATGCCTTCGGCGGCGTTGCGGCCTTCGAAGATCGCGGTCACTACCAGGTCAGAACCGCGCACCATATCGCCACCGGCGAAGATTTTCGGGTTGCTGGTCTGGTGCTTGTACTGGCCTTGTTCCGGGGCTACCACGCGGCCCTGGCTGTCGGTCTGGATTTCGAACTGCTCGAACCACGGCGCCGGGCTTGGGCGGAAACCGAAGGCGATGACCACGGCGTCAGCCGGGATGATTTCTTCGGAGCCCGGGATCGGCTCAGGGCTGCGACGGCCACGGGCGTCCGGCTCGCCGAGACGGGTCTCGACCACCTTCACACCTTCAACACGGTCTTCACCGACGATGGCGATCGGCTGACGGTTGTAGAGGAATTTCACGCCTTCTTCTTTGGCGTTCTTCACCTCTTTGCGCGAGCCGGGCATGTTGGCCTCGTCACGGCGATAAGCACAGGTCACCGACTTGGCGCCCTGGCGAATCGAAGTACGGTTGCAGTCCATCGCGGTGTCACCACCGCCCAACACCACGACCTTCTTGCCTTTCATGTCGACGAAATCTTCCGGCGACTTTTCAAAGCCCAGGTTGCGGTTGACGTTGGCGATCAGGAAGTCCAGCGCGTCATACACGCCCGGCAGGTCCTCACCGGCAAAGCCGCCCTTCATGTAGGTGTAGGTGCCCATGCCCATGAACACGGCATCGTATTCGGCGAGCAGTTGCTCCATGGTGATGTCTTTGCCGATTTCGGTATTGAGACGGAACTCGATACCCATGCCGGTGAAGACTTCACGACGATGGCTCAGTACGGTTTTTTCCAGCTTGAACTCGGGAATGCCGAAGGTCAGCAGGCCGCCGATTTCCGGGTTCTTGTCGAACACCACCGGGGTCACGCCGCCACGCACCAGCACGTCGGCACAGCCCAGGCCCGCCGGGCCTGCGCCGATGATCGCAACGCGCTTGCCGGTCGGCTTGACCTTGGACATGTCCGGGCGCCAGCCCATGGCGAACGCGGTGTCGGTGATGTACTTCTCCACCGAACCGATGGTCACCGCGCCGAAACCGTCGTTAAGGGTGCAGGCACCCTCGCACAGACGATCTTGCGGGCACACCCGGCCGCAGACTTCCGGCAGGGTGTTGGTCTGGTGCGACAGCTCGGCGGCGGCGAGGATGTTGCCCTCGGCCACCAGCTTGAGCCAGTTGGGAATGAAGTTGTGCACCGGGCACTTCCATTCGCAATACGGGTTACCGCAACCCAGGCAGCGGTGGGCCTGGTCGGCCGAGTGCTGGGGTTTGAAGGGTTCGTAGATTTCCACGAACTCTTTCTTGCGTTGACGCAACAGTTTCTTCTTCGGATCTTTGCGCCCGACATCGATGAACTGGAAGTCGTTATTCAGACGTTCAGCCATGTTAAAACCTCATCAAACTCTTCAGGCGCATATCACTGCGGGTTGGCACGGATGCTGGAAAGCAACGATTTCAGGTTGGCAGCCTTGGGCTTGACCAGCCAGAAACGACGCAGGTAATCATCGAGGTTTTCGGCGAGGTTACGGCCCCATTCGCTGTTTGTTTCCTCAACGTACTCGTCCAGCACGTGCTGCAAGTGGTTCCGGTAGGATTCCATGGCTTCGCCGCTGATCCGCTGGATCTCGACCAACTCGTGGTTGACCTTGTCGACGAAGGTGTTGTCCTGGTCGAGCACGTAGGCGAAACCGCCGGTCATGCCCGAACCGAAGTTGTAACCGGTCTTGCCCAGTACCGCGACAAAACCACCGGTCATGTACTCGCAGCAGTGATCGCCAGTGCCTTCCACCACGGTGTGGGCACCGGAGTTACGCACGGCGAAGCGCTCACCGGCAGTACCCGCCGCAAACAGCTTGCCACCGGTGGCACCGTACAAGCAGGTGTTGCCGATGATGGCACTGTCCTGGGTCTTGTAGATGCTGCCTTTAGGCGGAACGATCACCAGCTTGCCGCCGGTCATGCCCTTGCCCACGTAGTCGTTGGCGTCGCCTTCGAGGTACATGTGCAGGCCGCCAGCGTTCCACACGCCGAAGCTCTGGCCGGCAGTGCCGTTGAAGCGGAAGGTGATCGGCGCTTTCGCCATGCCTTGGTTGCCGTGCTTGCGCGCGATTTCGCCGGAGATACGTGCGCCGATCGAACGGTCGCAGTTGCAGATATCCAGGGCAAAGTCGCCACCGCTGGCGTCATTGATCGAGGAACTGGCCATTTCGACCATCTTCTCGGCCAACAGGCCTTTGTCGAACGGCGGGTTGCGGTCCACCTGGCAGAATTGTGGCTTGTCTGCCGGGATGTGATCGCTGCCCAACAGCGGCGTCAGGTCCAGGTGCTGTTGCTTGGCGGTCTGGCCTTCGAGGATGTCGAGCAAGTCGGTACGACCGATCAGCTCTTCCAGCGAACGCACGCCCAGCTTGGCCAGCCACTCACGGGTCTCTTCGGCGACGTAGGTGAAGAAATTCACCACCATGTCGACGGTGCCGATGTAGTGATCCTTGCGCAGCTTCTCGTTCTGAGTGGCGACGCCGGTGGCGCAGTTGTTCAGGTGGCAGATGCGCAGGTATTTGCAGCCCAGGGCGATCATGGGCGCGGTGCCGAAGCCGAAGCTTTCGGCTCCGAGGATCGCAGCCTTGATCACGTCGAGGCCGGTTTTCAGGCCGCCGTCGGTCTGCACCCGCACCTTGCCGCGCAGGTCGTTGCCGCGCAGGGTCTGGTGGGTTTCGGCCAGGCCGAGTTCCCAGGGTGCGCCGGCATACTTGATGGACGTCAGCGGTGAAGCGCCGGTGCCGCCGTCATAGCCGGAAATGGTGATCAGGTCAGCATAGGCCTTGGCCACACCGGCAGCGATGGTGCCCACGCCGGCTTCTGCCACGAGTTTCACCGAGACCAGCGCCTGCGGGTTGACTTGTTTCAAGTCGAAAATCAGCTGCGACAAGTCTTCAATCGAATAGATGTCGTGGTGCGGCGGCGGCGAAATCAGGGTGACGCCCGGCACTGCGTAACGCAGCTTGGCGATCAAACCGTTGACCTTGCCGCCAGGCAGCTGGCCGCCTTCACCGGGCTTGGCGCCTTGGGCGACTTTGATCTGCAGCACTTCGGCGTTGACCAGGTATTCCGGGGTCACACCAAAGCGGCCAGTGGCGACCTGCTTGATTTTCGAACTCTTGATGGTGCCGTAGCGCGCCGGGTCTTCACCGCCTTCGCCGGAGTTGGAACGCGCACCCAGGCGGTTCATGGCTTCAGCCAGGGCTTCGTGGGCCTCGGGCGACAAGGCACCCAAAGAGATACCGGCGGAATCGAAGCGCTTGAGGATCGATTCCAGTGGCTCGATTTCGCTGATGGCCAGCGGCGTGTCCAGGGTCTTCACCTTGAACAAATCGCGGATCATCGACACCGGGCGGTTATCCACCAGCGCGGTGTATTCCTTGAACTTGGCGTAGTCGCCCTGCTGCACAGCGGCTTGCAGGGTGCTGACCACGTCCGGGTTGTAGGCGTGGTATTCGCCACCGTGTACGAACTTGAGCAGGCCGCCTTGCTGGATCGGCTTGCGCGCGCTCCAGGCTTCGGCTGCCAGGGCTTTCTGTTCGGCCTCGATGTCGACGAAACGCGCGCCCTTGATACGGCTTGGCACGCCACGGAAGCTCAGCTCGCAGACTTCTTCGGAGAGGCCGATGGCTTCGAACAGCTGTGCGCCACGGTAAGACGTGACGGTGGAGATGCCCATCTTCGACAGGATCTTCAGCAAGCCCTTGGTGATGCCCTTACGGTAGTTCTTGAACACCTCATAGAGGTCGCCCAGCACTTCACCGGTACGGATCAAATCACCCAGCACTTCGTAGGCCAGGAACGGGTAAACCGCCGAGGCGCCGAAACCGATCAACACGGCAAAGTGATGCGGGTCGCGGGCAGTAGCCGTTTCCACGAGGATGTTGGAGTCGCAGCGCAGGCCCTTTTCGGTCAGGCGGTGGTGCACCGCGCCGGTGGCCAGGGAGGCGTGGATCGGTAGCTTGCCTGGGGCGATGTGACGGTCGGTCAGCACGATCTGGGTACGGCCGGCGCGCACAGCTTCTTCAGCCTGATCGGCGACGTTACGCACAGCGGCTTCAAGGCCGAGGCTCTCGTCGTAGTTCAGGTCGATGATCTGGCGGTCGAAACCTGGACGCTCCAGGGTCATCAACGAGCGCCATTTGGCCGGGGAAATGACCGGCGAGCTGAGGATCACACGGGAGGCGTGCTCAGGCGATTCCTGGAAGATGTTGCGCTCGGCACCGAGGCACACTTCCAACGACATCACGATGGCTTCGCGCAGCGGGTCGATCGGCGGGTTGGTGACCTGCGCAAACTGCTGACGGAAATAGTCGTACGGCGTGCGCACGCGCTGGGACAGCACGGCCATTGGCGTGTCATCGCCCATGGAGCCGACCGCCTCATAGCCTTGCTCGCCGAGCGGACGCAGCACTTGGTCGCGCTCTTCGAACGTGACCTGGTACATCTTCATGTACTGCTTGAGCTGGTCGACGTCGTAAAACGCCGAACCGTGGTCGTTGTCTTCCATGGTCGCCTGGATGCGCAGGGCGTTCTTGCGCAGCCATTGCTTGTACGGGTGACGTGACTTCAAGCGGTTGTCGATCGCGTCGGTGTCGAGGATCTGCCCGGTTTCGGTGTCCACGGCCAGGATCTGGCCTGGGCCTACACGGCCTTTAGCGATCACGTCTTCGGGCTTGTAGTCCCACACGCCGATTTCCGACGCCAGGGTGATGAAACCGTTGGTGGTGGTGACCCAACGCGCCGGGCGCAGACCGTTACGGTCGAGCAGGCACACCGCATAGCGGCCGTCGGTCATCACCACGCCGGCCGGGCCGTCCCACGGCTCCATGTGCATCGAGTTGTACTCGTAGAATGCACGCAGGTCCGGGTCCATGGTCTCGACGTTCTGCCACGCAGGCGGAATGATCATGCGCACACCACGGAACAGGTCGATGCCGCCGGTGACCATCAGTTCGAGCATGTTGTCCATGCTGGAGGAGTCGGAACCCACGCGGTTAACCAGCGGGCCGAGCTCTTCGAGGTCCATCAAGTCGTTGGCGAACTTGGTGCGACGGGCCACGGCCCAGTTGCGGTTGCCGGTGATGGTGTTGATCTCGCCGTTGTGGGCGAGGAAGCGGAATGGCTGAGCCAGCGGCCATTTCGGCAGGGTGTTGGTGGAGAAGCGCTGGTGGAACACGCAGATCGCGGTTTGCAGGCGCTCGTCGCTCAGGTCCGGATAAAAGGCGGTCAAATCCGCCGGCATCATCAGGCCTTTATAAATGATGGTCTTGTGCGAAAAGCTGCAGATGTAGTGGTCGGTATCCAAGGCGTTGGAGACCGACGAACGACGACGCGAGGTGAACAGCTTGATCGCCATGTCCTGATCGCTGAGGCCATCGCCTGCGATGAACACTTGCTCGATCTGCGGCAGGCGCTCCAGGGCCAGGCGGCCGAGCACGCTGGTGTCGATCGGCACTTTGCGCCAGCCAACCAGTTGCAGGCCGGCGGCGACGATTTCGCGGTTCATGTTCTCGCGAGCGGCTTGGGCTTTAACCGGGTCCTGGTTGAAAAACACCATGCCCACGGCGTACTGCTTGGGCAGGTCGACAGCAAATTGCTCTTTTGCGACAGCGCGCAGGAACTGGTCGGGCTTTTGAATCAGCAAGCCGCAACCGTCACCGGTCTTGCCGTCGGCGTTGATCCCACCGCGGTGGGTCATGCAGGTCAGGGCCTCGATGGCCGTTTGCAAAAGGGTATGACTGGGCTCGCCCTGCATGTGGGCTATCAGGCCGAAACCGCAGTTATCCTTGAATTCATCGGGTTGGTACAGACCTGCTTTCATAGACACTTTCTCACCAGGCTGCCTCTTATACCGAGGCAAATTTCTTTTCAATTCAACCGGTTACCTTCCGCGCCGAACGTACGCCGGCTTAGCGGGGGCAAAAGGGAGGTCATTGTACACACCGACACGAACGCTCACAAATTTAGCGACGAAATGTCGCAAATCTATGTCGCATTTATGAAAGGTTTAAAGCGATATGCTGTGCTAGTCAAAACTTTTTTAATTCTGACCGCTACGACTCAAAAGCTACGTGACGCAGACACCACAAAGCGCGCGGCCTTCAGGGCTGCACGCTTTGTTGTTTTTTTTGAGGTGCTGAGAGAAGCGGCCTGGGTAAGGCCGCCGGGTCTTCAGCGAGCTGTTGCGAGTTCTTGTTGAACGCTGGCGACAGTGCGAGGCCAAGGTTTACCAGCCTGAACCTTCGCTGGCAAGGCCTTGATAGCGGATTCCGCTGCGTCACGGCTGGAGAAGTTGCCGTACGTGATCACGTAGAGAGGCTTGCCGTTGAGCACTTTCTTGAAATAACGGTACTGGCCGCCCTGTTCTTTCACAAACGCTTGGGCGTTGGCTTCGGAGCTGGTACCCAGGATCTGCACCACAAAATTACCCGTTGGCTGGCTGCTGTACCAGCTGCTGCCCGCGGCGGCAGGCGCGGCAGCCTTGGCAACAGCGGCAGGTTTTTCAGCAGGCTTGGCAGCCGGTGCCGGCTTGGCCACTGGCGCAGGCGCGACAGGTTTGGCAACCGGGGCAGGCTTGGCGGTAGCAACAGTCGGTGCCGGCGTCGGCTTGGCAACTGGAGCGGCGGCCGGGCCAGCCGGAACGCCGGCAGGCGGTGCGGTGGTGGTCACGGTTGGTGGTGTGGCGCTGGAGCCTTCGACCGGCACACCGTCGTCACCTTCGGAGATACCACCGGCGGCTTCAGCGAGCGGGCCGCGCATGACCGGCTGGCCGACCATCGGCAGGTTGGTCGGTTGGCCGGAGTTGGCGAATTCGACATTTGGCGTGGGCTTGCCCAGTGGCAACTGCGCCTGTTCGGTTGGCGCGCCGGCGGTGGCGGGTGCCTTGCTGCGACCCGGGATCAACCAGGCAGCGGCGACAGCCACCACGACAACGGCAGAAATCGCCAATACGTGCTTCTTAGGCATAGTAAACCCCATCTTTGGACGCTTAACCGCAGAGCGGCTGGCAATCATGGCTTCGATCAAGGCATCGCGGGCGACCTGGTTGATGGTGCCAGGCCAGCCGTCGGAGCTTTCGTGAATATCAGAGATCTGATTTGCCGTGAAAAGTTCGATACCGGCACCGGCGCCTTCGAGGCGTTGAGCCAGGTATTCGCGGGTTTCTTCCTCTTCGTAGGGCTGCAGTTCGATAACGTGAAACAGCTCCTGCTCGCCGCTGATCTGCTCCAGATCGGCAATCAACGACGACTCACCAAACAGGAATACGTGCGGGCGCCCTTCCGGTGTGCCCGCCGCCAGCGCCAGCAGCGCTTCCAGGGCGGATTCGTCAAGCTGCTCGGCGTCGTCCACCAGCAAGTAGACTTCCTGGCCGGTCAGGCCCAACTGCACAACCTGCTTGAGGATCGCGTTCGGCTCGGCATTGGCAACGTCCAGCGCCTGGGCCACCTGGCGCAGTACGCCGGCTGCATCACCGGCGCCACGGGCCGACACCACCACGCTCTGTACCGATTGCTTGTTGGTACTCGCAACCAGCGCCTGGCGCAGCAGGGTCTTGCCGCTGCCCAACGGGCCGGTCACTACCAGCAACAGTTGGCTGTAGCGCGCCAGGTGGTGCAACTGACCGAGCACCGGCTTGCGCTGGGCAGGGAAGAATTTGAAGCCAGGCACCCGCGGAGCAAATGGGTCGTGGCTTAACTGGTAGTGGCCGAGGAACGCCTCGTCGGCATGCAAACTAGTCATCGGGATCTTATTAACCTTTAAGCTGGGCCAGGGCGCGGTAATCCGCTCCCAGCGTGGCCTGTAAAATCTCTTTCGGATAATCGTCGGTCACTACCGCTTCGCCCATATGGCGCAGCAGTACCAGTCGCAGGCGACCGTCGATCACTTTCTTGTCGATTGCCATATGTTCGAGGAAATCCGCCTCGGTCATCTCTTGCGGCGGAATAACCGGCAAACCGGCGCGCTGGAACAGCTGGATGCCGCGATCACGCTCCTGGGCGCTGATCCAGCCCAGGCGTTGCGACATTTCCAGAGCCATTACCGTGCCAGCCGCTACGGCTTCCCCATGCAACCACACACCATAGCCCATGTGCGTTTCGATCGCATGGCCGAAGGTGTGGCCCAGGTTCAGGGTGGCGCGTACGCCGGACTCCCGTTCGTCGGCGTTCACCACCAGCGCCTTGGCGGCGCATGAGCGGGAAATCGCTTCGGTGAGTGCCACCTGGTCCAGGGCACGCAGGGCGTCCATGTGTTCTTCGAGCCAGGTCAGGAACGGTTCGTCACAAATCAGCCCGTACTTGATGACTTCTGCCAGGCCGGCCGACAGCTCTCGCGGCGGCAGGGTGTTGAGGGTTGCGGTGTCGATCAGCACGGCTTGCGGCTGATAGAACGCGCCGACCATGTTCTTGCCCAGCGGGTGATTGATGCCGGTCTTGCCGCCCACCGACGAATCGACCTGGGACAACAAGGTGGTCGGCACCTGGATAAAGTCCACGCCGCGCTGGTAGCAGGCTGCGGCAAAGCCGGCCATGTCGCCGATCACGCCGCCGCCCAGGGCAACCACCGTGGTACGCCGGTCATGCCGTGCAGTCAGCAGGCCATCAAAAATCAGTTGCAGGGTTTCCCAATTCTTGTGCGCCTCGCCGTCAGGCAGGATCACCGAAATCACCGAGTAGGCCGCAAGGCTGCGGCTCAGACGCTCAAGATACAGCGGCGCGACCGTTTCATTGGAGATGATCGCCACTTGCCGACCGGCAATGTGCGGTGCGAGCAACTCGGGCAGGTCCAACAAACCTTCGCCAATATGGATTGGGTAGCTGCGCTCGCCTAGATCGACCTTAAGTGTCTGCATGTGTCCCCGCGTGAAGAAATATGTACGATCGGCAACGCTCGGATTTTCGTCGCCTGATGGCTCTGCGCCATACCCCGAAGGGTGATGGCACGCCGCCGAGAATAGCGCATTTCGGGCCTGGCTTTAACGGGGTGGCAACTGCTGCAAACGCTCAAGAATGTCGAGAACCACCATTCGAGGCGGCCGCTCATCGGTTTCGACCACCAGATCGGCGATTTCCCGATACAGCGGATCGCGCAGCGTCAGCAGGTCCCGCAAGGTTTTTGCCGGGTCAGCTGTGCGCAGCAATGGGCGGTTGCGATCGCGAGCGGTACGGCCCACCTGCTGCTCGACCGATGCATGCAGATACACCACGCGCCCCCCGGCATGCAGCGCACGGCGGTTCTCATCGCGCATCACTGCACCGCCGCCGGTGGCCAATACCACGCCATCGCAGCCGCACAGCTCGGCAATCATCGCCTGCTCGCGGTCGCGAAAGCCCAGTTCGCCTTCCTTATCGAAGATCCATGGGATATTGGCACCCGTGCGCAATTCAATTTCCTTGTCGGAATCTTTGAACGGCAGGCGCAGCTCTTTGGCCAGCAAACGGCCGATGGTGCTTTTTCCAGCCCCCATCGGTCCTACAAGAATCAAATTTCGCACAGAATCAACGACTCACAGCAATCGCCTGGTTATTCATAATACGCGGAGTCAGGAATACCAGCAGCTCGGATTTTCTTTCCGCCAGCACATCGCGCCGGAAAAGGCGGCCAAGATACGGCACATCGCCCAAAAATGGCACTTTATCTACCACTTTGCTCTGGGTATTGGAGAAAACCCCGCCAATGACGATGGTCTCGCCATCCTTGACCCGCACCTTGGCGTTGACCTCGTTTTTCTTGATCGGCGGTACGTCGTTGAGCTTGTTCAGGTAGTCCGGCTCGTCCTTGGTGACCTTGACCTCCATGATCACCCAGCCATCCGGGGTGATTTGCGGGGTCACCTCCAGCGACAGCGAGGCCTCCTTGAACGACACCGAGGTGGCGCCGCGCGAGCTGGATTCCTGGTAAGGAATCTCGGTACCCTTGAGGATGCGCGCGGTTTCCTTGTCGGAAGTGACCACCTTGGGCTGTGAGACGATCTCGCCATTGCCGGTTTTTTCCATGGCCGTCAGTTCCAGGTCCAGTAACAGGTTGTCGGTAATAAAAGCGATGCCCAGGCCAGCCGTACCGGTCAGCGAGCCCATGTCGACAAACGGTGAGCTGGGCGGATTCGCCGGTGGCTCCGCACCTTCGGCCAACGGTTTGCTGATACCGCCCGCGCCCCAGTTGCCGCGATTGAGCCGCCCACCCCAGCGCACGCCCAGGCTTTTGTCGTAATCGACATTGGCTTCGACAATCCGTGCTTCGATCATGACTTGGCGTACCGGCACATCCAGCTGCGCCACGATCCGCCGCAGTTCGTCAATTCGCTCGCGGGTCTGGTAGGCGATGATGTTATTGGTGCGATCATCCACCGCCACCGAGCCGCGCTCATCGGTAAAGCCGTCAACCCCGGTCACTGACTGAAACAGCTTGGCCAGGTCCGCCGCCTTGGCGTAATTGACCTGCAGCAACTCGCGACGCAAGGGCGCCAATTCCTCCATTTGCTTGAGCGACTCCAGCGCCAGCAGTTCGCGGGCGGCCAGCTCTTCGGCGGGTGCCACCAGCAAAACGCCGGCCTTCACGCGCTTATCCAAGCCCTTGGTTTGCAGCACCAGATCCAGTGCCTGGTCCCAGGGCACGTCCTTGAGCCGCAACGTGATCGAGCCTTGCACTTCGTCACCGGCCACCAGATTAAGCCCGGCCACATCCGCAATTTGCTGCAACACGGCGCGCAAATCGATGTTCTGGAAGTTGAGGGTGAGCTTGTCGCCTTTGTAGGCGCCACTTGCAACCATGCTGCCGGGAGGCGGCAGTTGGATCAGATCGATGCGATTGGGCACAGCAAATGCCATCGGTGCCGTGAACGCTATCCATAGCGCCACACCGAAGGACGAGAAAGTCCTTTTCATTATTTGATTCCGTTATGAGTTGACGTTTAACACCAGGGTTCGAGAACGCGCGAGCCATGCGCCTTGTTCATCCGGGACGCCTTGTTCATCCGGGAATAGCTCGGCCAGTTCGATGTGGCTGGGAAAAATGGCCGTGACCCGGCCATGGTTGGGCCCCAGGTAATCGCCGACCGCCAGCCGGTACACACCAGAAGGTGCGCGCAGCAGGGCGAAGGTCTGCGGGCTACCGGGCAATGTATTGATTGAAAGTGTGCCCACCATTTCAAACTGGTCGACAGCCAGGCTTTCCAACAGACTCCGCTTGCGTGCCAGGTCCGGCGCAAGCGCGGGCCGGCCAGGCCGGTGATCGATCTGCGCGGCGGGCGGCTGGAACGGATCACGCAGGGCTGCCGCGTCGTAGACAAAACGTGCGCCCTGCTCGGCTACCGCCTCAGGTTGGCCAGATGCGCCCAGGCCACGATAAGACTTGGCCAGCAAATCAAGGCGCAATAACGCCCCATCAGACCGAAGCACCACATCCTGCACAGTGACGATCCGCGGCAAACCGCCCAAGGCACTCACGAAGCTCGCCAGGTCGTGGTAGGCGCCAAACACACCGACCTGTACCGGCTCCTCGATGTAGAACGGCTGCGGTTGTTCGCTCAACACCGTGACACCTTCGACCACCAAGCCGTTGGCCGCCGCCAACCGCGCCATGTCGTCGAGCAAGCCCGGCATGTCCGACTCGCTCGGCAGCTGCCGTAAAAGCCCGGCAACCTGCCCCTGCATCAGCCGGGCCTGATGGGCACGCGCCTCAAGATCGGCGGCCACACCGGCCCTTTGCGTAAGTTGCTCCTGCAAAGCCAGCGTCTGCACTTGCAGCGCGTTCAGCCGCTCACGTGCCGGGGCCAGCAGCCATCCATCGCCCACCACCCACACCAGCCCCGCCAGCGCGCAGCCGAGCAGAGCCTTGCCCGGCAAGGGCCATTTAGCAGCGTTGTGAGTGAGCGTGGAAAAGTCGAGCCTGGGCAGGCTCAAGGCTGGGCCTCGGTGGATTCCCCTTGGCGCACCATCAATTGGAATTCGCTGCCGCCACCTTGGCCCTGCGCACGTACATGCTGCAATCGAGCGGCATGCGCGCCTTCAGAAGCCTCCAGGCGGCGCATCAGTTGGGCGATATCCTGGCTGGATTCGGCACTGCCGCTGACACTCACCGTATTGCCCTTGGCAACCACCTCATGCAGGTGCACGCCATCGGGCACGGCACGGGCGAGTTGGTCCAATAGCTGTGCGCTGGCCGAGCGGGATTCGTGCAGGTCCTGCACGACCTTCATACGCGCGGCCAACTGCTGGCTCTGCTCCTGCAAGTCATCGATGGTCTTGAGCCGCGAGTCCTGAATGGCAACGTCTTTGTTCAGGTGGCTATTGCGCGTCACTTGCCGGTCGATCGCCTGATCGATGACCTGATCCGCCAGCCACACCGCTGCGAGTGCGACTGCGGCGAACGCCAGCAGAAACACCAGGAAGTACTTACGCCGCCGCTCTGCCTGAGCCTGGCGCCAAGGCAAAAGATTGATTCGTGTCATCCAGCGAAACTCCTCAGGGCCAGCCCACAAGCAATTCCCATCCCGTGAGCATCCACGGCCCATTGTGCGCCATCGACTCGATGGCCCGGCATGAAGCTGGCGAAATCCTGACGGCAAGCGCGCTCCAATGCAAACCCTTCGACGTCCACCACCCGCGCGACCAGCCCGGCCTGGGCCAAAACCGCTGCGCGGGCCTCGACCTGTTCCTTCAGGCATGCAGCCAGCACCACTTCGACCCGCGCCGAGTCTTGAGGCGAAGGGCCGCGCACCTGAAAGTCGATGGCGACGTCATCCAGTGGGTAAGGAATGTACTGGTCGGCTTCCATCTGAATCATCCAGGCCATCTCTTCGTCGCTGAGCCCCGCCTCCAGGTCGATAACCCGTGTGATGACCGACGGCCCCGACACCGCCACCGCGGCCTGCCGGGCGGACGTGTGCAACCGAGACAGTGCCTGTTGCAGCGCCTGCCCTACCCGTTCAAGGTCCAACAGCGTGCCATCGACGACCGCATTGGCGGGCAGCCCCTGCGTGACGTATGTCTTGACGCTGAAGGCGCCGGCGCTGTGGTCCAATTCAATAAGCTTGATACCGGTGTCATTGATGTCGACGCCCAGCAGGGTGTCGGCTTTACGCCTGAAAAATCCCTTTCTCATAAAACTCCCTAAAACTTTGCCTGTCATACCGCCTGATTGCGGCTGGGAATCGTGCATTCGGTCGACTTGTTTGGCCGCCACGAATGACGCCCCAGGCCGAAAATGCTTTAATGCCCAGCGTTTTTTCCCGCTTTTTCCTGCTGCTCGGGTCGATCCATCGTTTGCCATGCATGCCCCGACGCGTAACTCATTCTTTTCTCTGGAAATCCAAAAGCCTTGATTCGTCTGCTGAAGTTTTTCGGGTACTCCATTGTCGCGATCGTCTGCGGGCTGCTGCTCGTACTCAGCGGGGCCTACCTCTACCTTAGTCCGGGTTTGCCCTCAGTAGAGGCACTCAGAAGTATCCAGTTGCAGATTCCTTTGCGGGTCTACAGCAGCGATGAAAAACTGATCGCGGAGTTCGGCGAAATGCGCCGCACACCGATCCGTTTCGCCGACATTCCACCCAATTTCATCAACGCCCTGCTCTCGGCTGAAGACGATAATTTCGCCAACCACTACGGCGTCGACCCGAGCAGCCTTGTGCGCGCAGCCACCCAGTTGGTAAAAAGCGGACACATTCAATCCGGTGGCAGCACCATCACCATGCAGGTGGCGAAGAACTTCTTCCTCACCAGCGAACGCAGTTTTTCGCGCAAGGCCACCGAGATTCTGTTGGCGTTGCAGATCGAACGTCAGTTGACCAAGGATGAAATCCTTGAGCTGTACGTGAACAAGATCTACCTGGGCAACCGCGCCTACGGGATCGAGGCCGCTTCGCAGGTGTACTACGGCAAGTCGATTCGTGACGCCAGCCTGGCGCAGATGGCAATGATCGCGGGCCTGCCCAAGGCGCCGTCGCGTTTCAACCCGCTGGCCAACCCGGCGCGCAGCAAGGAGCGTCGCGACTGGATCCTGGGGCGCATGTACAAGTTGGGCAAAATCGACCAGGCCGCCTATGAGAGCGCCGTGGCCGAGCCGCTGAACGCCAGCTACCACGTGCCGACGCCGGAAGTGAATGCCCCGTATATCGCTGAAATGGCGCGTGCCGAGATGGTCGGGCGTTATGGCAGCGAGGCCTACACCGAAGGCTTCCGCGTAACCACCACCATTCCGAGCAACCTGCAGGAAATTGCCAACAACTCGGTACGCGACGGCTTGGTGACCTACGACCAGCGCCATGGCTACCGTGGCCCCGAATCGCGCCTGCCAGGCAAAACCCTGAGCGCCTGGACCACCGAGCTGGGTAAACAGCGCCCGATCAGCGGCCTGGAGCCTGCCATCGTCACCCAGGTGAAGAAGGATGGCGTGCAAGTGCTCACCCGCAGCGGCGAAGGCCATGTGTCGTGGGACAGCATGAAGTGGGCACGCCCGTTCCTGAACACCAACAGCATGGGCCCGATGCCCAAGCAGCCGTCGGACGTGGCGCAGGTGGGTGACTTGATCCGCGTGCAACGCCAGAAAGACGACAGCCTGAAATTCAGCCAGGTGCCCGTGGCCCAGGGCGCTCTGGTGTCCCTGGACCCGCAGAACGGTGCGATCCGCGCCCTGGTCGGCGGCTTTGCCTTCGAACAGAGCAACTACAACCGCGCCACCCAGGCCAAGCGCCAGCCGGGCTCAAGCTTCAAACCGTTCGTCTACAGTGCTGCACTGGACAACGGCTACACCGCCGCCAGCCTGGTCAACGACGCACCGATCGTGTTTGTCGATGAGTACCTGGACAAGGTCTGGCGCCCGAAGAACGACACCAACACCTTCCTCGGCCCGATCCGCATCCGCGAGGCGCTGTACAAGTCGCGTAACCTGGTATCGATCCGCCTGCTGCAGGCGATGGGCGTGGGCAAGACCATCGACTACATGACGCGCTTCGGTTTCGCCAAGTCGGATCTGCCACCGAACCTGTCACTGGCGCTGGGCACCGCGACCCTCACGCCGATGGAAATCGCCACCGGCTGGAGCACCTTTGCCAACGGCGGTTACAAGATCACGCCGTACTTGATCGACAAAATCGAAAGCCGCAATGGCGACACGCTGTTCACCGCCAACCCGCCACGCGTGCCGGGTGACGTGGTTAATGGCGTGGCTGCACCCGATGGCATCGCAGCGCCGACCAACGGCGGCATCACCATTGAGCCGACGCCAGGCGCAGCACCGGCCGCCAATGCTGCCGTGCCCACCGAGCCACAAGCGCCAGCAGTGGCCGAGCGTGTGGTGGATGGCCGTACCACCTACATCCTCAACAGCATCCTGGAAGACGTGATCAAGAAAGGCACCGGGCGTCGCGCACTGGCCTTGGGCCGCGCGGATATCGCTGGCAAGACCGGTACCACCAACGAATCCAAGGACGCCTGGTTCTCCGGCTACAACGCCGACTACGTGACCACCGTATGGACCGGCTACGACCAACCGGAAAGCCTGGGCCGTCGCGAGTTTGGCGGCACCGTCGCACTGCCGATCTGGATGAGCTACATGGGCGCAGCCTTGAAAGACAAGCCGCTGCACACCCAGGCTGAGCCGGAAGGCATCCTCAGCCTGCGGATCGACCCGGTGAGCGGCCGTGCAGCATCGCCAAGCACGCCGAATGCGTACTTCGAGCTGTTCAAGAGCGAAGACACGCCGCCGTCGGTCAACGAGCTGGGCAACGGCGTTGCACCGGGCAGCCCGCTGCCGGCGGATGAGGCGGCGCCGATCGATTTGTTCTGATGAAATCAATGGCCTGGCACAGCTCCACTGTGGGAGCTGGCTTGCCTGCGATGACGGTGTATCAGCCCCCTATTCACCCCCTGATACACCGCCATCGCGGGCAAGCCCGGCTCCCACAGGATTCACCTGCTGCCTGAAGACCGCATCAGCCAGCTACAAAAAAGCCCCGACTCGCAAGAGCCGGGGCTTTTTGTTGGTGCGCTATAACGGCTTAGCCGTTGAACACATCATCCACGCTTTGCAGCGGGTAGTGCTTCGGATACGGCAGGGTAGCCACACCGGTCTCGATCGCGGCTTTGGCCACGGCATCGGAGATCAGGGTAATCAGGCGCTTATCCATTGGTTTCGGAATGATGTACTCACGACCGAATGCCAGCGGGGCACCACCGTAGGCATCGCAGACGTCCTGAGGTACCGGCAGCTTGGCCAGTTCGCGCAGGGCGTTGGCGGCAGCCACTTTCATTTCTTCGTTGATGCGCTTGGCGCGAACGTCCAGGGCACCACGGAAGATGAACGGGAAGCCCAACACGTTGTTGACCTGGTTCGGGTAGTCCGAACGGCCGGTGGCCATGATCACGTCGCTGCGAGTGGCGTGGGCCAGCTCAGGCGAGATCTCTGGGTCCGGGTTGGAGCAGGCGAACACGATCGGGTTGGCCGCCATGGACTTGAGGCCTTCGGCGCTCAGCAGGTTCGGGCCGGACAGGCCGACGAACACGTCGGCACCGTCGAGGGCGTCAGCCAGGGTGCGCTTGTCGGTAGCGTGGGCAAACATCGCCTTGTACTGGTTCAGGTCGGTACGCTCGGACTGCACAACGCCCTTGCTGTCGACCATGAAGATGTTTTCAAGCCGGGCGCCCATGCTCACCAGCAACTTCATGCAGGAGATGGCCGCAGCACCAGCGCCCAGGCAGACGATCTGTGCGTCAGCCAGGGTTTTGCCAGCGATTTCCAGGGCGTTGATCATGCCGGCCGCAGTAACGATTGCGGTGCCGTGCTGGTCATCGTGGAATACCGGGATGTCGCACTGTTCGATCAGGGCCTTTTCGATCTCGAAGCACTCAGGTGCCTTGATGTCTTCCAGGTTGATGCCACCGAAGGTGATGGAAATGCGCTTTACGGTGTCGATGAAAGCTTGCGGGCTTTCGGAGTCGACTTCGATGTCGAAAACGTCAATGCCGGCAAAGCGCTTGAACAGCACGCCTTTACCTTCCATGACTGGCTTGGAAGCCAACGGACCGAGGTTGCCCAGGCCGAGAATCGCGGTGCCATCGGAAATCACTGCAACCAGGTTGCCTTTGCCGGTGTACTTGTACGCCAGTTCAGGGTCGCGGGCGATTTCACGTACGGGCTCGGCAACGCCAGGGCTGTAGGCCAGCGACAGGTCGCGAGCGGTGGCAGTGGCTTTGGTGAGCTCTACACTCAGCTTTCCTGGACGAGGATGGGCATGATATTCGAGAGCGGCAGTTTTCAAATCAGACATATCGGCATTCCGCTTTTACTGTTGGTCGACGGACCGCCGAGGATACGCGTGTGAGAAAGTCCCCACAAGACTGACCAGTCACTCCCGTCAAGGGCCGCGCACTACGACTTTCGGCCAAGAGCCACGGGATACAAGGGCTTAACTGTTCACAATCGGGATAAAAAATGTCTACAATTTTTTATTAAAAATTGCTTTGAGTGCAGCGCGGTGAAATCGCAGGTACAAAAAAGGCGCCCACAAGGGGCGCCTTTTTCAACAGCTGGCAAAAGCCTGAAAGGCTTTTGAGCCTTACTCTGCTGGAGTAGCAGCAGGCTTCTTGCCGAAAGCACCAAAGCGATCTGCGAAGCGCTGTACACGGCCGCCGGTGTCCAGAGTTTTCTGCTTACCGGTGTAGAACGGGTGGCACTCGTTGCATACGTCAGTACCCAGTGGCTTGCACAGGTTCGAACGCGTTTCGAACTTGTTGCCGCAGCTGCAGGTTACTTCGATGGTTTCGTACGCTGGATGGATATCGGCTTTCATGGTGACTTCCTCGGGCTAGCGTGCCGCCACTCGACACTATTGTCGAATACCGCACGTAATTAGGCCGCGGATTCTACCAGACCTTTTTAAACGCGCAAGCGGCGCCTCCCGTGGTTTACCCACATAAAAGCCCCTTTCATCAGAAAAAACCCAATACACCAGCGTTCACCTGCCAGGCCGGATTTCTATTGTGGCGAGCAGGCTTGCCCTGCGCTGGGCTGCGAAGCAGCCCCAACTAAGGCTAAGGCTAATGCCGCTTTCAGCCAAACCTCGCGCATAGGTCGTCAGGGCCGCTGCGCGCCCCAGCGCAGGGCAAGCCTGCTCGCCACTACAAGCCCGGCTCCCACAGTTGAGCTGGCGTATTCCGAACAACGCGGGACACCTCCACCGCAGGTCTGCTAGGCTCCCGCCCCTGCGCCACCGCCTGCCTTTATATGAGACCCCCCGCGTGCCCGACGCCATTTTGCGCCTTGCCCTGCCCTCGCCCCTGCGCCGCCTGTTCGACTACCGGGCCCCGGCCGGTGTGTTGCGGGCGCAGTTGCAGCCGGGCATGCGTGTGCGCGTGCCGTTTGGCCGTCGCGAGATGATCGGCATCCTGATCGAGGTGGCCAACCACAGTGAAGTCCCCGCCGAAAAGCTCAAGCCGGCCCTGGCCATCCTCGACGCCACGCCGCCACTGCCGCCCGCGCTGTTCAAGCTGTGCCTGTGGACCGCCCAGTATTACCAGCACAGCCTCGGCGATACCTTGAGCTGGGCGCTGCCGGTGCTGCTGCGCCAGGGCGAGCTGGCCGAGGCCCGTCAGGAACGCTTTTGGTCAACGGTGCCTGGCGCGCGCCTGGATGACCCGCGCATCACCCGCGCCCCGCGCCAGCGTGAAGCCCTCGCAACCCTGGCCCAACACCCCCACGGCGTGGCCCACCAGCTGTTAAGCAAGTTGATGCTAAGCAAAGACAGCCTCGATCTGCTACTGGCCAAGGGCTTGGTGCAGGTAGAAATCCGCAAACACACGCCAGACCCGCGCCACGACCATTGGCTGGCCCAGCCGGAACTACCGCTGAACCCCGAGCAACGCGCCGCCTATGAAGCCATTCGCGCAGGTTTCGACAGTTTCCACGCCTTCCTGTTGGCGGGTGTCACCGGCAGCGGCAAGACCGAAGTTTATTTGCAGCTCATCCGCGAAACCCTGCAGGCCGGCAAACAGGCGCTGGTGCTGATCCCGGAGATCAACCTGGGCCCGCAAACCCTGGCGCGTTTCGAGCAGCGCTTTAACGCGCGCATTGCGCTGGTGCATTCGGCGGTCAATGACCGCGAGCGCCTGGAATCGTGGCTGGCAGCTCGGGACGGCGATGCCGACATTATCATCGGCACTCGCTCGGCACTGTTCACGCCGATGAAAAACCCCGGGCTGATCATCATCGACGAAGAGCACGACGGCTCTTATAAACAGCAGGAAGGCCTGCGCTATCACGCCCGCGACTTGGCGCTGGTGCGCGCGCGCCAGGAAGACATCCCGATTGTGCTGGGTTCGGCCACGCCTTCGCTGGAAAGTTTGCACAACGCCTACACCGGCCGTTATGGCCTGCTGCGCCTCAACCAGCGCGCAGGCGGCGCCAAGCAACCACGCTTCCTGCGCCTGGATGTAAAAAGTCGCCCGCTGGACAGCGGCATTTCCGGGCCGATGCAGCAAGCCATCGGCCAGACCCTCGCCGCCGGCCAGCAAGTGCTGGTGTTTCTTAACCGCCGAGGCTTTGCGCCGACACTGCTATGCCATGACTGCGGCTGGATGTCCGAGTGCAACCGCTGCGATGCGCGCATGACCGTACACCAGCGCCACGGCGAGCTGCGCTGCCACCATTGCGGCCATGTGGAGCGCGTGCCGCGCCATTGCCCACAATGCGGCAAAGTGGATTTGCGCCCCGTGGGTGCGGGCACCGAGCGCGCCGAAGAGCGCCTGGGCATTCTGTTCCCGGATTACCCGGTGCTGCGCGTCGACCGCGACAGCACCTCACGCAAAGATGCGATGAACCAGCTGTTCGCGACCATCCAGAAAGGCCAGCCGTGCATCTTGATCGGCACGCAGATGCTCGCCAAAGGGCACCACTTCCCTCGGGTAACGCTGGTGTCGATCCTGGACGCCGACGGTGGTTTGTTCTCCGGCGACTTCCGCGCCAGCGAACGCATGGCGCAGTTGATCGTGCAGGTGGCAGGCCGTGCCGGGCGGGCCGAAGAACCGGGCAGAGTGATTATCCAGACGCACTTGGCCGACCATCCGCTGCTGATTCAACTGACAGAACAAGGCTACTTCGCTTTCGCCGAACAGGCCCTGAGCGAACGCCGCTCTGCCGGCCTGCCGCCGTTTGCCCACCTGGCGCTGTTGCGCGCCGAAGCGCACAAGCCAGGGCAGGCCGAAAGTTTTCTCGACGAGGCCTGCAGCGCCGCCGAACGTTTGCTCGGCGAGTTGGGTCTGACCGGCATCGAATTGCTCGGCCCGGTGCCCGCACCGATGGAGCGCCGCGCCGGGCGCTATCGCGCTCAGCTACTCTTGCAGGCAACGTCGCGTGCACCGCTGCATCGGCTATTAAGTAGCTGGATGCTTGCTCTGGAGCAAATGCCCAGCGGCCGCCAAGTGCGATGGTCGTTGGATGTGGATCCAGTGGACCTGTATTGATAGCAAGCCAACCCACACATGTAGAAGTATTCACCCATTAAAATGTGGGAGCGGGCTTGCCCGCGATGAGGCCCGCAGGTCTACCAACCTGTCTGAACGGTTGGCAAGCCCGCCCTCGCCACGGATAATGCCCAGTTTTTCCACCTGCGCATCGCGCGCCGCCGCTTGCGGTCGAAAGAGAACACCATGAAAGACACCATTCGCCAGCTGATCCAACAAGCCCTCACCCAACTCGTCAACGAAGGTGTGTTGCCTGAAGGCCTGTCGCCGGCGATCCAGGTGGAAAACACCCGCGACAAGACCCACGGCGACTTCGCCAGCAACATCGCGATGATGCTGTCCAAGCCTGCCGGCATGAAACCGCGCGACCTGGCGGAGAAAATCATCGCTGCGTTGCCGGCCGACGCGAGTGTGACCAAGGCCGAAATCGCCGGCCCGGGCTTTATCAACTTCTTCCAGAACACCCAGGCCCTGGCTTCGCGCCTGGACGCGGCCCTGGCCGACGCCAAGATCGGCGTGCGCAAGGCCGGCCCCGTGGAGCGTGTGGCGATTGACCTGTCGGCGCCCAACCTGGCCAAAGAGATGCACGTGGGCCACTTGCGTTCGACCATCATTGGCGATGGCGTGGCTCGGGTGCTGGAGTTTCTCGGCGACACCGTGATCCGTCAGAACCACGTGGGCGACTGGGGCACTCAGTTCGGCATGCTGATGGCTTATCTGCAGGAAAACCCAATCACCAGCAACGAGCTGGCCGACCTGGAAAACTTCTACCGCGCCGCCAAAAAGCGCTTCGACGAATCCGAAGAGTTTGCCGACTGCGCCCGTGGCCTGGTGGTCAAGCTGCAAGCCGGCGACTCGGAATGCCTGGCACTGTGGTCGCGCTTCCGGGATATCTCGCTGTCGCACTGCCAGGAAATCTACGAGCTGCTCAACGTGAAGCTGACCATGGCCGATGTGATGGGCGAAAGCGCCTACAACGACGACCTGATCAACGTGGTCAACGACCTCAAGGCCGCAGGCCTGTTGGTTGAGAGCAACGGCGCGCAGTGCGTGTTCCTCGAAGAATTCAAGACCGCCGACGGCGAGCCGCTGCCGGTGATCATCGTCAAGGCCGATGGCGGCTACCTCTACGCCACCACCGACCTGGCAGCCGTGCGTTATCGCAGCGGCGTGCTCAAGGCCGACCGCGCGCTGTACTTTGTCGACCAGCGCCAGGCCCTGCACTTCCAGCAGGTGTTCGAAGTGGCGCGCCGCGCAGGTTTCGTCACCCACCCGATGCACATGGAGCACATGGGTTTTGGCACCATGAACGGCGCCGATGGCCGCCCGTTCAAGACCCGCGACGGCGGCACCGTGAAGCTGATCGACCTGCTCAACGAAGCCCAGGAACGTGCCTACAGCCTGGTGAAGGAAAAGAACCCGGAGCTGGCCGAGGCCGACCTGCGCAACATCGCCCGCGTAGTGGGCATTGGCGCAGTGAAGTACGCCGACCTGTGCAAGCACCGCACCAGCGACTACAGCTTCAACTTCGAACTGATGCTCAACTTCGAAGGCAACACCGCGCCGTACCTGCTGTACGCCTACACCCGTGTGGCCGGTGTGTTCCGCAAGCTGGGCAAGGACTTCAGCCAGGTTGAAGGCCAGATCGTGCTGGATGCCCCGCACGAGCAGGAACTGGCGGCCAAACTGGCGCAATTCGGCGAAGTGCTGAACAGCGTCGGCGAAAAAGGCACGCCGCATATCCTCTGCACGTATTTGTACGAAGTTGCCGGCCTGTTCTCCAGCTTCTACGAGAACTGCCCGATCCTCACTGCCGACGATGAAGCCCAAAAGCAAAGTCGCCTGCGCCTCGCCGCACTGGCTGGACGGACCCTCAAGCAAGGCCTGGAACTGTTAGGCCTGGAAACCCTGGAGCGTATGTAAGTTGGCTGCCAAGAAAAAACCTGCACCCAAGCGCGGCGCCAGCCGCTATCAGGCACCGGCGAAGAAACCAATCCCGGGCTGGCTATGGATGGCTATCGGCCTGGCGGTCGGCGCGTTTGTGGTGATCCTGATGAAGCTGGAGCCCGGCAAGGGCGATGACGTCAAGCGGGTCAAGCAAGAACAGCAGAAAGCCACGAAAATCGCCGAGGCCAATAAAACAGCACCAAGCCCGACTGCACCCGTGAAGCCGAAATATGACTTCTACACGCTGCTGCCGGAATCGGAAGTGATCGTGCCGCCTGATGCCGTGCCGGAGAAAACCCTGCCGACGCCGCAAGTGCCAACCACGCCGGTGACGCCAGCGGAAGCGGCGAAAATCGACACTGCACGTGCCCAGGCTGCACTGGCCGGGATTACCCCGCCACCAGCGCCACCGGTAGCGGCCACCAAGGCGGCGCCGGTGACCAAGTTCTTCCTGCAAGCGGGCTCGTTCCCGAAACAGGCAGATGCGGATCGCGTGCGTGCGCAGATCATTCTGTTGGGCCAGTCGGTGACGGTTGAGTCTGGTACGGTGAAGGATGCGACCTGGTATCGCGTATTGGTGGGGCCGTTCAGCAACCGTGAACAGCTGACTGTGGCGCAGAAACAACTGGCGGGTGCAGGCTTTAGCAATTTGTTGTTACAACAACGCCAGAGTCGCTGAGCCCCTGCGTATGATCGTTCCCACGCTCCGCGTGGGAATGCCGCCACGGACGCTCTGCGTCCGCTTTGTGACGCGGAGCGTCACAGGATGCGTTCCCACGCAGAGCGTGGGGACGATCATTTCGTATAAACACCACTCGTCCGCACACACGTCCTACGGTTGAAATCCCCCCCGCCACCCCCATATGAGAATCCATCAGGGCATTTTCGCCCCGCTGCGTGGAGACTCTCCCCTTGACCACCATCGTTTCAGTACGTCGCCACGGCAAAGTTGTCATGGGCGGCGACGGCCAGGTTTCCCTGGGCAACACCGTGATGAAAGGCAACGCCAAGAAAGTGCGTCGCCTGTACCACGGCCAGGTGCTCGCCGGTTTCGCTGGCGCCACTGCCGACGCCTTCACCCTCTTCGAACGCTTCGAAGGCCAGCTGGAAAAACACCAGGGCCACCTCGTTCGCGCCGCTGTCGAACTCGCCAAAGAATGGCGCACCGACCGCTCCCTCAGCCGCCTGGAAGCCATGTTGGCCGTTGCCAACAAAGACGCGTCCTTGATCATCACCGGTAACGGCGATGTGGTTGAACCCGAGCACGGCCTGATCGCCATGGGTTCCGGCGGTGGTTACGCCCAGGCGGCAGCCAGCGCCCTGTTGAAGAAAACCGACCTGTCGGCCCGCGAAATCGTTGAGACCGCCCTGGGTATCGCCGGCGATATCTGCGTGTTCACCAACCACAACTTCACCATTGAGGAGCAGGACCTCGCCGAGTAAGCCGTAGGCTTATTCCCGCTTGAGGCCGCCAAACACTATGTCCATGACTCCCCGCGAAATCGTCCATGAACTTAATCGCCATATCATCGGCCAGGACGATGCCAAGCGCGCCGTTGCCATTGCGCTGCGTAACCGCTGGCGCCGGATGCAACTGCCCGAAGAACTGCGCGTTGAAGTAACGCCCAAGAACATCCTGATGATCGGGCCGACAGGCGTGGGTAAAACCGAAATCGCCCGGCGCCTGGCCAAGCTGGCCAACGCCCCGTTCATCAAGGTCGAAGCCACCAAGTTCACCGAAGTGGGCTACGTAGGCCGTGACGTCGAGTCGATCATCCGTGACCTGGCCGACGCCGCGCTGAAGATGCTCCGCGAACAGGAAGTGACCAAGGTCAGCCACCGCGCCGAAGATGCGGCCGAAGAACGTATTCTGGATGCCCTGCTGCCACCGGCACGCATGGGTTTCAACGAAGACGCCGCGCCAAGCTCGGATTCCAACACCCGCCAGCTGTTCCGCAAGCGCCTGCGCGAAGGCCAGCTGGATGACAAGGAAATCGAGATCGAAGTGGCCGAAGTGTCCGGCGTCGACATCTCTGCACCGCCTGGCATGGAAGAAATGACCAGCCAGTTGCAGAACCTGTTCGCCAACATGGGCAAGGGCAAGAAGAAAAGCCGCAAACTCAAGGTGAAGGACGCGCTGAAACTGGTGCGTGACGAAGAAGCCGGGCGCCTGGTGAATGAGGAAGAACTCAAGGCCAAGGCCCTGGAAGCGGTCGAGCAGCACGGTATCGTGTTTATCGACGAGATCGACAAGGTGGCCAAGCGCGGCAACTCCGGCGGCGTCGATGTGTCCCGCGAAGGCGTGCAGCGCGACCTGCTGCCGCTGATCGAAGGTTGCACCGTGAACACCAAGCTGGGCATGGTCAAGACTGACCACATCCTGTTTATCGCCTCCGGCGCGTTCCACCTGAGCAAGCCAAGCGACCTGGTGCCGGAGCTGCAAGGCCGTCTGCCGATTCGCGTGGAACTCAAGGCGCTGACCCCCGGCGACTTCGAGCGCATTCTCAGCGAGCCGCATGCGTCGCTCACCGAGCAATACCGCGAACTGCTGAAAACCGAAGGTTTGGGCATCGAGTTCCAGCCGGACGGCATCAAGCGCCTGGCGGAGATTGCCTGGCAAGTTAACGAGAAGACCGAGAACATCGGTGCCCGTCGACTGCACACCCTGCTCGAGCGCTTGCTGGAGGAAGTGTCCTTCAGTGCGGGCGACATGGCCGGCTTGCAGAATGGCGAAGCGATCAAGATTGATGCTGAGTACGTGAATAGCCACTTGGGCGAATTGGCGCAGAACGAAGATCTGTCTCGTTATATCCTGTAAGCCTCACAGAAAACGGCTTGTGTAGAGCCTGGCTTGTGTGGGAGCTGGCTTGCCTGCGATAGCATCACCTCAGTGTTTCTGAAACACCGAGGTGTCTGCATCGCGGGCAAGCCCGGCTCCCACACAAGCCCGCTCCCACAGTTTTAAGCCGGTTCCTTCAGGACTATCTCTGGGCGGTTCTCCAATGTCGAAATTCCCCACCGCTGTAAACCTGCACAAAACTTCCAACACCCTCGGCCTCACCTATGGGCCGGACGAGGTCTACCAGCTCCCCGCTGAGCTGCTACGCACCCACTCGCCTTCCGCCGAGGTCCAGGGCCACGGCAAACCCATCCTGCAATTCGGCAAGCTCAACGTGCGGCTGATCAAAATTGAACCGGCCGGCCAGTACGCACTGAAATTGACCTTCGACGACGGCCATGACAGCGGACTGTTCACCTGGGACTACCTCTACCAGTTGGCCGTGCGCCAGGAAGACCTGTGGGCGGACTACCTCGCTGAACTCAAAGCCGCCGGCAAAACCCGCGACCCGAGCGAGTCGGTCGTGCGGCTGATGCTCTAACTCGGGCGTCTTGCTCTTTAGAGGGCATTTTCTAATTTCATCTGCTTGAATGCCCTGTCGCGTGGTCAACGATTGGCCCGCTTGCGAAAAAAATTAAACTCGGGTAACCAATGGAACTGGCAAGTTCCCTGCATTTGACGATGCGGTATCAACGGTCACCCGAGTCGCAGTACCAGGCTGGTGTCGTGTATCGAAATTGGGTGCGCAGCAATCGCCGGTACTCGTCTTTCGGACAATGGAGCGTCGTAGATGAGTAACAAGAATAACGATGACTTGAAACGCCAGGCCTCGGAAAACACCCTGGGGCTGAACCCGATCATCGCGTTACGCAAAAAGGATTTATTGGCCTCAGCGAAGATGGTGCTGACCCAAGCCATCAAGCAACCGTTGCACAGCGTCAAACACGTCGCGCATTTTGGCGTGGAATTGAAGAACGTGATGTTCGGCAAGTCCGCATTGGCCCCCGAAGGCGATGACCGTCGCTTCAACGACCCGGCGTGGAGCCAGAACCCGCTCTACAAGCGCTACCTGCAAACCTACCTGGCGTGGCGCAAGGAACTGCACGACTGGATCGGCGACAGCAACCTGTCCGAACAGGACATCAGCCGTGGCCACTTCGTGATCAACCTGATGACCGAAGCCATGGCCCCGACCAACAGCGCGGCCAACCCGGCGGCAGTCAAACGCTTCTTTGAAACCGGCGGCAAAAGCCTGCTTGATGGCCTGTCCCATTTGGCCAAAGACATGGTGCACAACGGCGGCATGCCCAGCCAAGTGAACATGGGCGCCTTTGAAGTGGGCAAGACCCTGGGCACCACCGAAGGCGCGGTGGTATTCCGTAACGACGTGCTGGAGCTGATCCAGTACAAGCCCATCACCGAACAGGTGCACGAGCGCCCACTGCTGGTGGTGCCGCCGCAGATTAACAAATTCTATGTATTCGACCTGAGCCCGGAAAAGAGCTTGGCGCGCTTCTGCCTGCGCAATGGCCAACAGACGTTTATCGTCAGCTGGCGCAACCCGACCAAGGCGCAGCGCGAGTGGGGCCTGTCGACCTATATCGAGGCGCTCAAGGAAGCGGTGGATGTGGTCACGGCGATTACCGGCAGCAAAGACGTGAACATGCTCGGCGCCTGCTCCGGTGGCATCACCTGCACCGCGCTGCTGGGCCACTACGCGGCGCTGGGCGAGAAGAAGGTCAACGCCCTGACCCTGCTGGTGAGTGTGCTGGACACCACGCTGGACACCCAGGTGGCGCTGTTCGTCGACGAACAGACCCTGGAGGCGGCCAAACGCCACTCCTACCAGGCCGGCGTGCTGGAAGGCCGTGACATGGCCAAGGTGTTTGCCTGGATGCGCCCCAATGATCTGATCTGGAACTACTGGGTCAATAACTACTTGCTTGGCAACGAGCCGCCGGTGTTCGACATCCTGTTCTGGAACAACGACACCACGCGCCTGCCGGCCGCCTTCCATGGCGATTTGATTGAGCTGTTCAAGAACAACCCACTGGTTCGCGCCAATGCCCTGGAAGTGTGCGGCACGCCGATCGACCTCAAGCAGGTGACCGCCGATATCTATTCCCTGGCCGGCACCAACGACCACATCACGCCGTGGCAGTCGTGCTACAAGTCGGCGCAGTTGTTTGGTGGCAAAGTGGAATTTGTGCTGTCCAGCAGTGGGCATATCCAGAGCATTCTCAACCCGCCAGGCAATCCCAAGGCGCGTTACCAGACCAGCGATGGTTTGGCCGGCAAGCCGCTGGAGTGGCAGGAGAATGCCACCAAGCATACTGACTCGTGGTGGCTGCATTGGCAGGCGTGGCAGGCAGAGCGGGCTGGCAAACTCAAGAAAGCCCCTACAAGCCTGGGTAACAAAGCCTATGCCGCAGCTGAGGCGGCACCGGGTACTTATGTGCACGAACGATAAACGAAACACTGTTTTGTAGCTGGAATGCGGTCAACTGTGGGAGCGGGCTTGCTCGCGAAAGCGGTGTGTCAGCCACCGGATGCATCAACTGACACACTGCTTTCGCGAGCAAGCCCGCTCCCACATTGATCGGGTTCCGACAGGGAAATATCGCGCCATTTTGCAGGGTAAGCCCATGCCGCAACCGTTCATCTTCCGTACCATCGACCTGGATGGCCAGACCATCCGTACGGCGGTACGCCCGGGCAAGCCGCACCTGACGCCGCTGCTGATCTTCAACGGCATCGGCGCCAACCTGGAGCTGGTGTTTCCGTTCGTCCAGGCGCTGGACCCGGACTTGGAAGTGATCGCCTTCGATGTGCCAGGTGTGGGGGGCTCATCAACACCCAGCGTGCCCTATCGCTTTCCCGGTTTGGCCAAGCTCACCGCACGCATGCTCGACTACCTGGACTATGGCCAAGTGAATGCGGTGGGTGTGTCCTGGGGCGGCGCGTTGGCGCAGCAGTTTGCCTATGACTACCCCGAGCGCTGCAAAAAACTGATCCTGGCGGCGACGGCAGCCGGGGCCTTTATGGTGCCGGGCAAACCCAAGGTGCTATGGCTGATGGCAAGCCCCAGGCGTTATATCCAACCGTCCCACGTGGTGCGCATTGCACCGATGATTTATGGCGGCTCGTTCCGTCGCGATTCCAAACTGGCTGCCGAACACGCCAGCAAAGTGCGCTCGGCGGGCAAGCTCGGTTACTACTGGCAGCTGTTTGCCGGCCTTGGCTGGACCAGCATTCACTGGCTGCACAAGATCCGCCAACCGACCCTGGTGCTGGCGGGCGACGACGACCCTCTGATCCCGCTGATCAATATGCGCATGCTCGCCTGGCGCATTCCCAACGCACAGTTGCACATCATCGATGATGGCCACTTGTTCCTGATCACCCGCGCCGAAGCCGTGGCGCCGATCATCATGAAGTTTCTTGAAGAGGAGCGCCTGCGTGCGGTGATTCACCCACGACCCGCGGTGTAAGGACTACGCCGCCGCGCAACTTGCCAGGAACCGGCTATGGTTCTGAATTGGCGTGCCTGTTGATGGCTTGACGAAGGAGTGTTGGCTCATGCGAGAAAGACCCGTGACGAACCCGGCGCCCACCCCAGCCGCGTTTATCAACGCGCAAAATGCGATCAGTGGCCTGCGGGGCCGGGATTTGCTGGCGACCTTGCGAAGCGTCGCCAACCATGGCTTGCGCAACCCGCTGTACACCGCTCGGCACGCCCTGGCCTTGGGCGGCCAACTCGGCCGCGTGCTGCTGGGTGAAACTGTGCATGCCCCCAACCCCGCCGACAGCCGCTTCGCCGACCCCACTTGGGCGCTTAATCCACTGTACCGGCGCAGCCTGCAAGCCTATTTGAGCTGGCAGAAGCAGACCCGTCACTGGATCGACGATAGCTCGATGAGCGCCGATGACCGCGCCCGCGCACACTTCGCCTTCTCGCTGATCAACGATGCCGTCTCGCCCTCCAACACCTTGCTCAACCCGCTGGCCATCAAGGAGCTGCTCAACTCCGGCGGCAACAGTGTGGTGCGCGGGGTGAGCAATTTGTTTAACGACTTGTTGCACAACAACGGCCTGCCCAGCCAGGTCAGCAAACACGCTTTTGAAGTGGGCAAAACGGTGGCAACCACGCCGGGTTCCGTGGTGTTTCGCAACGAGCTGCTGGAGCTGATCCAATACAAGCCCATGAGCGAAAAGCAGTACGCCAAGCCGTTGTTGATCGTGCCGCCGCAAATCAACAAGTACTACATCTTCGACCTCAGCCCCGCCAACAGCTTTGTGCAATACGCCCTCAAAAACGGCCTGCAGACTTTTATGGTTAGCTGGCGTAACCCCGATGTGCGTCACCGCGAATGGGGCCTGTCCACCTATGTGGCGGCGCTGGAAGAAGCGCTGAATGTGTGCCGGGCAATCACCGGTGCCCGTGAGGTCAACCTGATGGGCGCCTGCGCCGGGGGCCTGACCATCGCCGCGCTGCAAGGCCACCTGCAAGCCAAGCGCCAGCTGCGGCGAATCTCCAGCGCCAGCTACCTGGTGAGCCTGCTGGACAGCCAGATCGACAGCCCCGCCACCTTGTTTGCCGATGAACAGACCCTCGAAGCCGCCAAGCGCCGCTCCTACCAGCAAGGTGTACTCGACGGCCGCGACATGGCCAAGGTCTTCGCCTGGATGCGCCCCAACGACCTGATCTGGAACTACTGGATCAATAACTACCTGCTGGGCAAAGAGCCGCCGGCGTTCGACATCCTCTACTGGAACAACGACAACACGCGCCTGCCCGCCGCGTTGCATGGCGACCTGCTGGACTTCTTCAAGCACAACCCGCTCAGCCACCCGGGCGGCCTGGAGGTGTGCGGCACGCCTATCGACCTGCAAAAAGTCACGGTGGACAGTTTCAGCGTGGCCGGCATCAACGACCACATCACGCCGTGGGACGCGGTGTACCGCTCCACGCAACTGCTGGGCGGCGAGCGGCGCTTTGTGCTGTCCAACAGCGGGCATATCCAGAGCATCCTCAACCCGCCGGGCAACCCCAAGGCCAACTACGTCGAGAACCCCAAGCTGAGCAGCGACCCGCGCGCCTGGTACTACGACGCCAGCCACGTCGAAGGCAGCTGGTGGCCGCAGTGGCTGGCGTGGATCCAGCAACGTTCGGGCGTGCAACGCGAAACCCTCACCGCCCTGGGCAACCAGAATTACCCACCGATGGAAGCGGCGCCGGGCACTTACGTGCGGGTGCGCTGAGCTCAACGATCAGATTAAGAAGACTGGATGAAGACCCGCGACCGTATCCTTGAATGTGCCCTGCAGTTGTTCAACCACAAGGGCGAGCCGAACGTGTCGACCATGGAAGTGGCGAATGAAATGGGGATCAGCCCCGGCAACCTCTACTACCACTTCCATGGCAAGGAGCCGTTGGTGCTCGGGTTGTTCGAGCGTTTCCAGAATGAACTGGCGCCGCTGCTCGACCCGCCGGCGGATGCGCAACTCAAACCCGAAGATTACTGGCTGTTCCTGCACCTGATCATCGAGCGCATGGCCCACTACCGGTTCCTGTTCCAGGACCTGTCGAACCTGGCCGGGCGCCTGCCCAAGCTGGCCAAGGGCATTCGCAACTTGCTCACGGCGCTCAAGCGCACCCTGGCTTCGCTGCTTGCGCGCTTGAAGGCGGCAGGGCAGTTGGTCAGCGATACACAGGCATTGGGGCAATTGGTGGAACAGATCACCATGACCCTGCTGTTTTCCCTAGACTACCAGCGGATTCTCGACCGCGAGGGCGAGGTGCGGGTGGTGGTGTACCAAGTCATGATGCTGGTGGCACCGCACCTGTTGTTACCGGCGCGGCAGGCGACTGAGCGGTTTGCGCTCAAATACCTGGATGACGCGGATTAAAAATGTGGGAGCGGGCTTGCCCGCGATAGCAATTTATCAGCCGATACCCGGGTGGCTGACACTCCGCCATCGCGGGCAAGCCCGCTCCCACATTGGAAGTGCGGTGTATATGAGACTTCCTTAAAAAAACGCCCGACCTTCACAGGCCGGGCGTTTTTTGTGCCCTGAAAAAAATCAGGACTGACTGGATGGCGTCGGGGTTACCGGCGTTGCAGTCGGGGCAGTAGCAGCATGGGTCGGTGCGGACACCGAATTGGCTGTCGAAGCGCTTGGCGCTGGGGTTGCAGGCTTGGCCGCAACAGCAGGCTTGGGCGCTGCAGGCTTCTTGGCAACGGCTGGCTTCTTCGCGGCGGCAGGTTTTGCCGCAGGCTTGGCAGCCACTGGTTTTGCTGCAGCAGGCTTAGCGGCAGCTTTAGCGGCGGCTGGCTTGGCTGCTGGTTTGGCAGCGGCCGGCTTGGCAGCAGGTTTGGCAGCTGCGGTTTTAGCCGCTGGCTTGGCGGCAGGTTTAGCAGCAGGTTTCGCTGCCGCTTTAGCAGCCGGTTTAGCCGCAGGCTTGGCAGCGGCTTTAGCAGCCACGGGTTTTGCTGCAGGCTTGGCTGCAGGTTTTGCCGCCGCGGTTTTGGCAGCCGGTTTTGCCGCTGCTTTAGCCGGAGCCCTGGCCGCAGGTTTGGCAGCTGGCTTGGCGGCCGCTTTAACCAGTGGCTTGGCAGCGGTTTTAGCAGCCGGTTTAGCCGCCGCAGTTTTAGCCGCAGGCTTGGCAGCCGGTTTAGCGGCGGCGGTTTTGGCTGGAGCCACTTTAGCGCCGGTGAGTTTTTCGATTTGCTTGGTCAGGGTATCGACCTTGCTGTGCAGCGTCTTCAGTTCCGCTTTGCTGGGCACGCCCAGTCGCGAAATGGCACTGTTGAGACGCTTGTCGAAGGTTTCTTCCAACTTGCCCCAAGTGTCAGAAATGCTCGACTTGGCGGAGCCGGCAGTGGCCTTGGCCGCTTCAACTTTTTTACCAACGGTGGTCTTGGTCAACTTCTCGGCCTTTTCGCCGTCCTTGACCAAGGTCTCGAAGTATTTACCGCCGTCACTGCTAACCTTCGAGTACACGCCTAAACCAGCAAGCCAGATCTTACGGGAATATTTTTCAACCTCCCCGATCCACGAGCTGCCTTCTTTCTGAGTAGTCTTTTTAACAGCCATCCCGATGTCTCCTTAGTGTTTACGCGCGACACGTTCTAGCAATGTCGTCAGCTCTTCGAGCTTAGCAGAGAGTGTCTCCACGTCATGTTTAGACGCAATGCCGATCCGATTCAAGGCACTTGCAACACGCGTGTCAAAAGCTTTTTCAACTTTATCCAGTTGAACTTCAACCAAACCTTTGACGCTGGAGACATTACTCTTTACTTGGTCAATCTGACTGTTGGCGGCATCAAGTTGTTCAACCACAACTTTTTTGCCTTTACTTTCAATATGTTGACCGGTCTTGACCAGCTCTTTGAAGTACTCGCCGCCTTCGCTGCCGACCTTGGCATAGGCGCCAAGTCCTGCCAGCCAGATCTTGCGGGCATAGCTTTTAACGTCACTGAAGGCAGTGGACTGAAGGTCGATTTTTTTCTTCAAAATAACTTTGGCCATGGTGCACCTCACGCAGATTAGGGTCGAGGAACGGCCCGCAGGAGTTGAGGGCTTGGGCACAAAGTAGGCTGGAAAATTAGAATCGGCACCCTAAGAACACATCGATCAGGCCAACGCCTTATCCAAGGCTTTCTCGATTTCGGACTTGATGGTGCCGCTCATGGCCGACATCAACAGGCCAAGTTCCACATCAATACGCAGCGATTCATCGGCGACTAACACCGTGCCTTTAACCCCCGAACGCTTGAGGTTCAGGCTATCGCCCGACCATGATGACTCAAGGCCATATTGCTCCTTGAGTTTGTGCGCCAACTTCTCAGCCTTCGCGCGCGCGCCTTCTTTACCCAGGGAATGTGCACGCTCAACGGTAATACGGGCCATTGCAATGACTCCTCTTTATAACGACTCAGAACACCTGCCATGCGGCAAAAGGTCTCGATGAACACCTATCTTACCTTCAGCCTTGCCAAGACAAAGCAGGCGGTGGGGATTATCATGTCCCGCATTCTCTTTTGGTGACAGCGATATGACTGATCAGCGCAAAGGCAGCGATGCCGAACCCACCACTCACTTCGGCTTCAAGAACGTTCCGGAAAGCCAGAAAGCGGAAAAAGTCGCTGAGGTGTTCCATTCCGTTGCGGCCAAGTACGACCTGATGAACGACGTGCTCTCGGGCGGCATGCATCGCCTGTGGAAGCGCTTCACCATCGAGTTGTCGGGTGTACGCACCGGCAACCGCGTGCTCGATATCGCCGGCGGCACGGGCGATCTGGCGGCCAAGTTCTCCAAGCTGGTTGGCCCGACCGGCCAGGTCGTGCTGGCGGACATCAACGGTTCAATGCTCAAGGTCGGCCGTGATCGCCTGCTGGATAAAGGCGTGGCCGGCAATATCGAGTTCGTGCAGGCCGACGCCGAAAAGCTGCCGTTCCCGGACAACCATTTCGACTGCGTGACCATCGCCTTCGGCCTGCGTAACGTGACCCATAAAGAGGACGCGATCCGCTCGATGCTGCGCGTACTCAAGCCGGGCGGTCGTCTGTTGGTGCTGGAGTTCTCCAAGCCGACCAACGCGCTGATGTCCAAGGTCTACGACACCTACTCGTTCGCCTTCATGCCGCTGATGGGCAAGCTGATCACCAATGACGCCGAGAGCTACCGCTACTTGGCCGAATCGATCCGCATGCACCCCGACCAGGAAACCCTGAAGTCGATGATGGTAGAAGCCGGTTTCGACCGCGTGACCTACCACAACATGACCTCAGGCATCGTTGCCTTGCACCGCGGCATCAAGCCCTGATGCTGTTCGCCGGCCTCCTCGCCAGCGTCGAACACGGCATCAACCGTGTCCTGCGCCTGGACAGCACCGCCCTGGCGCGGCTTGCGCACTTGAACGGCAAAGTCATTGCCGTCGATTGCACCAGCCCCGCCTTGCAGCTGTTTATCCTGCCCAGCGATGAAGGCCTGCTGCTCGCCGGCGCCTGGGCCGCAGAGGCCGACTGCACCCTGCGCGCACCCGCCTCGAGCCTTTTGCACCTGGCGCTGAGCCGCAACAAGACCGCCATCCTGCACAGCCCCGAAGTGGAGCTGGAAGGCGACAGCGCGGTGCTGATGGACTTGGCCGCCGTGCTGCAAGACCTGGAACTGGATTGGGAATACGAGCTGTCACGCTGGATCGGCCCGGTGGCCACCCAGTTGATCAGCGGGCACCTGCGCAGCCGCTCGCGCTGGTACCAGCAAGGGTTCGCCAGCCTTAATCAGAACCTTGCCGAATACCTGAGCGAAGAATCGCGCACCCTGGTCGGAGAACGGGAAGCGCAAGCGCGCTTTCGTGAACTCGACAAGGCCAAAATCGACCTGGAACGCCTTGAGGCACGCTTCGAGCGCCTGAGCCGTTCCCTTGATCCAAGCGATAACGCATGAAGCTGCTCGCCGTCCGCCGTTTGTTTCGTATCCAGCGCGTCGTAATCCGCTACCGCCTTGATGACCTGCTGTTCGCCCTGCCGTTGCCGTGGTTCCTGCTGGCCGTGCGTTATGTGCTGCCGTGGCGCTGGTTCCCGCGCAAACCGCTGGAGCTGAGCCGTGGCGCGCGCCTGCGCCTGGCGTTGCAGGACCTGGGGCCGATCTTTATCAAGTTCGGGCAGATCCTCTCGACCCGTCGCGATTTGCTGCCCGAAGACATCGCCGACGAACTGATGCTGTTGCAGGATCGCGTACCGCCGTTTGACTCCCAGCAGTCGATGAAGCTGATCGAAGAACAGCTGGGTCAGAAAATCAGTGAGGTGTTCAGCCGCTTTGACGTCGAGCCGCTGGCCTCGGCCTCGGTAGCCCAAGTACACGCCGCGCAGCTCAAGACCGGCGAAGAAGTGGTGGTTAAGGTAATTCGCCCAGGCCTCAAGCCGATCATCGGCCAGGACCTGGCGTGGCTGTTTATCCTCGCCCGTGCCGCCGAACGTTTCAGCGCCGACGCGCGCCTGCTGCACCCGGTGGACGTGGTCGCCGACTACGAAAAAACCATCTACGACGAGCTCGACCTGCTGCGCGAGGCGGCCAATGCCAGCCAGCTCAAGCGCAACTTCGAAGGCTCACCGCTGCTGTACGTGCCGCAAGTGTATTGGGACTGGTGCCGCCCCAAAGTGCTGGTGATGGAGCGCATCTACGGCGTGCAGGTCACCGACCTCGCGACCCTGGCCGACCAGCGCACCGACATGAAGATGCTTGCCGAGCGCGGCGTGGAGATTTTCTTCACCCAGGTGTTCCGCGACAGCTTCTTCCACGCCGACATGCACCCGGGCAACATTTTCGTCAGCACCGTCAACCCGTGGAGTCCGCAATACATTGCGATCGACTGCGGCATCGTCGGCAGCCTTACACCGGAAGACCAGGATTACCTGGCGCGTAACCTGTTCGCCTTCTTCAAGCGCGACTACCGCCGCGTGGCGCAGTTGCACATCGATTCGGGCTGGGTGCCGGCAGAAACCAAGCTCAACGAATTCGAAGCGGCGATCCGCACCGTGTGCGAGCCGATCTTTGAAAAACCGTTAAAAGATATTTCCTTTGGTCAGGTGTTGATGCGCCTGTTCCAGACCGCGCGGCGCTTCAACATGGAAGTGCAGCCACAGCTGGTGCTGCTGCAAAAAACCTTGCTCAACATCGAAGGCCTGGGCCGCCAGCTGTACCCGGACCTGGACCTGTGGAACACCGCGCAGCCGTTCCTGGAACGCTGGATGCGCGAGCGCGTCAGCCCGAAAACCCTGCTGGGCAACCTGCACAGCCAGTTCGAACAACTGCCGCACCTGGCCAACATGACCCGCGACCTGCTGGAGCGCATGTCCCAGCCCCACGCCAAAGACCCGGCGCCGCCGTGGCAGAAGCGCAAGGACGACTGGTTCCTGCGCCTGTTGGGCGCCGCGCACCTGGTCGGCGGCGTGATGCTCGCGATTGGCGGGCCGTTGAACCAACTGGGCCACTGGCCGGCTGGCATCATGGTCGCCGTGGGTGTTTATCTGATCGTGCGTCGATAGCCGATCCGGTTATACACTGTCGCAAATTGCCGGAGCCGAACATGAAAGACTGGCTGGACGAGATCAAGTGGGACAGTGACGGCCTGGTGCCGGCCATTGCCCAGGACTACAAGACCGGGCGCGTGCTGATGATGGCCTGGATGAACCGCGAGGCCTTGAGCCTCACCGCCACTGAGCAGCGCGCCATTTACTGGTCACGTTCGCGTGGCAAACTGTGGCGCAAGGGCGAAGAGTCCGGGCACGTGCAGACCCTGCACGAGATGCGCATCGACTGTGACGCCGACGTGGTGATCCTGATGGTCGAGCAGATCGGCGATATCGCCTGCCATACCGGCCGTCACAGCTGCTTCTATCGCGTGTTCGAGAACGGCGAGTGGAAGGTTGTGGAGCCGGTGCTCAAAGACCCGCACGCCATTTACTCCGCAGGACACTGAACATGAGCGATACCCTGAACCGTGTGGCCCAGGTGCTGGAAGACCGCAAAGGTGCGGATGCCGACAGCTCCTACGTCGCCAGCCTGTACCACAAGGGCTTGAACAAGATTCTGGAAAAACTTGGCGAGGAGTCGATCGAGACGATTATTGCCGCCAAGGATGCGCAAATCAGCGGTGATTACAGTGATGTAATCTACGAGACCGCAGACTTGTGGTTCCATAGCCTGGTCATGCTTGCCCAACTGGGGCAGCACCCACAGGCCGTGTTGGATGAACTGGACCGTCGCTTCGGCTTGTCCGGGCACGCCGAAAAGGCCTCGCGCCCGTCCGCCTGAATAACTTTTACAGAGGAATTGCAGCATGGGCATTTTTGACTGGAAACACTGGATCGTCATTCTGGTGGTGGTGGTACTGGTGTTCGGCACCAAGAAGCTCAAGAACCTGGGCACTGACGTGGGCGAGTCGATCAAGGGCTTTCGTAAAGCCATGAACGACGACGAGAAACCGGCCGACCCGATGGCCAACCCAGTGCCTCCGGCCCAGCCAGTTCACCCGCAGGCCACCCAGCCGATCACCGAGCGTCGCACCTTCGACGTGCAGGCTGAGAAAGTCCAAGAGCCGACCCGCAAAGACTCGTGAGCACTGACTAATGTTTGGTATCAGCTTCTCTGAACTGCTGCTCGTCGGCCTCGTGGCCTTGCTGGTACTCGGGCCGGAACGCCTGCCCGGTGCCGCACGCACGGCCGGCCTGTGGATCGGGCGCCTGAAACGCAGTTTCAACGCCATCAAACAGGAAGTTGAACGGGAAATCGGCGCCGACGAGATCCGCCGCCAGCTGCACAACGAACATATCCTGTCGTTGGAGCAAGAGGCGCGCAAGATTCTGTCGCCGGTTCAGGAGCCCGCCAAACCGGTGGAACCTGTGATCGAAAACAGCATTGCCCCGGCCGCCGAAGCGCCGCCACCCGCGCCCGCCCCGACTGAGCCAGCGCCGACGCCCGTGGCGTCGCCCGCTCCCCATGACCCTACATTGCCGCCGCGAGCCCCATGAGCGCTGATAAACCGGAAAACGACCAGCATATGCCGCTGGTCTCGCACCTCACCGAGTTGCGGACCCGCCTGCTGCGTTGCGTAGCGGCCATCTTCATCATCTTTGCCGGGCTGTTCGCCTTCACCCAGCAGATCTACACCTTCGTCTCCACGCCCTTGCGCCAGTACCTGCCGGCCGGCGCGACGATGATCGCCACCGACGTGTCGTCGCCGTTCCTGACGCCGTTGAAGCTGACCATGATGGTCTCGCTGTTCCTGGCGATCCCGGTGATCCTGCACCAGATCTGGGGCTTTATTGCACCGGGCCTGTACAAGCACGAGAAGCGCATTGCGGTGCCGTTACTGGTGTCGAGCATCCTGCTGTTCTATACCGGCATGGCCTTCGCGTATTTCCTGGTGTTCCCGCTGATCTTCAAGTTCTTCGCCGCCGCCACCCCGGCCGGCGTGGAAATGATGACCGATATCACCAGCTACCTCGACTTCGTGATGACGCTGTTCTTCGCCTTTGGCGTGGCCTTCGAAATCCCGGTGGCCGTGGTATTGCTGGTGTGGATCGGCGTGGTCGACGTCAAATACCTGAAGAAAGTGCGCCCGTACGTGATCATCGGCTGCTTCGTGGTCGGCATGATCCTCACGCCGCCGGACATCTTCTCGCAGACCTTGCTGGCCGTGCCGATGTGGATGCTGTTTGAGATCGGCATCCTGTTCAGCAGCTTGATCACCAAGCGCGGCGAACACCCGGATGACCAACCCGCCGACGACGACCAGCCGCCAGCGACGCAACCGTGAACCTGCTGTTGCTTGAGGAGGCCGACTTTATCGCGGTCGACCGGGTGATCCTGCGTGATCGGCGCCTCGTGCACATGCAGGAAGTCCACCGCGTGGTGGTGGGCGACAACCTGCGGGTCGGCCGTATTGGCGGGCTGATGGGCAATGCGCAACTGCTGCGCCTGGAAGCCGGTGAAGCCGAGCTGCAAGTGAGCTTCGACCAGCCACCACCGACCAAACTGCCGCTGACCCTGCTGCTGGCCCTGCCACGCCCGAAGATGCTGCGCCGGGTGCTGCAAACCGTGGCGGCGATGGGCGTGCCAAAGGTGGTACTGGTCAACAGTTACCGGGTCGAAAAAAGCTTCTGGCAAACCCCGTTTCTGGAGCCGGAGGCGGTGCGCGAGCAATTGATCCTCGGTCTGGAGCAGGCACGGGACACGGTGCTGCCCGAGGTCGTCATCGAAAAGCGCTTCAAGCCGTTCGTCGAAGACCGCCTGCCAGCCATGACCGAAGGCACTCTCGGCCTGATCGGCCATCCCGGCGATTACCCGGCGTGCCCACGCGGGCTGGATGAGCCGGTGACCCTCGCCATCGGCCCTGAAGGCGGCTGGATCCCCTACGAGGTGGAGCTGTTGGCCAAAGCTGGCTTGCAACCGGTGCAGTTGGGTGCACGCATCCTGCGCGTAGAAACCGCCGTAACCGCCCTGCTCGCCCGGTTGTTCTGACACGACCTACAGACCCCGATCGTTCCCATGCTCCGCGTGGGAATGCTGCCATGGACGCTCTGCGTCCGCTCTTGGGACGCGGAGCGTCCCGGGATGCATTCCCACGCGGAGCGTGGGAACGATCAACGCCTACAGAAACTTCCTACGCAGCCGATAGCCTTTGAATAAGTCCAAGCCTTGTTCCAAAGGAGATCGCAGCATGTATCGTTGGTTAGCCGAAAAACTGGGGAATGTGAGCGTCAATCGCAAGCTGAGCATTGGCTTTGGCTTGGTATTGATCCTGACGCTGTTGACCACCTTCACCGGCTGGACCGGCTTGGGCGACGTGATCAGTCGCGGCGACAAGCTGGGCTTTATCTCCAGCCTTAACGGCCTGACCAAAGACCTGCGCCTGGCGCGCCTGGACTTTGAAATGCGCCGCGGCGAACAAGGCACCGACGCGGTCAACAGCCTGCTGAAGCAATTGGAGGATGGCCTCAAAACCGCCGAAACGCTGATCGAGCAACCCGACGACAGAGCCTTGGTCGAGCAACAGCTGGAGGCTCTGGGCCAATACAAAAAGGCCTTCGGCGCCATGGTCCTGGCCGGCCTCAAGCGCGAGGGCGCACGCAGCAAGCTCGGCGACACCGCCGACAACGCCGTGGCCAAGATCAACGAAATCGAAGCAGCCCTGCTGCAAGGCGACAGCGTCACGCAGTTCAACAGCGTGGTCGACCTGAGCAAGTTGATCCAGCAATCGCGCTTCCAAGTGCGTGGCTACACCTACAGCGGCAAGACCGAAGCCGAGCAGCCGGCACTGGATGCCATCGACAATGCGCTGAAGAAAATCACCGACCTGCAGGGCAAGCTGCCTGAGCAGTACCAGGCCAACCTGCAAGAGGCTGGCGTGTCCTTGCAAGCCTACCGCGCCGCCGTCAGCCAGTACCGTGACTCCCAGGTGGCCAGTGCGGCCGCGCTGAAAATCATGACTGCCCAGGGCGATATCCTGCTGGGGCACAGCGAAAAACTCACCATCTCCCAAACCGCCGTGCGCGATGCCGATGCCGCGCAGGCCAAACAGCTGTTGTTGCTGGCCACCGTGCTGGCGCTGATCTTCGGCATTCTCGCCGCCTGGGCCATCACCCGCCAGATCGTGATACCGCTCAACCAAACCCTCAAAGTCGCCGAGCGCGTGGCCTCCGGGGACCTGAGCCATAACCTCAACTCCGCCCGCCAGGACGAGCTGGGCCAGCTGCAACGCGCCATGCAAAGCATGACCGTCGGCCTGCGCGAGTTGATCGGCGGTATCAGCGACGGCGTCACCCAGATTGCCAGCGCCGCCGAGCAACTGTCGGCCGTGACCGAACAGACCAGCGCCGGGGTCAACAGCCAGAAGGTCGAGACCGACCAGGTGGCCACCGCCATGAACGAAATGGCTGCCACCGTGCAGGAAGTGGCACGCAACGCCGAAGAAGCCTCCGAAGCTGCCGTGGCGGCAGACCAACAGGCCCGTGAAGGCGACAAGGTGGTGGGTGAAGCCATCGCGCAGATCGAGCGCCTGGCCACTGAGGTGGGTAATTCCACGGTGGCCATGGGCGACCTCAAGCGCGAAAGCGACAAGATCGGCAGCGTGCTTGATGTGATCAAGTCGGTGGCCCAGCAAACCAACCTGCTGGCGCTGAACGCGGCGATTGAGGCCGCGCGAGCGGGTGAGGCCGGTCGCGGCTTTGCCGTGGTGGCCGATGAGGTGCGCAGCCTGGCCCAGCGCACGCAAAAGTCCACCGAGGAGATCGAAGAGCTGATCGTCGGCCTGCAAAACGGCACCCAGCAGGTGGCGGCCATCATGGACAACAGCCGTGGCCTCACCGACAGCAGCGTCGAACTGACCCGCCGTGCCGGCAACGCGCTGAGCAACATCACGCGCACGGTCTCGACTATCCAGGCGATGAACTCGCAGATCGCCACCGCTGCCGAGCAACAAAGCGCTGTGGCCGAAGAGATCAACCGCAGCGTGCTGAATGTGCGCGACGTGTCTGAACAGACCTCCTCGGCCAGCGAGGAAACTGCCGCATCGAGTGCCGAACTGGCACGCTTGGGGGTCTATTTGCAGTCTCTGGTCGGGCGCTTCCGCATCTGACCCGCACCTACGCGGCGGCCGGATCAAGGCCGCCGCAACTTATGAAATTTCCTACGCAGTTATCAGCCCGCCACGACCTCGAATCGATTTAGCGTTTCAGCTGTTGCGAAATGCTTCCCCAGATTTGGAGGTTCACCATGTTCCCTCGGCTGACCCGTTTGCTGGTCAACGCCAGCATCCGTCTCAAACTCGCACTGGGTTTCGGCCAAGTGTTGATCTTAAGTATCCTGATCGCCGCGACCGGCTGGCAGGCCTTGAGCGACGTGCTTTATCGCTCAAACAGCCTGACGACCCTTGGGCAACTGGCCCTTGACGCCGAGGCCATGCGCGCCGACAGGATCGTGTACCGCACCCTGACAGACGCCAGCAGCCTGGCCAAAATGCATGCGCAGGCCGAAACGATCGACCAGCGATTGGCCGACCTTTCAAGCCGCCTCAAAGACCCGGCCGACGTGCAACGACTGCAGGAAGCGACACGCTTGATGGCGAGCGTCAAGACAGCGCTGGCGGACTTGCCCGCGTTGATCGAGCAACGCGAGCGCATCGGCCCGGCCCTCAAGAAAACCGCGCTGCAGGCCAGCGACAGCCTCGCCCAGTTCGCCAGCGATCTGCCCAACCAGGAAGACGAAAAAGCCTTGGACGCCATCGAGAACCTGCGTCAGGCCATGGAGCAGGCCGAAGATCGCGCTCAGAGCCCGGCCTGGGCCGCGGAGTCGCTGCAAGCCTATACCGAGGCATGTATTCAAGCACTCGACGCCCTGAATGTGGCACAAGCGGCGGTAACCGCACTGCCCGTGGACGCGGCGCTGCTCAAAGCCGACCTGGCCAACTATCGCGAACAATTGACCAAGCTCAGGGACGCACAGCTCAATACCGAGACCCTGCAAAACCGCTTTGAACAGCAGCTCAATGATTTGCGTGAGCAAAGCCATCAACTGAGCGAAGAGCAGAACACCAAGCGTGACAGCGAAGCCGAGCAGACCCGCACACGGCTGCTAAGCGTTACCGTGGCGGCCTTGCTACTCGGTGTACTCGCCGCCTGGTGGATCGCTCGGCAAGTAGTCGTGCCTTTGCGCGCAATCCTTACGGCCGCCCACCGTATTGCTGACGGCGACCTGAGCCGGGACATTGAGGAGGACCGTCGCGATGAGCTGGGCCAGTTGCAGCAGAGCATCGGGCAAATGACCCGCAACCTGCGCAACCTGATCAGCGGTATCGGCGACAGCGCCCGGCAGATCGCCAGTTCCGCAACGCAGTTGTCCGCCGTCACCGAACAGACTCGCGCCGGGGTCAACGACCAGAAGGACGAAACCGATCAGGTGGCCACCGCAATGAATGAAATGCTCGCCACTGCCCAGGAGGTCGCGCGGCACGCCGAGCAGGCGTCCGTGGCGGCCAATGAAGCGGACCAGGAGGCCGCTGCCGGCGAAAAAGTGGTGACCCAGGCGGTGGAGCAAATCGGCCATTTGGCCCATGAGATGGCGCGCTCGAGCCAGGCGATGATTGCGCTGCAACACGAAAGCCAGAAGATCGGCAGCGTGCTGGACGTGATCAAGTCAGTGTCCCAGCAAACCAACCTGCTGGCCCTGAACGCTGCCATTGAAGCGGCGCGCGCGGGCAGTGCCGGCCAGGGTTTTGCGGTAGTGGCCGACGAAGTGCGCAGCCTGGCCCAACGCACCCAGGAATCCGCCGAAGAAATCGAGGGGCTGATCCTTGGCTTGAACAACGGCACCCAGCAGGTCGCGGACATCATGGACAACAGCCGCAGCCTGACCGACAACAGCGTCGGCCTGACCCGCGATGCAGGCGATGCCTTGGCAGCGATTGCGCGCACCGTGTCGATCATTCAAGAAATGAACCCGCAGATTGCTGCCGCCGCCGAACAACAGAGCGCGGTGGCGGAAGAGATCAATCGCAGTGTGTTGAAGGTGCGGGATGTCACCGAACAAACCGCTGCGGCCAGTGAAGAAACAGCCGCGGCGAGTGCTCAGTTGACCCGGTTGAGCCTGGATTTGCAGACGTTGGTGGGTAAATTCAGGCTTTGAGGCGTCACTAACGTCGGGACGCAGAGCGTCCCAGCAGGCTTTCCCACGCGGAGCGTGGGAACGATCATTACAGGACTTGGCGCAGGAAGGCTTGAGCGCGCGGGTCTTTCGGCGCATCGAAGAATTCGGCCGGGGCCGCATCTTCGAGCAATTTGCCGTGGTCGAAGAACAGCACGCGGTCTGCCACTTCACGGGCAAAACCCATCTCGTGAGTGACGCAGACCATGGTCATGCCTTCCAGAGCCAGGGTCTTCATCACGTCCAGCACTTCGCCGACCATTTCCGGGTCCAGCGCCGAGGTGGGCTCATCAAACAGCATCACCTTGGGCTCCATGGCCAACGCGCGGGCAATGGCTACCCGTTGTTGCTGGCCACCGGACAAGCGCGATGGAAACTCGTTGGCCTTCTGCGCAATACCGACCTTTTCCAACAGCGCCAAAGCCTTGGCTTCACGCTCTTGCTTGCCACGCTTGCGTACGACTTTTTGCGCCAGGCACAGGTTTTCCAGCACAGTCATGTGCGGGAACAAATTGAAGTGCTGGAACACCATGCCGACTTCACGGCGATAGGCATTCACGTCGGTTTTGGGGTCGGCCAGTTGCAGGCCGTCGATGCTCACCGAGCCTGAGTCGAACTCTTCCAGGCCGTTAAGGCAGCGCAAAAACGTGGACTTGCCCGAACCCGACGGGCCGATCACCACCAGCACTTCGCCCTTGGCGACTTGGGTGGTGACGTGGTCTACCGCGCGCACTACCTGGCCACGGGTGTCGAAGACTTTTACCAGATCGCGGACTTCAATCACTTTGCGCGAGCCTCCGCTCAAGCCGGCTGGCCATTTTCGACAGCGGCAGGTTGATCAGCAGGTACAGGCCTGCCACACAGAACAGGATTTCAAAGGGCGAGAAAGAGGTGGTGATCACTTCACGGCCGCTTTTAAGCAGTTCGGTAATCGCGATCACCGAAACCAGCGAAGTGTCTTTCACCAGGCTGATAAATTGCCCGGCCAGTGGCGGCAGCACGCGCTTGAACGCTTGCGGCAACACCACGTGACGCATCGACTGGCTGGCGCTCAACCCCAGGGAGCGCGCGGCTTCGTTCTGGCCACGGGTAATGGACTGCACGCCGGCGCGGACGATTTCCGCCACGTAAGCGCCGGTGAACAGCGACAGCGCGGCAATCCCGGCAAATTCGCGGGACAGGTTGAGCACCGTGCCGATGAAGAAGTAGAAAATGAAGATTTGCACCAATAGCGGCGTACCACGCACCAGTTCGACGTAGATCGTCGACAGATCGCGCAAGGTCGGGTTGCTCGACAGACGGCATAAGCCGGTTGCCAGACCAATCGCCAAGCCCAGAATTCCGGAGACCACCGACAACCACAAGGTGGTCCACAAGCCCCACATCAGCGGGCCCAGCGCCCAATGCCGGGTGACGCCGATAACATCGCCTTCGGCCACGTCGTCACCCCGTGACACTTGCAGGCTGTTGTCGGCCACGGTCAGCTTTTGCTCGGTGCCTGCGTCGTTGCGCAGGGTGACTTCGGCGACGTCGCCGTTGCGCACCAGCTCAATGACAGTGGAGATGTCGGCGGCGCGCTGGGAGGTTTCGGCCTGATAGGCGAAGTACTGCGGCACGCGGTTCCAGCGCCACTCGTAGGACATCAACGAAGTGGCGTAGTACAACGCGCCGGCCAGGCCAACCAGCACGACCACGGTCAGCAGGTGCCAGGGCCATTGGGCTTTTTTCTGTTTCATTTCACTTTCCGAAGATGTATCGCCTGGCATGAGATCGTTCCCACGCTCTGCGTGGGAATGCCTCACTGGGCGCTCTGCGTCCGCTTTGTGACGCGGAGCGTCACGGGCTGCATTCCCACGCAGAGCGTGGGAACGATCGACTGCATTCCAATGTGGGAGCGGGCTTGCTCGCGAAGGGCGCGACTCGGTACTTCGCCGAACTTATTCCATGTCCTTGAGCCACTCGGAGCTCTTGAACCACTTGTCATGGATGCGATCGTAGGTGCCGTCGTTGCGGATCTGGTGCAGGAAGTTGTTGATGTAGTTGAGGCTGTCGTAATCGCCCTTTTTCAAGCCAAACGCCAGGGGCTCGAAGGTGAAGGGTTCTTCCAGGAACACCAGCTTGCCGTTGCCGACTTTCTTCTCGGCGACCACGTTGTACGGCGCGTCATACACAAAGGCATCGGCCTTGCCGTTGACCACGTCCAGCACGCCTTCCTGCTCGTTGTCATAGCCGTGGTACTTGGCTTTGGAGATCAGCTTCTTGGCAACCATCTCGCCGGTGGTGCCGAGCTTGGAGGTCAGACGGTACTTCTCGTCGTTGAGGTCTTTGTAGGACTTGATCGTGCCTTCCAGGTCTTTGCGAATCAGCAGGGTCTGGCCGACCACGATGAAGGGTTCGCTGAAGTTCAAGCGCAGGTTGCGCTCCTGGGTCAGGGTCATGCCGCTGCCGATCATGTCGAACTTGCCGGTCAGGAAGGCCGGGATGATGCCGTCATAGCCGGTGGACACCAGCTCCAGCTTGACGCCCATGGACTTGGCCATGGCCTTGAGGATGTCGACTTCGAAGCCGATGATTTCACCGCGCTTGTCGGTCATTTCGAACGGCATGTAGGTCGGGTCCATGCCGACTTTCAGCGTGCCGCGCTTGACCGCATCGTCGATGGCGCCAGCATGCGCCGCAGTGGCCGCGACCAGCGCGGTGACGCCAAGCATCAGCATCGAAAGATACTTTTTCATCATCAAGTCCCCTGAAAGATTCTTATAAGGCCGGCGCGCAAAAGGGCTGCACCCATTCGGGGTGCGATCCTAACCCACTCGTTGCCCGTCACAAAGGTTTCACGGGTAAATGTTATCGGCGTATGTCGGAAAAGCCCCACAACGGTGCAACACAGCGCAGGGGCTAGACACATCAGCGCAAAGAGTCGGCAATTGATTGATGTGTAAGCATTTATGACGTTCAGTCGATCTCCGCCATCCAGTCGGTGTCCTTGAACCACTTGTCGTGCAACCGATCGTAGGTGCCATCCTGAGCAATTTGATTGAGGAAGTGGTTGATCCAGTTGAGGCTGTCGTAGTCGCCTTTTTTCAGGCCAAACGCCAGCGGTTCAAAGGTAAACGGTTGCTCAAGGGCAAGGAGCTGGTGGTTTTCCGGCCTGGCCATCGCGATCAGGTTGTAGGGCGCGTCATGGATAAAGGCGTCGGCCTTGCCCTCCACCACCTGGCGCACGCCTTCTTCGGGGGTTGCGAAACTGCTCAGGCGCGCGGTGCCCAGAAACCGTTGCGCCGCCGCTTCGCCGGTGGTGCCTTCAGTCGCGGCTATCCGGTAACCCGCCTCGTCCAGGTCTTCGATGCTGGCAATCTTGCCGGCAAGGCTGGGGTTCAGCAGTACGGTCTGGCCGACCACGATAAAGGAGTCACTGAAGTTCAGCTTGAGGTTGCGTTCCTGCGTCACCGTCATGCCGCTGCCGATCATGTCGAATTTCTTCGCCATCAGCCCCGGCAACAACTCGGTATAAGGCACGGCGACCAGTTCAAGCTCGACGCCCAAGGCGCGGCTCATCGCCTGCAGCAAGTCGATTTCGAAGCCGACGATGCGGCCTTGCTTGTCCTTCATTTCAAAAGGCACATAGGTGGGCGTGGTGCCGACTTTAAGCACGCCCCGCCGAACCGCATCATCCAGGGCGCCGGCGCTCAGCCAGCCGGCGTAAACCAGTACGACGATGCCGGTCAGCACTGCCAAACAATACCTTTTGATCATGAATCCCCCTGCGGCCTAGTCAATTTGGAGGGCGATGCTACCCCAGCGACAGGCACGGCAATACGCTTCGAACAAATGACTTTTGTTTCGAAATAACAAGGGGTTAGCAGTATTAGGAGGATGTTCTGAACGCTGTAGGAACAGCGCACCTAACGCCCCCGAGGTGAGCCCTCGGGGGCGTCGGAATCAGGCCGGTTGGGCCTGGGACGACACCGGTTGCAGCGGCAGCAATGGCGCGTGCGGATCCGCCTTGACCGAAGCACGCCAGGCACCGAGCCACTCGGCGTGGCCTTCGCTCCATACCTGCTGATGCAGACGAGCCAGGGCTACCGGGTCGCTGAGCAACGCCAGGCGTTCGCCGTTGTTGAGGCCGGCCGGGCCGACTTTCATCGCGTGGCGCACACGTTCCTGACGCAAGTGCTCGATCGGCTCCGCCTCACGGTGACGCGAGGTCGCCAGGGCGCAGGCCAGGGCGTTTTGCTGCGGGTCGACCACCGAGCGCACAAACCCGTCATTGAGGGCGTGCCAACGGTTTTCGTGAGTGTACTGCTCGGTCGACAGCAAGGCTTGCGGCGGGTTGTATTCCTCAGGAATGAGGAACAGGCTCTCGTCGCGCGACTTGAGGCCCAGCTTGACCCGGCTGGAGATCACCGACACCGGAATCGACAGCATCAGCGAGCCGACGATAGGGATCAGCCACCACAGGAAGCTTGGGTTCAACCACACCACCAGCAGCGCCCACAGGAAGCCCAGCAGGGTCTGTGGGCCGTGGCGCTTGACCGCCTCGCTCCATGGCGTGGAGTCGTCGTCACGCTGCGGCGAGTTCCAGGTCGCAGCCCAGCCCAGGAACGCGGCGAGCACGAAACGGGTGTGGAAGATCATGCGCACCGGCGCCAGCAGCATGGAGAACAGCATCTCCAGCAGCATCGACAGGGTCACCTTGAACTTGCCACCGAACTCTTTCGCGCCCTTGGCCCAGATCAGGATGATGCTGAGCAATTTAGGCAGGAACAACAGCACGATGGTGGTGGAGAACAGTGCCACCGCCTTGTCCGGGTGCCATTGTGGCCACAGCGGGTACAACTGGCGCGGCGCCATAAAGTACTGCGGCTCCATCAAGGTGTTCACCGCCAGCAACGCCGTCGACAGCACCAGGAAGAAGAACCACAACGGCGCCGACAGGTAGGACATCACGCCGGTCAGGAACACCGCACGGTGCACCGGGTGCATGCCTTTGACCAGGAACAGGCGGAAGTTCATCAGGTTACCGTGGCACCAGCGACGGTCACGCTTGAGTTCATCCAGCAGGTTCGGCGGCAATTCTTCGTAGCTGCCCGGCAGGTCGTAGGCAATCCACACGCCCCAGCCGGCACGGCGCATCAGCGCGGCTTCAACGAAGTCGTGGGAGAGGATCGCACCGGCAAACGCGCCTTTACCCGGCAACGGCGCCAGGGCGCAGTGCTCGATAAACGGCTTCATGCGGATAATTGCGTTGTGGCCCCAGTAGTGGGATTCACCCAGCTGCCAGAAGTGCAGACCGGCAGTAAACAGCGGGCCATAAACGCGGGTGGCGAACTGCTGCATGCGCGCATACAGGGTGTCCATGCCCGACGCACGCGGCGCGGTCTGGATAATCCCGGCATCCGGCGTGGCTTCCATCAGGCGCACCAGGCTGGTCAGGCATTCGCCGCTCATCACGCTGTCGGCGTCGAGTACCACCATGTACTTGTATTCACCGCCCCAACGACGGCAGAAGTCGTCGAGGTTGCCGCTCTTGCGCTTTACGCGACGGCGACGGCGGCGATAGAAGATCTTGCCGAAACCACCGGCTTCGCGACACACATCAAGCCAGGCTTGCTGTTCGGCGATGCAAATATCGGCTTCGTTACTGTCGCTGAGCACGAAGAAATCGAAACGGTCCAGGTCGCCAGTGGCGGCCACCGATTCGAAGGTAGCGCGCAGGCCGGCAAATACCCGGGGCACGTCTTCGTTGCAGATCGGCATCACCAGCGCGGTGCGGGCATCCTTTGGAATCGGCTCGTCACCGGCACTTTTACCGGAGATCCGGTATTTATCGTGGCCAGTCAGCAACTCTAGGAAGCCCATCAGCGCAGTCCAGAAACCGGCCGAGACCCAGCAGAACAGAATCCCGAACATGATCAGGATGCTGGTTTGCAGGGCATAAGGCAGCACCTGGGTGGCGGTTTGCAGCAGGGTCTGGTTGCGGATTTCGTCAAAGTCGACCAGTGACCAGCCCTGGTACGGCATGATGCCTTTCATGTACCAGCCGGCAACAATGGTCTGGCCGAGCATCAGCACCAACAGGATGTAACGGCGGATCGAACCCACGGTACGCCAGCGCGCAGCCGGCAGTACACGCTCGTCCTTCGGCGGCGCCGGAGGGTTGGTGCGACCGGTCATCCGGCGCCAACCGCGCACCAGGATATTGGTGCGCCACGGCTCCGGCACCACTTTGGTCCGACGGATCGGCGGCGTGGCCTTCAGGCAAACCCGACCGTTGGCGTCAAGCGCCAGCATCTCGGCGTCTTGCAGCTCTTCGGCGGTATTGAGCGTCAACCGACGGCCGACCGAGGCTTGGGCAGCCTCGGTGGGTGCGTCGAAAGTCTTTGACGACAGGCGTTCGTGCAGCTCGCTGAAGGAGCTGCAGCCCGCCAGTTCGGCGCGCTGCTCTGCGGTCATCGGCAGGTGCGCCAGGTACTCGGACAGAGTCTCTGGCGTGGCTTGAGAATTACTCATCGGCAGGCAACTGATAGCTCCAGGTTTCGGTCAGGACGTGTTCGGTCTTTTCCGGCTCCGGATTGGCGGGGGCAGCCTCTGGCTGCTTGGCGTCCTTGTCTTTCGCTTCCTTGGCGTCTTTCTTGGCCTGTTTTTCGTGTTGCTTGGCCAGCAGCTTGTCGGCCTTGAGCACTTGGGTCGAAACCTTCTCAGGCTCAGCTTTCACGATGTCCTCGACCAGCGCAGCACGCATTTCGGTAGGCTTGCCTGCGTCCTTGATCTTCATGCGCAGGGTCAGGCGCCAGCCTTTGGTGTGCTCGTTATAGCGCACGCTGTTTTCAACGATTTCGGCGTTGTCGCCCACGCTCACCTGGCTACGTACTGGCGCATCCGCTGGAAGGTTCTTAAGGGACGGGCCCTCGAAGTCCACCAGGTAGGCCACGCTGCCGTCAGGCTGGCGGATCAGGTTGGATTGCTTCACATCACCGGTAGAACGCAAGGTCTGCTTGACCCAGGCGCTGTCGGCCGGGTGCAGGTCTTTCTCGTCCATGGTCCAGTGCAGGCGGTAGCTGACATCCAGCGGCTCGCCGACTTTCGGCAACTCGGCCGGGCTCCAGAACGCCACGATGTTGTCGTTGGTTTCGTCGGCGGTCGGAATCTCTACCAGGTCGACAGAACCCTTGCCCCAGTCGCCTTCAGGTTCGATCCAGGCACTTGGGCGCTTGTCGTAGTTGTCGTCCAGGTCTTCGTAGTGGCTGAAGTCGCGGCCACGTTGCAGCAGGCCGAAACCACGCGGGTTTTCGACGGCGAAGTTGCTGACCGACAGGTGTTTAGGGTTGTTCAGTGGGCGCCAGATCCATTCGCCATTGCCGGCATGGATCGACAGGCCGCTGGAATCGTGCAATTCACGGCGATAGTTAAGCACCTTGGACGGCTGGTTCGCGCCAAACAGGTACATGCTGGTCAACGGGGCGATCCCCAGCTTGCTGACCTTGTCACGCAGGAACATCTGGGATTTGACGTCGACAATCGTGTCGGTGCCAGGACGCAGGGTCAGGCGGTAGGCGCCGGTGGCGCGTGGCGAGTCCAGCAGGGCGAAGATCACCAGCTGTTTCTCACCCGGTTTTGGGCGCTCGATCCAGAACTCGGTGAAACGCGGGAATTCTTCACCGGACGGCAATGCCGTGTCGATCGCCATGCCACGGGCCGACAGGCCATAGGCCTGGCCCTTGCCGACCACGCGGAAGTAGCTGGCGCCGAGCATGGTCATGATTTCGTCTTGCTTGTCGGCCTTGTTGATCGGGTACAGCACACGGAAACCGGCATAACCCAGTTGTTCGGTGGCTTTAGGATCAAATTTCACGTCGCCGAAATCGAAACGACTTGGGTCGTACTTGATTTCCTGGACGCTGTCGGCGGTCACTTCGTTGATTTTCACCGGCGTGTCAAAGTGCATGCCCTGGTGATAGAAGGACAGCTTGAACGGTGTGTTCTGATCGGCCCACTCGGCTTTTTCGTTGCGGAAACGAATCTTCTGGTAGTCCGCGAATTTCATTTCGCGAAATTCGTTCGGCAGATTGCTGCGCGGAGCTTCGTATTTCTGCCCGGCCAGCTCTTTTGCCTTGGCCGACACATCATCCAGACTGAATGCCCACAGTTGACCCGCGCCGAACAGGCAAAACAGGGCAGAGCCCGTTACCAGTGCGTTTCGTAACCGTTTGGCAGACAATTTTGGTGCATTACAGGGACTAACAATCACGAGCAACCCTCGCCGAAAACAGATCAAAAAACCAACGGCCAGCTATCTATATGCCAGGTTGGCGAGCATTGTTCCGACTCCCCTGGGTCAAAATGATTCCCCAAAGGCCGTCGGACAAGTCTCTACCTAAGTCAAAAATGGACCAATTTACGCTGATCCCCATAGCGCGCGATTATCTAGTAGCCCGCGATACAACGCATCAGGGTCAACGAAGTATTTGTAGCGAAACCCTGCGTTTTTAGGCATTAAAGTCGTTTTTAATACATTCATGTCTGTAAGAGGAAGGTCACGGGGCCATCATTGACCAGGTGCACCTGCATATCAGCGCCAAAACGCCCTGACGCCACCTTGCCATGCAATTGTTGCGCTTGTAACAACAAGTGCTCAAAAAGCGCCGCTCCCAGGTCCGGAGGGGCCGCTGTGGAGAAGCTCGGCCGCAACCCGCTTTTGGTATCCGCCGCCAAGGTGAACTGCGACACCAGCAGCAAACCGCCGCCGATATCCTTCAACGACAGGTTCATCTTGCCCTCATCGTCGCTGAACACCCGATAGTTAAGCAGCTTGTGCAGCAGTTTATCGGCACTCTGGGGTGTATCTGAAGGTTCGACGGCGACCAGCACCAGCAAACCCTGGTCTATCGAGCCTACGATTTCACCCGCGACCTCGACCCGGGCGCCACGCACCCGCTGCAACAGGCCCTTCATGCTTCTTCTGGCGGCAGATCAAGCAGGCGCCGTGCCATCTCGCCGGTCGCGCGCACCAACGCATCGGTGATGCCGGGCTCGGACGCGGCGTGGCCGGCCTCACGAATCACCTGCAGCTCACTGTTGGGCCAGGCCTGATGCAGCTCCCAGGCGTTATCCAGCGGGCAGATCATATCGTAGCGGCCATGGATGATTACGCCAGGCAGATGGGCGATCTTGTGCATATCGCGAATCAGCTGGTTCGGCTCCAGGAAGGAGTCGTTAGTAAAGTAGTGGCACTCAATACGCGCGATCGACAACGCGCGTTGCGGCTCGGAGAAACGCTCGACATGCTGCGGGCTCGGGCACAGGCCGAGCATGCGCCCTTCCCAGCCGGACCAGGCCTTGGCCGCGTGCATCTGGGCGATCTGGTCGTTGCCGGTGAGGCGCTTGTGGTAGGCGGCAACCAGGTCGTGGCGCTCGTCTGCCGGGATCGGGGCGAGGTAGTCCTGCCAGTAATCCGGGAACATGCGGCTGGCGCCTTCCTGGTAGAACCAGTGAATGTCCTGCGGGCGGGCCAGGAAGATGCCGCGCAGGATCAGGCCAAGCACGCGCTCGGGGTGGGTTTGCGCGTAGGACAACGACAGGGTCGAGCCCCAGGAGCCACCAAACAGCACCCATTTGTCGATGCCCAGGTGTTCGCGGATGCGCTCAAGGTCGGCGACCAGATCCCAGGTGGTGTTGTTTTCAAGACTCGCGCGCGGCGTAGAACGCCCGCAGCCACGCTGGTCGAAGGTGACGATGCGGTAAAGGTTCGGGTCGAAATAGCAGCGGCTCTGGGCGTCGCAACCGGAGCCTGGGCCACCGTGGATGAAGACGACAGGCAAGCCTTCGGGGGAGCCACTTTCATCGACGTACAGCGTGTGGGTGTCATCGACTGCCAGATCGTGCCGGGCGTAGGGTTTGATCTGCGGGTACCAAGTCTGCATTGCGCGCTCCGTAGGGTGTCGGGTTCATCCCTGAGGGGACGTCTATTATTCTTGCCGTCTGGCATCATAAACCCGAATTGTGCAATGAGCATGTCCTTGAATACTTAGACCTGTGTCAGCCCTTCGCTCCTGAGGTAATGCAGCAGATAGTTATAAAGCTGATCCACCTCCGGGGCTTGGCCGCGCGCGCGCAAGCAACCGTGGACCAGACCTTTGCCGGGATACAGCACAGCCTGGACGCCCGCCGCCTGCAGCCGCTCGGCATAGAGCATGCCGTCATCGCGCAACGGGTCGAACTGGGCCACGGCGATCAACGCCTTGGGTAAACCGCCGAAATATTCGGCCAGCAAAGGCCTGGCATAGGCCGATGGCGCGCCCGTACCTTGCAGGTACAGCGCCAGGTAGCAGTCGGTGTCGGCAGTGCTGAGCAGCGGCGCGTCCATGCAGTCACGGCGCGAGGGCAAATCGGCCGGGCCGCCCAAACCGGGGTAAATCAGCACCTGGGCCACGGGCAGCGGCTGGCCGTCGTCGCGCAGGCCCAGGCACAGCGCCGCCGCCAGATTGCCGCCCGCGCTGTCGCCCATCACCACCAGACGTTGCCGGTTGACGGCGTGCGGCCCCTGCCCGGCCTGGATGGCCTGCCACACGGCGCGACAGTCGTCGTAGGCCGCCGGGAACGGGTGCTCAGGCGCCAGGCGATAGTCGATGGCGATCACCAGCACTTGCAGCGCGTTGGCCAGTTCGAAGCAGATGAAGTCGTGGGAGCCCAACCCGCCGACCACCCAGCCGCCGCCGTGCATATAAAGAAGGCAGGGCCAGCCTTCAGTCGGCGCGGGAGCCGTGGGTAGGTAACTGCGCACGCCTACGCCGCCCAGGGAAAAGTCCGAGACTTGCAGCCCTTCAGGCTTCGGTGGCGTGAAGGCCTGGCACATACGGTCGTAGTTGTGGCGTAAGCCTGCCAGCGAGGAGTCGTCACTGGTGAAGGATTCGGTTTTGGCGACGAAGGCGGCAAGTTGCCGAGAAATCGGATACATGCGCAATATCCCTGACAATGGAGATCTAAAGGTGGGAGCTGGCTTGCCTGCTCCCACAGTTGCTCTGTGTTGTTTGATCTACCGTGCCCGGCTTAAGGCTTGAGGCTGGCCTGCACGGCTGCCACGCCATCGCTGCCATCAAACGCCGTAACGCCGGCCAACCAGCGCTGCAAATCTTCTGGGTGGTCACGCAACCACTGCCTGGCCACATCCTGCGGCGACTGGCGCTCCATGATCGGCACCATCAGTTGGCTTTCCTGGGCGGCGGTGAAGGTCAGGTTCTGCAACAAACGATTGGCGTTGGGGCAGCGCTCGCCGAAGTCCGGCGCGGTGACGGTGGAAACCGTAGCGCGACCTTCGTCCGGGCCGAACACATCCTCACTGCCCGTGAGATAAGCCATTTTCATGTTGATGTTCATCGGGTGCGGGGTCCAGCCGACGAACACCACGAACTCCTTGCGGTTCACCGCTCGTTGCACCGCCGCGAGCATGCCCGCTTCACCGGAGGCAACGAGCTTGAAGCCACCGAGGCCGAAGTGGTTGGTGTCGATCATCTTCTGGATATCGGTATTGGCACCGCTGCCCGGCTCGATGCCGTAGATCTTGCCGCCTAACTTGTCTTTGAAGCGGGCGATGTCGGCAAACGTCTTCAGCCCGGCATCCGCTACGTATTGCGGCACGGCCAGGGTGGCTTGGGCGTCGGCGAGACTCGGCGTGTCGAAGACCTTGACCTGCTTGGCGGCCAGGAACGGCGCGATGTTGTTGTCCATCGCCGGTTTCCAGTAGCCGAGGAAGATATCCAGGCGTTTGTCGCGGATGCCGGCAAAGATGATCTGCTGCACCGCGCTGGTCTGCTTGCTGTCGTAGCCCAGGCCGTTAAGCAGTACGTCGGCCATGCCGGAGGTGGCGATGACGTCGGTCCAGCTGACCACGCCCATGCGGATGGCTTTACAGGACGCAGGTTCTGCGGCCATGGCGTTGGCGCTGATCAAAGCGGCACCGGTGAGGATCAACAACAGTCTTTTCATGGATGAGGTCTCACTCGGCAGCTTTATTGTGGGGAGTGGCGTCTGGTGCGCCGTACCCACAACCTTACCCAGCGGGACCTCTGCTGACACGAACTGTGGCGACCGGCAGTTGCACTGGGGCGACCCGAAAGGCCCCATCGCAGGCAAGCCAGCTCCCACATTTGAAAGTGTTCACAGATCAACATGTGGGAGCTGGCTTGCCTGCGATAGCGATATCAGCCATAACGCTTCTGCCCCCAGACCAGTAACCCTTCCAGCAACTGCTTCAATACCACCTGGGTCGGCGCGGCCAAGTCAGGGCGATACCGAAACGGCTCAACCTCTTCCATATACGTGCTCTGGCACAGCTCCAACTGCACCGCATGAATATCCTGCGTCGGGTCGCCGTAGTGGCGAGTGATATGCCCGCCCTTGAAGCGGCCATTAAGCACATGGGTGAACTGCGGATGCTGAGCGCAGATGCCTTCCAACTGGCTGGCCAGCTCGGGGTCACACGCCGCGCCGTTGAAGGTGCCGAGGTTGAAGTCCGGCAGCTTGCCATCGAACAGGTGCGGGATGACCGAGCGGATCGAGTGCGCATCAAACAGCAAGGCGTAGCCGAACTCGGCCTTAAGCCGCGCAAGTTCTTCTTGCAGGGTACGGTGGTACGGGCCCCAGATCTTTTGCAGGTAGGTCACGCGTTCTTCTTCGGACGGCACCTGCCCTTCACGGAACAACGGCACGCCATCGAACAGGGTCGCCGGGTACAGCCCGGTGGTGGCACCGGCGTAGAGCGGTTTGTCGTCGGACGGCCGGTTCAGGTCGATCACAAATCGCGAGTACTCGGCCGACAAGGTGCTGGCGCCCAATGCCTCGGCAAAGTCATACAACGTGGGGATGTGCCAGTCGGTGTCCGGCAGGCTTTGCGCCTCGGGGATCAGCCCGGCTTCGACCGCAGGCGTCAGGCGCAAACCCGCGTGGGGCATGCTGATCAGCAGCGGCACTCGGCCTTGTTTGAAATTCAGAACCTTATCCACAACAACACTCCTCAGACGGTGACGTCGACGCCATGGCGCACGACGCGTTTATCCAGCTCGCCGCCCAGCCAGTAAGCCAGGTCGGCGGGGCGATCAATCTGCCAGGCGACAAAATCCGCGACCTTGCCCACTTCCAGCGAACCATGGGTGTCACCCATGCCCAGCGCGGTGGCCGCATGCTGTGTTGCACCGGCTAGGGCTTCTTCCGGGGTCATGCGGAACAGGGTGCAGGCCATATTCAGCATCAGGCGTACCGACAGCGCCGGCGAGGTACCGGGGTTGAGGTCGCTGGCGATGGCGATTTTCACGCCGTGCTTGCGCAGCGCATCCATGGGCGGCAGCTGGGTTTCGCGCAGGAAGTAGAACGCGCCCGGCAGCAACACCGCGACAGTGCCGGACGCGGCCATGGCGATGGCGTCTTCTTCGGTCATGAACTCCAGGTGGTCCGCCGACAGTGCGTGGTATCGCGCCGCGAGGCTGGAGCCGTGCAAGGAAGACAGCTGCTCGGCGTGCAGCTTCACCGGCAAACCCAACTGCTGGGCGACCTTGAACACACGCTCCACCTGCTCGGTGGAAAACGCCAGGTATTCGCAGAACGCGTCCACGGCATCCACCAACCCTTCCGCTGCCAGCGCTGGCAGCATCTCGGCGCAGATGTGCTCGATGTAGTCGTCAGCGCGGTCCTTGTACTCCGGCGGCAGCGCGTGGGCCGCCAGGCACGTGGCGCGCACGCTCACCGGCAGCACTTCGCCAAGGCGACGTGCGACCCGCAGCATCTTGCGCTCGTTGGCCAGGTCCAGGCCGTAGCCGGATTTGATCTCCACCGTGGTCACGCCGTCACGCAGCAAACTGCGCAGGCGCTTTTCAGCGCTGGCAAACAATTCATCTTCGGTGGCGGCGCGGGTAGCGCGCACGGTGCTGGCAATACCGCCACCCTTGGCGGCGATTTCGGCGTAGCTCACGCCTTCAAGGCGCTGCTCGAATTCGCCGCTGCGATTGCCGCCGAACACCGTGTGGGTGTGGCAGTCGATCAGCCCGGGGGTGACCCACGCGCCTTGCAGGTCCTGCACCTGGGCGTAGTCCGCCGTCGGTACCTGGCTGCGGGGGCCGATCCACTCGATCAGTGAACCGGCGATGACCATGGCGGCATCCTCGATGATCGAGTATTTGCCGCCTGCCATGGTTGCGACGTGGCAGTGTTGCCAAAGCGTTTTCATCAACGCCTCCCTAAGTTATCGATGAGACAAAGCCGGGTCGTAATGGACCTTGGCCGCTTGCCCGGCAGCGGGTTTGACCCACAGCAGGTAAGCGAGCACCAGCAGCACGATCCACACGGCGCCGACCAGCAAAGCCGCCTGGGTATCCGGGAAGTAGCCCAGCACACCAAACACGAACAACATGAACACGATGGCCGCCGCTGGCGCATAGGGCCAGAACGGCACCGGGAATTTCAGCTCGGCCACCTGTTCCTTGGTCATCGAGCGGCGCATGGCGACCTGGGTAAACAGGATCATCAGCCACACCCACACGGTGGCGAAGGTGGCAATCGAGGCGATCAGCAGGAACACGTTTTCCGGGATCAGGTAGTTGAGCACCACGCCGCCGAGCAACGCCGCACCCATCACCAACACGGTCATCCACGGCACGCCGTGCTTGGACAGCTGCGCAAAACCCTTGGGCGCCTGCCCTTGTTGGGCCAGGCCGTACATCATGCGGCCGGCGCCGAAGATGTCGCTGTTGATCGCCGAGACGGCGGCCGATATCACCACGATATTGAGGATGGTCGCTGCCGAGCCGATGCCCAGATTGCTGAAGATCTGCACGAACGGGCTGCCCTGGCTGCCGATCTGCGGCCACGGGTAGATGGCCATCAACACAAACAGGGTCAGCACGTAAAACAACAGGATGCGCAGCGGCACCGCATTGATCGCCTTGGGAATCACGCGCTGCGGGTCTTTGGCTTCACCGGCGGTGATGCCGATGATTTCGATGCCGCCAAACGCAAACATCACCACCGCGAACGAAGCGATCAGGCCGCCGATGCCGTTAGGCATGAAGCCACCGTGCGCCCACAGGTTGCTGAGGCCGCTGGCCTGGGTCTCGCCAGCAGAATGAATGCCGAACAGCATGATGCCAAAGCCGCCGAGGATCATCGCCACAATGGCGCCGACCTTGAGCAGCGACAGCCAGAACTCCATCTCGCCAAACACTTTGACGTTGCACAGGTTCAGGCCACCGATCAAAAACACGATGCCGAGCACCCAGACCCAACGTGCGACCTCGGGAAACCAGAAGCCCATGTAGATGCCAAAGGCGGTGACGTCGGCGAGGCAGACGATGATCATTTCAAACGCGTAGGTCCAGCCGAGCACAAACCCGGCCAACGGACCAAGGTAGGTGCTGGCGTACTGGCCGAAGGAGCCGGACACCGGGTTGTGCACGGCCATTTCACCGAGGGCGCGCATCACCATGAACACCGCGGCGCCGCCGATCAGGTAGGCCAGCAGCACGGCAGGGCCAGCCATTTGGATGGCGGAGGCGGAACCATAGAACAACCCGGTGCCGATCGCGGAACCGAGTGCCATGAAGCGAATATGTCGGGCGCTTAGCCCGCGTTTCAAACCCTTTTCTTGCTGGTGCATTTCTCGTCCCTATTATTCTTATGAGGAGAAGATCGTTCCCACGCTCCGCGTGGGAACACATCCTGTGACGCTCCGCGTCACGACTCTGAAAGCGGACGCGGAGCGTCCAGGGCAGCATTCCCACGCAGAGCGTGGGAACGATCGGTTACAAGCTCGGCAGAAGTTTTGCCGGCACCAGCTCATTCAGGCAGCGGCTGGCGAGCAGTTCGCTGGCGGCATTGATGTCCGGGGCGAAGAAGCGGTCCTTTTCATAGAACGCCACTTTGTCGCGCAGAATCCCACGGGCTTTTTCCAGCTTGGCCGAGGTTTTCAAACCGTCGCGCAGGTCCAGGCCCTGGCATGCCGCCAGCCACTCAACGGCGAGTACGCCACGGGTGTTCTCGGCCATTTCCCACAAACGCTTGCCCGCAGCCGGGGCCATGGACACGTGGTCTTCCTGGTTGGCCGACGTAGGGATGCTATCCACGCTATGGGGATGCGCCAGCGCCTTGTTCTCACTGGCGAGCGCCGCGGCGGTGACCTGGGCGATCATGAAGCCGGAGTTCACCCCGCCATTGCCGACCAAAAACGGCGGCAGTTGCGACATGTGCTTGTCCATCATCAACGAGATACGACGCTCGCTCAGCGAGCCGATCTCTGCGATGGCCAGCGCCATGTTGTCGGCAGCCATGGCCACCGGCTCGGCGTGGAAGTTACCACCGGAGATCACATCGCCTTCGGCAGCAAACACCAGCGGGTTATCCGACACGGCATTGGCCTCTACCACCAGCACTTCGGCAGCCTGGCGGAACTGGGTCAGGCAGGCGCCCATGACTTGCGGCTGGCAACGCAGGGAATACGGGTCTTGCACCTTGTCGCAGTTCTGGTGCGACTGGGACACCTGGCTGCTTTCGCCGAGCAGGTCACGATAGGCCGCAGCCGCGTCGATCTGCCCACGTTGGCCACGGGCGGCATGGATACGCGCGTCGAAGGGCGAGCGCGAGCCCAATACCGCTTCGACGGTGAGGGCGCCACACGCCAGCGCACCGGCGAACAGGTCTTCGCCTTCGAACAGCCCACGCAATGCATAAGCGGTGGATACCTGGGTGCCGTTCAGCAGCGCCAGGCCTTCTTTGGCCGCAAGTGTCAGCGGCGTCAGGCCGGCGACTTTCAGCGCTTCGGTGGCCTCCAGCCATTCGCCCTTGTAGCGCGCCTTGCCTTCGCCCAGCAGCACCAACGACATATGCGCCAATGGTGCCAAGTCGCCGGAAGCACCGACCGAACCTTTAAGCGGAATATGCGGGTACACCTCGGCGTTGATCAGCGCGATCAGCGCGTCGATCACTTGGCGACGAATCCCGGAGAACCCACGGCTCAGGCTGTTGACCTTAAGCACCATGACCAGCCGCACCAGCGCGTCGCTGATCGGCTCACCGACACCGGCGGCGTGGGACAGCACCAGGGAACGCTGGAGGTTTTCCAGGTCTTCGCTGGCGATGCGGGTCGAGGCCAGCAGGCCGAAACCGGTGTTGATGCCGTAGGCGGTGCGGTTCTCGGCGAGAATCTGCTCCACGCAGGCCACACTGGCTTCGATCTGCGCCGTGGCGCTGTCATCCAGACTGAGGGTTACCGGCTGCTGGTAGATGGCCCGCAGTTGGGCAAGGCTCAGTTGGCCTGGAATCAAATTTAGCGCAGTCACATTCATGCTCCTTGTGAATTATTCTTAGTGCAAATTAGGTAATACGTGGTGCAGCAAAGCGGTGTCCTTGAGCAGCGCGGCGGCGCTCGCGATGTCCGGCGCCAGCCAGCGGTCTTGCTCGTAAGGTGGGACCTTTTCACGCAACAGACGCCAGGCGCTGTCAGTGCCCGCGCCAAAACGCTGGTCCTTCAAAAACTCAAACGCCTGGGCCGCCAGCAGGTACTCAATGGCGAGAATCTGCGTGACGTTGGCCAACAGCTGATGCAGCTTGAGCGCGGCATTCGTGCCCATGCTCAAGTGGTCTTCCTGCAGGCCCGAGGTGACGAAGTTGTCGAGCACCGCCGGTTGCGCCAGTTGACGGTTCTGCCCGCACAGCGAGGCAGCGACGTACTGCACGATCATCATCCCGGAGTTGACCCCAGGGTTGCTGACCAGGAACGCCGGCAAGCCACTGACATGCGGGTTGATCAGGCGGTCGAGGCGACGCTCGGCCACCGAGCCGATTTCGGCCATGGCGATGGCGAGCATGTCGGCCGCCAGGGCCACTGACTGCCCATGCGGGTTGGCCTGGGACACCACGCGGTAGTTGTCCGGTGTGCCGAGCACCAGCGGGTTGTCGGTGGCGCTGTTGAGTTCGGTCTCGATCTGGCGCGTGGCGTGCTCCACTTGGTCGCGAGCCGCGCCGTGAATCTGCGGGATCGAGCGGATGCTCAGCGCGTCCTGGGTGCGGATGCCTTTGCTGCTGGCGATCACTTCACTGCCATCGAGCAAGGCACGCAGGTTGATGCCAACTTGCTGCATGCCGGGGTGTGGCTTGAGGGCGATGATGGCTTCGTCGAAGGCATCGATCTGGCCACGCTGGGCTTCGAAACTCATGGCGCCGATCACGTCGGCCCATTGCAGCAGGTGATGGGCATCGGCCAGGGCCAGGCAACTCAGGCCGGTCATGCACGGCGTGCCATTGACCAGGCACAGCCCGTCTTTGGCGCCGAGCACCACAGGCTGCAAACCTTCGGCTTTCAATGCGGCGTGCGCCGTCACGATCTGGCCGCGATAGCTCACCTCGCCAACGCCGAGCAAGGCCACGCCGATGTGGGCCATGTGAGTCAGGTAGCCCACCGAGCCTTGGGACGGCACTTGCGGCGTGATGCCATGGTTGAGCAACGCCAACAGCGAATGCACCACCTGCGGGTGCAGGCCGGATTTGCCGTGGCTGTAATTGATGACGGCCGCGCAGATGATCGCGCGGGTCTGCTCGTCGCTCAGCACCGGGCCGACGCCACAGGCGTGGCTCAGCAGCGTGTTGCGCGACAGCTGGCTGAGTTGTTCGCCTTTGAGCGACACATTGCACAGCGCGCCCAGGCCGGTGTTCACGCCATAAGCGCGTTCGCCGCTGGTGACGATGCGCTGCACGATGGCCTGGGCATTGTCGATGCGCGCCCAGGCGTGGCCCGAGAGTTCGAGCACGGCGCCGTGGCGGGCGACGGCGACCACGTCCTGCCAACGCATGGGGGCGTCGGCGATGATGATTTTTGTTGCCTGGGACATCTTGAGCCTCTTGAATTGATCGTTCCCACGCTCTGCGTGGGAACGCCGCCTGGGACGCTCCGCGTCCCGCTGTCAGGTGTGACGCAGAGCGTCACGGGATGCATTCCCACGCAGAGCGTGGGAACGATCAGCTACACCACCGCCGCCCGGCGCTGAACAAACCGGTCCACATACTCATCCGCCGGCGAATGCAGAATCTCGCGCGGCGTGCCGACCTGGATCAGCTTGCCGTCCTTGAGAATCGCAATGCGGTTGCCAATGCGCACCGCCTCGTCCAGGTCGTGAGTAATGAACACGATGGTTTTGTGCAGGGTCTTTTGCAGCTCCAGCAACTGGTCCTGCATCTCGGCGCGGATCAGCGGGTCGAGGGCGCTGAAGGCTTCGTCCATCAGGATGATGTCGGTGTCCGCCGCCAAGGCGCGGGCCAGGCCCACACGTTGGCGCATGCCGCCGGAAAGCTGGTGCGGGTATTTGTTTTCATAGCCTTTGAGGCCCACGGTTTCGATCCAGTGCAGCGCGCGTTCGGCGCACACCTGCTTGGTTTCGCCGCGCACCTTGAGGCCGTAGGCGACGTTGTCGAGCACAGTCTTGTGGGGCAGCAGGCCGAAGCTCTGGAACACCATGCTGATCTTGTGGCGACGGAATTGACGCAGGGCTTCCATGTCCAGTTGCAGGATGTCTTCGCCGTCCACCAGGATCGCGCCACTGGTCGGGTCGATCAGGCGGTTGAAGTGGCGCACCAGCGTGGATTTGCCCGAACCCGACAGGCCCATGATCACAAAGATCTCGCCGGTGCCGATGCTCAGGGACAGGTCATTCACGCCGACCACGCAACCGGTCTCGGCCAGTACCTGGTCCTTGGTCTTGCCCTGGCCAACCATCGCCAGGGCTTCCTTGGAACGGTTGCCGAAGATCTTGAAGACGTTTTTAACTTCAATTTTGCTGACAGTAGTCATTTGCTCGCCTCATGCCGTGGACGACCATAGGCCTGGGTAATGCGGTCGATGACCACTGCAAGAATCACAATCGCCAGCCCCGCTTCGAGGCCACGGCCGACGTTGAGGGTCTGGATGCCGACGAGCACGTCTTCACCCAGGCCACGGGCGCCGATCATCGAGGCGATCACCACCATCGACAACGCCATCATGGTGGTCTGGTTGATACCCGCCATGATGCTCGGCAATGCCAGCGGCAGTTGCACGCCAAACAGTTGCTGCCAGCGGTTGGCACCAAAGGCATTGATGGCTTCCATGACTTCGCCGTCGACCTGGCGAATGCCCAGGTCGGTGAGGCGAATCAGCGGTGGCGCGGCGTAGATCACCGTGGCGAAAATCGCCGGCACCTTGCCCAGGCCAAACAGCATCAGCACCGGGATCAGGTACACGAAGCTGGGCATGGTTTGCATGATGTCGAGCAACGGCATCAGCACCGAACGCAGGCGATTGCTGCGCGCCGACAAAATGCCCAATGGAATACCGATCAGCACCGAGATCACCGTGGCGACCATCATCAGTGCCAGGGTTTGCATCAGCTTGTCCCACAGGCCAACCGCACCCACCAGGAACAGCAACCCGACGATCACCGCCGTGGTCACCAGCTTGCGGGTGGCGTGCCAGGCAATACCGCCGACGATGGCGAGCATCAGCCACCAGGGCGCTGCGCGCAGCAAGCCTTCCAGGTTGACGATGGCCCACAACAGCGTGTCGGAGATGTGCCGGAACACATCGCCGTAGTTGGTGACCAGCGAGTCCACCCAACCGTTGACCCAGTCGGCGATGGAAAACGTAAAACTCTCAGGAAACATATCGTGCTCTCGATCCAGTGGGTTGTGGCCGTGTGCCCGGCTAACCCCTCAGGGTAGCCGGACACCCTTGACCTACAAGGCCGCGTCGATTTTCTTGGCTGCGTCGTCGCTCACCCATGCGTGCCAGACTTCAGGATGTTCCTTGAGGAAAATTTTCGCCAGTTTTGGCGACTCAATTCGCTCTTTGGCCATGCGACCGAGGTTCTGGTTAAGCAGATCGATAGGCAGGTTGACCTTCTCCAGCACCGCTACCAGTTCAGGCGCTTGCTCGTGGAAGGTCTTGGACAGACCGACCTTGATGCTCACGCTTTTATCCACACCGGGCTTTTCTTCGAGCTTGACCAGATCGACCTGGCCCATCAGCGGGGTGGGTGACCAGTAGTAAAACAGGATCGGCTCGCCACGCTTGTAGCTCGACAGCACAGCGGCATCCAGCGCCGGGCCGGTGCCAGGGCGGAAGTTGGTGTAGGTGCTTTCAAGGCCGTAGCTTTTGAGCATCTCGCTGTTGTCCAGCTCACAGGTCCAGCCGGCCGGGCAGTTGTAGAAGCGGCCTTTGGACGGTTCTTCCTGGTCCTTGAACACCGAGGCGTATTTGGCCAGGTCGGCGATGTTTTTCAGGTCCGGTGCCTTGGGTTCCAGCTTGCGCTTGGCGTCGCCCTCAATCACGTAACGCGGCACGTACCAGCCTTCGACGGCGCCGACAACGGGCGCGCCAACGCCAACGACTTTGCCGGCCTTCTCGGCCTTGTTCCAGACTTCGCTGCGGCCTACCCACTCTTCGGCGAACACCTGGATGTCGTTGCTGCTCAGGGCGTTTTCCATGGTGATGGAATTGCCCGGCAGGCTGTCGGTTTTGCAGTCGTAGCCTTTCTCCAGCACGGTTTGCAGGATGTCGGTGAGCAACATGCCGCTTTCCCAGTTCAGCCCGGCGAACTTCACCGGCTTGCCTGACTCGCACCAACCCGCCGCCTCGGCGCCGGCAGAGGCCAGCAAGCCTGCAGATAACACGGTGGCCAGCAGGGTTTTATTCATCTTCATTGTTGTGACGCTCCCAATCTTGAAATGGATTACGGCAGTCAGTAGGCGTCCTGCCCTGTCCACGTCCCATCAGGCTTGTGCAGCCAGCCCGTTTGTCGTTGGTGCAGCGCCCTGCTCTATTGGCAGGATCAGGTGATCGGGCACTGTGCCGTGCCATTTTTTCGCACATACGTAATACAGGGCCGCAGGCAGTACCAGGCCGATGATCCAGGAGATATCCACATCACCCAGCGCGGCAACCAGGGGGCCGGTGTAGAACTTGGTAGAGATGAACGGCAACTGCACCAGCACGCCGAACACATAGACGCTGATACCCAGCAGGTTCCAGCGACCGTAGCGGCCATTCGGGTCGGCCAAGGCCGGTACGTCGTAACGTTCACGGGTGATGCAGTAGTAATCCACCAGGTTGATTGCACTCCAGGGAGTGAAGAACGCCAGCAGAAACAGGATGAAAGACTTGAACGCACCGAGGAACGAGTGCTGGCCGAGCAACGCGATCAGGGTTGCAGTGCCGACGATCACCAGCACGAACACCAGACGCTGCAGGCGGGTGACCTCCAGGCGACCACGGAAGCCGCTGACGATGGTCGCAATGCACATGAAGCTGCCGTAGGAGTTCAGGGTAGAGATGGTGACCTTGCCGAACGCGATGCTGAAGTACAGCAGCGCAGCGGTGGCGCCCGTACCACTCAACCCAACGATGTAGGCGACTTCGTGACCGGCAAATTGCCCGTTGGACATGGCCGCGGCAAACACGCCAAGGACCATCGCCACCTGAGCACCAATGACTGAACCTGCGCCGGCGGCGAAAAAGGTTTTCAGCGAAGATGTCTTGCTTGGCAGGTAACGTGAATAGTCCGCCACGTAAGGGCCGAAGGCGATCTGCCAGGAGGCCGCGAGCGACACCGCCAGCAGGAAACTGCTCCAGCTGAAGTGGCGGATCTGCAAAAGCGCGCCAACGTCGGTCTGGCTCATCAAACGACTGAACAGATAGACAAAGGCAATCACGCCAATGACGCTGGCGACTCGCCCGATAAAGTGGATCACCCGGTAACCCAGTACGGTGACCAGTACGATCACGCTGGCAAAAATCAGGATACCGACGCTGTCGCTGACCCCGAACAACTGGCCCAGCGCCTGCCCCGACAGTACGGTGCCGGTCGCGGTGAAACCGAGATACATCAAGCAGACCAGCACAATCGGGATGGCTGCACCATAAACGCCGAACTGCACCCGGCTGGAGATCATCTGTGGCAGGCCAAGCTTTGGCCCTTGCGCCGCATGCAACGCCATGACGCCGCCGCCGATCAGTTGGCCGATCAATAGCCCGATCAACGACCAGAACACATCACCGCCGAGTACCACGGCCAAGGCCCCGGTGACAATCGCGGTGATTTGCAGGTTGGCACCCATCCACAGGGTGAACTGGCTCAATAGACGACCGTGTCTTTCCGCTTCCGGGATGTAGTCGATCGAACGCCTTTCGATCAACGGGGTGGTGTCATTTGCAGCCATGTTGTTCAACCTCTGATGGATTGTTTTTCGGTGGTGCGGGTGAAACATGTCTTGGTACACAGCAGGGCAAATGTGGGAGCTGGCTTGCCTGCGATGCGGGCGACTCGGTCTCTCAACAGAACCGAGGGGATGCCATCGCAGGCAAGCCAGCTCCCACACAAGCCAGCTCCCACAGAACCCGGCCAGTTGTTACTTGATCATCGGCAGGTTGAGGCCCTGCTCTTTGGCGCAATCGATGGCGATCTGGTAACCCGCATCGGCGTGGCGCATCACCCCGGTGGCCGGGTCGTTGTGCAGCACGCGGGCAATGCGCTCAGCCGCTTCGTCGGTACCGTCGCAGACGATGACCATGCCCGAATGCTGGGAGAAGCCCATGCCCACGCCGCCGCCGTGGTGCAGCGATACCCAGGTCGCGCCGCTTGCGGTGTTGAGCAAGGCGTTAAGCAGTGGCCAGTCGGACACGGCGTCGGAGCCGTCCTGCATGGCTTCGGTTTCGCGGTTCGGGCTTGCAACCGAGCCGGAGTCGAGGTGGTCACGGCCGATCACTACCGGCGCCGACAGCTCGCCGCTGCGTACCATTTCGTTGAACGCCAGGCCGAGCTTGGCGCGCTGGCCCAGGCCAACCCAGCAGATACGTGCCGGCAAGCCCTGGAAGCTGATGCGTTCGCGGGCCATGTCCAGCCAGTTGTGCAGGTGCGCGTCGTCCGGGATCAGCTCTTTGACTTTGGCGTCGGTCTTGTAGATGTCTTGCGGGTCGCCTGACAGCGCAGCCCAGCGGAACGGGCCGATACCACGGCAGAACAGTGGGCGGATGTAGGCCGGCACGAAGCCTGGGAAGTCGAAGGCATTTTCTACGCCTTCTTCCTGGGCCATCTGGCGGATGTTGTTGCCGTAGTCGAAGGTCGGAATACCTTGTTTCTGGAATTCCAGCATGGCTTTGACGTGCACGGCCATCGACTGCTTGGCGGCCTTGATCACGGCAGCTGGCTCGGTCTTGGCGCGGGCGCGGTATTCGTCCCAGGTCCAGCCAGCCGGCAGGTAGCCATTGAGTGGGTCGTGGGCGCTGGTCTGGTCGGTGACCATGTCCGGGCGCACGCCGCGCTTGATCAGTTCCGGCAGGATTTCGGCCGCGTTGCCCAGCAAGGCGATGGAGATGGCCTTGCCTTCTTTGGTGTATTTGGCGATGCGGGCCAGGGCGTCGTCGAGGTCGGTGGCTTGCTCGTCGACATAACGGCTGGCCAGACGGAAATCGATGCTGACCTGCTGGCACTCGATGTTCAGCGAGCAGGCGCCAGCCAGGGTTGCAGCCAACGGCTGAGCGCCGCCCATGCCGCCAAGGCCAGCGGTGAGGACCCAGCGGCCGGTGAGGTCGCTGTTGTAATGCTGGCGGCCGGCTTCGACGAAGGTTTCGTAGGTGCCCTGCACGATGCCCTGGCTGCCGATGTAGATCCAACTGCCGGCGGTCATCTGACCGTACATGGCCAGGCCCTTGGCATCCAGTTCGTTGAAGTGTTCCCAGCTAGCCCAGTGCGGCACCAGGTTGGAGTTGGCGATCAGCACGCGCGGCGCGTTGCTGTGGGTCTTGAACACGCCGACCGGCTTGCCGGATTGCACCAGCAGGGTCTCGTCGTCATTCAGGTTGGTGAGGCTCTCGACGATCTGGTCGTAGCACTCCCAGTTGCGCGCCGCACGGCCGATACCGCCGTACACCACCAATTCTTTCGGGTTCTCGGCCACTTGCGGGTCAAGGTTGTTCATCAACATGCGCAGCGGTGCTTCAGTCAGCCAGCTTTTGGCGGTGAGCTTGTTACCGCGGGCAGCACGGATTTCGACGTCACGGTATTTAGTAGGCTTGGTTTTCGAAAAATCGGTCACAGCTGGACTCCTCGGCATGATGCGCGAACTTGGATGGTGCGAAGCAGAGTCTTACGCACACATCTTTACTTGTATGTACAAGCATATGCAATCAAGCGGCCAACTTGGTGGGGGAGCGTGTGAGATTTTTTTGGGAGGCGTGTGAAAGCCTTGGAAATTAAGGCTTCCAGGCTTGTTGAAATTTCTTACAGAGGGAGTTTGCGGACGGGGAAATTGCTAACGATTGCCTGGCGTTGCGCCAAGCTGGGGCATTCGGTAACAAATTGGTGCGCGGCTGGAAACAGCTCTTATGAACACTGAAAAGCAAATGTGGGAGCTGGCTTGCCTGCGATAGCGGTGTGTCAGCATCAGATCTGCTGATCTGACACACCGCTATCGCAGGCAAGCCAGCTCCCACAGTTTTTTAACCGCGTGCGGTCAGTTCGATTACGCAGCAGCGGCCGGTGACGGAAATATCCAGCAGGTCATTGTTACCGTCGATTTGCAGGCAATCGTGATGGCCGAGCTTTTCACCCAGCACCTTCACCTCATCCGCCACGCTGAACACCAACACCGTGTGCGCCGTGCTGAAAAAACGCTGCACACCATCCATCCACTGCAACCGCGCGTGGTAACGCTCAGGCGAATAAATCAGGTTGAAATCGCGAATGGGTCCAGTGATCAGGCGGCAAGACACTTCACTCTCACCCTTGAACGCAAATGCCTGCAACGGTAACAACCCACGCTGCTCCTCACCATCCACGGTCAGGACCATACCCGCGCCTTTGATCACGGTGATCACACGCTGGTAGCCGGCAAAGGTAGAAAACCCGCCCGACTCGGCAATATCGGCAATCGACAAGCGCCAGCCAAAGCCATCCAGGCCAATGCCCGCGTCACGGGTGATTTCTTCGGTGCTGCCGCCGCCGTTTTTCCACGGCATGCGGATGTAGTCGGCGGCGCGCCAGACTTTCACTTCACTCATTTACTGAAACGTCCTTCCAGGCTATGACGGGAACCGGGGTGGATCAAACGCGCGGCGGTGACCGGCTGGCGGCCGGACCAGGTGCGGCGGCGAATCAACAGGCAGGGCTCGCTTGGCTCGATCTGCAACAGCTTGCACTCGGCAGCGTCGGCGAGGATCGCTTCAACCACATGCTCGCCCTCGGTCAGTGGCGCGACCTGGTTGAGGTAGGCGTAGGGTGTTTGCTGGGTGAAATCCTGCTGCAAGTATTCCGGCGCAACCAGGGCGTTGACGAAGCGATCTTCGATTTGCACCGGAATATCGTTTTCGAAATGCACGATCAGCGAGTGGAACACCCGCCCGCCCTCACGCATCTCCAGCGCCACGGCGCGCTCGGAGCCGGCGGCCTCTTCGCCCAGGTGAATAACCTGGCAGGTATGCCGATGACCGCGCGAGGCGATCTCATCGGCAATGTTGTGCACTTCAAACAGCGCCGACTGGCTCTTGGGCTCGGCAACGAAGGTGCCGACGCCCTGCATGCGCACCAGCAAACCTTCGGCGGTCAGTTCACGCAGCGCGCGGTTGATGGTCATGCGGCTGAAGCCAAGCTGGTTGACCAGTTCACTCTCCGACGGCACGCGGTAATGCGGCGGCCAGTTGCCGTTGAGGATCTGCTGGCTGATCATCTGTTTGACGCGGGCATACAAGGGCGCCGGACTTTCGTCCATGTGGGCAGCCAGCGAAGACTTGGCAGGCGGAGTCGGCACAGGGAATCCTTGCAGGGGGAAAAGATGCATAGATTGCCGGAGTTTACCGAGCAGGCAAACGTCTGTATATGTATATACAAATAAACACACGACCGGGGTGCCTTGATCATGTCCGCTTTCTTTGCCGAACGCGCGCTGCTGCCTAATGGATGGGCCAACGATGTACGCTTTGAAGTCAGCGCCGATGGCGTGCTGACCCACGTTGAGCCCAATGCCAGTGCAGACGCTGCCGAACGGCTCAGAGGCCCGGTTCTAGCGGGCATGCCTAACCTGCACTCCCATGCGTTCCAACGCGCCATGGCCGGTTTGGCCGAAGTGGCCGGCAACCCGAATGACAGTTTTTGGACCTGGCGCGACTTGATGTACCGCATGGTCGGCAAGATCAACCCGGAACAACTGCAGGTCATCGCCCGCCAGCTGTATATCGAAATGCTCAAGGCCGGTTACACCTCGGTGGCCGAGTTTCATTACGTACACCACGACGTCAGCGGCCAGGCGTATGCCGACCGCACGGAGCTGTCGCAACAAATCAGCCAGGCGGCCGCCAGCAGCGGTATCGGCCTGACGCTGCTGCCGGTGCTCTACACCCATTCAGGCTTTGGTGGCCAGGCGCCGAATGAAGGCCAGCGGCGCTTTATCAACAGCACCGAAGATTACCTGGACCTGCAAGCACGCCTGAAGCCCATTCTGGCGGCGCAGCCAGCGCAGCAACTGGGCCTGTGCTTCCACTCGTTGCGTGCCGTTACACCCGAACAGATCAATGCTGTGCTGGCCGCCAGCGACAAGGCGTGCCCGGTGCATATCCACATTGCCGAGCAGCAAAAAGAAGTCGACGACTGCCTGGCCTGGAGCGGCAAGCGCCCGCTGCAATGGCTGTATGACCATATCGAAGTGAATGAGCGTTGGTGCCTGGTACACGCCACCCATGCTGACGCCGATGAAGTCACGCGCATGGCCAAGAGCCGGGCAATCGCCGGTTTGTGCCTGACCACCGAAGCCAACCTGGGCGACGGGATTTTCCCGGCGGTGGATTTCCTCGCTCAAGGCGGGCGCATGGGTATCGGTTCCGACAGCCATGTGTCACTGAGCGTGGTGGAGGAGTTACGTTGGCTCGAATATGGCCAGCGCCTGCGCGACCAGCGGCGCAACCGTCTGTATCGCAGTGATCAACCAATGGTTGGCCGCACGCTGTTTGATGCTGCGCTCGACGGTGGCGCCCAAGCGCTGGGGCAGCCGATTGGTCGGCTGGAAGTCGGCAAGCGGGCAGATTGGATTGTGCTGGACGGCAAGGACCCGTACCTGGCGACGGCGACCGAGGATGGCATTCTCAATCGCTGGCTGTTCGCCGGTGGTGATCGCCAAGTGCGTGATGTGCTGGTCAACGGCAAGTGGGTGGTGCGCGATGGGCATCATGCCAGCGAGGAAGAAAGCAGCCGGGCGTTTACACAAGTCTTGAGAGATCTGCTGGGCTAACAGGCAACACATAACAAATGTGGGAGCGGGCTTGCTCGCGAATGCGGTGTGTCAGTCAGAACATCTGATACTGATACACCGCATTCGCGAGCAAGCCCGCTCCCACATTTTGATCGGCGACACGCTCAGGTTATTGCGAGGTCTTCGCCATCTGTTTGTCCGACGTACGCCAGATCAGCCGCGTGGTGTCATACCCCTGCTGCCGCGCCCGGCTCAGCAGGTCTTCGCGGGTGTCGGCATTTACCGTTGGCGTGCGTGACAGGATCCACATGTAGCGCCGGCTCGGGCTGCCGACGATGGCGGTCTTGTAGTCATCACTCACGTACAGCACCCAGTAATCACCCTTGGCAACGCCCGGCAACAGCGCGGTGAACCAGTTATTGAATTCCACCCAGAGCTTGTCGGTCTTGCCCGGCACTTGCGGCGTGGCCGTGCCCTTGGCTTCTTCCCACTTCCACTCTGTGGTCAGGCAGCGGTTGAACACCGACATGTCGCCATCCGGCAACAGGGTGTATCGGGCTTCGGACTGCGCGCAGTTGCGCTGGAAGTACATCGGCAATCGGGCCAACTCATACCAGGTGCCCTGGTAACGCTTGAGGTTGACGTTGCTCGCGGTCTTGGGTTGCAGATCATCGCCAGAATGGCTGGCGCAGCCCGCCAAAAACAGACTGGCGCAAAGAAACAAAACAAAACGCATCATTCTTCTTCTCCCGCAGGCTCGCGCCCCGGTTTACTTCAGGCCTTGCCCGGAAAACATCAGAACTTTGTCACCGGCGTACTGCACGCTGATAAAGCTGTTTTTATCGCCCCACGTACAGCTGGACATGCCCAGCGCACCGGAACAATCAGTCGGCTTACCCAGCAACGACTCCACCTCGGCCTTGGCCATGCCAGCCGACAGCTTCGCGTAATTTTCTTGATTGACCTTACTGCACGCGGCTAGCAGCACGCAAAAAGCCAGCAAGGCGAGACGGCGTAAAGACATGGAAAAGCTCCTGGAGAGACAAAGCAGCTGGGGTATCTGCCAGAAGCTTAGAAGGGAAAAGGGGTGTCTGGTTCCCGATGAGGGGTGGTATTTCTTTTTTCTGCGCACCGGTACTTTTCAGCGCCTTTTCGAACGTAAAACCCCAACCTTTCATCAGTCCAACGCTACGATCAGACCAAATAAAGACTAATATCGGTCCACCATCGAGGCAGGGCTTACCCGTGAAATTCTCATCCCAGATAAAACCGATCAGCTACCTGAAAAGCCATACGGCTGAGATTGTCAAAACCCTCACAGAAAGCCGCGAACCGCTGGTTATCACTCAAAACGGTGAGGCAAAGCTGGTGGTGATGGACGTAAAGAGCTTTGAAGAACAGGCGGAAACCATGGCCTTGTTAAAGCTTTTGGCCCTGGGTAATCGACAGATTGAATCAGGTCAGTTTGAGGATATGGAGGACGTATTCGCAGAGCTGGACAAGGACGACGCTCAATGACGTTCAGGGTTGTGATTCTTCACTCAGCAAAGAACGACCTTAAAGACATCAAGTCATACCTCATTCGACAATTCTCTGCGTCAACCTGGCAAACGACCTTTGAATCGTTGAAACACGCTATGCGCCGCCTCGAAACTCAGCCTTATGCAGGCTCGATACCGGAAGAAATCGAGCGGCTGAATATGAGCCAGTATCGCCAAGTGGTGAGTGGCATGAACCGGATCATCTACGAAATCCGTGAACAAATCATCTATGTCCACATCATCGCCGACACTCGAAAAAACCTGCAGGCACTGCTGCTGAAAAATCTTATCCAGTAAACAAAAAAGCCCCGAAACGCTGTAGGCATTTCGGGGCTTTTTGATCACCACAAATGTTTACTTCTTGTGATAAGCCGTCACACGCTCAACTTCTTCCTTCGAGCCCAGGAACACCGCCACACGCTGGTGCAGGCCTTCCGGCTGGATGTCGAGGATGCGTTGGTGGCCGTCGGTGGACGCGCCGCCCGCTTGCTCAACCAGGAACGACATCGGGTTGGCTTCGTACATCAAACGCAGCTTGCCCGGCTTGGAAGGCTCGCGGCTGTCACGTGGGTACATGAACAGGCCACCACGGGTCAGGATGCGGTGTACGTCAGCCACCATCGCAGCGACCCAGCGCATGTTGAAGTTCTTCTTCAACGGGCCTTCTTCGCCGGCCATCAACTCGCCCACGTAGCGGGTCACAGGCTCTTCCCAGTGGCGCTGGTTGGACATGTTGATCGCAAATTCCTGGGTGGAGGCAGGAATGGTGATGTCTTCGTGGGTCAGTACGAAGCTGCCCATTTCACGGTCCAGGGTAAAGCCTTTAACGCCGTCGCCCAGGGTCAGCACCAGCATGGTCTGCGGGCCGTAGATGGCGTAGCCGGCAGCGACCTGCTCGGTGCCTGGCTGCAGGAAGGCCTTTTCGTTCAAGGCTTCGTTCTGGCTCAGGTATTCATTCGGGCAGCGCAGTACCGAGAAGATGGTGCCGACCGGTGCGTTGATGTCGATGTTGGACGAGCCGTCCAGTGGGTCGAACACCAGCAGGTACGCGCCTTTCGGGTATTTGCCCGGGATCTGGTAGGCGTTGTCCATTTCTTCGGACGCCATGCCGGCCAGGTGGCCGCCCCATTCGTTGGCTTCGAGCAGGATTTCGTTGGAAATCACGTCGAGCTTCTTCTGCACTTCACCTTGGACGTTTTCAGTGCCCATGCTGCCCAGAACACCACCCAGTGCGCCTTTGGACACGGCGTGGCTGATTTCCTTGCAAGCACGCGCCACCACTTCGATAAGGAAGCGCAGATCGGCAGGCGTGTTGTTGCTGCGGGTCTGCTCGATCAAATAGCGACTCAGGGTAACGCGGGACATGGAAGGCTCCGGAAAATGGGGGGCTTAAAAACCCGCGCAGTTTAACGCGAGTCGAGGGTTATTTCCTCTAATCAGAGGATTTAACCCCAATAGAGTTCACGGTTTGACCTGGGGCTTGCGCAACAGACTGTAGGCCATGGCCCCCAGCGCTGCCACACCGAGCAGCAGCACCGCCCACAGGCCAAGCTTCTTCCAGTCCGTACCCGCTTGGGGCGAAGCGGCAATCGCAGGCGACTTGAGCGTCACCTCTCCTGCGACCGTAGCCTGCCCCAAGGTCTTGATACGCTCGGCGCTGTAGTCGGGAATCAGCGTCGACAGCGGCAAGTTCGCGGCCTTTATCGACGGGTTGCCCAACGCCAGGGTAAACGGCGGCTCACCGCGCGCCAGGAACACCAACTGCGTGGCACGCACGGCAAAGCGCAAAGCTGGCGCGTCCACGCCCAGGCCGCCGCCGCGCTCGTCCACCTGCAACTTGAGTTCGCCTACGGCCACGCCTGGCAATTGCAATTCATCCTGCACCACGTCCTGGCCATTCTGGGCCAGGCGATACAGCAAGCCATTGCTCAGCGGTTGCCAGGCCTGATTGGCTTCGCGCCGCCCCGCCAACTTCACGGGCGCCAGCGTGTTGGGCTGCTTGAGCTCGACGCGCAAGCGCTCTATGTGCAGCCCTGTTGGCAGTTGCCAGCTGTATTCACCGGCCTTGAGCCGCGTGCCCGCTAGCGGCTGCGACCACACCAACGGCAGCGGCAAGCTGCTGCGGGTCGCGCTGACCAGTTTGGCCGACGTCAACTGCGGCGCCGCCTGCCCTTGCCATACCAGGCGCAGATACCGCGCCGATTGCCCCGGCAAGCTCACGTCATGCTGCTCGACACGCTCGTCGGCAAACGACAAGCGCGCCACTTGCCCGTCGCCCCATGCCTGCCAGTGCTGCAAGTCATCGCTGGCTTCAATGCTGAAACGCTGGAAACCGTCCTGCTCACGGCTCCAGTCCAGACTCAACTGCTGCAACGGCGCCTTGATCGAACTGGCGTCCAGCACCCAGCCCCGCAGCACTTGCGCGCCGGTTTTAGGCGGGAGCACTTGCAGCAAGGTGCCTTCGGCGGTGGACTTCATCACTACATTTGGCACGCTTTCACGGGTGTCGGCAGCGTACAGAGGGAACCACTTCACATCGGTCACGTCGCGGCTTTCGGTACGTTGCGCGGACTGGCGCGACAGCGCATACGCCTGTGGCTCGCCGGCGGCATTGAACACGCGCACATCACTCAGGTCAGCCTGGCGCGCAGCCAATTGCACGCTCAGCGGCAGCTCCAGGCGATACCAGGGGCCATTGCCGCTCACGGCCAGCGGCACGTGCGTGGTGAAGTCGGCCGGCCCTTCCTGCGCGTACACCGCCGAACACATCAACCATAACGCCAACCCGCTCAGACTCAGCTTGCCCATCAAGAAGATGCTCCCTCGGTTGCAGTCACAGGTTCGGCACGCTTGGGCGGCAGCGGTGCAAAGTAGCCCACCACCAGCAACAACCCGCCCACGCCGATAAACGATACGATCCGCGCCAGACCGCCACGGTTGCTCAGCTCAACAAAGAACAACTTGGCGACCACCACGGCAATCAGCGCCGCGCCGATCAGCCACACTTCGCGTCTGTTGCGCAGGTGGCCGCCGATCATCAGGCCCAGGGCGATAAGGGTCCACACAATCGACAGGCTGGCTTGCACCAACATCGATTCCAGCAACGTATCCAAGTCAAATGGCACACCGCCCCAATGATGGGCGGTGCGCATCACCAAGGCCGTAAAGAAGGCAAACAGCGAAACACCCACGACCCCTTGGGCAAGCCGCTCAGCCTGCGGCGCCACAGTGCGCGACCACACGTAAACACCCAGCAGCGCAAACAGCAGCCCCAGGTCCAACGGGTTGAGCAGCGGTATATACGGCAACGGCTCGGCCGTACCGTCGCTGAACGTATTGGCCAGCCAGAACCATGCAAGCATCAATACCGCCAACGGCAGCGCCGCCAGCACGCGGTATTCACGCGGGTACGCCGACACCGGCCACGGCCAACGACGTGGCGAAGCGGCCAGCACCAGATACAGGCTTGGCAAGATCGCCCAGCCCAACCAGCGCCAGGCGTTGTAGTGATCCGAGAGCAACAGCAAGCCGTAGCGTAGCTCCAGCGCCAGCACGCCAATCAACACCCAGCAGCCCAACACATGGGCCATGCTCAAGGGACGCGGCTCGACGAGTTGCGCCAGGCGGCGCAGCGACACGCCATGCACGACAAATACCGCAATCCAGGCCAAAGCAGCGAAATTCGCCGCAGGGTGGTAGTACTCATTCCATGCGCCCGCCAACACCAGTCCGGAAACCGGCATCAGCAAGGTAGACGCCACGCCCAACGCCGCCCACCGCAGCCGCAGCGCCAGCACGGTCCAGAGCGCTACGCTCAACGCAGCCGCCAACAGCAACAGCGTGGCATGCAAGGCCACAGGCGCCGAGCGCAACACTTCACCGCCCAGGGCCAGCGCCCACCACGCCACGCCCCAGGCCAACAGCACATGCGCCAGGTACCCACGAGGCAAGCGCCAGGCGCTGGTCATGGCGGCGATGGCCATGATCATTGGCGTCCACACATTGGCCACCGGGTCGAGCACAAACAACACGCCTGCAAGCAGTTGCACCGCGACACCGCAGTACACAACCGCTTTGGACGCGATCAATCGCCCGGCCCAGACTGTCGCAAGACCGGCCAGCGCCCAACTGATCACGCTGCCCTGCGTCGACAGCAACAACGCCGGCAGCAGGTATGCACACGCCAGGCCAAGGGCGGCGAGCCACGGCGCGCCTTGGCGTTCCCAATTTCGGCTCTGCTCCGGCAGCGATTTGTGCACTTGATAAAAGGTAAACAGCAGCGCAACGCCGAGCAGCAACGCCCCCAATGGCAGCCCTTGCAACAAGGTGCCCGTGCCACTGCGCAGTTCGCTGAGGAAGATCAGCGTCGATCCCAGTTGGAGCAACAAGGCGAACGCCCGCGCCAGGGTTTTATGCTGGCGCATGCCCAACCAGAAGATCCCCGCGCCCTCAACCGCCCACGCGGCCGCCGTCCAGCGCGCATCAAGGCCCAACGGAATCGCCAGGCTGGCAAAGATCACCCCTAGCGCCAGGCATGTTTCGGCCAGTAGCAAAGTGCGTCCACCCTGAAGCAGTCGCGCCAGGACCATATAGATAATGCCCAGGCCCAGTGCGCTGAATGCAGGCGCAAATTCCAGGTGCTGCACCAGCGCGAACTGCAAGCCAAAGCCCACCAAGGGCGGACCAAACAGCAGGCTGCCGTCGACATAATCGCCCTTGGCCGCCGACCAGCGCAGCAGTGCGTCACGTTCTTCAGGTGCGTCGCCCAACGCCTGCAATTTACGTCGGGCATACAGTAGGCCAATAGCCAGGTACATCAGGAAAAACAGGATCAGGAACGGCTCGGTACTCCACAGCAACTCCGGCGCGTAAGCGCGCATGCCCCAAGCGAAACCAATGCCGAAAGTGCCGAAAAACCCGATCAGGTTGAGCACGCGCCAGGCCTTGAACCAGGCGATGGCGAGAATGCCGGCATTGAGCAGGGCGAAATAACTGAACAGCGCCACATGATTACCGGCGCCGGTGGAGGCCAGAATCGGCGCAGCAAAACCACCCAGCGCCGCCGCGCAGGCAAGGCCGAGGGCGTCCTGGCTGATTGCCAGGGTGGCCGAGAACACCGTGATCACCACCAACAAGGCAAACGCGGCGCCTGGGTCAATCAGTGGGTGCAGGCGCATCGCGGCGAACACCGTCAGGTACAACACGGCAATGCCGGTGCCTTGCAGCATCAGCCCGTAATTGCTGTTGCGCAGCCGCAGCCACCAGCCCAGGCCCAGCAAGGCGATGGCGGCGCCAGCAACTCCGGCGTAACGCAGTTCGATCGGCACCACCACGCCTTCGGTGGCATAACGCAGCAAAAACGCCAGGCCGAGAAACAACAGCACCACGCCAACGCGCAGCACGGTATTGCCGCCGAACAGCCAATCGCGGGCGCCGCGGATGGCGCGCTCGATCAGGTTGGGGCTAGGTGGGGTGACGGGTTGTTGAGGGCGTGGCGTGGCAACCCAGACATCATCCGGCAGCGGCTGGCTCGGTTCGGCAACCATGGCGACAGGTGCCAGCTCGGCAGGCAGTTCCCAGACCAGCTCGGGCGGCTTGGTGACAGGTGCGGGTTCGGGAATGGGCGGTTCGACGGTCGCGCTACGGGTCGGCGTGGGCACTTCCAATTGCCGCAGACGATCGCCTAGGGCGATCAACGCCTTCTGTGTGGTTTCCAACTGACGCGCTTGTTGGTCCGCCTGAGCCGACAGCCTCGACAGGCGAATCGCCTGGCCAATGCCCAAGCCCAGCAGTGCACCGATACCGGCGTCGGAAAACGACTCATCGAGCGCCCAGCCAAGCACCAGGCCAATCAGCATGAAGATCCATTGCATGGTCGATATCCCTAAGCGAACCGGGCCTTAGTATATCGACGCAAAGCCAATGTGGGAGCGGGCTTGCTCGCGAATGCGGAGTATCAGTTAACAAATATGTCGACTGTCACACCGCATTCGCGAGCAAGCCCGCTCCCACATTTTAGTATTGCGCTGTTTAGTCGAGGGCTTTCCAGATCTCGGTGGCGTATTCGCGGATGGTGCGGTCCGAGCTGAACCAGCCCATGCGCGCGGTATTGAGCACCGCCGAGCGCCACCAGGCCTTGGAATCGTGCCAATGCGCCTCGACCCGGGCCTGGGCGTCCCAGTAAGCGTCGAAGTCGGCGCATACCAGGAAGCGGTCGTAGTCGATCAGCCCGTCGATCAAGCCCACATAACGGCCCGGGTCATCCGGCGAGAACACCCCGCCACGGATCGCTTGCAGCACATCGTTAAGGCGATGGGACGCGGCAATGTCCGGCCCGGCGTTGAACTCACCGGCGTGCTTGCGCGCTTCCACCTGCTGGGCGCTGAGGCCGAAGATAAACATATGCTCGGCGCCCACGCGCTCGTGCATCTCCACGTTGGCGCCGTCCATGGTGCCGATGGTCAGCGCGCCGTTGAGGCCGAACTTCATGTTGCTGGTGCCGGAAGCTTCAAAACCGGCAGTGGAAATCTGCTCCGACAAATCCGCTGCCGGGATGATGCTTTCCGCCAGGCTGACGTTGTAGTTGGGTAGGAACACCACCTTGAGCAAACCGCGCACGGTCGGGTCGTTGTTCACGGTGCGGGCGATATCGTTGGTCAATTTGATGATCAACTTGGCCTGGTGATAACTGGCGGCCGCCTTGCCCGCGAAGATCTTCACGCGCGGCACCCAGTCGGTGCCCGGCTCGGCACGAATGGCCTGGTACAGCGCCACGGTGTGCAGCAGGTTGAGCAACTGGCGTTTGTATTCGTGGATGCGCTTGACCTGCACGTCGAACATCGCCGCCGGGTTCACCGAAATACCCAGGCGCTCGTGGATGATCTCAGCCAGCGCTCGCTTGCTGTGCAGGCGCTGATCGGCGAAGGCTTTGCGGAAGGCCTGCTTCTCGGCGAAGGTTTCCAACTCCGTCAGGCGCGTTTCCATGGTGTCGAGAATGTCCGGGCCCAGCGCTTCCACCAGCATCTCGGTGAGCTTGGGGTTGGCCTGGTACAGCCAGCGGCGGAAAGTAATGCCGTTGGTTTTGTTGTTGATGCGCTCCGGGTACAGCTTGTGCATCTCGGAGAACACCGTGCTGCGCATCAACTGGGTGTGCAGCCCGGAAACGCCGTTAACGCTATGGGAGCCAAGGAACGCCAGGTTACCCATGCGCACGCGGCGGCCGTTGTCTTCTTCGATCAGCGACACGGCGCGCAATACGTCGAAATCGTGGATGCCCTTGGCGCGCAGCGAATCGATGTGCTGGGCGTTGATCAGGTAGATGATCTGCATATGCCGGGGCAGCATGCGTTCCATCAAACCGACAGGCCAGGTTTCCAAGGCCTCGGGCAACAAGGTGTGGTTGGTGTAGGAAAGGGTTTCAACGGTCACATCCCACGCGGCTTCCCACGGGATGTCGTGCAGGTCGACCAGTTGGCGCATCAACTCGGCCACGGCGATGGACGGGTGGGTGTCGTTGAGCTGAATCGCGGCGTGTTCGCCCAGGCTCAGTACCGAGCCGTGCATGTTCTTGTGGCGGCGCAGCAAGTCTTGCAGCGAGGCCGAAACGAAGAAGTATTCCTGGCGCAGGCGCAATTCCTGCCCTGCTTCGGTGCTGTCGGCCGGGTAAAGCACTCGGGAGATGCTTTCGGCGCGCGCCACTTCAGCGACGGCGCCCAAGTGGTCACCGGCGTTGAAACGCTCCAGGTGCAGGTCTTCCACGGCGCGGGCACGCCACAGGCGCAGGGTGTTGACGCTGGCACCGCGCCAGCCGACCACTGGGGTGTCGTAAGCCACCGCGCGCACGGTTTCGTTGGGCGTCCACACCTGGATCATCTTGCCGGTGGCATCCGCCAGGGTTTCGACGCTGCCGCCAAAGCCGATCGGGTAGATCACCTCGGCGCGCTCGAATTCCCATGGGTTGCCGAAATCCAGCCAGCGCTCGGTCTGCTCTTGCTGCCAGCCATCGACGATTGCCTGGCGGAACAGGCCGTGTTCATAACGAATGCCATAACCGTGGCCGGCAATGCCCAAGGTCGACATGCTTTCCATAAAGCACGCGGCCAAGCGGCCCAGGCCACCGTTGCCAAGGGCCGCGTCGGGCTCCAGCAGGCGGATGCGCTCCAGGTCCACGCCCAGTTCGGACAGGGCTTCGCGGGCAATTTCCAACACGCCCAGGTTGCTCAGGCTGTCGTAGAGCAAACGGCCAATCAGGAATTCCAGCGAGAGGTAATACACCCGCTTCTGGCCTTTGCGGTAGATACGCCGCGTGTGGTTCATCCAGTGGTCGACCATCTGGTCACGGGCGGCCAGGGCAATGGCTTCGAACCAGTCGTGGTCGAAGGCGTGATCCGGGTCCTTGCCCACCGCGTAGGTGAGTTTGGTCAAGACAGCATCGCGGAATGCGGCTACCTCTGCTTCTCGTGCAAGCGGTTCCTGAGACATCGGTGCGACCTCGGGCGAGATTGAAGGAGTTGCTAGAGCCTAGTCGGTCTGACAGACGGTAGACGTGCTGGTTCGGCAGTTTTTTAACTCATTCACCTATGCGGGAAATTGATGCAGGGGCCGTGCCTGCTTTGCTCCCCTGCACCGTTGGAGATGAAATCTGCAAAATATTGTTCAAAAAACCACCAATCCCGGTATGATCGCGCGCCCGGATACAGCCCCACCTTGGAACCTTGATGAAGCCTCAACTGATCGCCGCCGCGGAACTCGACCGTCTCGAGACCTGGCAGAAATATTCCGCCCACATGTGCGGCGGCTGCGTGTCCAGCTGCTGCACGCTGCCGGTCGAGGTGAAGATCAAGGACCTGATCCGTATTGGCATCGTCGATGAGTTCGAGCGCGGCGACCCGCCGAAGAACATCGCCAAGCGTTTGCAGAAGGAAGGCATCGTCGAGCGCTTCAATTCCAAGTCGGAAATTTTCACCCTGCAGCGCATGAGCAACAACGACTGCCTGTACCTGGATCGTAAGACGCGCTTCTGCACTATTTATGACAAGCGCCCGGATACCTGCCGCAACCACCCAAAAATCGGGCCGCGGCCGGGATATTGCGCGTATAAGCCCAAAGAAGTGGTGCGCGAGACCAAGTTCCGGACCCTCGATAAGTTCTGACCGATCGTACCCCTCGCTCTGCGTGGTTGCGATCAGACAGGCTTCGTACACTGGAAAGATTCTAAGCCTACGCCCATATGGGCCATCTCTGATGGATCAAAGGCTTGCCACCTGACATAGCTACCAGACCGTCGCTGATAACGTTGAGTGTCTTTATTCCAGGAGGATGCTCATGCGCTATTTAAAAGTCACCGCCCAAGATCGCAGCGGCAACGGAAAAGCAGACACCGCGCTGCTGCACTTTCACGACCCGCTGGCCAGCCAGATACGCGAAGCCGTTGCAGTCGACATGAATGCTGATGGCAGCATCGAGTTCGGATTTGCGGGCGATATCAATCACGATGGCAAACAGGGTTTTCAGGACCAATTACTGCTGACGGAGTTTGCCGAAACTTTTCTGCAACTCAACTGGTTCAATATTGGCGATAACTGGGAGCGCTACCTCAAAATTTTTACGAGCGACTACCACAAGGACGGTTCTCCAAACATCGTCACCTGCCAATTCAGTGAGGATAATGGCGACCTCAGTCAGCCTATCCGCATCAAGTGTGCCTCGGCCTATGACGGCGACAATGATGGTGTATTCGACACATTCACCCACAGTGATATCAACTCGGATGGGCGTGCGGACAAAGCTGACAAAATCCAATTAAGCAAAATAGTCAAAACGTTCCTGGCCTTTCGGTGGTTTGGCACCGGACCACAAGGCTGAAGAACGGCCTGCACCTCGACACAATCAAAACCGTAAAAGCATCCCACATTTAAAATGCATCCCCTGTGGGAGCCGGGCTTGCCCGCGATGAGGCCGGCACAGTCACCACAAAAACTGCAGGCATAAAAAAACGCCCCCGGCCTTTCGACCGGGGGCGTTTTTCATTCAGCCTGAGTTAACTCAGTTCTTGGCTTTCTTGGCAGCGCGGGTGCGCTCGCCTTCGTCCAGGATCTTCTTACGCAGGCGGATCGACTTAGGCGTAACTTCGCACAGCTCGTCGTCCTGGATGAATTCCAGGGCCTGTTCCAGGGTGAAGCGAACAGGTGGGACCAGAGCGATGGTTTCGTCTTTACCCGAAGCACGCATGTTGTCGAGCTTCTTGCCTTTGGTTGGGTTAACGCCCATGTCGTTGTCACGGCTGTTCAGACCAACGATCTGACCGTTGTAGATCTCTTGACCGTGTTCAACGAACAGCTTGCCACGCGCCTGCAGAGTTTCCAGGGAGTAGGTCAGCGCCTTGCCGGTTTCTACCGATACCAGAACACCGTTCTGACGGCCGGACATGTCGCCGGACTTCATGGTGTCGTAGCGATCGAAGATCGAGGTCAGGATGCCAGCACCGTTGGTCAGGGTCAGGAACTGGTTACGGAAACCGATCAGACCACGAGCAGGGATGTTGTATTCCAGACGTACACGGCCTTTGCCATCCGGCACCATGTTGGTCAGGTCGCCCTTACGCAGGCCCATTTCTTCCATGACCTTGCCCTGGGATTCTTCAGGGGTGTCGATGGTTACGTTTTCGAACGGTTCCTGCTTCACGCCGTCAACAGTACGGATGATCACTTCTGGACGACCAACGCCCATTTCGAAGCCTTCGCGACGCATGGTTTCGATCAGTACCGAGAGGTGCAGCTCACCACGGCCGGAAACCTTGAACTTGTCAGCCGAGTCGCCTTCTTCAACGCGCAGAGCAACGTTGTACAGCAGCTCTTTGTCCAGACGTTCCTTGATGTTACGGGAAGTCACGAACTTGCCTTCTTTACCGCAGAAAGGCGAGTCGTTTACCTGGAAGGTCATGGAAACGGTTGGCTCGTCAACGGTCAGAGGCTTCATCGCCTCGACGGTGTCCGGCTGGCACAGGGTGTCGGAGATGAACAGCGAGTCCATACCGCTCACGCAAACGATGTCGCCAGCGAAGGCTTCTTCAACGTCGATGCGGTGCAGGCCGTGGTGCCCCATCAGCTTCAGGATACGGCCGTTACGCTTCTTGCCGTCGGCGCCGATAGCGACAACCGGGGTGTTCGGCTTGACGCTACCACGGGCAATACGGCCAACGCCGATAACACCCAGGAAGCTGTTGTAGTCCAGTGCCGAGATTTGCATCTGGAACGGGCCTTCACGGTCAACCTTCGGTGGTGGAACGTGGTCAACGATTGCCTGGTACAGCGGGGTCATGTCTTCCGCCATGGCGGTGTGTTCCAGACCGGCAATACCGTTCAGGGCCGAAGCGTAGATGACTTGGAAGTCCAGCTGTTCTTCGGTAGCACCCAGGTTGTCGAACAGGTCGAAAATCTGGTCCAGAACCCAGTCCGGACGCGCGCCTGGACGGTCAACCTTGTTGATGCACACGATCGGACGCAGGCCAGCTTCGAAAGCCTTCTTGGTCACGAAACGGGTTTGCGGCATAGGGCCGTCTTGAGCGTCAACCAGCAGCAGAACGGAGTCAACCATCGACATTACGCGTTCTACTTCGCCGCCGAAGTCGGCGTGGCCCGGGGTATCCACGATGTTGATGTGGTAGCCGTTCCAGTTGATAGCGGTGTTTTTAGCCAGGATGGTAATACCGCGCTCTTTTTCCTGGTCGTTGGAGTCCATCACGCGCTCGTCGTTGAGCTCGTTGCGCTCCAGGGTGCCGGATTGACGCAGGAGTTTGTCTACCAGGGTGGTTTTACCATGGTCAACGTGAGCAATGATGGCGATGTTACGTAGATTTTCGATCACTTGTGTATCTCGATCAGAGGATTCGGTGTGCTGACAGGTCGTGGCAGCGATTAACAGTAGAGTCAGGCCTTGCCGTTACAGCTTGACGGCAGAGTCGGGGGGCCGGTGACGCAGGCCACAGGCAAACAGCCCCGGGCTCTTAGCTCGGTCGATAAACGCGCACATTGGCATACCCCTCACTGAGCAAATGGTGGGCATGCAGGCGACTCATCACGCCTTTGTCGCAATACAGCAGGTACTGACGGCTGTTATCCAGTTCCTTGAAGCGCGCGTTCAATGCGTAGAACGGCAGCGCTTGCACGTCGATGCCAGCGATTTCCAGCGGCTCATCCTCGGCGGCATCCGGGTGACGGATGTCGACGACGATCTGGCCGGCCAGGGCTTCGCTGACTTCTTCGATTTGCACATCCTGGCCCAACTCATCGATGACGCGATCGATCGGGACCAGTTTGGCGTTCTCGAGCGCACGCTCAAGAATCGCCATATCAAACTGTTGTTCTTCATACTCCACGCGGTTGCGCTTGGCGTGGGTCTTGGGGTTCACCGAAATGACCCCGCAATATTCAGGCATGTGCTTGGCAAAGTCGGCCGTGCCGATTTCTTCTGCCAGGTCGATGATGTCCTGCTTGTGGCTGGCGATCAGCGGGCGCAAGACCAGCTTCTCGGTGACGCAATCAATCAGCGACAGGTTCGGCAGCGTCTGGCTGGACACCTGGGAGATCGCTTCACCGGTCACCAACGCGTCGATCTGCAACTGATCGGCGATTCGCGACGCAGCGCGCAACATCATACGCTTCAATACCACGCCCATATGACTGTTATCGACTTTGCCGAGAATTTCGCCCAGCACTTCCTCGAACGGCACGCTTACAAATAGCACGCGTTGGGAGCTGCCGTACTTCTTCCAGATAAAGTGCGCGACTTCCATCACGCCCAATTCGTGTGCACGCCCGCCCAGGTTAAAGAAGCAGAAGTGGCTCATCAGGCCGCGGCGCATGATCTGGTAGGCAGCCACCGTGGAATCGAAACCGCCGGACATGAGTACCAGGGTCTGTTCCAGTGCGCCCAGCGGGTAGCCGCCGATGCTGTTGTGCTGGCTGTGGATCACAAACAACCGTTGGTCGCGAATTTCCATGCGCACTTCAATTTGCGGCGCTTTAAGGGAAATTCCGGCGGCGCCGCACTCGCGACGCAGCTTGCTGCCGACGTATTTCTCTACATCCATGGAGCTGAAGGTGTGCTTGCCGGCACGCTTGCAGCGCACCGAAAAGATCTTGCCTTCAAGCGCACTGCCGTAGTGCTGCTTGCACTTTTCGGTGATGTCGTCGAAGTCGCCCAACGGGTACTCATCCACCTGCAGGAAGTGCGCGATGCCCGGCATGCAGCTCAGGCGCTCGGTCATGTCCTTCAAGGCTTTGGCGTCGGTAATGCGGGTTTCCAGCTCGAGGTTGTCCCACACGCCGTTCACCACCACAGCCGGGTCCAGGTCTCGGAGCACGGCACGGATGTTCTTGGCCAACTGACGGATGAAACGCGTCCGTACCGGTCGGCTCTTGATGGTGATCTCGGGGAAGACTTTTACGATTAATTTCATGGAAACAGCGCGCGCCGGGCCTGCTGAAAAAGGGGGGCGCGGATTATAGCGGAAATCGCTCAAGGTTTAACCAGTTAATATGCATCACAGACGCAACGCACCAAAACGGGTCATTTGCGCAAATTAACGCTACATTGCAGTGCGTTATTTATTCCGCTTCAGCGGATTGCACCGTTATAGGGGCCATTTTGAAGCAAAAAGGCCATGTTGGCGCACTGGCATGCAATTTGCTCTCTTGTGAGGCAGGTTGCCTTGGTCGAGTATTCGCGCCGGCATCACCCACATTCTAAGGGCTAACTCCACTACCCCAGCCCGAAGCCACCCGGAGGACACCATGTCGAAGTCGGTTCAACTCATCAAAGATCATGACGTTAAATGGATTGATCTGCGCTTCACGGACACTAAAGGTACTCAGCACCACGTGACCATGCCGGCTCGTGACGCGCTGGATGATGCGTTCTTCGAAGAAGGCAAAATGTTCGACGGTTCCTCCATTGCCGGCTGGAAAGGCATCGAAGCTTCCGACATGATCCTGATGCCGGACGACAGCACTGCCGTACTCGACCCGTTCACCGAAGACCCAACGCTGATCATCGTCTGCGACGTGATCGAGCCTTCGACCATGCAAGGCTACGACCGCGACCCACGTGCGATCGCCAAGCGTGCCGAGGAATACCTGAAGTCGACCGGTATCGGCGACACCGTATTCGTAGGCCCGGAGCCAGAATTCTTCATCTTTGATTCGGTCAAGTTCAAGTCCGACATCTCCGGTTCCATGTTCAAAATCTTCTCCGAACAAGGTTCGTGGATGTCCGACCAGGACATCGAAGGCGGCAACAAAGGCCACCGTCCAGGCGTCAAAGGCGGTTACTTCCCAGTTCCGCCGTTCGACCACGACCACGAAATCCGTACCTCCATGTGCAACGCCATGGAAGAAATGGGCCTGGTTATCGAAGTTCATCACCACGAAGTGGCGACTGCCGGCCAGAACGAAATCGGCGTGAAGTTCAACACCCTGGTGGCCAAGGCTGACGAAGTTCAGACCCTGAAGTACTGCGTACACAACGTGGCTGATGCCTACGGCCGTACCGCTACCTTCATGCCTAAGCCACTGTACGGCGATAACGGTTCGGGTATGCACGTTCACCTGTCCATCGCCAAAGATGGCAAGAACACCTTCGCTGGCGAAGGTTATGCCGGCCTGTCCGACACTGCCCTGTACTTCATCGGCGGTATCATCAAGCACGGTAAGGCCCTGAACGGCTTCACCAACCCGTCGACCAACTCCTACAAGCGTCTGGTCCCAGGTTTCGAAGCACCGGTAATGCTGGCCTACTCGGCGCGTAACCGTTCCGCTTCGATCCGTATTCCTTACGTGTCCAGCCCTCGCGCTCGCCGTATCGAAGCACGCTTCCCGGACCCGGCAGCCAACCCATACCTGGCCTTCGCTGCGCTGGTAATGGCTGGCCTGGACGGTATCCAGAACAAGATCCACCCAGGCGACGCCGCCGACAAAAACTTGTACGACCTGCCGCCTGAAGAGGCCAAAGAGATCCCACAAGTGTGCGGCAGCCTGAAAGAAGCCCTGGAAGAGCTGGACAAGGGCCGTGCGTTCCTGACCAAAGGCGGCGTTTTCAGCGACGACTTCATCGATGCCTACATCGAGCTGAAAAGCGAAGAAGAAATCAAAGTACGCACCTTCGTACACCCACTGGAATACGAGCTGTACTACAGCTGCTGACCCGGTAGCGCTGCTTAACGCGGCGTAACGAAAAAGACCTCCCTTGGGAGGTCTTTTTTTTGCCTGGCGTTTAGCGAGCCGGGGCGTGGCGGTCGAGCAGTTTGCCCACCATCAAGGTGCCGAGGGCACTGAGCTGGTGAATCGCCAGGACGGTATCGCGGTGCTTGCCTTCCAGCGCCTCGGACAAATCAAGCAACAAGGTGCTGACCGAGGTAAAGGCTTCGAAGCTGTTGACCAGCAGGGATTCGTCGTCGCTGCCAGGGTCGATGGTGAAAACGCTCGGAGGCGGATTTGGAGTTGCTTTGAACATGTCTTAACTTCCTCGAATGAGGCCGCCATCGACTCGCTACTAAACGATAGGGTGGCAGCTGTGCGCAGGTTAGTAGACCGGGGAAGTTAAGCAAAAGCCGGCGCACCCGAAGGTGCCCTACGCACAGCCGCCATATAGGTCGGAGTGGTACGACTTAACTTAACCCTCAGGCTACTAAACCCGATCGCTGATGAGCAGCGACCGAGCAACCTTAGACACGACAAGCCAGCCGTACAAGCCGGCGGATTCTGGCGCACCTGTAGGCAAGCACGCAAGTTAAGGTAGCCTCTGGCTGACACTGCTGCAGGCTTGCAACCCAATTGAAGATGTGGAAGCTGGCTTGTTGT
>NZ_JAAAFV010000018.1:0-90636 GCF_019352915.1 Pseudomonas sp. Xaverov 259 | reverse complement strand
AGATCGCATTAACCCTGGGGCTGCTGCGCAGCCCAACGCAGGGCAAGCCTGCTCGCCACAACAACGCACTTCCCCGAGATTTTGTGTCGATATCCATGACGCGATAGCGCACTGCCTGCCACCTGATGTATGACTGACCCACACAATCGCGGGCAAGCCCGCTCCCACAGGAGATCCGCTTTGAAACATCGACTTGTGTTCGCTCTGTTATTTGTCAGCGTCAGTGCGAGTGCCGCGCCGCCCACTCTGGAACCCTTGCTCAACAGCATCGCCGAGCGACTGGAGATTGCCGATCAGGTAGCCCTGAGCAAATGGGACAGCCACAAGCCCGTAGAGGACAAAAAGCGCGAACAAGAGGTGATCGCCAGCGTCACCGCTCAAGCGCCCACGTACAAACTCGATCCCGCCGCCGCCGAGCAGTTTTTCTCGGCGCAGATCGAAGCCAACAAACTTGTGCAATACACCCACCTGTCCGACTGGCAGTTCCAGGGCAAAGCCCCCGACGACCCGCGCCCGGATCTGGTGAAGCAGATTCGCCCGCAACTGGATCAATTGCAAAAAACCCTGCTGCAGCAACTGGCCGACTTCACCCCACAGCGCACCGACCCGCAGTGCCCACAGTGGCTGGCGACCGCCATCCATGAGCCGCTGAATGACCCGACCCGCCAGCTCGCAATGATCCGCGCCACTGCCGAGCTGTGCATCTTCAAAGGTTAAAGCCTGCAAACCCAATCAAAACTGTGGGAGCGGGCTTGCTCGCGAAGGCGGCGAATCAGTCGATACATGTGTTAACTGGCACACCGCCTTCGCGAGCAAGCCCGCTCCCACATTTGGATTGGGCGCATTCAGATGTACCTTCCGCGCCTTCCTGAACAGACTTCCCAAAACCGCACTATATTGGTGCGATAGCCTGCACACTTCCCACCCATCCAGCCCATTTTGGTTCGATTCTTCCCGAGCCAGCTGGCAGAACGCCACAGTTTCGCGCCTAAAACCCTTATTTCAGGGGTTTAACGCTTCTTTTCGGAGCCTTGGTTTGGTTTTTGCATTTTCCTTGTATCAGCGTGTGCCTCAAGCCCGCGCCTTGCTCCAAAAGAGGTCCCGATGACCATCAGCGATGCACTGCACCGTTTGTTACTCGACAACCTGACCACCGCGACCATTCTGCTCAATGACGACTTGCGTCTTGAGTACATGAACCCGGCGGCGGAGATGCTCCTGGCCATCAGCGGCCAGCGCAGCCATGGGCAGTTCATCAGCGAATTGTTCACCGAGTCGGCCGAGGCCTTGAGTTCGTTGCGCCAGGCCGTGGAGCAGGCGCACCCGTTTACCAAGCGCGAAGCGATGCTCACCGCCCTCACCGGCCAGACCCTGACCGTCGACTACGCCGTGACCCCGATCCTGAGCAATGGCGCGACCCTGCTGTTGCTCGAAGTGCACCCCCGCGACCGTCTGCTGCGCATTACTAAAGAAGAAGCGCAGCTGTCCAAACAGGAAACCAGCAAGATGCTGGTGCGCGGCCTGGCCCATGAAATCAAAAACCCACTGGGTGGGATTCGTGGCGCCGCGCAGTTGCTGGCCCGTGAGTTGCCGGAGGAACACCTCAAGGACTACACCAACGTCATCATTGAGGAGGCCGACCGCCTGCGTAACCTGGTGGACCGCATGCTCGGCTCCAACAAGTTGCCGTCCCTGGCGATGACCAACGTGCACGAAGTGCTGGAGCGCGTGTGCCAGCTGGTCGAGGCCGAAAGCCAAGGCTGCATCACCCTGGTGCGCGATTACGACCCGAGCATTCCCGACGTATTGATCGACCGCGAGCAGATGATTCAGGCGGTGCTCAATATCGTGCGCAATGCCATGCAGGCCATCAGCAGCCAGAACGAGCTGCGCCTGGGCCGCATCAGCCTGCGCACCCGCGCCCTGCGCCAGTTCACCATCGGCCATGTGCGCCACCGCCTGGTGACCAAGGTCGAGATCATCGACAACGGCCCGGGCATTCCTGCGGAACTGCAGGAAACCATCTTCTTTCCCATGGTCAGCGGCCGCCCGGACGGTACCGGGCTGGGCCTGGCCATTACCCAGAACATCATCAGCCAGCACCAGGGCCTGATCGAATGTGAGAGCCATCCCGGCCACACCACGTTCTCGATCTTCCTGCCATTGGAACAAGGAGCCCCCACGACATGAGCCGTAGTGAAACTGTCTGGATCGTCGATGACGACCGTTCTATCCGCTGGGTCCTCGAGAAAGCCTTGCAACAGGAAGGCATGACCACCCAGAGCTTCGACAGCGCCGACGGGGTGATGAGCCGCCTGGCTCGCCAGCAGCCGGACGTGATCATCTCCGACATCCGCATGCCCGGCGCCAGTGGCCTGGATTTGCTGGCGCGCATCCGCGAGCAGCACCCGCGTTTGCCGGTGATCATCATGACCGCGCACTCAGACCTGGACAGCGCTGTCGCGTCTTATCAGGGCGGCGCCTTTGAATACCTGCCCAAGCCGTTCGATGTGGACGAGGCGGTGGCGCTGGTCAAGCGCGCCAACCAGCACGCCCAGGAACAACAAAGCCAGGAAGCCCCGCCGGCCCTGACCCGCACCCCGGAAATCATCGGTGAAGCACCGGCGATGCAGGAAGTGTTTCGCGCCATCGGGCGTTTGAGCCACTCCAACATCACCGTGCTGATCAACGGCGAGTCGGGCACCGGTAAAGAGTTGGTGGCTCACGCGTTGCACCGTCACAGCCCACGGGCGGCCTCGCCGTTTATCGCGCTGAACATGGCGGCGATTCCGAAGGACTTGATGGAGTCCGAGCTGTTCGGCCATGAAAAAGGCGCGTTCACCGGCGCGGCCAACCTGCGTCGCGGGCGCTTTGAACAGGCGGACGGCGGCACGCTGTTCCTGGATGAAATCGGCGATATGCCGGCGGATACCCAAACGCGCTTGCTGCGGGTATTGGCAGACGGTGAGTTCTACCGCGTCGGCGGGCACACGCCGGTCAAGGTTGATGTGCGCATCATTGCGGCGACCCACCAGAACCTCGAAACACTGGTGCACGCGGGCAAGTTCCGTGAGGACTTGTTTCACCGCCTCAACGTAATTCGCATCCACATCCCACGAATGTCGGATCGACGCGAAGACATTCCGACCCTGGCCCGTCACTTCCTCAGCCGCGCCGCGCAAGAGTTGGCGGTGGAGCCGAAGCTGCTCAAAAGCGAGACCGAGGAATACCTGAAGAACCTGCCATGGCCGGGCAACGTGCGCCAGCTGGAGAACACTTGCCGCTGGATCACGGTGATGGCGTCCGGGCGCGAAGTACACATCAGCGACCTGCCGCCAGAGCTGTTGAGCCTGCCGCAGGATTCGGCACCGGTGACCAACTGGGAGCAAGCGTTGCGTCAATGGGCCGACCAAGCCCTGGCACGCGGCCAGTCGAACCTGCTGGACAGCGCCGTGCCGGCGTTCGAGCGCATCATGATCGAAACCGCCCTGAAGCACACCGCCGGCCGCCGCCGCGATGCCGCAGTGTTGCTGGGCTGGGGCCGCAATACCTTGACGCGCAAGATCAAGGAGTTGGGGATGAAGGTCGATGGTGGGGATGATGACGAGGGTGATGAAGCCTAACTGATGATCGTTCCCACGCTCTGCGTGGGAACGCCTCCCAGGACGCTCCGCGTCCGAGCCTCACCGCAAGTTCAGTTCTGTGCACTGGTGACGCGGAGCGTCACGCGATGCATTCCCACGCGGAGCGTGGGAAAGATCAGGTGGAGTGCACCGCTTCAATGCACCATGAACTAGCATCGCGCACATCCCACACGCCCGAAACACCCGCCGAATTAAGAAAAGATCAAATCCCAAAAACACCAAAGCCCCGTATTCCGGGGCTTTGCGCTTTTTGGCGTAATTTTTTGGCACACATTGCAACTTCTGGCACGCGCCCTGCAATAACCCTTACATCACCCAGTTTCGGGGACCTTGGTACAGGCAGGCCGAGAATCCCCTCTTTACACCCGGGGTGCTTGATGCGGATCGCGTCGCGCCCCACACCCGTTTCGGGAACCTCGGTACAGGCAGGCCGGGGATTCCCTCTTTAACACCGAAGCCTTTGGCTTCACCCCGTTTTGGGAGCCCTGGTACAGGCAGGCCGGGAACTCCCTTCTTTACACCCGGGGCTGATGCGGCACAGCGCCCATAGCCCCAGCCCGTTTTGGGAACCTTGGTACAGGCAGGCCGGGGATTCCCTCTTTTATTCTTCGCGCAGATGGATCTGCAGCCGCCAGCGGCCTTCGGCCTTCTCGCCTTTCCACTCCCCGCGCAACGGCCGAGCCGCCACCAGGTTCAGCAGCAAGCCGCCATCGGTTTTGCGGATGCGCCAGTTAACGTCCTTGTCATTGACCTTGAGTTGCCCGCTGGCAGCCTTGCCTTGCGCGTCGAACAGCACTGCAACGGTGCCGTCGACGTGTTCGCCGTGCAGCTTGGGCTCGCTGTTGAACCATACCACCACGCCGTCTGCCGCTGTTTCCAGCTGCTGCAACTCGACCGGGTCCGGCGTGGTCAGGCGGCCGATCATCAGGCCCACCATCAAGCCGACAATCGCCAATGAGCCCAAAACCCTCGGCAATAGCTTCGGCCTTGGGTCGTCTTCAGGGGTAGAATGCAGCGCATCTTTGCCTTCGGAGCCGTGCATGTTTCACGTCATCCTTTTTCAACCAGAAATTCCGCCGAATACCGGCAACGTTATCAGGCTGTGCGCCAACAGTGGCTGCCACCTGCATTTGATCGAGCCTTTGGGCTTTGACATGGACGACAAGCGCCTGCGCCGCGCCGGGCTGGACTACCACGAGTACGCCACGCTCCAACGCCACGCCGACCTCGCCAGCTGCCTGGAAAGCCTGGGCCACCCACGGCTGTTCGCGTTCACCACCAAAGGCTCACGGCCGTTTCATGATGCCAGCTTTGCCGAAGGCGACGCCTTCCTGTTCGGCCCGGAAAGCCGTGGCCTGCCGGCGGAGGTGCTTGATGCCCTGCCCGATGGCCATCGCCTGCGTTTGCCGATGCGCGAGGGTTGCCGCAGCTTGAACCTGTCCAACACCGTGGCCGTCGCCGTGTATGAAGGCTGGCGCCAACTCGGCTTTAAATAACACATAAACAAAATGTGGGAGGAGACCTCTGTGGGAGCTGGCTTGCCTGCGATGCAGTCACCTCGGTGTATCAGTGATACTGAGGTGATGCTATCGCAGGCAAGCCAGCTCCCACACAAGCCCGCTCCCACATTTGAACGGTGTCGTTGCTCAGAACAGCTTATTGAACAGTCGACGAACCTTCCTGTTGCATGCGCTGCAGCTCTTGCGCGTACAGGGCATCGAAGTTCACCGGCGCCAGCATCAGCGCAGGGAACGAACCACGGGTGACCAGGCTGTCCAGGGTCTCACGGGCATACGGGAACAGGATGTTCGGGCAGAACGCGCCCAGGGTGTGGCTCATGGACGCTTCGTCCAGGCCCTGGATCAGGAAGATACCGGCCTGTTGCACTTCAGCGATGAAGGCTACTTCTTCGCCGTTCTTAACAGTCACGGACAAGGTCAGCACGACTTCGTGGAAGTCGCCTTCCAGAGCCTTTTGACGGGTGTTCAGGTCCAGTGCAACGCTTGGGGTCCATTCCTGACGGAAGATGGCCGGGCTTTTCGGCGCTTCGAACGACAGGTCACGCACGTAGATCCGCTGCAGCGAAAACTGTGGGCCTTGAGTTTCTGCTGCTTCGGTGTTCTGTTGGTCAGTCATCGCAGATCCTTCTTGATCTTGGGGTCTTTTAGGGTTTAGGAGTCAGACGAGCAGCAGCGCATCGAGTTTACCGGCGCGCTCCAGAGCGAACAGGTCATCGCACCCACCGACATGCTTGTCGCCGATCCAGATCTGCGGCACGGACGTGCGTCCCGCTTTCTTGGCCATTTCGGCGCGCACTTGGGGTTTGCCGTCGACCTTGATCTCTTCGAAAGCAACACCCTTCTTCTCAAGCAGGGCCTTGGCCCGCATGCAGTAAGGGCACCAATCGCTGGAGTAAACGACAACCTGGCTCATATCACTTCACCAGCGGCAGGTTATCGGCCTTCCAGCTGCCGATACCGCCGGACAGTTTAGCGGCAGTGAAACCGGCCTTGAGCATCTCGCGGGCATGGGTGCCGGCGTGCTGGCCTTGGGCGTCGACCAGAATAATGGTCTTGGCCTTGTGTTTTTCCAGCTCGGGCAAGCGTGCGATCAGCTTGTCCTGTGGAATGTTCAGGGCGCCGACGATATGGCCAGCGGCGAAATCCTTGACCGGGCGGATATCCACGACAACGGCCTCATCCTTGTTGACCAGTGCGGTCAGCTCCGACGTGCTCAGGCTGCGGCCACCGCGGCTCATTTCATGAGCGATCAGCAGCGCCAGCAGGATGACGAAGGCACCCGCGAGCAGGTAGTGGGCAGTGGCAAATGCAATCAGGTGATCAACCATCAAGGAGGTTCCAGGGCGTTAAAATGGCGGTAAGTATACACAGCCGTCAGGGTCGGCCAACCCCCGTAAAGCGGTGACGTGGTCGGAACTTCGCTTTAAACTGCGACTCCCTTTTCAATTGTCTTCCTTTATTAACGCCGCGAGAGGATCTATGACTACTACGCCTAAACCTTTGGTCCTGATAATTCTCGATGGCTTCGGACACAGTGAAAGCCACCATGACAACGCCGTGTACTCGGCCAAAAAGCCAGTACTCGACCGCCTGACCGCCACTGTGCCCAACGGCCTGATCTCCGGTTCCGGCATGGATGTAGGCTTGCCGGACGGCCAGATGGGCAACTCGGAAGTCGGCCACATGAACCTCGGCGCCGGACGAGTGGTATACCAAGACTTCACACGCGTGACCAAATCGATCCGCGATGGCGAGTTCTTCGAGAACCCAGCCATCTGCGCGGCGGTAGATAAAGCCGTAGCCGCCGGCAAGGCCGTGCACTTTATGGGCTTGCTGTCCGACGGCGGTGTTCATAGCCACCAGGATCACCTGGTCGCCATGGCCGAACTGGCCTTCAAGCGCGGCGCTGACAAGATCTACCTGCACGCCTTCCTCGATGGCCGCGACACGCCGCCGAAAAGCGCGCAATCGTCCATCGAACTGCTCGACGCCACCTTCGCCGCCCTCGGCAAAGGCCGCATCGCCAGCCTGGTTGGCCGTTATTTCGCCATGGACCGTGACAACCGCTGGGACCGTGTGGCCCAGGCTTACAACCTGATCGCTGAAGGCCAGGGCGAATTTCACGCCGCCACCGCCCAGGAAGGCCTGGAAGCCGCCTATGCACGTGGCGAGAGCGACGAGTTCGTCAAAGCCACCACCATCGGCGAGCCGGTCAAAGTCGAAGACGGCGACGCCTTGGTGTTCATGAACTTCCGCGCCGACCGTGCCCGTGAACTGAGCCACGTATTCGTTGACGCCGGTTTCAAGGACTTCGAGCGCGCACGCCAGCCGAAAGCCGAGTTCGTAATGCTCACCCAATACGCCGCCAACATCCCGGCCCCTTCGGCATTCGCGCCGGGCAGCCTGGAAAACGTGCTGGGCGACTATTTGGCGAAAAACGGCAAGACTCAGCTGCGCATTGCCGAAACCGAAAAATATGCCCACGTGACCTTCTTCTTCTCCGGTGGCCGCGAAGAGCCGTTCCCGGGTGAAGAGCGCATCCTTATCCCGTCGCCAAAAGTCGCCACCTACGACCTGCAGCCAGAGATGAGCGCGCCGGAAGTCACTGACAAAATCGTCGATGCCATCGAGCACCAGCGTTACGACGTGATCGTGGTCAACTACGCCAACGGCGACATGGTCGGCCACAGCGGCAACCTGGAAGCCGCCGTAAAAGCCGTGGAATGCCTGGACCTGTGCGTCGGTCGCATCGTCGATGCCCTGGAAAAAGTCGGCGGCGAAGCGCTGATCACCGCCGACCACGGCAACTGCGAGCAAATGTCCGACGAATCCACCGGCCAGGCCCACACCGCCCACACCACCGAGCCGGTGCCGTTCATCTACGTCGGCAAACGCGACCTTAAAGTGCGTGAAGGCGGCGTGCTGGCGGATGTGGCACCGACCATGCTGAAGCTGATGGGGCTGGAGAAGCCGAAAGAGATGACCGGTACTTCGATTCTGGTCTGAAACAGTTCGGGGGTTGCTCAAAGCGAGTAGCCCGTCAATAATGAACGTGAGCGCGAAACCAGTTGCCTCCAGCGGCTATAACTGGCGTAGGAACCCCGTTGATGGCTGGACATCAGCGTAGGGTGAGACCTCCACACCCCTGCTTGAGGGTGTGTATATGAATATCAAGCGCTCTAATTTAGGGCAGTTCGAGAGAACTGTCCTTTTCTTTGCCTGTTATAAAAGTTGGTAGCGTTTGTAAAGCAGTTCCCCATGGCGATGCTTATTCAGCGCCTTGGCATCGGTCTGCATGAAATTCCACAACACATTGCCTGCCTGGATATTCACCACCACCAGCATTTGTCGCTTGGTTTCATAAGCACCGATGAACGCCAGCCGAGCCGAGCCGTCGCTATAGGCGACACGCCAGATTTCCAGAGGCCCTGTCAGCGTATCCAGCGCAAATTTTACGTATCGCTCTCTGGCATCCTGCCGCTTTTCAACGATGTGCCGCAACGTCGTGCGCTGAATCAACACCCTGCCCAGAGGGGAATCTATACAAACCTGAGGGCATGCCGAATCGGTAATCCCCAGATTTGAAGCTACGATATCGACAGCATCGGTAATGTCCTTGCCCGCCAACACCTCCTCAAGTGCGCAAGAACGCAGCGCCCGATCGAGGCTACGCAGGTCGGGCAATCCGTAATCGAGCCAGGTTTGCTGGCCTTTTGACTCATGAATACCGGACATTGCCGATCGCGCCAACTGCCTGATTAGAGGGCTCGTGAGTCTATTCTCAGAAGCAAAAACCAGTGCAGGTGGAGCGTTTCAAAGCGTTTCTTCGATAGTATTTAACCTTCAAACCGCCCAATTAAATCGCCCTGAACGGCTTTTTATGACGAACGCCTTAAAGCAGTTGGCGTTGAGGCGTTTTTTTTGCGGCGCTTGGCGGGCATACTAGGCCGTCCCTTTCCCTGGTGTCGCCCGCCTCTATGCTTCGCGCCTTGATTACCCTCGCTCTAGTCTGCTTGCTCCAACCGGCGTTTGCCGATGAGCGCGCACAAACCCAACAACAGTTGGACGCTACGCGTCAGGACATTACCGAGCTGAAAAAACTGCTCGGCAAGCTCCAGGAAGAAAAATCCGGGGTGCAGAAAGACCTGCGCGGCACGGAAACCGAGATGGGCAAGCTCGAGAAGCAGGTCCAGGAGCTACAAAAAGAATTAAAGAAGAGCGAGTCGGAACTGGAGCGACTCGACGCTGAGAAAAAAAAACTCCAGAGCGCACGCGTTGAACAGCAACGCCTGATCGCGATCCAGGCCCGCGCCGCCTACCAGAGCGGCCGTCAGGAATACCTCAAGCTGCTGCTCAACCAGCAGAACCCCGAGAAATTCGCCCGCACCCTCACTTATTACGACTACTTGAGCAAGGCGCGCCTGGCGCAATTGAAGGGTTTTAACGAAACCCTGCGCCAGTTGGCCAATGTCGAGCAGGAAATCGCCGACCAGCAGTCGCAACTGATGGATCAGAAAACCGCCCTCGACACCCAGCGCGACCAGTTGGACAAGGTGCGCAAAGAGCGCCAGCAAGCCCTGGCTAAGCTCAATAACGATGTGAAGGCCCGCGACGCCAAGCTCCAGGCCCGCGAGCAAGACCAGGCTGACCTGGGCAAAGTACTCAAAACCATCGAAGAAACCCTGGCGCGCCAGGCACGTGAGGCCGAAGAAGCGCGGCAAAAAGCGCTGATCGCCCAGCAGGAAGCGGAAAAAAAGCGCCAGCGTGAAGCCGAGCTGGCCGCCACCACTGACGCGCCGGCGCCGCGTAAACCGGCGCGTGCAGCGCCTGGGCCGCTGGTTTCCAGCTCCGGCGAGAACTTCGGCGGCCCTTTTGCTTCAGCCCGCGGCAAACTTCCATGGCCAGTTGATGGTCGATTACTGGCACGCTTTGGTGAAACCCGTGGCGATGACACCCGCGCCAAGTGGGATGGGGTGATGATCAGCGCCGCTGCCGGCAGCCAGGTCCACGCCGTTCACGGTGGTCGTGTGGTATTTGCCGATTGGCTGCGCGGCGCCGGTTTGTTGGTGATTCTTGACCACGGAAATGGCTATTTGAGCCTTTATGGCCACAATCAGACATTACTTAAGTCGGCAGGTGATGTTGTAAAAGCCGGTGAATCCATCTCCACTGTCGGTAACAGTGGTGGCCAGGACACCCCGGCGCTGTACTTCGCTATTCGTCAGCAGGGCCGCCCGAGCGACCCTGCACAATGGTGCCGTTCCCAAGGATAGGGCTGCACCTACATTAGGAGTTCGTTCGACATGCTGCATTTGTCCCGCCTCACTTCGCTGGCCCTGACGATCGCCCTGGTGATCGGCGCGCCGCTGGCTTTTGCCGACCAGGCTGCACCGGCACCCGCCGCCACCGCAGCGACCACCAAGGCGCCGCTGCCGCTGGACGAGCTGCGTACCTTTGCCGAGGTCATGGACCGGATCAAGGCAGCCTATGTCGAACCCGTAGACGACAAGACCCTGCTCGAAAATGCCATCAAAGGCATGCTCAGCAACCTCGACCCGCACTCCGCTTACCTGGGGCCGGAAGATTTTGCCGAGCTGCAGGAAAGCACCAGCGGTGAGTTCGGCGGCCTGGGCATCGAAGTCGGCTCTGAAGATGGCCAGATCAAAGTGGTCTCGCCGATCGATGACACGCCGGCGTCAAAGGCGGGCATTCAGGCTGGCGACTTGATCGTGAAGATCAACGGCCAGCCGACCCGTGGCCAGACCATGACCGAAGCCGTCGACAAGATGCGCGGCAAACTCGGCCAGAAAATCACCCTGACCCTGGTGCGCGACGGCGGCAACCCGTTTGACGTGACCCTGGCCCGCGCGACCATCACGGTCAAGAGCGTGAAGAGCCAGCTGCTGGAGTCGGGCTACGGTTACATCCGTATCACCCAGTTCCAGGTCAAGACCGGCGACGAAGTGGCCAAGGCCTTGGCCAAGCTGCGCAAAGACAACGGCAAGAAGCTCAACGGTATCGTGCTTGACCTGCGTAACAACCCAGGCGGCGTGTTGCAGTCGGCGGTGGAAGTGGTCGACCACTTCATCACCAAAGGCCTGATTGTTTATACCAAAGGCCGTATCGCCAACTCCGAGTTGCGCTTCTCGGCCACCGGCAACGACCTGAGCGAAGGCGTGCCACTGGCCGTGCTGATCAACGGCGGCAGCGCTTCGGCGTCGGAAATTGTCGCCGGTGCCCTGCAAGACCAGAAACGCGGCGTGCTGATGGGCACCACCAGCTTCGGCAAAGGCTCGGTGCAAACCGTATTGCCGCTGAACAACGAGCGCGCACTGAAGATCACTACGGCGCTGTACTACACGCCGAACGGTCGCTCGATCCAGGCCCAGGGCATCGTGCCGGACATCGAAGTACGCCGGGCCAAGATCACCAACGAGGTCGACAGCGAGTACTACAAAGAGGCCGACCTGCAAGGTCACTTGGGCAATGGCAACGGCGGCGCCGACCAGCCGACCGGCAGCGCCACCAAAGCCAAGCCGATGCCGCAGGACGATGACTACCAACTGGCCCAGGCGCTGAGCCTGCTTAAAGGCCTGAGCATTACGCGCAGCCGTTGATATGCGTTTTGCCCTGATCATCGCTCTGCTGTGCAGCCTGGCAGGCGTCGCCCACGCGACGCCTGCCGGCGAACCGCAAAAAGCCTACCTGACCCTCATCATCGACGACCTGGGGCAAAACCTGCCCCGGGATCGTCGCGTGCTGGGCCTGCCTGGGCCAGTGACCACGGCGATCATGCCCGACACGCCCCACGCCGCCGAATTTGCCCGTGAAGCGCACAAGGCCGGCAAGATCGTGATCCTGCACATGCCCATGGACCCGGCCACCGGCCCGTTCGCCTGGCACCCCGAGCTGCCCATCGAAGAACTCGGCAAGCGCCTGGACGCTGCGTTCAAGGCTGTGCCCTACACCGCTGGCATCAACAACCATATGGGCAGCCGCATGACCGCCCAGCCGGCGGCGATGGCGTGGCTGATGGCCGAGCTGCAACGGCGCAACAAGTTCTTTGTCGACAGCCGCACCAGCGCGCAGACCGTCGCCGCCGCCGAGGCGCAAAAGATCGGCCTGGCGCATGTCTCGCGGGATGTGTTCCTGGATGACGAACGCACCGAGGCGGCGATTGGCACGCAACTGCAAACCGCAATCAAGCTGGCGCACAAACAAGGCTCGGTAGTGATGATCGGCCACCCTTATCCACAGACCCTGGCAGTGCTGGAGCGTGAGTTGCCCAAGCTCAAGGCGCAGGGCATCGACTGGATTGATATCAAGTTGATGATCAGTGTGCGCAGCAACCAAGCCATGGCGGCACACGGCAAAAACGGTACGTATCTTCCGGCGCGTAGATAGTTACCGCTCGGTACTGACTGCCCTGCTCGATAGTTGATGCTCCCATCAACTGGAGAGCCCTCCATGAAGCCTCTGCAATTCAACGACCTGCTCATCAGCTTTACCAGCGAGTTTCTACCGCTGTGGAACGACAAGGGTTCGGGCGCGCATAAAGCCGTCGGCCTCTGGCGGCCGAGCACCGCCTCCGATGCCCTGAGACCGTTTTTTACCTTGGGTGATATTGCGGTCAACCACTATCGCAATATCAACTACGGCAACGTTGTCGCCGTCGTCAGCGACGTGAACAACGTCGACGGCACGGCCCTGCGGGCGCCAGTCGATTATCAATTGGTGTGGCAGGATGAAGGCTCCGGTGCGCTGGGCAATGCGTCCCTCTGGCGCCCGCTGCCGCCAGAGGGCTATGTGGCGATGGGGCTGGTGTACGGCGTGGACTACGACAAACCCTCACGCCATGCCGTGCGGTGCGTGCGAAAAGACCTGGTGATGGCCGCTCAAGCGGGCGAATTGATCTGGGACGATAAAGGCAGCGGCTCCACCAACGACTTGAGCCTCTGGTCAGTGACACCTCCCCATGCACCTGCGGGCGAAATATACCTCGCGCCCGGCACCTTCATCGGCAGTGGCAGTTATGCCAGGCCAAGCTTTGAGGCCTATTCACTGCGCCTGACATTGACAGCGCTGTTGCACGACCTGCCGCCACCACCCGCGCTCAGCGGGTACGAAAGCCCGGGCAATGATGAGTCCATCCACGCGCCTCAGGTGTGTGAGCTGCCATGGTTCTGTGTCAAAGACCCGGAGTTGGCTGTGATCGAACAGTTTCAGGCATCGCCCATCTACCGCCTGGAGCGCACGGACCGCCACCTGTGTGTCGGTTTCGGGCACAACGCTGAGGCCACCAGTCAGCCATTCATGTGGACGGCCGCCAAAGGTGAAGTAGAAGGGACTGCCAAGGCACTGGCGGCCAACACCAGTATCGGTATGGGCAAAGAGTGGCCGGCGGGCGAACACGTCTTCGAATTGAGTTTTTCGGCGCACCTGGATCGCGACTTCACACACACGCAGCGCTCAGCGAAAGGCTGGAACCAGCCTTCGTCGCTGGAAATCATCACTTATGTTCCGCCGAAAAAAGCCGTTGCGGCGTACCTTGTCCAAAGCGAATACCGCCTGCTGCGACAGGACGGCAGCCAGGTTTCAAGCACCGCCAGCTATATCAATGGTGACAACATCTACATGAGCGATTATCCAAACGCCGAGGTGCTGCCTGATGAACAGCCTCTACCGGTAGAAGCGTCTCAACCAGAGCCCGAACTAGAGGTAACGGGCCATGATCTGATCGACACCACCCTCACCCCGTAACTGGTCGAGTGCTGCCTGAAGCTTGGCCACCACCTCATCCGGCACGTCTTTATTGAGCGCCAGGTACAACTGGGCGCTGTTGAAGCGCAGCACGGTTTTCAGTTGGGTCACCCCCACCTGGCGGGCCAGATAACGGCCCGCCGGATCACCGGTGGCCCACAGGTCGATCTGGCCATCCACCAGTTTTTGCGCATTGTCCTGGTCACGCAGTGCAACGATCGGCTTAAGGCCCTGCTTTTCCAGGGTCTGCGCAATGGCGTCACCCTTATAGGCGCCGATTTTGTAACGATGAGCCTGCTCAAGGTCTGTCAGTTCTATCTTGCTGTCGGCCCTGGCCAGCATCACCCAATCATCCGGACCGATGGGGCCGACCCATTTGAACAGGGCTTCGCGGTCCGGCAGGCGCGCCATCACAAAGACGCCGTAGCCGGGTTTTTCCAGGGCGAGTTTGTAGATTCGCTCCCAAGGAAAACGCAAAGTCAGGTTGTAGGAAATGCCGGCACGCTTGAACGTCTCGCGCACGATATCGACGGCAATGCCTTCGATGTTTTCTTCCTTGGCGAAGTTCTTGCCGTTTTTCGCCATGTTGTAGGGCGGGAAGTTTTCCGTCAGCAACACCAGGGAGGCGTCGGACGGTTCCTCGGCGTGAGCCAAACCCGTCAACAGAATGGACGTACTGGCGAGGGCAAGCAGAAGGGTCTTGAACATGAAGGCTACCGGAATCCATGGCAAGCGCAGAGAGTGCCCCGCGCCTGCCAGGGTGTCCAGCAGCGTTTAGCGAACGACGATACCGCGCGCGGCCATATAGGCTTTAGCCTCAGGCACGGTGTATTCGCCAAAGTGGAAAATGCTCGCCGCCAGCACCGCACTGGCGTGGCCTTCGATCACGCCGTCGGCCAGGTGCTGCAGGTTACCAACGCCGCCGGAGGCGATCACCGGAATGCCCAGCGCATCGCTGATGGCGCGGGTCACGCCCAGGTCGAAACCGTTTTTCATGCCATCCTGGTCCATGCTGGTCAGCAGGATTTCACCGGCGCCCAGGGCTTCCATCTTCATCGCCCATTCCACCGCGTCCAGGCCGGTAGGCTTGCGACCGCCGTGGGTGAAGATCTCCCAGCGCGGGGTTTCGCCCGGGCCGGAGACTTTTTTGGCGTCGATGGCGACCACGATGCATTGCGAGCCAAAGTGCTGCGCGGCTTCGCCGACGAACTCCGGGTTGAACACGGCAGCGGTGTTGATCGAGACCTTGTCCGCACCGGCGTTGAGCAGGTTGCGGATGTCTTGCACGGTGCGCACGCCACCGCCCACGGTCAGCGGGATAAACACCTGGCTGGCCATGCGCTCGACGGTATGGAGCGTGGTGTCGCGGCCGTCGACGCTGGCGGTGATGTCGAGAAAGGTAATCTCGTCAGCACCTTGCTCATCATAGCGACGGGCGATTTCCACCGGGTCACCGGCGTCGCGGATGTTCTCGAACTTGACGCCCTTGACCACGCGACCGTTGTCGACGTCCAGGCAAGGGATGATGCGTTTGGCCAGCGCCATGGTCAGTCCTCAGCCGTTGTAGGCGTCGCAGTAAGCCTGGGCTTCGGCGACGTCCAGAGTACCTTCGTAGATCGCGCGGCCAGTGATGGCGCCGATAATGCCGGGCGCCTTGGCGTCCAGCAGCGACTTGATGTCGCCCAGGTTGTGAATGCCACCGGAGGCGATCACCGGGATCCTGGTCGCGGCGGCCAGCGCTGCGGTGAACGGCACGTTGCAGCCCTGCATCATGCCGTCTTTGGCGATGTCGGTATAAACGATGGCGGACACGCCGTCGGCTTCGAACTGCTTGGCCAGGTCGATCACCTGAATGGTGCTGATTTCAGCCCAGCCATCGGTGGCGACGAAACCGTCTTTGGCGTCCAGGCCGACAATCACCTTGCCGGGGAACGCACGGCAGGCTTCGGCCACAAACGCCGGGTCTTTCACGGCCTTGGTGCCGATGATCACGTAACTCACGCCAGCCTTGACGTAGTGCTCGATGGTTTCCAGGGAGCGGATACCGCCGCCGATCTGGATCGGCAGGTTCGGGTAGCGCTTGGCGATGGCAGTAACCACTTCGCCATTGACTGGCTGGCCTTCGAAGGCGCCGTTCAAGTCCACCAGATGCAGACGACGGCAGCCCCCTTCTACCCATTTGGCAGCCATGCTTACCGGGTCATCGGAGAACACGGTGGAATCTTCCATGCGGCCTTGGCGCAGGCGTACACAAGCGCCGTCCTTGAGATCGATAGCGGGGATAATCAGCATCTGGCAAACCTTATTCGATATTCAGCAATGCTTGGGAAATCAGGGTTTCTCAAGCGACCACAGGTCGCTCTCGATGCTTTCGAACCTTTCTTTAAGGAGCGTCTGCGTGTCGAAAATCGCCCTGTTGTAATAGTGCGGCGCCACTTCGGTGGTGAACAGCTCAAGAATCTCGGCGACCTCGAACGAGCCTAACTTAAGCTCGAAACGGTCCTCCATGAAACGCTTGATCTTATCGGTAGCCTCACGCTCCTGTTCGGGCGTGAGGTTCAAGATCGGCGGCTTCGGCTTCTTGGCCATTACCAGCGACCATCCCACGCGGCGAAGTTCTGCAGCAATTGCAGGCCATGGGTATGGCTCTTCTCCGGGTGGAACTGCACGGCAAAGCGCGAACCGTCGGCCAGCGCTGCGGCAAAATCGACGCCGTAATGCCCGCCGCCCACCACCTGGCCCGGGTTACCGGCATTGATGTAGTAGCTGTGCACAAAGTAGAAGCGCGCCAGGTCAGGGATGTCGTGCCACAGTGGGTGATCGACGGTCTGGCTGACTTCGTTCCAACCCATGTGCGGCACCTTCAAGTGCGCGCCGTCTTCGTGCAGGTCTTTACCAAAGAACTTCACCTGGCCAGGGAACAGGCCGATGCAGTCGACGCCGCCGTTCTCTTCACTGCTGTCGAGCAAGGCTTGCATGCCCACGCAGATGCCGAGGAACGGGCGGTCCTGGCTGACTTCGCGCACCAGGCTGTCAAAGCCCAGGCGGCGGATCTCGGCCATGCAATCGCGAATCGCGCCAACGCCTGGAAATACCACGCGGTCGGCTTCGCGAATCACATTGGCGTCGCTGGTGATCAGCACCTTGCCGGCGCCCACGTGCTCGAGCGCCTTGGCCACCGAGTGCAGGTTACCCATGCCGTAATCGATAACCGCGACCGTCTGCATTACAGAACGCCCTTGGTCGACGGCATTTGCCCGGCCATGCGGTCATCGAGCTCTACGGCCATGCGCAGTGCGCGGCCGAAAGCCTTGAACACAGTTTCGATCTGGTGGTGGGTGTTGGTGCCGCGCAGGTTGTCGATGTGCAGGCTGACGAGTGCGTGGTTGACGAAGCCCTGAAAGAATTCCTGGAACAGGTCGACATCAAAGCCGCCCACGGTAGCGCGGGTGTACGGCACGTGCATCTGCAGGCCTGGGCGGCCGGAGAAGTCGATGACCACACGCGACAGCGCTTCATCCAGCGGGACATAGGCGTGGCCGTAGCGACGGATGCCTTTTTTGTCGCCGATGGCCTTGGCAAATGCCTGGCCGAGGGTGATGCCTACGTCTTCCACCGTGTGGTGGTCGTCGATATGCAGGTCGCCCTTGCTGACGATATCCAGGTCGATCAGCCCGTGACGGGCGATCTGGTCCAGCATGTGCTCAAGAAAAGGTACACCGATATCAAATCGGGCCTTTCCGGTGCCATCCAGGTTGATCGAGGCTTTGATCTGGGTTTCCAGAGTGTCGCGCTCGACGGATACCTTACGTTCGGCCATCACCAGCTCCGCAAAATCATTGGGCGAAAAAGGCAGCCATTATAGGGGCGCGGGCGCTAAACAGAAACATCGAAGGGGATAAGACTGACGAGTTGATGAATGCGCCCCAGCATGGTGCGCAAACATCGTTCCCACGCTCTGCGTGGGAATGCCGCTTGGGACGCTCCGCGTTCCGCTGTCGACGCTCGACTGAAGCCTTGCGCCATGGTGACGCAGAGCGTCACAGCCTGCATTCCCACGCGGGAGCGTGGGAACGATCAGGTCGGGATTAGTGGAACAACACCGCCGTCTTCTGCAGGGTCACCCACACACCCCACGCCAACGGAATACCCACCACCAGCCAGGCAGCAATGGCCATCGGCACAGTACCAGGAGCCGCTTTCCACTCCAGCGAAGTGCTGGCATCGGCGCCTTTGTCATGGCCCAGCGCCTGTTCGGCAGCCAGCTCGGCGTCGGTCATGAAGTACTTGTCGGCCACCGGGCGCACCAGCAGGTTGCAGAGGAAACCCAGCACCAACAGGCCTGCGAGGATGTACAAGGTAATGTCGTAGGCCGCAGCGCGCGGTACGCCGATGCTCAGCTGATACTCACGCAAGTAGTTCACCAACACCGGGCCCAGCACGCCCGCCGCCGCCCATGCGGTCAACAGGCGACCGTGGATCGCGCCGACCATCTGGGTGCCGAACAGGTCGGCCAAGTACGCAGGCACGGTCGCAAAACCGCCGCCGTACATCGACAGGATGATGCAGAACGCCGCCACAAACAGCGCCACGTTGCCCAGGTGCCCCAGGTTCGGGATCAGCGCATACAGGGCAAAGCCCAGGGCGAAGAACACGAAGTAGGTATTTTTACGGCCCAGGTAGTCGGAGAACGACGCCCAGAAAAACCGGCCACCGATGTTGAACAGGCTCAACAGACCAGTGAAACCTGCAGCGATGGCCGCAATAGAGGCCAACTGGCCCGCGTCCAGTTGACCGAACGGCACATCCACACCCAGCAACTTGCCACCGAATACTTCCTGCAGCAGCGGCGAAGCCATGCCGAGGATGCCGATACCGGCGGACACGTTCAGGCACAGCACCAGCCACACCAGACGGAATTGCGGGGTTTTCCACGCCACGTTCACGTGTACGTGACGGTGGGTGATCATCGCGTTGCTGGCTTTTTTCGCCGGGGCGGTCCAGCCCTCAGGCTTCCAGCCGGTCGGCGGCACGCGGTACGAGAGTGCGCCACCGATCATGAACACGAAGTAGATCACGGCCATGACCACAAAGCTCTGCCACACGCCCACGCTGGTTGGCGAGGCGAAATGGCCCATCAGCGCTGCGGCCAACGGTGCACCCACCATTGCGCCACCGCCGAAGCCCATGATCGCCATGCCAGTGGCCATGCCGCGCTTGTCCGGGAACCACTTGATCAGGGTCGATACGGGCGAGATATAACCCAGGCCCAGGCCGATGCCGCCGATCACGCCGGAGCCGATCCACATCAGCCAGATCTGGTGGGTATAAATCCCCAGCGCCGAGATCAACAGGCCGCCGCACCAGCACAAGGCCGATACAACACCGGCTTTACGTGGCCCGGCATGTTCCAGCCAGCCGCCCCAGATGGCTGCCGAGCAGCCCAGGAAGATGAAGAACAGGGTGTAGATCCAGCCCAGCATGGAGATGGGCCAGTCGCACTGGGACGAGAAGACTTGCGCGATAAAGCTCATGTCCGGCGCGCAGGCGACCGGCGCGGTGATACCCAGTGCTTTGGACAGAGGCAGCCAAAATACCGAGAACCCGTAGGCCATGCCGATACAGAGGTGGATGGCCAGGGCGGCCGGCGGAACCAGCCAACGGTTGAACCCGGGCTTGGCGATAATGCGCTCCTTGGACAGGAACGCAGGCTGCGCGGCAGTGCTGCCGGCCGCAGTGCTAGTGCTCATTGGTGTTTCCCCCAGTTATTAGTATGTGTCCGTCAGGCGCTCTCTCCCTCGACCTTGCACGCAGAGCGTTGGCCGTTGTTGTTGAGTAAAGCTCCATTTAAACGCGACGTTGTGTCGCAGACGACAGACGAACCCGCGAAGATTAGCACCAGTGGATGACAGAAAAACCAAACTGACATCACCTTTTTCACTCAATCTGATCTGTCTGGCGTAAAAATCCGATTTTGCCGGCGCTAGATACAATGTAACGATGCGTGAACTGACGCAGGCCTTCGGGCGTTATACTCTGCGGCTAAATTTTGAAATCGACATACAAGGACTCGCCCATGAAAGCGTTCGGCAAAATCCTGGGTCTGGTACTCCTCGGGCTGTTGCTGATCATTGTGGCCCTGGGCTTTGCCCTGACCCACCTCTTCGATCCCAACGACTACAAAGACGAGATTCGCCAGATTGCCCGCGACAAGGCCCACATCGAGCTGACGCTCAATGGCGATATCGGCTGGAGCCTGTTCCCCTGGCTGGGCCTTGAGCTGCATGAAGCCAGCGTAGCGACCCTCACCGCCCCGACCCAACCGTTCGCCGACTTGCAGATGCTTGGCCTGTCGGTACGCGTGCTGCCGCTGCTGCGCCGCGAAGTGCAGATGAGCGATGTGCGTGTCGAAGGCCTGAACCTGCGCCTCAACCGCGACAAGCAAGGCCATGGCAACTGGGAAGACATCGGCAAGAACCTGCCGGATGCGACCGAAACGGCCAGCGCCCCTGCTCCAGCGCAAGCCCCGGCCGAGCCCGAACCGGAAAAGCCGCCCAAGCCGATCCGCCTGGACATCGACAGCCTGACCATCAACAACGCCCGCGTTGAATACAACGATGAGCAGACCGGCAAACAGTTCAGCGCTGAAAGCATCCAGCTGAGCGCCGGCGCCGTGCACGAAGGCGCGAGCATTCCACTCAAGCTCACCGCCTTCCTGGGCAGCAACCAGCCACTGATGCGCGTCAAAACCGAGCTGAACGGCAACCTGCGCATCCAGCGTGCCCTGCAGCGCTACCAGTTCGAAGACATGAAACTTAGCGGCGAAGCCACCGGCGAGCCGCTGCAAGGCAAGACCGTGACCTTCTCCACCCAGGGCCAATTGCTGGTGGACCTGGCGGCCAACATCGCCGAATGGACCAACCTCAAGCTCTCCGCCAACCAACTGCGCGCCTTGGGCGAACTGAAGGTCAATGACCTGAACAAAACCCCACAAGTCAGCGGCGCGCTGTCGATTGCCCAGTTTGACCTGGCCAAGTTCCTCGACAGCGTCGGCCACCCACTGCCGCCCATGGCTGACGGCAGCCTGAGCAAGGTCGAGCTGGTCAGCCGCCTCAAGGGCACGCCCACCAGCGCCACGCTGGAAGACCTGAACCTGAAGCTCGACGGCAGCACCTTCACCGGTCGCATCGCCGTGGATGACTTCGCCAAGCAAGCCTTGCGCGTGCAGCTCAAAGGCGACACCTTCAATGCCGACAACTACCTGCCGGCCAAGTCCGAATCGGCCAAAGGCGCAACCGCCGCCCGCCAGGCTGAAGTGCAGAACAGCGAAGCCGGCGCCATGGCCGCCGGTGGCACCACACCGCTGCCGGAAGCGCCAACCAAAGGCGCGTGGAGCACCGACAAACTGCTGCCACTGACCCGCCTGCGCGCCCTGGACGTAAACGCCGACCTGGCCTTTGGGCAACTGACCCTGAGCAAGCTGCCGATCCAGAATGCAGCGCTCAAGGCCTCCGGCGCCGATGGCCAGCTCAAGCTCGACACCTTGAGCGGCGGCCTCTACAACGGAACCTTCCAGGCCAACGGCACGCTCGATGTGCGCCAGGACATACCGCTGCTGGCGCTGCAAACCCACATCAAGCAAGTGCCGGTTGAACGTATCCTGCAAGCCCAGGGGCAAAACCCGCCGGTCAAAGGCCAGGTCACTCTCGACAGCAACCTCAGCGGCCGTGGCAATAGCCAAAAAGCGTTGATCGACAGCCTCAACGGTACCGCCAGCTTTGTGATCAACAACGGCGCGCTGCTCAACGCCAACATTGAACAGCAACTGTGTACCGGCATTGCGCTGCTCAATCGCAAAACACTGAGCACTACGCCACAGGGCAAGGACACGCCGTTCCAGGAGCTGCGCGGCACCCTTAACTTCCGTAACGGCGTAGCGAGTAACCCGGACCTTAAAGTGCGCATCCCGGGCCTGGCGGTCAACGGCAACGGTGACGTCGACCTGCGTGTGCTGGGCATGGACTACCGCGTTGGCATCATCGTCGAAGGCGACCAGCGCGACGTGCCGGACCCGGCCTGCCAGGTGGGCGCCAACTTCCAGAACATCGAAGTGCCGCTGCGCTGCCGTGGCCCGCTGGAGCTGGGCGCCAAGGCTTGCCGTCTGGACAAGGACGGCTTGACCCAAGTCGCCATCAAAGCCGCCGGCAACAAGCTCAGCGATAAGATCGAAGAGAAGCTCGACAAGGTTAATCCGCAGCTTAAAGACGCCCTTAAAGGCCTGTTCAAACGATGAGAAACGAGCAGTTTTCACAGGCGGTGCTGGACTGGTACGACCGCCACGGTCGCCATGACCTGCCCTGGCAACAGGGCATCACGCCTTACCGGGTGTGGGTCTCGGAGATCATGTTGCAACAGACCCAGGTGAGCACCGTGCTCAACTACTTCGACCGGTTCATGGCTTCCTTGCCGACGGTCGAAGCCCTGGCCGCCGCGCCGGAAGATGAAGTGCTGCACCTGTGGACCGGCCTGGGTTACTACACCCGTGCACGCAACCTGCAGAAGACTGCCAAAATCGTGGTCGCTGAATACGGCGGCGAATTCCCCAAGGATGTGGAAAAACTCACCGAGTTGCCCGGCATTGGCCTGTCCACTGCCGGCGCCATCGCCAGCTTGAGCATGGGCCTGCGCGCGCCGATCCTGGACGGCAACGTCAAACGCGTGCTGGCGCGTTTTACTGCGCAAGAAGGCTACCCAGGCGAGCCGAAGGTCGCCAAACAGCTCTGGGCCACCGCTGAGCGCTTTACGCCCCACGATCGCGTCAACGCCTACACCCAGGCAATGATGGACATGGGCGCCACGCTCTGCACGCGCAGCAAGCCTAGTTGCCTGCTGTGCCCGCTGGAAAAGGGCTGCGAAGCCCACATGCTCGGCCTGGAGACGCGCTACCCGATCCCCAAGCCGCGCAAGACCATCCCGCAAAAGCGCACGCTGATGCCGCTGCTGGCCAACGCCGAGGGCGCGATTCTGCTGTACCGTCGCCCATCCACGGGCTTGTGGGGCGGTTTGTGGAGTTTGCCGGAACTTGATGACCTGCAAGACCTGGAGCACCTCGCCCACCAGCACGCGCTGGCACTGGGCGAGCAACAGGCACTGCCGGGGCTGATCCACACCTTCAGCCACTTCCAACTGGCCATCGAGCCCTGGCTGGTGCAGGTCGAGGAATCCGCCCATCACGTGGCCGAGGCCGACTGGCTCTGGTATAACCTCGCCACCCCGCCGCGCCTGGGCCTTGCCGCCCCGGTGAAAAAACTGCTGAAGCGCGCGGCCGACGTATTGAACGCAGGAGTTTCGTCATGACCCGCACCGTAATGTGCCGCAAGTACAAAGAAGAACTGCCAGGCCTGGAACGCCCTCCGTACCCAGGTGCCAAGGGCCAGGATATTTTCGAGCATATCTCTGCCCAAGCCTGGGGTGACTGGCTGAAACACCAGACCCTGCTGATCAACGAAAAGCGCCTGAACATGATGAACGCCGAAGATCGTAAATACCTGGCGGGCGAGATGGACAAGTTCTTTTCCGGCGAGGATTACGCCAAGGCCGACGGTTACGTGCCGCCTGCTCAATAATTGATCAAAAACCGGGGTCGGCACGTAAGCGACGGTAATAATTAAATATTTTTTGAAAACTTGCTTGACGACCCCCTGAAAAACCCGTTTAATGCGCCCCGTTGCCCAGATAGCTCAGTCGGTAGAGCAGGGGATTGAAAATCCCCGTGTCGGCGGTTCGATTCCGTCTCTGGGCACCACCTTTAGTTTTCAGGTGATGCCAAGCACACCTGAAAGCACCCAAGAAACCCGCCTAGTGCGGGTTTTTTGCTTTCTACGGTTCCCAACCGTTCCCTTGTAAGCCCAAACATATGTGAGTAGATTCGTGAGTAGATCCAGTTCGGTCTAGAAATCTACTCACACTAGGACGGCAATACGCCCGCCTGGTGCGGCCTGCAAGGAGGCTGCGTGCCACTCTCAGATACCACCATCCGTACCGCCAAGCCAAAGGACAAGCTGTACCGGCTGACAGACGCCAATGGCCTGTGCCTAGAAGTTACCCCGACCGGCTCCAAGCTATGGCGCTATCGGTACCGCTTCAACGGCAGCGCGAAGATGCTGGCGCTTGGCGCATACCCAGCAGTCACCCTGCTGAAAGCTCGTCAGCTTCGCGATGGGGCACGCCAGCTACTGATTGAAGGCACCGACCCCGGCGAGCAGAAAAAAACTGCCAAACAAGCACAGAAGGTCGAGGGGCTGACTTTCGAGACACTGGCTCGCGAGTGGTTTGCCTACAACGCCCCTCGGTGGGCGGAAAGCACAACCTACAAGGCCAAGCTGTACTTGGAGAATGATTTGATTCCATGTATCGGTTCTCGCCCTGTAAAAGCGATCACCCGGCCCGATCTGGTAGAGCTGGTGCGCAAGGTAGAGGCCAGGGGCACGCTCAATGCCGCCGGCAAGATCCGCCAATGGCTACACCAGATATTTCGGTACGGGCTGGCCAAGGGCGTCGTCGAAGCCAACCCAGCCACGGATCTGAGCGTGGTAGCAGCACCACCGAAAGCCGCCCGTCATCATCCACACATCACCTTTGCTGAGCTCCCAGAACTGTTGGCCAAGAGCGAAGCCGCGAACATCCATACGCTTACCCGGCATGCCATCCGCTTGCTAACGCTAACGGCCGTTCGCCCGGGCGAACTTCGCCAAGCCCCCTGGGCAGAGTTCGACCTGGAGCGCGCCACCTGGACAATTCCAGCCGAACGCATGAAAGCCCGCCGCCCTCACATCGTCCCTCTACCTCGCCAGGCCGTTGCCATCCTGCGCCAGCTCCAAGAGATCACTGGACGCTATGCACTGGTCTTTGCTGGCGCCAATCCCGATCGCCCCATGAGCGAGAACACAGTGAACAAAGCGTTACGGGGGATGGGCTACGAAGGTCAGCAGACCGGCCACGGCTTCCGTCACCTACTCAGCACGGAACTGAACGGTCGCGGGTACAACAAGGATTGGATCGAGCGTCAACTGGCCCACGGTGACAGCGACGAAATACGCGGCACCTACAACCATGCGGCCTATGTCGAGCAGCGCCGGGAAATGATGCAAGCGTGGGCTGACTCGATAGATGCGCTATGCGCAGGGGCCAATGTCGTGAGTATTAAGCTCAAAGCTTAGTGTTCCGACGTAGGGGCGGGTTTGCTTGGGACTGGTTGGAGTTTGCTGTTAACATTCCCGTACTGTGATTTTATCCACTACTTGAATGACTACGCCGGAGGGCGTGATGCAAACACGCACCGGCCGTATCCCGCTAAACCAGGTAGTCCAAGAATGGGGCAGCGACCAAGTATTGAATCCACGCACATTGGCGGGAGAGGTCGCTGCGGCCCTACGCACAATGATGCCGGAGAATCACCCCATACATGAAACTCACGCTTCGGCAGTATTACTTGCATCAACAAAAGGCAGCGCTTTTATTACATACGGCGCCTTAGCCGATTACTTTGATAGTTTTGATATAGGACAACCAGCAGAAACCATCAACACCAATCTTGGTCCCGCGCCGGCCAACGCCGTCCTCATATGGCGGCAGTGGATAGGCACGCTGACTACAGAGGCTTGTGAGCGAGCCCTAGGTGTCATTTTCAAAGCCCAGCCCATGAATGACAGCGCAAGCATTGCTATGACTGTCGAAGGGAACCTTGCCCATAGCCAATCAAAGCCACCAAGCACTCCTTCAGGTAGCGCGCCTGGCTATATGCAAATGCGCCAAGCGAGTCTTCGTCAAGAAGGAGAGCTTCGTGCTTCTGAGCAATTGGACATTGCCCAGCTTAGAGCCCAGCACCTAGAGGCAGCGAATGCCGTTTTGACGGGACGCCTGGCACTTTCAGAGTCTGATTTATCGAAAGAACGTGAAGCTAGGGGTACAGCGCTGCAAGCGCAACTTGCAGCAGAAGAGCGCGCGGAGGCTGCAGAGATAGAACTGGCTGAAGCCCCATCCAAAATAGCTGCGGACTTTGCTACTTTAGGGCGCTCACTTACTAAAGCATCAGCATGGTTCACTCCCCCTCCTTCAGGCCGGGGAGAAAGCACCAATCGAAATGCACTTCTGGTTGTGGCTGGCCTACTTGAGTTACTACTTGACCATCAACGGCCCAAGTACAAGCAAGATACTGCGGCAGATGCAATCGCCTTACGCGGTTGGCGCGGCGCGGGAAAACGCCAGGTCAACGATGTATTCGCAAAGGCGAAAAGAGAGGCCAAGGATGCTCGTTCAGAAGCAACCGCCAAGGCTGACGGAATTAAAGACACCAACACTTCTCGTCAGGATTGAGAGCTTTTTTTGCAATTGCAAAATAGCTTTTTGCAGTTGCAATGACCTCCTTTGACAGCGCCCTTACCGTGAGACCCATGTTCTCAACGCCACCCAAGGAGGCGCTAGCATGGCAAACACAACCCACCAAATCCGTAAGCACACCGAACAATCCTCAGCCCAATCTGAACGACCACTTCGCTTCATCAAGCTGGGCGAGGTCAAGGCTCTGACCACTCTCTCCACGTCCGAGATCTATCGCCGTATTGCTGCTGGGCGTTTCCCCAAACAAGTGATGCTGGGGCCGAAGTCCGCCGTCTGGATCGAGGCAGAAGTTATTGCCTGGTGCGACTCGTTAGTCGCTCTGCGAGTGGAGGCTGCGTAAATGGCCGACCAAAAAAAAGGCCAACCCAATAAGGCCAGCCCAGAAAAAACTCACGTAGAGAATACCAGCGGAACGGCACAGCGCGCTCGCCTTTTGGAGCGCCTGCAAGCTGGCCCGATTGATACCTTCACCGCCATCCGCGAGCTGAACATCGTTCGCCCTGGTGCCCGCATCAATGAGCTGCGCGGCCTGGGCCACAAGATCCTGACCCACCGCCTCACCCTGACCGACGATCAAGGGCGCACTCATCAGGGCATGGCGCTCTACTACCTCAGCACCAACCCGCCGGCGCAGGTGACAGCATGAACACAATCATGGCGACTCAAATCGGGGGCGAGCCTCGCGTGGATAGCCGCCAGCTCGCGAAGGAACTGGGAACCAAGCACAAAAACCCAATGGCGCTGATCGAGCGCTACCTGGCGAAGTTTGAAGAGTTCGGGGTTGTTCCGTTTCAAACGGAGAAACCCTTGGCCGGAACTGCCGGTGGTAGGCCGGAGCGATTCGGCTTGCTGAACGAAGATCAAGCGTTCTTCCTGCTGTCGCTGTCCCGCAATACCGACCGCGTTGTGGAACTGAAAGCGAGTCTGATCATGGCGTTTCGTGAAGCTCGGTATGGGCACGCCTGCCAAGCGTTGGAGGCGCTCAAGAAGGAAGCCAGCAGCAGTGGTCGCCGGCTGGCCCACTGGCGCTATGACAAGCCAGGCGTGTACGCGCACGTTGCTCATTTGAGGGAGCAACTGAAGCTGCCAATCGATTCTGAGGACTTCCGCCCATGACAGCTATGCTCATGATCAGCGATAAACGGTCGATAACTTTTGTTGCAAGCAGTCGTGCTCGTCGGTATGGTTCGCCCGTCACTGCAAATTCAGTGACCGGGCTTGGTAACCCGATCAGCAAAAGGCGCAACAGCGCCCCCATTACGATTGCAGGCGCTTTTTTTGTGCCCGCAGTTACGTGTTATGGCGGCTGTGCGTGGGAGGCATTCGTGCCTGCCGGGTTCCTTTTGCCCCGGTTTACCAACCTGCGTACAGCTGCCACCCATTCGCTTGGTAACGAACGTGGCAGCTCCTCAGCAGAAGGAGCTACACCGATGAAACACGCCCTCATTCCATCCGCAATTCGCGCATTTACTCACCGACGCATGGCCCTGAGCGCCCTCCGCGCAAACTCTAGCCTCGCAACTCGCCTCAAGCGTTACTCGCACCACATGAGCATTGCCCGCTCCCTAGAGTCTGCTGAGGGTGCGCAATGAATACTCCCGTCCGCACCATCCAAGAGATTGCCCACGACTCGCTTGAAGATCTCGAAAGCGCCCAGATCGCCCTACGCAAAGTTGAGGCAGTTCTCTACGCCGCATTGGCAGACAAGGGCACAAGTCAGCACGTCCGCAATCTGGTAGATGTCGCGTGGAACCTGGCCGCTGACGGCGCCAACACCGCCGACTGCAACCGCGAGGCAATTTCCGCCGCTCTGTCCGGGTGCGCTGGCCTGAACGCCGGGGGTGAGCTATGAGCCGCTCCTACAAGGAAATAGCCGAGACCGGCGTCCAGGATCTGTACGAAGTGACCAGCGCGCTCGAGAGCGTGCGCGCAATCTTCACGCTGATGCTTGAGGCCTTCCCCGAAGACAGCACGCCTCACGCCTTCGCGCAGTTGGGCACTATCGAGATAACGGACTGGAACACCAAGGTTTACCAGTGGTGTGAGTGCATGGAAAACGAGCTGGATGATGCGAACGCCGAGGCGCAGAACGCAGCGCCGTTGCCGCACTACCTGCTGGACCAGCGCAGTAACGAGGTGGCCGAGGCGATTTCTGCCGAGCGCACACACGCTACCCGCTGGTGGACGCACTTGAACGAGATGCGGCGCCGCAAGGAACTGCCTGACTGGGTGGCGGCGGGCGTCGGCACGCACGATGAACACGATCTGATGCTGGAAAGCCGGAAGGCCGTCAATCAGGCCCTATTCGGATCGGACGACCTGGGCGGCGCTCAGCAATACCGCGAGGTCGCCCTATGAGCCAGCACATGCGCTCACATTCGATCCTTTTTATCAGCCCCACATTTTGTCCAAGGCCACCGCGTACTCACGCCAAGCGCCGACGCCCTGACCTAAGAGGTTAAGCATGAAAATTCAAAACGGCGCACCTGCGTCGACGGGATCGGCTTGCCTGAAAAAAGCCACCGAGCTGTTTTACGTCACGCACCCGAAGGTGCCCAAGGCATTGCTGGGACCGTTCTTGACCGAGGCCGACGCCGAGTGTGGGCGCGTTGTTATGCGTAGTGCTGGCGCCCAGGTGACGGCCTGCCTGGTTGACGCAATTGACGACATTACCCGCTGGCACGGCGTGAACAACGGTCAAGTTTGTCGGGCCTTTGCTGGCGCTGGTGGCCGGGAGGTCAGCCATGGGTAACGTCACGCCGATCAAACGGAAAGGCGGCAGCGTGCCGCCCACTACGGGCGTCCACATCGACAGCGCCAGCTATGTGCTGCTGATGGAAACCCTGGTCGGCTTCCTGGAGCTGCGCATCTCTGAAGGCGATCAAGGCCGCCACTGCGATGAGCTGGAGCGCCTGACTCAGAAGCTGGAGAACTTGGCCAAGCGGTTTACCCCGCCGAAGGGGGCCGCATGACAGACGCAACGATCCAATTCCGTGATGCGCTCCAGGCCCTCTATGGCCCTCTCGACTGGCTACCAGAGCCCGACGGTGCAATCCACCGGTTCCGTGTGCCGGAGGATAAGCCTGGCTCGCTCAACGGTTGGTATGTGCTGTACCTGGACGGCATTGCATCCGGCGCGTTCGGTAGTTGGAAAGCCGGTGGCGCCAGCACCTGGTGTAGTCGCGAACCGGTAGACGCCCGCGAAGCCGCACAAATCCGCGAGCGGGTTGACCTGGCACGACGCCAGCGCGAAGCAGAGCAACACCGGCGCCAGCAGCAGGCCGCCGAGAAGGCTATTCACTGGTGGCGCAATGCGCGCCGCGCCTCACCCGACCACCCGTATCTGGTTGCCAAAGCAGTTCGCTCCTACGGCCTGCGCCAGCGCGGCACTGACCTGCTGATCCCGCTGTACCTGGATGGGTGCTTGGTCAACCTGCAACGAATTGCTCCGGACGGCGAGAAGCGCTTCCTGTTCGGCGGACGGATCAAGGGTACCTATTCACCGCTGGGCATCATCGAGCCAGGTTCTGTGCTTTGCATCTGCGAAGGGTGGGCGACGGCCGCCAGCCTCCACCAGCACGGCGGCTATGTCGTTGCCGCTGCCATGAACGCGGGCAACTTGATCCCGGCGGCGATGGCACTTCGCGCTCGCTACCCAGGCCAGCCAATCGTCATCGCCGGCGACGACGACCGGCTCACCGATGGCAACCCGGGACGCGCAGCGGCAAACGCGGCGGCAGCGGCAGTGGGTGGCCAAGTGGCTTTCCCTGAGTGGCCGGAAGGCGCACCCGACGACCTCACCGACTTCAACGACCTCGCCAACTGGAAACTCGCCCATGTCCAAGCCTGACACCAACGTGATCAACCTTCGGCCGGACGCGGCGACCATTGCGCCAGATCGCCCCTGCTGGGCGGTGTATGAGCATTGGGTGATCAATGAGAAGGGCCGCAAGCTGCGCCCGGGCGTTTACTGGCATAGCTTCAAGCGCGCCGCCGCTGACCAGGACGACGCCGAGGGCGATACCGGCGACCGGCCTATCACTGATGAGTGGATCTCCAGCCCCGTCACCGTCGTGGCCCGAACCACCAATAGCGACGACGGCAGCGAGGGGCGGTTGCTGCGCCTGGTAACTGAGGGCGGCATCAAGGAATGGATCATCGCCATGGAAGTGTTCGGCGGCAGCGGCGAGGACGCCCGGCGCGCATTGTTCGGGATGGGCGTCATTATCGCCCTCAAGAAACGCGGCACGTTCATGGAGTACCTGCTCGACCAGCATCCTGCAGAAGTGTTTGCCACCACCAGCCGGCCGGGCTGGCATGAATCGGGAGCGTTCGTGCTGCCTGGGCGAACTATCGGCAGTGCCAATGTGCGGTACCAGGCCAGCAACAAGGCCCAGGTACTTTTCAGCCGACGCGGCGAGCTCGCGCTGTGGCAATCGGAGGTGGCCGCCAAGTGCGCGGGCAACCCGGTACTGACGCTGGCGATCGGTTGCTCGCTGGCAGGCCCGTTGCTGAGTTTGGTGGGCGTGCTGGGCGGTGGTGTTCATCTGGTGGGCGACAGCTCAAGCGGCAAATCGCTGGCGCAACTAATCGGCTCGTCGGTATGGGGCGACCCGGGCGTGTTCGCCGCCAGTTGGGACATGACCAAGGGCGGCCTGGAGATCGAAGCGTCTAGCCGCAATGACACCATTCTCCCCCTAGATGAGATCAAGCGTGCTGATCCCAAGCGCGTACAGGAAATGGCGTATTCCCTCGCCAACGGTCAGGGTAAAGGCACCATGACCCGTGAGCGCGAAGGCCGCGCCAAATTGAGCTGGCGCCTGCTGACACTCTCGAGCGGAGAGCGCTCACTCTCTGAACACGCGGCCATATCCGGCAATGCCGCCCACGCTGGCGCCGAGTTGCGCATGGTCGACGTGAACGCCGGTACCCGTACGCACCGAGCCTTCGACGAATTGCACGGGCTTGAGGGAGCGGACTTTCACCGACAGCTCACCGTGGCGGTCGGAGCCCACCACGGCCACCTCGGGCCAGCGTTTGTGGAGCGCTTGGTTGCCGACGACGATAAGCCCGGGCTGCTCAGTGACTTTGACGGCATCCGCGCCCAGTTCATCGAGGACAACGCCCAGGCCGGCCGCGTGGCTGACCGGTTCGCCGTGATCGCACTGGCGGGCGAAATGGCCATCGCCTACGGCTTGCTCCCTTGGGCGCCCGGCACCGCCCTCTCCGACTGCCGTTTGCTCTACGGGGAATGGCTCTCCCGTGTCGGCGGGGGCAACGCAGAAGATCGCCAGATCCTGGCCGGCATTATCGACTTTATCGACAAGCACGGTAGCAGCCGATTCTCCGATGTCGACGCAGCGGAGGTGGACGCCAAGGTATTCAACCGCGCCGGATACTGGGAGCTGGTGGCCGGCAAGCGGCTCTATCTGTTCAACAAGTCCGCGCTGATCGAGGCCGCCCATGGGTTCGGCCTCACCCGCGTGGTCAAGGCACTGGAGGTTGGCGGGGCCCTGGCCAAACGCGACACCGACCGCGATAGCCGCAAAACCAAAAAGTACCGCATCCCCGCCGGCGGATCGGCGCGGCTGTACGTGATCGACCCAGAAGCCATGGACAGCGAAGGGGCCGGCGCATGACCACCGAATCCACCAAGTACGAATGCCCGAGTTCACAGGAACCTATAAACGTGGGGAACAGGGGGAACGGGGGAACAGCCAGTAAAACCGTGGGCTGCGGCCGTTCCCCCTTATTGAATGTATGGGGAACAGGGGGAACACAAACATGTTTTTGAATATAAGCGTGTCTGCGTTTTCCAGAATTTGGTTATCACCGTTCCCCACAAAAAAACGTGGGGAACAGAAACCCCCTCTGAAAGCCCCGGAAACATTGGCTGTTCCCACTGTTCCCCCGTTCCCCCGATTTTTTTCTAGAGACACATATGGGCAATGGAGCAATCAGGCCGAGGTGACGCCATGAGTCTACTTTCCCGCTTGCTCGATCACATGCCGCCAGCCATTGCCAGTGCGGACACGCCAAAAATGGATAGTCGGCCTCGCCCACGGCTGGTGCTGGCCAACCCTGTCGAGCGCACTCCCCGGCTCATCACAAGCCCACACGCAAGCGCCGCCACTGCCCCGCCCGAATGGCGGCAAGCCCGTGACCAGTACCTCAACCACATCATGGTTTGTCGGAGCTGCTACGCGCCCACCGGCCGCCATTGCACGGCTGGCGCCCACCTGCGCGCCAGCTACGACAACACACCTATGGAGGAGCACCAATGACGCCCAGCCTTATCACCCGCTTGTGCAACATAGGTATGAAACCCGGAGTCAGCGCCGCCACGCAGCTCATCACCACCCGGCGAATATGTCGCGCCATTGGTGACGAGCTCGACGTTATCCGCGGTGAACGGCGAGCCCTACGCCGGCAAGCGGGAAAGCTGAAAGCGTTTCGCCCATTCACCCGGCAGACCATTGCGGAACTGGAGGAGCAGGCCAGCGAACACCAGGAGGCTACCCGCAGCGGAGCGTGGAGCGCACTCGCAGGGTTTGGCCAATCACTAATGTTCGACCGCGAGGGGCTGGCGCAGGCGCTGGGCTTCGACCAGATGTGCGACCTGCTGGGCGTCAACCCCGTACATCGCCAGCAGGCCAGCGCAGACGGTGACACCAGCCTTCGCGGAGTGGCCTACCTGTCTCAGTTGGAGGACAGCGCCGACCGCAAGAGCGACGAATGGGGCGCCGGTGGCCCGCTGTATCAAGCCTGCCACGCCGCCATGATCCGGTTCATCAGGGAATGCCCAGAAGATCAGTTGCCCGACCCATTCGCCCCTGGTGCGCCGTTCGGCCCAAAGCTGCCGCCCGCCCTGAGCATCGTCGGCAAATGACCATTTCCCGCGCCACGTTTTGCGAATCACGAAAACGTGGCGCGACACCGAGCAACACCACCGGGCACAAGCCCATGACCAGCGCCAGCGGCGCATAGAGGAAAACATGACAGACCAAAACAGCAACACAACGGGCCAGGCGCGCACGCACCGGGAGCGCTTCGTCGAGGCGTGCAAGGTGACTGACTTCGTGATCAATCCGAAAGCGGTGGCGGGTTATTACGTCTGGGGCGTTGACCACATCGTCAAGGGTGGCCGTAAGGAGATCGATGGCCCGTATTACACCGAGGACGAGGCTTGTATAGCAGCAGATCTGATGAAGCCAATAGAGCCGTTCGCTCGAGCGTCTGTGTCAACCCATTGCTGGGCGTGGAATCCAGACCCGCGCCGCGAAAAGGCTATCCGTGACGACGCCATGGCATCCCGAATGATGCTCGCCATGCAGATCGGCGCCGAAGTACCAACCCACACCACCACCGACAAGTAGGAGAAACAAATCATGGCCGCACTTTCGATTGAATACACCCCGATGAGAAACATCAGGCTCTGCGCGCAGTTGCGACAATTCGGAAAGTCTTACCCGCTCGCCGTCCGCACGCCGGCGGAAGCCATAAAAGCCTTATGCGTGCAGATCCCCGGGCTCGAGAGATTTATCTCCAACGCCAAGTCGAGAGGTCTGGAGTTTGCAGTGTTCGTGGGCAAGAAGAATGTCGGAGAGACGGAGCTGGGTTTCCAGGGCGCAGGCGACATCATCATTGCGCCCGTGATCACCGGCAGTAAGCGCGCAGGCTCTCTTCAAACCATTGTTGGCGGGATATTGATTGCAGCAGCATACGTGCTGTCTTTCACCCCATTCGCTGCCGCGTCACCTTTTCTGTATTCGGCAGGCGCTGCAATGTCCATCGGCGGGATAATTCAGATGCTCAGCCCTCAGGCCGGAGGCCTAAAGACCAGCGCCGCGCCAGAAAATACGCCCGGCTACGCCTTCGGCAGTGCCAAGAACACCACTGCATCCGGTAATCCTGTACCGCTCTGCTACGGCAAGCGGCGAGTTGGTGGCGCGATCATCAGCGCCGCGATCTACGCCGAAGACCAGATGTAGGAGCCACGGAGCGGTGCTAAAGTGGCCGCCTCATGGAAAGGAGCTCTCATGCTGAAAATTACCGCTGTTGCCGCCCTGGTTGCCCTAATGGCCGGCTGTGCTACTTCTCCGGTACCCACGAAAACCGCTGTTGCGGTACCTCATGAAAGGGTTCTCGCATATCAGACGAGCTCCCCAGGTACCGGCACACTGTCGGTAACCCGAGACTCTGGCCATACGGGAAGTCTTTGCTCGGTGGGCCTTTTCGTAGATGGAAAAGTGGCCGCATTACTCAAGCCTGGAGAAAGGGTTGCCCTCCACGTCCCTGCTGGCTCGGTTGTTGTCGGCGCGGCATACCAAGGAAGCGGCATCTGCGGGATGGGTGCTGACAGGCAAGAGCGAGAGGCAATCGTCACGGACGGAAAGGTGAAAAACTACCGCATATCAACGAGCGGTGACGGTGTTTTAGACATTCTCCCCACCACGCTGTAACGGAAAGATAGGGCCGCCTCCGGGCGGCTTTGTCACGCTTTGAGACAGACGATATGGTCTCACTCAGACCAAATCGTATGTTTCGCTAAGCGCATCCAGTACGGGCATTTAGCCCACTTATCATCAAGGAAGAGTAAATGAAATCTCGTGAACTACATACTACACCGACTCTTATTATTACAAACTATAGAATAGTCCCGCATCCCGATGGGAAGTACCTACACAGTTTCACACCGGAAAATACGAATACGGTCTATCAGTTTATTGCGAATCATGAGCCCGTTCTCGAAGAAGGCCAGAGATACAATATTGGCTTCACTGTCGAAGATAATGCGAACTGGGTGGATATTTCCGCAACTGCTAAGGCTGACGATGTTGACCAGTTCAAAAGTCACTACGTTGCACGTCTGCTCGGTGAAGAAAAGCGTTCCGTCGAAACCCAAAAATCTAGGGATCGCGTCCAACATAACGCGACTGACGGTCACTATCTGGGTAAGAAATATGCTTGGCGAATTTACGGTATGGCTGTTGCGCGCGATACCTTCGATGACTACCTGGAGGAAACCAAGCACCCAAGCACTCCATGCCTTACGGAAGGCAGCAAGTCGACCGCCTACAAAGAAGACGGTCTTGCTGCCGCGATGGATCTGTTAATTCAAACAGCCACGAGAGTTAGCGGAAACCGATTCCGCTCACCACTTTTGCCCTCAAAGAAATGGTTCCAGATCAAAGGTATTTCGGCCATCACAGACAAAAAGTAGGTTTTCACCCAATCATTTCACTGAACCCGCCCTACCTGAGCTTCTGGGGTTCAGTGAATTTAGAAGTAGGCATCCGCTCGCCGATGCCAACTCACTGTCGGCCTTTGTTAACAGGGAGACGGGTTGGCCAACCTGCCCAGGGACTAACTTTTGCTAACAGGCGACGAATGTTGCCGCCGGCGCCAGGCCGATCCGATATCAACATTTGTCAACTTCGCCCCAAGTCCCGTACTCGAAAAATGTCAGGTTTTGTCAGGTTCTGGAGCCGCCCCAATATCGAGTTTGAGAAGTCGCCGGCGCTGACCAGATAGGCCGACAACCACATTGGCATAACTCCACGCAATTCTCTCGGGGACCGACAATCACACTTATGCGATACACCGCCTAAAAAATGAACAGCGGAAATATAGGAGAAGTAGCCAATCAGTCTGAAAAATAAATACATCCCATTTTCACCATTCAGATGGAGACATGCCTGCCGAGGCAAGGGCCTGTAGCAACGCTGCGTGCCTAGCGGTTCAGTTCTGCCGTGGGTTAGAGTGCGCTAACGCCAAGGAGCTGCGCCGTCTCGGCATTCACCGACACCATGCAAAGGGAGAAAAAAACATTGAAGTGGATCAGTGCACTTGAACTAGGGCAGTGGGCCGACACCCTCCAAGGCAGGGATAAGGTGCCCGAGTTGGTGGAGGACTTGATCTGGGCCACCGCCACCAGGGTGCGCCGGCTTCGTTTTTTGCACGGTGACATGGGGCAAGTTCGAGGTTTCGATGGCTATCTCGACGTTGATGCAACATCCCCGTTCGTGCCAGACGGAAAGTCAGTATGGGAGTTCGGAACCAACGGTACTGGCAAAACTAAGGCCGAAGCTGACTACAACAAGCGCACCAAAGAAGTCACTGCTGAAGATCGTGCTGAGCACACCTTGGTTATCGTCTCGCCTAGGACGTGGGACACGCCCAAGGTAAAAATTGAAGACTGGCTTGATGAAAAGAACGAGTTGGGTGAGTGGACGCGTGTCGTCTACCTCGATGGTCCGCTCCTAGAGAACTGGCTTGCGCAAAGCCCAGCAGTTGCCTCCCGTTGGGCGCGGCATGCATTCAAGCGCGCACCCCAACACGGCGTGCTAAGCACCGATGAGTTCTGGGAGTCTTTTTCTCGCCGCTTCGAGCCTGCGCTGGTTGAAGACGTTCTGCTCGCCGGCCGAGAATCCCAAGCTGAAGACTTGCTGCGAAATTTGACCCAAGGCAGCGGACGACTGGCATTCGCCGCCGACACAACCGACGAGGTTATTGCCTTTGCGGTCGCCGCGATACGCAAGGCGCCCGAGACAGTGCGCAAGCCGCTGGAAGCGCGGACCTTGATCGTTGAGACGGAGGAGGCTGCTCGGCATCTGGTTAATACAAGCACCCTTATCTACTTGCCCAGACTCGCCGCACGTAGCTGCGTAGGAATACTGAAGACTTCGGGGCCAACAGTGATAAGCGCCGGGGCTGAGGACAAGAAGATCGATCATGTCGATCTGTTACGACCGACCAACGCTCAGCTTGGTAAAGCATTCACCTACATGGGTATGTCTGAAAGCGAAGGATATGATACTGCCCGTAACTGTGGTCGGAGTCTGGCGGTATTGGCTCGACAGAAGCCAAGTGGTACCGCTGAGTTGCCGAGGTGGGTCGGCGATGCTGACGCTTTGATACCGGCCATGCTGGCGGGAGCATGGGTCTGCAATGTAGAACATGATCAACAAATTCTCAGTTCGCTCAGCCAGAAACCTTATGATGAAACCGAGGACGACCTGCTCAAGTTTCTGATCATGCAGGATTCGCCCATCGAGCGGATAGAAAGTTTGTGGGCGACGAAAGCCCCCGTCGATGCGTTTCTGCACCTCGCTCATCGGGTTGGGCGCAGGCACCTGGAGCAGTTCAAAGCCGCTCTGATCGCCGTCTTCCAGACGGCTGTGGCGTCTCATAAACCACCCACTGCAGACCAGCCCTTCGTGCTGCGCAGCAAGCGTGGCCAGGAAACCTCGCACAGTGAACAGCTTAGAAACGGATTGATGACGACACTGCTACATATGGCCGTGCTGCATAAGCATGCGGGCTTCACCGTTGCGGGTGGTGATCCGCAAGTTTTCGTAGACGACTTGGTGAAATCGATTCCTGGCCTGTCGAGCGACTCCACATTGATGGCAAGTCTGAGCCAGAATCTTTCGTTGCTTGCGGAGGCATCCCCCAGGTCTTTTCTAGAAGCCCTTGAGCGTCAGCTTGAGGGCGCCTCGCCGAGCATTTTGTCCATTTTCGACGAGCACCCCGGAATGCTCACTCCCGTAACATACCACTGCGGGTTGTTGTGGGCGCTAGAAGTGATCGCCTGGGATGCCACCTATTTTGAGCGGGCCGTGCTATGCCTTGCCAAGCTTGCGGCGATCGACCCGGGCGGCAGGTTAAGCAACCGGCCGATCAACAGCCTGCGAGCTATATTCCTCTCCTGGGTGCCATGCACTTCTGTGAATACAAAGCGTCGGTTGGCCGCTCTGCAATCCACCGTGAAGGCCGTCCCGAGCATTGCTTGGCCGCTCCTCGCCTGCTTGCTCCCCAGTTCAGGAGATACGAGCTCGCCAACCGAAAAGCCAAAATTTAGGGATTACGAACAGGATCACGGTGAAACCCTGACATATGGTTTGGTCTGGGAAAGCGAGGCCAAAATCATCGCGCTGGCGGTCGACGCAGCAGGCTCGACGCCAGAGCGCTGGATCACGTTGATTAACGCACTAAATCATTTCCAGGAGGATACTTTCGAGGCTACCGTCGAACGACTCAGTGAGGTGCTGAGCGTCGTTGACGCTGATGACCGAACGCAAATCTGGAAAGCCTTGAACGTGCAGGTCAAGCATCACCAGAAGTATTCGAGCGCGGATTGGGCGATGTCGAAGGAGCGGGCTGAACGCTTGGTGCCGCTGATCAACCAGTACGCGCCCGAAACGCTGGTAGAAAACCATACCTGGTTATTCGATGATTGGACGCCACCTGTGGAAGGCATGGACGACGAAGGCGCCGATTTTTCCCTGCTCATTGAAAATGCCCGTTTGCAGGCCATGAATGCAGTGTACGAGGCGCTCGGCGTTCAGGGCGTCCTGCAACTGGCGGGACGCGCTAAGATTCCGCACTTCGTAATTTACTCCGCGTTGCGCCTTGCGCTTTCGTACGAGGAACGCCTTGCGTTGTTCATAGGCCTACTCGCGAGTAGCGTGCAGGAGCTAGAGCTCGCAGCTGGAGCAGTTATGGCAGACGGGATCGCACGCTTCGAGGAGAGATGGAAAGAGGAGGCGCGTTCTGCGCTTCTAGGCAGTGGCTTGACTGTTGACCGTGTAGCGAGTGTGATCGAGCGTACCCCTCAAAATAAGCAGACATGGCTGTACGTCGAGACCTTCGGAAATGAAGTGGCGCGAGCCTATTGGACCTTAAAATCGCCATATCCCCTCGAAGTGAGCGCCGATGAGCTGCTTTATGCAGTGGCCAAATACCGTGAAGTCGGACGTCCTATCGCCGCCTTGAGCACAGTATCCCGTCGACTTGGTGAGATTCCGACACAGGAAGTCTTGTCACTGTTGATGGATGGAGTTGCAGAGCAAAACGCCAAGCCTGGTGCTCATCTGGCCACTAGTTTCTTCGACATTGAAAAGGTCATCAGGGCGTTGGCCGAGCGACCTGACATGACGGTAGAACAGATGGCGAGCATAGAATTTGCCTACCTACCTTTGCTGCGCCATGAGCCCAAAGCTTTGCATCGAATGCTGCTTGAGCAGCCGAGCTTTTTCATGGAGCTGGTGTGCTTGGTCTTCAGAGCCAAGGGGGCAGAGGCGGTGGAAGCATCTGAATCGCAAAAGGGGCGCGCCACTAATGCATACCAATTGCTGAAAAGCTTGAAGTCCTTGCCTGGACAGACAGATCAAGAGGTCAATCAGGATACATTGTTGGCATGGTGCCTCGAGCTCCGGCGCCTAGCAGCAGAACACAATCGGCAGGACATTACTGATCAGTTGATCGGTCAAGTATTGGCCCATGCCCCAGTGAGTCTTAAGGATGGCGCCTGGCCACACGAAGCCGTTCGGCATGTCATAGAGACACTCGCTTCTTCACAGGTAGAGCTTGGGATTCGCATCGAAAGGGTCAACATGCGAGGCGTGTTCAGCAAAGCACTCGGAGAGGGTGGCAACCAGGAGCGGGCTTTCGCTCAACAAGCACAGGAATGGGCGAAGGCGTCATTAGACTTCGGACGTACCCACGCAATGCTCGAGCTTATCGCTCGGTCGTGGCTGGCAGATGCTGGACGGGCAGACACGGAGGCAAAGCAGGACGCGATGCGTCATTGATCCGCGGTATGCGCGTTGCCTGGATTGAACGGGGATCAGTTATTTGTTCCCTTTCGCAGGAACGTTGCCTGTTGAGTAGTGGCTCACCTAAGGGCAAGCATGAACGTATTAACGCTGTCTCGCTGCTCATCGAGCAACAACAGGTCGCACGTCGGCCAAGTGGCCGATTGCTGCCTTAGTGAAGGAACGCTTCGGGTCGAAAGCAGCCAGTATCCAACGAGGTATCCACGAATTGACGATGATCCAAGTTGGATAGCCGGGCGGTAACCAAACACGGTGACCACCATAAGTGACCACTTGATGCTGTTCACTGACGCAAGATGCCCAATTGCGAAACAACCCCATGGAAGGCTCGCGTCAAGTGGCGGTCGACTAGCTTTCGCGCAGTGCTTCGCGCACGCCCCTCGCGCACCTGGTCGATGCGCGAAGCCCTCCCCCGGCAAGGTTTCACGCACCCTTCACGCAGCATATTCACGCACTGGGGCGGCGTGATGCCCAGGCCGGCCTGTAGGCTCCCCAGCGCCAGCGACGGCTCGCCATTGGAATGCGCAGTAACTGCGCAAATTGCGCACAGCAATTACGCAGATCGGTACGCACGGTTGGTACGCATTCTGGGCGCGTACCGGCAGCAGGTTCGCACTGAGGTTCGCACTTCTGGTTCGCACCCTCTTACGCGAACCAGGTGCGAACCCGGCCAGCGGTTACCACACTGGTTACCACGGGAAGTTACCAATGCGAGCGGTTGCCAGGCGCTGGTTTCCACTGTGGTTTCCAGACTTTTGCAGTGTTTTCCACTGGCAACCTGGCTAGGCCCAGACCAAACCCACGGCGCGGGGGTCGACTGGCCGGCGCGCACGATCCGCGCCGGCATTGAGTGTTGAATTCAACTCACCGTGTAGATACCAACACGCTGGCGCCGGCTTTTACTTTGACCACGCTTTGACGGAATGTAAGACAGGCGTGAGACGAAACCCACGCCGGTCGACCGTCTGAGGCTTATCCCGAGCGGCGCCCGTCAAAGAGCATGGCTTTGCCGTCTCACACCCCTGACAGCCCCCAGACAGTTCTCTGGGCTCTGGGCAATATTCACGGTTTCGTGCTGGTTAACTCGGACGAAAGCTTCGCTTTGAACAACAGAGTGCTGACCGCCTGCGCGCTACCTGAAACCTACAAATACGCCTTGATACTGATGTGGAGCCTCGCTTTTTTATACGAGATGCTAGGCGGGCACACCTACGCTGCTCTATAGTTAAAGTCATGCCAGAAGACGCGTCGATTTGAACGTTTGCCATCTGGCGCATGTCACAAGGATGTGAAAGAATGTGCACCCCTTTTTGTAGCTGGTCTGGCTGGGTCCAAGGATGATTGAACGTTTTGATTCCTCGCCGCTGATAGAGCTCATCGCTGAAGTGCGATGGACAGTAGACGCTGTCATGGATCTAAATGTCCCCTTCTATCAAGGTGCAAGCGCTAACTCTTCCGAAGAATTCTTCACTCGCCTCCATTCGAAGCTGTCTTCTATTGGTTATGGTGCGGCCGAGCGGCTAACTCCTGCCGGCTTTCCCCTAATGAACCAATCTGCAGCATTTCGATACAAGAGGAGCGTTGCTGAGGGGGAGTCACCAGATCATTCTGCTTCGTCAATATTCCAGGCAGGGGCTGGCCTTTTTTCTGTACATGCAGTCCAGCCTTATAAAAGCTGGGATCAGTTTAGGCCGGTTGTCCAAAAAGGCCTTGAAGCTTTTTTAGCTGCCAAGCCACCTGCAACTGGTGAGTTCAGCCTGGTGCTACGGTACGTCGATGCTTTCAAGGACGAACTGACTGATGGCAAGCCACTGAAAGAATTTCTAGCGGACGTTATGGGGATTAAGGTTTCCATTCCTGAAGCGCTAACGATTTTGTCGAAAGATGGCACGTCAATTGTGCCTATGATTCACGTCGTGATTCCTCTTGCTTTTGGTTCTTTTCAGATCCAAATTGCGGAAGGGGAGTTGCAAGGTGAAAAGGTTTTCCTCATGGAAAACACAGTCAGTATTGCCGCAAGTCACGGCGCGAATGTCGAAAAGATGCTCGCCTCACTGAACGAGGCTCGCGAAGTGCTTCACAAAAGTTTTGTAGGTTTGACGCAGCCCATCCATGCCGCGATGGGTCTTTCGGAGGGTACATAAATGGCGACTCTAGCAGCTAGCTTTAGCCCCACGTATCAGTCATTTAACACTTCCACTCGGACATCGATCGATCCTTTGATCTTTGATTTAAAGGCCTTGGTCCATTGGATAGCATCTTATAGCGCTGAGGCTTTCCAAAGCGTTCAGGATTTTATCGAGCATCTGAAAGGAAAATGCGTCGAATTCTACTTCCGTCCTACCTATGGTATGTCCACACCGTCTGCAACCTTGGGCATGGCCGAGCTTCATGAAGCCCTGGCTAGAGCGGTTTATATCGAGGAAATCGGGAAGGTCTTGCACGATCAGGCTGCGGCGCGTCTTCGTACTCTTGCGGCCTGTGACTATGGCTGGGATGGCCGTGATGCCGAGCCGATGTCGATCGAGTCGCTAGCATCTTTGCAGGAGTTTTTTGAAAAGGCGGGGTCATTTGCGAATGATTTTGGTTTTTTCTTAGGATACGAAGGCGAAATTCTGATTAGCTGGACCGCTAAATCAGGCGAGCTAATCGATATGGCTTTCTTCGATGGCCGAGCAGAGCTAGCCAGCGATACCGAAGAGTTAGAGTTTGCCATTGACGATCCTGAACTTTACGCAGCGCTCTCGAGCAAGTACTAAGGCTTAGTTCAGGTGAAAGTTTGAGCGAAGGGAATCTGCTGGACTTGTCAGTTTTGACAGCAGTTGAAGGAGGGGAAACCGTAGCGCGCGCGCTCTATCCACCTGAATGGGATGAGACCGTGCGCCGCGGTAGTCCTGGCTGTTTTAAGCGAAACAATACGTCAGTCACTCGTTGTGGGCAGATGAGTTTTGCAGACCTTCTTGCACGCTTAAAAAATGATGTTGAGAGGCCAGGTTCGGATGTCGTAATTCGGGCCGTCGGCTTGATCTCTGTAGCCCGAGTCAAAGCGATAGGAGCTGCTAATCAGAAGCCTATTCACTTTGAGGTCTGGGAAAAGGCTACCGAGAGCAATCCAGACCACGCAGAAATCTCTCCTTACGATGTTGCAGCCCAAAGCCTTCCAAACAAGGCAGTGCCTCGAGGATTAAGCAGTCAGCTTTCGAAGGCATTGGACCTCACATTGGTTACTCCAGATGGGGAAATAGATGGCTATAATCCCCCACATCATGATCCATGATTAACCTTCCAACGGCCAAATAAGTACAATCCACCAATGAATTGCCTACATGACCTGAGGCCTGCTGCCTCTCACGCATTTAGCAATACATCACGGTGGGAATTGTTCAAGCCAAGCACGTTCATCCTCTTCTGATTCCTCCAATCATGCTCACCGCTCCGGCCAGGCGCCCAAGCTGAGGATGATCAGGGAGCCGTTGCTACTTTTCACCCAGAACGGAGGCCCACCATGACGGACATCAAATTGATCGCCAGCCTGTTCGACCGCCTCAATCAAAACCAACTAGCCCTGGGCGCCGCAGTTGAGGAGCTTTCCAACTGGGTCGAGCAGCGCGGATCGGCGGAGATAGCAAACAACGTGCGCGGCGCTCTCGAAACGCTCGATGAGAACTTGGTGTTCATTCGCCAGGGCATTGCTGAGCTGACCGTCGCCGGCAGCCTTGGGCAGTCGTGACGCACGATAGGATTCTGGACAGGCTCTGGACGGCTGGAGAGGCCACCGTTCATCCAGCTCGGCACATGGGCTAAAGCCTGCAAGGGTTGGTGGCAGATCGGGTAGGCGTCCGGATAGCTACCTTGTCCAGAAACGGGGCGAGCCGCGACAGTCACTTGCGGGACAAGTGGCGCACCGTCGAACCGGGCAAACGCGGCCATAATCCTTGACCAGCCTTGACGAAATTCTTGACAGGTCTTGACGGATTTATCTGTCGCCACCAGCAACCGGATCGCTTAAAGCCAAGCAGGTCAAGGCTTTGCGAGCATTCGGGCTGCTTGACCAGCACCAGCCCCGTCTAAAATTCGGGGGCGGCCGTCAAGGTGGGTGCTCGATCAGTATTCTGGCGCGACGGGGTGGTGAAATACCGGACAAGAAAAACGCTTAGCGCGCCAGGCAATACTAGACAGACCCTAGACGGATTTCCGACGACAGAACACGGCCAAGTTGCCCGCAGCCCAAGCAATGCGCCTCTTCCAGCGTTAAAGGTGGCGTGCTGATGCTTGATGCTCGTCAAGTATTTTCCGGGGCTTCCAGCGACCTGACAGCAGGTCGGAGCAGGTGGTGAACGAGTTGTTCACCCTGGAGCGGAAGCCGGTCGACTTGCCAGCTTGGCCAACCCCGCTTTCCAGGTAGTTGCTCACGTTCCGCTGGTAACATCTGCAGATCATGCTGGCCCCGCTTCATTCCGGCGCCAGCATCAACCGCGCACCGAGGATAGAGCCGTGTCCGTTATTGACTGCGATTATCTACCCGCCGATAAGGTAGCGTTTCCGCCGGAGCTGGCGCTGCTGATTATCAGGAAGGCCAGCGCAATGGCTGCGGCATTCGAGGAGCAAGCGCTCGACCAGCTCACCAAGGACGCCCGGCGCGCCCTTTCGCGAGGAGCTGAGCCAAGGCGAGCCATCAGGGAAATGCGCTTGTAGCCGCGAAAGTGAACTGCCGGGATCTCGGTAGTATTTCCAGCACCTGCCCTACCGGAATGGGAGCCCAGGCTAATTACGGATAGTCCCGCACACCACCCGTTCGCGAAACACCCCATGAATGCCCACTACCCTGATCCGGGGTGGTGCTGGCGCGGGGGAATGGCAAGAACGCCTCAGCGTGGTGGAAGTGCCACACGGCGGCGCCACCCCAACCACCGCAAAAGCGAGGAGCCAACCAATGAGGCAATTCAAAAGGGCTTACCACTCGTCGGGCATCGGTAGAGGAGATCAACACCGTTTTCGGCCGCCGTGTGTGGGCTCAAAATAGGGCCACATTTTAAAAAGAGAGTAGATTTGTGAGTAGATTTACATATCGATCAAAGATAAACCCTTACAAACCGAGACCTGCAGCCAACTGTTCGATTCCGTCTCTGGCACCAAAATACCGAAAAACCCCAAGCGAAGATGATTCCTTGGGGTTTTTTATTGCCTGCGATTTAGTGGCCGCGGGCCAATGCCCCGCCCGATCCACACCCGAGGGTTATTTATCCCGCTGCTCGATCGTTTAGCTGTTACTGAATTTTCTGTTGCAAGGTAGTTATTTGATGAACCGGTACTTGTTCTGCGCGCTGTTGCTGCTGACGGCGTTGCTCAGTGGCTGCGCCACACAAATGGATGTCTCGATCAACGCAACACCGGATCCGGACTATCACTTTGATCGACAGGCGCTGGTGCTGGTGACCACGTCCGTGGGCGGCAGTCCACAAAACACGCTCAATGCCCGCTACTACCTGCGCGACATGGTCAGCGCCATGAAGGACCAGGGCTTTCGCGAGGTGTACACCGATGCCAGCCTGCCCAAGAATCATGCGCCAATCAAAATGACCATCATCCTGGATGTCGACAGCAAGCAGGTCACTTACCGCTACACCGCCACCGATTACGGCCAAGTGCCCACCAGCACCACCACCGAGTGCAAGAAGAACAAGAAGAAGGCCGACCAACTGACCTGCACCAGCAAGCCAAACACCACCTACGGCCCGGTGGGCACCTCGGAGCGCACCGGCTACACCACGCTCACCACCTTCACCGCCACCGCGCGTGACGAAGCAAGCCGGCGCGCGGTGTACGTGTTACGGGTGATGTCCTACAACGAAGACTGCCAGGCCGCCAAGATCGAGGCCTTCCTGGTCGAACAAGGCCTGCAGAACCTCAACTTCCAGGACCGCGTGCAGCGCAACTACACCGTGACGATGCCCGAGGGCTACCAGTGCAAGTAGGCGCCGGCCTACTTCAGTAGAAACACCATCAGCGGGTTGTCGTTAAGCCGCCCTTCGAAGTTCGGCGCCTGTTGCTGCATCGGCGTGCCCTTGAGCAGCGCCGCTTCTTTGCGCGGCACCAGCACCCAGGATGGACGCGGCAAGGTGGCGAGCTTCTCGGGCTCGTTACCGGCGACGAACAGCGGCTGCTCATCGTGGTCCAGGTTCATCATGTAGCGGATAGCCCAGGTGTCGCGGCCAAGGTCGACAAACACCAATGGCCCCGGCTGCGACGCGCGCAATGCCTCCACCTGGCTGACAAACTTGCGCGTGTCGTATTGCAGGTCCTTGGCCGGATCGATCACCACCACCAGCAGCAACCATTGCGCCGCCAAGGCGATCACACTGAGCCATACCAGGCGCAACGGGCGACGCCAGGCAATCAGCGCCGCCACTTGCAGCACCACCCACACGCCAATCAACGGCGGCAACGACACGTCGGGCCAGTAACCGTACTTCTGCCAGGTGTGCCGGCAGATAAACAACACAACCACGCACAACGCCGGTAGCGCCACGACAAGCCATTCGTAGCAGCGGCGCACGCCGACGAACCAGTTTTGCGCCTGGAGCAGCCCATAGGCCGCGACAGCGGCAAACATCGGCACCATTGGCAGAATGTAGTAAGCGCGCTTGAAGTGCGGCACCGACAGCCCGAGCAAGATCATCAGGCCACAGGCCGCCAAGCGCACGACCATTTGTACGTCTTCGTTGACCCAGCGCTCAGACCAGCGATGACGCAGCGCGATCATCGCCGCCAACGCCAACGGCACCACCGGGAAGTAACGGTACAAACTCAGCTTGAAGTAGAAATAGAACGGCTCGCCGGACTCGTCGAGGCGCCCGCTGACTTGCATCCTGAACACGTCATCGGCAAAGGCATCGCCACCGCTGACCCGCGCCAGCTTCATCAACGCCCACCAGCAGGCCGCGAGCAACGCCAGCCCGACAAAACCATGGATCAGCACCTGCTTGACCCGCTCACCCGGCCGGCCCAGCGCCCAGTAAACGCACACCACGCCGCAGACCTCGATAAGCCCCAAAGGCCCACGAATCGCGAAGGCCAGCACAAACATGGGGAATACAGCCAACTGTCGAAGCCGTGAGCCGAGACGCTCGCCCGTGTGCAGCAGGTAGAAGCTGCCTACGCATAACAGCGCGACCATCAGGTCCAGGCAGACCGAGCGCGACTTATCGAGCAGTTGGGTGGTGAGCAACGTGAGCAGCACTGTCAGCAACGCCCAAGGCCGACTGAACGGCACCAGCAGGCGATAGACCAGGGCGATCATGCCCGCCGCAGCCAGGGCCGTCGGCAGCACGTTGGCCAGGTGGTTCGGCGCACCGAACAGGCGGGCAAACACAAAGCTGAAGAAAGTCGCAGTGCCAGGATAATCCGGGTACGGCTGGCCGTAGGTGGTTGGGAAAAGACTCGCGCCATGGCGAAACATTTCCTGCATGAACAACGCCCAGCGCCCGTCAAAGCCTTGGGGTTGCTCGTCCCAGATGCCCAAGGTAAACAGCAATAAAGCGATCAGAAACAGGCCCAGCGACTCCAGGCGATAACGGCTGCGGTGGTCCATCGAATGTCCTTTCAGGTGGGGAACGCCGACTCCATGGTGCCGACTCCACCCCTGAATAACGCCTGAACAAATCCGAGTATTTATGGATCTATCGACCGGCGCGCCATACCAGCGCGGGAATCAGCCGGATGTAGAGTAGCTCGCCCACCAGCTCCAGCAGGGTTTGCAGAATCACCGCCGTGGCGGCCAGCCCGCGTACATCTTCAGGCAGCGCCAACGCCAGTGGCAGCACCACCAACGAGTTGCGCGTCGAAGCACTGAAGGTCACCGCCCGCGCCGTCACGGCGGGCAACGCAAACAGCCGCGCAGCCAGCGCGCCCATCAGCGGCGCCAGCAACAGGAAGCCGAGGTACACCGGGATCACCGGCAGCAACAACGCGATATCGCGCACCACTGAAGTGATCTGCGAGCCGATCACCACAAACAACACCAGCGCCATCGCCGGCACCGGCAGCCAGGCCCAGGCGTTGTTCCAACGGTTGATAACGCTTGAGCGCCGCGCCAGGGAGGTGGTCAGCACCGCCAGGATCATCGGCAGCACAATCAGCAACAGGAACGCCTCGACAAACGGCCCCACCGCCACTACCACGGCTGACTGCGCGCCCAGCATAAAACTCAGATACACCGGCAATAGCACCAGTTGCAGCAACAACAGCACCGGCGTCGCCGCCAGCATCAGCCGCGAGTCACCCTTGCCGATATGGGTAAACACCACCACATAGTCGATACACGGCGTGAGCAACACCAGCAACGCGCCCACCAGCAACGCCGGGCGCTCCACCAGGCCTCGGGTCAATGCCCATACCAGCAAGGGCACCAGAATGAAATTGGCCAGCAGCAATGCGCCAATGAAGCGTTTATTGCCCAGACCCTGGCGCAAGTCCAGAAACGGGATTTGCAGGAACATGGCGTACATCAGCACTGCAATGGCAGGCGTGACCAGTACGCCGAGGCCTTGGGCTGACAAGGGCGCCAACACGCCAAAAGCGGCCGCCAGGAGCACGGCGACGAAATAGATCGGGATTTGGTTGTGTTCGAGGGTGTCGCGGGTCATGGGCTGACTCTGGCTGATCAATAGATCGCAAGCCTAAGCACCGGGAGCGCCGAGGTCGAGCATCGCGACATTTCCTGCGCCCTTCACGCGCCAAATTTGTTAGTTTCGGTTTCTTATAAAAGCGCGCGGCCCTCAAGCCCACCCCAAAAGCGCAAGTATCGAGCCGACCCATGAACCTGCCCACCCGCCCTGCCCCACAAAAATTCTGCGAGCTCGCTGCCGACGGATACCCAATCGGCGGCTTCACCTGGCGCCACCCGCGCACCGACTTCGAACGCCCGGTAGTCATCATCAACGCCGCCACCTCGGTCCGCTGCCGCCACTATTCACGCTTCGCCGACTACCTGCTTGCCAACGGCTTCGACGTGATCACCTACGACTACCGTGGCATCGGCGAATCCCGCAGCGGCTCGTTGCGAGGCTTCAAGGCGTCGTGGTCGGATTGGGGCGTGCTGGATTTCGAGGCGATGCTGCAACGTGCGCAACGGGAGTTTCCGGGGCAGCCGATTGATGTGGTGGGCCACAGTTTTGGGGGCTGCGCGGCAGGGCTCGGCGCTTGCGGCGCGGTGATTCGGCGCATCGTGACGGTCGGCGCGCAGTTTGCGTACTGGCGCGATTACGCGGCGAGCGGGCGCTGGCGCATGTTTGCCAAATGGCACGTGGTGATGCCGCTGGTGACGGCCCTGTACGGCTATTTCCCCGGCAAGCGCTTGGGCTGGCTGGAAGATACGCCAGCAGGCGTGGTGCGCGACTGGGCCATGCCGACGCCGCGCTATGAAACGCGCCCCAGCGGACGCGGCCTGGGCGAGCTGCCCTTTGCCCGGGTAAAGGCGCAGTTGCTGGCCATTAGCATCACCGACGACCCTTTTGGGACTGTGGCGGCTATTGAGCGACTGCTGGGCTATTTTGAAAACAGCGCGCGCACTCACCTGCGAATCGCGCCCGAGGACATCAGCGAAAAAGCCGTCGGGCATTTCGCTTTTTTTCGCAGTGAATATCAGGACCGGTTGTGGCCGATTGCGCTGCAATGGCTGCAGAAGGGCGAGCTGGCGCCAAGCACACCCGGTCAGCGCGTCTAGATTCCCTTGGGATTTCCCCCAACCTGCGCTTCAATACCCTACCTCGATTAAGTACCCAAGGACGTTGAGCCCATGGCCTCGCCGAACAAGCAGCAAAAACGTGCCCACCGGGCCAAGGCCAAGGCCAAGCAAAACCGCACCCAGCGCGCCGTCGCGACCAAGCCGGATGCGTTCGCTGGCGACGACAGCCGCATTGACCTTGAGTCGGTGGATTTGACCGAGTTGTTTGTCGAGATGCGCGCCGCAGGCGAAACCAGCCAGCAGGCGTTGTGTGCGGCATTCCTGGCGCACCCACTGCTGGCCGTGGTGCTGGAGCAGGAAGGCGAAGAAGACGCGACAGATTTTATCCTGGCGGCGCTGATCGAATATCGCCAGTGGGCGACGGACACCGAGGATGAGGCTGCGGCGCTGGCGTGGATTGAATCCCCGCAGTTCCAGGCCGATTACGTGGCAGCCTCCCAGGCGCTGGCCAACGCCCAGGACTGATATAAAACAAAATGTGGGAGCGGGCTTGCTCGCGAATGCAGTGGATCAGCCAGCACATTCGGCGACTGACACCCCGCTTTCGCGAGCAAGCCCGCTCCCACAGGGTTCAGCGTTTATGGCTGATTCAGCTGACTGACACAAAACAAATGTGGGAGCGGGCTTGCTCGCGAATGCGGTGGGTCAGCCAGCACATTCGGCGACTGACACTCCGCTTTCGCGAGCAAGCCCGGCTCCCACAGGGTTCAGCGTTTATGGCTGATTCAGCTGACTGACACAAAACAACTGTGGGAGCAGCCTTGCTCGCGAATGCGGTAGGTCAGCCAGCACATCTAGCGACTGACACTCCGCTTTCGCGAGCAAGCCCGCTCCCACAGGGTTCAGCGTTTATGGCTGATTCAGCTGACTGACACAAAACAAATGTGGGAGCGGGCTTGCTCGCGAATGCGGTGGATCAGCCAGCACATCTGGCGACTGAAACACCGCTTTCGCGAGCAAGCCCGCTCCCACACTTTTTTGAGCTGCGGCGCATCTGGCACCGCAGTTCATCACATCAATTGAGTACCGCGGCGCCGGTTTTCTGCGCCTTGCGACGGCTGGCCACATACAGCCCAGCCAACACCACCAGCAAGCTCAGAATGCCGGTCGCGATGATCTCGACGCGGTGGGCTTCCTGGAACAGCATGATGGTCAACGTGCCGACGATGAACACCATCACCGCATAGGTCAGGCCCGGGAACAGCCACATCTTGAACACAATCTTCTCGCCCGCTGCCGTGCGTTTCTGGCGCATGCGCAGTTGCGATACGGCGATCACCAGGTACACCAAGAGCGCGATAGCGCCTGAGCTGGCCAGCAGGAATTCGAACACTGCAGCCGGGGCAACATAGTTGGCGAATACCGCCAGGAACGCAGCACCCGTCGACAGCAACACCGCCCAGTAAGGCGTGCCGCTTTTGTTGGTGCGCTTGGCCACGGCCGGTGCATCACCGCGACGGCCCAGGGAGAACAGCATGCGCGAAGCGGTATACAGCGCCGAGTTGAGACAGCTGGTCACGGCAACCAATACCACCAGGTCGACGATCAGCTTGGCATTCGGGATGCCCATGCGTTCAAGCACAGTCTGGTAGGAACCTACCGCCGCCAGGGTCGGATCGTTCCAAGGCACCAGGGACACCACGATGAAGATCGACAGCAGATAGAACAAACCAATCCGCCAGATCACCGAGTTGGTGGCCTTGGTGATTTGCTGGCCAGGGTTCTTCGATTCGGCCGCTGCAATGGTGACGATCTCGGTGCCCATGAACGAGAACATGGTGGTCAGGATTGCCGCCAATACCGCGCCCATGCCGTTGGGCATGAAGCCCTGGGTGTCAAACAGGTGCGAAACACCGCTGACCTGGCTGGTCGGCAGGAAGCCGAAAATTGCCGCAAGGCCGAGGATCACAAACGCTACGATCGCCACGACTTTGATCAGCGCAAACCAGAACTCGAACTCGCCATAGTTCTTAACGCTGAACAGGTTGGTGGCCGTGAGCAGCAAGGTGATGATCAGGGTAAACGCCCAGATCGCCACATCGGGGAACCAGGCATGCAGGATGGTCGCGGCGGCGTTGGCCTCCAGTGGAATCACCAACACCCAGAACCACCAGTACAACCAGCCGATGGTGAAACCGGCCCAGTGACCGATCGCACGGTCGGCATAGGTGGAGAACGAACCGGTGTCCGGCGAGGCCACGGCCATCTCGGCGAGCATGCGCATCACCAACACCACCAGCGTGCCCGCAGCGGCGTAAGCCAGCAGTACAGCGGGGCCGGCGGCTGCAATCGCGTGGCCGGAGCCGACAAACAAACCGGCACCGATGACGCCGGCAATCGACAGCATGGTGACGTGACGCGGTTTGAGCCCCTGTTCGAGGTCATTGGAGCTTTGCGTACTACTCATTGACACACCTTTGCGAGGAATTGCGAAAACGGTCCGCCCGGCCTGCACGCTTTCTCGTGAAAAGAATCCAACGGGGCGTTCTTTATTTTTTACGCAAGATTTGCGCCAAAATGTTACAGAGCCGCGATTGACGCGGGCTGTAGGACAATTCATCAGTTCACGCAAGTCGTTGAGAACAATGGCATTCCGCTATAGCGTTACCGTGCGACCCACCTGTGGCACGAAACCGCGCACCAAAAACACACACAAAAAGTACGTGACGCTCCATAAAAGGGCTGATAAGGACCGTTTGCCCGGTTAACCCTTCCAACACCCGGCCAAAGCTGGCACCATCGCGCCCTTTTTTACGCGAAGCCTGTGGATTTATCGGGTTCAAACGTCTGTAGGTTGTTGATAGCGCGACACGCTGCTGTGCCGATGCGACACCTTGCCGCAGACCACCCGTTAACCGTTCGCAGCGCTGTTGGCTGCCATCCGAACGCTATGCTAGCTTGGCGCCTCGCCAGGAAGGCGGCCCAACAGCAAGAATGCACTGAACACAATGAGGACCGCACATGGCTGAGGCCGCGCCCGCGCTTGAAATCCGCAACTTGCATAAACGCTATGGTGAGCTGGAGGTACTCAAAGGTATCTCGCTGACCGCCCGCGACGGTGACGTGATCTCGATCCTGGGTTCCTCCGGTTCCGGCAAGTCCACCTTTTTGCGCTGCATCAACCTGCTGGAAAACCCCCATCAGGGCCAGATCCTGGTGGCCGGTGAAGAACTCAAGCTCAAGGCCGCGAAAAACGGCGAGTTGATGGCCGCCGACGGCAAACAGATCAACCGCCTGCGCAGCGAAATCGGTTTTGTGTTTCAAAACTTTAACCTGTGGCCGCACATGAGCATCCTCGACAACATCATCGAGGCGCCCCGCCGTGTGCTCGGCCAGAGCAAGGCCGAGGCGATCGAAGTAGCCGAAGCCTTGCTGGCCAAGGTCGGCATCAGCGACAAGCGCCACGCCTACCCGGCGCAACTGTCCGGCGGCCAGCAACAACGCGCGGCGATTGCGCGCACCCTGGCGATGCAGCCCAAGGTCATCCTGTTCGACGAGCCAACATCGGCGCTTGACCCGGAAATGGTCCAGGAAGTACTTAATGTGATCCGCGCACTGGCCGAAGAAGGCCGCACCATGCTGCTGGTCACCCATGAAATGGGCTTTGCCCGTCAGGTTTCCAGTGAAGTGGTGTTCCTGCACCAGGGCTTGGTCGAAGAGCAAGGATCGCCACAGCAGGTGTTTGAAAACCCGCTTTCGGCGCGCTGCAAACAATTCATGTCCAGCAACCGCTAACGGAGCAACATGCATGCAGAACTATAAAAAATTCCTTCTGGCCGCGGCCGTTTCGATGGCGTTCAGCGCCACGGCCATGGCAGAGACCTTGAAAATGGGGATCGAAGCGGCCTACCCGCCCTTCAACAACAAAGACGCCAGCGGCAACGTCGTGGGCTTTGACAAAGACATCGGCGACGCCCTGTGCGCGAAGATGAAAGTCGAGAAATGCGAAGTGTATGTGTCCGACTGGGACGGCATCATCCCGGCCCTGAACGCCAAGAAGTTCGACTTCCTGGTGTCTTCGCTGTCGATCACCGACGAGCGCAAGCAAGCCGTCGACTTCACCGACCCGTACTACTCCAACAAACTGCAGTTCATCGCTCCTAAAGCCACAGCCGACTTCAAGACCGACGCCGGTTACCTGAAGGGCAAGATTATCGGTGCACAGCGCGCGACGCTGGCCGGTACCTACCTGGAAGACAAGCTGCCGGACACCACCGCCAAGCTCTACGACACCCAGGAAAACGCCTACCTCGACCTGACCTCCGGCCGTTTGGACGGGATCCTCGCCGACAAGTACGTGCAGTACGAATGGCTCAAGAGCAAAGACGGTTCGGCCTATGAGTTCAAAGGCGACCCGGTGGTAGAAAGCGACAAGATCGGTATCGCCGTACGCAAGGGCGACCCGCTGCGCGAGCGCCTGAACAAAGCCCTGGCAGAGATCAAGGCAGACGGCACCTACAAGAAGATCAACGACAAGTACTTCCCGTTCAGCATCGAATGATCTGAACGGCCTGACCGGCGCGCTTCTATAAGTAGCGCGCCGGCTTTCAGCAATGCCTGCCGCGATATGAAAACACCATGAATTTCGATCTCTACGGATTCGGCCCGGCGCTTGCCGCTGGCGCGCTGATGACCGTCAAACTGGCGCTCACGGCCCTGTGCCTGGGGCTGGTGCTGGGCCTTGCCGGCGCCTTGGCCAAGACTTCACCGTACAAGCCGTTGCAATGGCTGGGCGGCGCTTACTCGACCATCGTTCGTGGCATTCCCGAGCTGTTGTGGGTGCTGCTGATTTACTTTGGCACCGTCAACCTGATGCGTGCCCTGGGCGAGTTTTTTGGTAACCCCGACCTTTCTCTCAGTGCCTTTGCCGCCGGGGTTATCGCCCTGGGCCTGTGCTTTGGTGCCTACGCCACGGAAGTGTTTCGCGGTGCGATTCTCGCCATTCCCAAAGGCCACCGCGAAGCCGGTGTGGCGCTGGGCCTGTCGAAGGTGCGGATTTTCACCCGCTTGATCATGCCGCAGATGTGGCGCATCGCCCTGCCGGGCCTGGGCAACCTGTTCATGATCCTGATGAAAGACACCGCGCTGGTGTCGGTGATCGGCCTGGAAGAAATCATGCGTCACGCGCAGATCGGTGTGACCGTGACCAAGCAGCCGTTCACCTTCTTTATGGTCGCGGCCTTTATGTACCTGGGCCTCACCGTGCTGGCCATGACCGGCATGCACTTCCTGGAAAAACGCGCCGCCCGCGGCTTTGCAAGGAGCACCCAATGAGCGGTGACTACAGCTGGCTGTCGCACTTCGACCTGGGCCTGAACTGGGCCGTGATCATCAAGTGGCTGCCCAAACTGGCCCAAGGCGCAACCCTGACCCTGGAACTGGTGGCCATCGCCGTGATCGCCGGTTTGCTGCTGGCGATTCCACTGGGTATCGCACGCTCCTCGCGCCGCTGGTACGTGAGCGCCCTGCCCTACGCCTACATTTTCTTCTTCCGTGGCACGCCGCTGCTGGTGCAGTTGTTCCTGGTTTATTACGGCCTGGCGCAGTTCGATGCCGTGCGTGAGAGCTTCATGTGGCCGTACCTGCGCGACCCATTCTGGTGTGCCACGGCCACCATGACCTTGCACACCGCGGCCTATATCGCCGAGATCCTGCGCGGCGCTATCCAGGCCATCCCGCCGGGTGAGATCGAAGCGGCGCGCGCCCTGGGCATGTCCAAGCCCAAGACGCTGTTCTACATCATCCTGCCGCGTGCCTCGCGCATCGGCTTGCCGGCGTACAGCAACGAAGTGATCCTGATGCTCAAGGCCAGCGCCCTGGCCAGCACCGTCACCCTGCTGGAACTGACCGGCATGGCGCGCACCATCATCGCCCGCACCTACCTGCCGGTGGAGATCTTCTTCGCTGCCGGGCTGTTCTACCTGCTGATGGCCTACATCCTGGTGCGCGGCTTCAAACTGCTCGAACGCTGGTTGCGCGTCGATGCTTGCCAGGGACGTTGAAGCACGCTTCGCGGCGCTGGATGCGTTTTTAATCGAGCACCAAGGGCTGTGGCGACCACGGCCCTTTGCGCACCGGCACCTACCCTGGGAACACCAGCACCCCGAGCTGGCCCAGTGGCTGCGCCAGCGCTCGCTGGCCGATGCCGAAGCCTGTCACAACCACCCGTATGACCTGCCGGCACCCGCGCCTTTTCCACAGCTGGCTTTTCAAGCCGCGCAGCTCAGCGCTGTGGGCAAGTTGCCCGAACACGCGCAGGAGCCTGCCCGCCATCGCCTGAACGTGGATGTGCCCGGGCGCAAATGGCAGCAAATCGAGGCATTCGGCGCCGCACTGAATTTTGCCGCAACACCCCAGCATTGGCTGGATTGGTGCGCCGGCAAAGGCCACCTCGGCCGCCGCTTGCTGCAACCCGGCCAACAACTGACCTGCCTTGAATACGACCCGGCGCTGATCGCCTCGGGCCAGGCCTTGAGCGACCATCACGGCCTGGCCGTGACCCATCGCCTGCAAGACGTGATGGCCGATGTGGCGCTCAACGCCGAGCACACGCCCGTCGCCTTACATGCCTGCGGCGACCTGCATGTGCGACTGTTGCACGTGGCCAGTGCCGCGGGCTGCAAACAGCTCGCGCTGGCACCTTGCTGCTATAACCGCATCGGTGCCGAACGCTACCAAGCCTTGTCGACCGCCGGGCGCGCCTCGCAACTACAGCTTTCGGTCGATGACCTGGGGTTACCGCTGAGCGAAACCGTCACCGCCGGCAATCGCGTGCGCCAGCAACGGGACACATCCATGGCCCGGCGCCTGGGGTTCGATCAGTTGCAACGCCAACTGCGTGGCTGCGATGAGTACCTGCCCACGCCGTCCCTGCCCGCCGGTTGGCTGGATAAACCCTTCGCTGACTACTGCCAGGAACTGGCGCGTCTCAAGGATTTATCCACAAGTGAACAGGATTGGGCGGCACTGGAGGCACACGGTTGGCGGCGCTTGGCCGAGGTGCGCAACCTGGAGTTGGTCAGAGGATTGTTTCGGCGGCCGCTGGAACTGTGGCTGGTCTTGGATCGGGCGTTGTTCTTGAAAGAACAAGGCTACAAGGTTGAGATAGGCACTTTCTGCGAACCCACGCTAACGCCGCGCAACTTGATGCTGCTGGCCGAGCGCGATTAAGGGGCGAAACTTCCTACACGCGCCCTGTGGATAACTCTGTTGATGAATTCTTTACAAAGGCTGTAGCTATCAGCGCTACAGACCAAAACCCACCCTGGTCATTTTTTGTTCACAAAATAAAACGCACACAAAACAGGCAGTTGCAGCGTGTTGAGAACGGCTCCACAAAATGGCTGTTTCGTGACAGGCGCAACCAACCGATTGTGCATAAGCATTTAGCGCTAAGGGCATAAAGCGCGATTTATGCGGTTCTTTTCGGGGCTTTCAGCACGCGGCAAATCTCGTTGATATCGTCGCCAGCCAGCCGCTTTGTGGCGTTGTCCAACGGGTCGGCCGCAAACGCCAGCGCTTCGTTGATCGCCATATCGCGATGCACCTCCAGCGGCGCTTTGCCCAGCCGTTGCTTGAACGCCTCCAGCATGTCCAGGCTAAAGGCGTTGCTCTCATCCACTTGGTTGACCACCACATGCACCACCGGCGGGCGCTCACCCTCCAGGTGCGGCGCGAGCAATCCATCCAGATGATCAAGGGTGCCCAGGCAGGCGGCATCCGCCTGGGCAATAACCAGCACCACATCGGCGACGCTGAGCGCTTGATGGAAGTAGACGTTGTTACCGGCGGGCGTATCAATGATCACCGTCTGCCGCTCGCTCAAACCCAGGGCTGCCAGGCGCTGCGCCAACCAGCTGGGTTCGTGCTTGAGCCAGCGCTCAAGGCTCTCCTGCTGCTCGATGTCGATATCGCCAAAGGTTATGACCTGGCAACCGGCAAAGCCAAGCTGCTGCAACGGGCTCCACTGCCCATGCTCCAAGCTGGTACGGCCGATACCCGGCAAGGTGCCACTGACGCCAAAGTGATGGTGCAAGGCATTTTGCGGGTCCAGATCCAGCGCCACCACTGACTCGCCATGGCGCTGCAAACCGCTGCTCAACGCCGTGGCCAGGGTGCTGCGACCCACGCCGCCATTGATCGACACCAACGCCACCACTTTGGGGCGCAGCGCTGCAAGATGAGTCGATTGGGGAAGGGTATTTTCGTTTGCGGGCACGCTGCCAAAAAAGTGCATGCGTGCATTGATGCCATCGGCATCGTGGCTGACGTTCTTGCCGAACAACGTCAACAGCTCTTCGCTAAGGCTCATGGACAGCTCCTCACGACGCAGCTAAAGACGTGAAGGTCGGCAAGCAGGCACTTACCGCAGGTCTTATTATGGGCGTCTTAGTGAAGCATTCTGTGACAGACACGGGGAAGTGTCATTATTTTGCTGTTTTAACTGATCATTTTTTAGACAAGCGGTAAATGGTCAATTTAATGACCATTACTCGATAAATGCATGCGAACGCTCAGCGCCCGGCATAACGCACTCACATCCTGGGAACCGCCGCTGTTCAACGCAGGGTCAAACGGGTCGCGCCCATAGGCCTGCGCCTCACTGAACGAAACGTCACGCTGGACGGTGCCGAGTACGGCATCGCCCAGACGCAGCTTGAACACTCCGGCCATGTCCTCGCTAAAAGACTGGCCAGCGTCGACCTGGTTGATCACGTAAAACCGCTGGGGTGGCGCCTCCCCCGCAAGGTACGGCGCAAGCACCTCGTCCATCTTGGCCAAACGGCGAAACGAAGCGGCATCCGGCTGCACCACCACCAGCACCACATCGGCCACCGACAGCGCCTGGCTCAGGTACACCGTATTACCCGCCGGCACATCGATCACCACCGTGTCACTCGCACTGAGCCCCAACCCAGCCAGGCGCTTGGCGAGAAATGCCTGGTCCTGGCCGAGCCAGCGATTAAGGCTTTGCTGCTGCACAGCATCGGTCTCGCCAAAGGTGACCAGGCGGCAGCCGGCAAACCCGCGTTTAGGCAACGCCTGCCAAGTTTGATTAAGCAGGCTGGTAGCGCCCAGGCCGGGCACATCAAAGCCTGGGCACAAGTGATGACGCAGCGCATTTTGCGGGTCCAGCTCCAACGCCAGCGCCGGATGGCCCTGGCGCTGCAAACCACTGGCAAGCGCGGCCGCCAACGTGCTGCGCCCCACACCGCCGGTGGCGGAAACCACCACCACGACCTTGGGCGCCACCGCATCCGTATACACCACGCCACGCGGCCCCTCTACCGCCTCATGGCGATAGGGCGCAGCGCCCTGATTCAGCTGATGCAGCAACTGCTGAAAAGGCACCGCCACCTGCGACTCTCGCAAAGAAGGCTCAGCCAGCGCGGTATATAGCTTGGTGATGTGATCTGCACGCCCCACTGGCTGCTCCTCCCTGTTGGGCCAATGAATAACTGGGCCGCATTGTGTGATATCACAGTGATGGTGTCAGTATTCTGGTGTTTGTATCCAAAACCTTTCAGATGAGCGGCATGGCGCCATTTTTATGGCTCTGCTTTCGCCAGGAGATATACATTTATAAAACAACGCACTAGACGATCACTGTGTGTTTTTTAACCAATTCAAGCTCGCCGTTCGTATCAACACGTACACAGATCCCCACGCCATACACAACGAAACAAAACCCGCCCTGCGCGACACAGCCCGGATACCTGCCCGGCATTCAATGGCCTCACCCCACCATTGCACCTGCGAGGCCACCACCATGAACACCAACAACTGGAAAACCCTAATCGCCGCCAGCCTGCTTGGCTTGACCTTCACCGCCCATGCCGAGGCAAGCCATAAGCCGGATATTCAGCGCGTACTGTCGACCACCGAAGACACCCGCTCGGGATGCGGCGTGGTGAACGCGCGCATGACGTATCTGGACGCCAAAGGCGAGTCGCAGGTGTTGGCGTACATGAAATTTACGGACCAGTGTGGCGACGGCAATTGAGTCGGATTTGAGGCTGTCGAGGGTAGGAAAAAGCAGCAAGCGTAAAAAAACCTTGGTATCTGCAAAAATAGTCAGAATTCAGGGGTTTACAGAAGCTTGGCAATCGCTATAATCGTCGCCCTAACACGCCGGTATAGCTCAGTTGGTAGAGCAACTGACTTGTAATCAGTAGGTCCCGGGTTCGACTCCTGGTGCCGGCACCACATTAGGCTCCATTGCATTCCACCGAATGCTCTGGAAGCCCCGAGAACCCGCCCTTTGGCGGGTTTTTTCGTTCCAGGACCCTCTGTCGGGATCCAACAAAATCCCCCTTCCCCAAGGGTATGTTAGGGGTACTGCGATTTCCCGGTCAGGAGCGCGTACCCCTATGCCACGTCTAGCGATCCCCCTCAGCGACCTGCAATGCCGCACGGCCAAAACCCGCGAACGCGCCTACAAACTGTTCGACGGCGGAGGCATGTACCTTTTCGTCAAACCCAATGGCGTGAAGACTTGGCGCTTGAAGTACACCAAGCCCAACGGCAAGGAAGGTACGCTCATCATCGGCAATTACCCCATCGTTACCCTTTCCGTCGCACGACGTAAGCGAGACGAAGCCAAGGCGTTGCTGCTCGACAACCTCGACCCAATGGAAGAAAAGAAGAAGGCCAAGATCGTAGCCCAGCGGGCGGCACTGCTTTTCGAAACCGTTGCTCTGGAGTGGCACGCCGACATGTCCCGTCGCTGGACCGAAGGACACGCAAAAACCGTGATGAGCCGACTGCGTACCCACGTCTTCCCGCTGATCGGCCAACGGCCCATCGCCGAACTCGATACCCACGACCTGCTAGAGATCACCCAGCGCATCAAGGAACGCGGCACCATGGATGTGGCGTTAAGGGTACAGAACTACTTATCCACCATCATGCGCGGGGCCAAAAGGGCTCGGCAGATCACCACGAATCCTGCACTGGATCTGGCAGGCTCGATTCACGCGCCGCGCACAGTCCATCGCCCCGCCCTATCCCTCAACCGCCTACCCGAACTGCTACAACGCATCGACAACTACAACGGCCGCGAACTGACGCGCCTCGCCGTGCTGTTGACGTTGCATGTATTCGTCCGCTCCAGCGAACTACGCTTCGCTCGATGGAGTGAGTTCGACTTCCAACGTGCCATGTGGGAAATCCCCGATACGCGCGCACCGATTGAAGGGGTACGCAACTCCACACGCGGGACCAAGATGAACGGCAACATTCAAATGGTTCCGCTATCGCCGCAGGTCATCGAAATACTGGAGCGTCTGCGCAGCCTCAGTCGCTTTTCAGAGTTAGTGCTACCGGGCGACCACAAGTACTGGAAGCCCATGTCCGAGAACACGGTGAACACCATGCTCCGCAACGTCGGCTATGACACCAGCAAGGATGTGTGCGGCCACGGCTTCAGGACCATGGCCTGTAGCGCCCTGCTTGAGTCCGGGTTATGGACCGACGCAGCCATCGAAAGACAAATGAGCCACAAGGAACGCAACCGTGTGCGCGCCGCGTATATCCACAAGGCCGAATTCCTCGAACAGCGCAGGCTGATCATGGCGTGGTGGAGCAACTACATCGACGCCAACCGCCATGGGCATGTGACACCCCACGAATTCGCTCACCCGGTCGGCGACAACATTACCGCCCTACAAAATAGCCGCGGCGCATCCAAACGTGGGTAAGCCAATAAGATCACCGCAGTCGGCCCTTCCACGCGGGTCCATCCAAGCGGGGCTGCAAAGCCGCCCTGCTTGGATGGACCTCATTTAAAAAATCTAAAGCCCACGCGAATTGTCTGTGGAAAACCATAGATTTCCACCGGTGGATAATTTCATCCACAGCCACAGAACTCCCAAAAATCCGAGCCTTGACCCGAATTATCCACAGGCGTAGAAAAGATCGGGCAAAGCGCTGTCGTTGACAGCAACCCAGGTAGCCAGAACCTTTAAGGCTACGTCACACCGTGGTGGTTCACCCAAAGTGCGATTAGCGTCCGGCGGCTCGCACGGTCACAGCGATGTGATGGATGCCTACTTTTACCAGTGTGCGCACTGCGGCAACTTCCCCCTTTCATAGCTGCCCTGCAGCAACCTATCCGCTTGGCCATTTCATTGCGCCAACCTGCGCCCGTCTCTTTCTCCCGGAAAGAGACGGGCGCTCCTACCGCTGCTGCAGCCCAACTCGTACAAGGCTTTGCGGCATTCCCCTTCGTGACAATCGACGTGACAAACACCGAAGTCACCAGCAACAGCGATGTCGATGTCGATGATGGTGCCGCAGCCCACGGAATGGACTGCACCTGACTGACAGTCAGGCAAGCCCCGGTCATCGCATCATTGCCTTCACCCGACTCAGGATCTCGCGGCACCGGTCTCGTCAGCCAGTGCGGCCTCCACCCGCCCACTTCTTCGGAAGTGTTCAGGAGGCCAGATCATGAGATGCCCAAGCTCCCGGTCGTAAAGAGCCGCCAGTTCCGCGTTAGCGGACAACCCTCACAGGTCGCAGGGGCCTTGATCCCTGATAACACTCAACATTTGTGGCGGGATGACGTGGGGAAAGACTTTGAACGGCTTGGCTTCGAGAGGAGTTTGATCATGGCGTTAGTCGGTAGACGGGATGGGCGCAATTTTGGCTATGGTCGGCAGCTGAGCTATGCCGGGCCGCAAGCGCTAAAAGATCTGTTTGGCGGCGGGCATTACGGGACCGTCAAAGCGCACAGCGATCGTTGGCAGGCGTTCGTGCGCTGGTGTCGGTCGGAGGACGGCCCGGGATTTAATGACGCACGGCAGATTGATCGACAGACCTTGCTGGATTACGTGGCGCATCTGCGTCACTTGGTCGAGCTCGGCGACCTCTCCATCGCCACTGCACAGAATCGACTGTCCAGCGTCAACCGAACCATGGCTGCGCTTCGCGGTGATCAATATGTGAAAGTGCCGAGACCGAGCAAGGTGTTGGAAATGCAGCGCATCACCGTGCGCACGACAAATCCTCAAGGCCAAGATCACGAACACGTGATGCGCATCGTCGACGCACTCCGCGAACAGCATCCGCGTGCCGCCACCATCACACAATTGGCACGTGCCACTGGCATGCGTCTGCGCGAAGCGATTCTGGCCGACCTACCGCGACTCAAGCGTGAAGCCGAACACTACGACAAGATCAACATCCAGGACGGCACCAAAGGTGGCCGCGGCGGCGCATTCGCGCCTCGTTGGATCACGGTGGATGACCATATTCGCGAAGCGCTCAGGTGCGCCGAACAGGTCTCTCCCGACGGTAGCCGCAACCTGCTGGCACCGAACGAGAGCTACCTCGATTTCCAGCGGGAAATCGTCCGACCCGCCCGAGATATCCTCCATACGCACAACCTCAAAGGCTTCCACGAACTGCGCGCGGCTTATGCGTGCGAACGCTATGAGCAAATCACCCATCACTTAGCACCCATCAACGGTGGCAGGTGCAGGCGTCTCGATCCACACCTTGATCGAGAGGCACGCTTACAAATCAGCTATGAGCTGGGACACGGTCGTATCGACGTGGTATCGGCGTACATCGGTGGTCGGGTATGAATAAACCATTCGATATGGAGATCTTCTTGGCTGGGGTGCTGACTGGAGCACATGCCACACGCGAACGTCACATCCGCCAAGCCAAGACTATTCAAGCAGCCATTACTGAACGCTGGAACCGAGATAATCCATGGACATGGCAAAGAAAACACCTCGTTTGGTTTCTAAACCGTCACGTGAACCAGCACGCTGAATCGACGCGCTATTACTATCTACGGACCGTGCATTTGCTCACTCTTCGCTTAGGAAAATCCTGGCAATTCAACCTTTAGGCGAAGGTCAACAACCAAAAGATGTCATTCGGATGTGTCAACAAATTCGAGAGCGATTCAAATTACTCCATTTCAACCAAGGGTGATCGACCATTTTGTTTACATATGCTGGCGTGATATTCTCGCCGACGGCGGGCTGTGTGGACGGCGATTTGGAGACATTGAGCTGACAGATTCTAGATTGCTAGAACAAGGGGGTTCGACTCCTCCCTCGCCAACCCAATGAAGGTCTGAACCGTGTCTTACCACGTCGAATTAGGTTGGAAAATTTTCTCCAACCTTTCCCCACAAGGGGATGAAAAAACTAAGCTGTCGAGCCCACTTTTCAATGTTAAAGGGGCAAACTCTTTTTTGCGTACGCTTGGAGGCAATCCACGCGCACCTTACGCGCCAATAACAGTTGAGCCGACAAAAAATTTCCATCACGCATTACGGTCGTCGAAGAGTGAATTAGGTGTTGAAGGAAAGCAACTTTCTTTTACGATTTTTTTTGATCAAATACAACAGCGCCTTCAAGTAACAGTGGGCCTCAGAAGATACTTATCTTGCATATGCGCCTCAGTAAGAGTTCAGACATTTAGTGTCGATAGTCTCGCCGCCATTGTCGACCTGCAAGATCTTAAATCCCATAAAGGATTGTTTAGATTCGTTTGTGAAATTCTTGCCATCACTACTTCAGGCACTATTAGCACAAAGAAGCTTTCCGAGCTTCCTAAGATCTTTCCAGTCATCCAGATTATGAATCTAGGAACCCAGACGGAAGATACATCGCATCGCCTGGTGGAAATCCTAACGCGTCATACTATCGAAGAGCGAGATATAGTAGATTCGGTCATCCAAAAAAACAAAACGCATCAAATCGATAAAACCTTGGTGCTAATAGATAGGCAAGGAATTCTTTCCTATTTACCACCTAACTGCAGCACTAATCAGGTTGAAGGAAATCTTCAACGCTTTAAGAACGCCTCTTCTTTGATGGAATTTGCAAACGCAATCAAACGAGATGTTAAGTCCGGCTTTATTTCCAGCGACCTTATTAGCAGAATTATCAATGATGCAAAATATTTTTTGCCAGATAGTATTTCTGCTCAGAGGATGTGGGGGCTATTGATGAGTGAATTTAGTATGCAGTATGAGTTTGAGCAGCGGAGTGAATTAAGCATGATTTCAACCACCCGCAACATCCTAGTTGTTACAGTAACCGATATAGAAACTACTGCGATCCTGAACGCTTTCAATGAAAAGACAGGTCACTCAGCCACAATACATCCAGTTGATGGGCATCCTTATCATTGCTTAGGTAAAGTTGGGGGGTTTAACATTTTTCTATCTAGAAGTGAAATGGGGGCCTCTGGCATGGGCGGGTCTCAAGCAACTGTATCGCGCAGCATTAAAGCATTATCACCAGAATTCGTTATTATGGTCGGGATCGCATTTGGTATCGATAAAGAAAAACAGACAATCGGTCAAATTTTAGTTTCGAAGCAACTATATCTATATGAACTACAACGCATCAGCAAAGACAACTCTATTGCGCTGCGTGGAGATAAGCCTTCTTCATCAACAAAGCTGTTAAGTTGGGTAAATGCTGCGAAAGAAAGCTGGGGCGGGGCGAAAGTTGAGCCAGGGCTAATACTTAGCGGTGAGAAGCTTATAGATAATACTGATTATAGAAATCAACTTCAATCACTAGTCCCCGAAGCGATCGGAGGGGAAATGGAGGGGACAGGTCTCTATGTGGCCTGTCAAAGTGAAAAGGTTGATTGGATCCTAATTAAGGCTGTGTGCGACTGGGCTGATGGTAATAAAGGAAGGAATAAACGAGCGAAGCAAGAAGAAGCTGCAAAGTCGGCTAGTGCGTTTACTGCTCATTTGATTAGTGTAATGAAACCTTAAATCAGCTACGATTTTAGATCGGATGTAATTGGCTGCGGCGCTGTCAATTGACTTTGGCATGCTTGAGAAGTCCACACCGAGGTAAAAGCTTGCTTCAAGCTCAGCAATGCTAAGTTGTTACCACTACGTTAAGAGCTTTAGGCGGCTAGAGGATAGGGCAAAATGGAGGCTGCTATAAGCCGTTAAGAGTCTTGCAAGCGAATGGCTTTTCCCGACTTCAGCGGCCCACGAGCGGTGTGGAGTCGGGATGGAAGGGGTTCAAATCCCTATCTTAAGTGAACAATATCTAACCTCGATCGACCCAAAGCTACTTGTCGAAGAGCTAGCATAACAAAATCTGCCAGCCCCTTGTCTGGCTTTGACAGCAGTGCGCTAATTGAAATAGAAATCGCTGTTCAAGAATCGTTCTTTGTTTTCTCGCGCAACTTCTTCGATTTTGCTTCGAACCTCCTTGGTGTAAGCGTTCCATCTGGCGGGGTTGTAGCGTTGAATTGCTTTCAATACATACCACTGCGCCTGATTTAATTTGTCCTCAGCAGTACTAGTTCTTGCTTTTTTTAGAAGCTCATAATATTTATGGTAATCTTCTTTGCCGTTTGAAACCTCAAAAATCATAGACTTTGAATAATCGATAATTTCAAGCAGACTTTTTATTTCTTGCTTGCATCTTATTCTCCATATCTCATCTAATCCTTCTAGTTCCCGTTGGTGATAAGCGACAATTTCTTGTTCGTTTATTTCTTCAAACCACATTTTGTGGTTATATTCTGGAAGGCCAGCTATCTGTTTTTTGTCAGTATGCTGGAGATTGAGTCCTAGGATGCTTTTGGTCATGATTTCTTTCAATGCAGCATCCGCTGCTGGGGGATGATCCCCATTGATCACACTGTTGATTCTCTTCGTTATCTCTAATGCCGTTATATCACCATCATGAATTGCGACAATTGAAAATGCAGGTATCCTAAAATTGCTCTGCAGTTCATCCCCGTACTTCAAGAACCCGTAAAGGCTTGATAAAAGGTTCTTCCAAGCGCCTACTACCATGAACTTACATGCTGGTTTTGATTCGATTGTATGGATAATACTCTCGATGACCCCCTTGGCTACGGGATCCTCAACTACAACGTAAATCGCGGGTATAAATTTTCTTAGAAATGAACCAGACCGTGTTCCAGTTTTGACCCCTTGAATACCTATGCCGCTATTGAACGGTATTGGATCTGATTCGTTCATAAGCTACCCCTTTAGCATGAGTGTTGTTGGATGCTACATTGATCAGTTCGGCCATGGCAATTTTGATTATGTGAATTTTATGGCTTTACGCTATAAGTCCATATCGGTTGCTGCACTTTAATTCTTTTTGGAGGAAAGGGGGCGTGAACCATTTTACTAATTATCCGACAATCGAGTCACTCCCCCGCGCTTTGGAGACGCTCATCCGTTTAGAAAATCTTCTTTGCTCAGTGTACAAGCGAGACATCGATACCTCTGAACACGTCGCCTGGATGGAAATAGCATGTAAATAGGCTTTGTAGCGCTAACCATCGCACCTCAACATTTATCTTGCCCGGCCGGCGAAGCTCAGGCGCTCTTTTACTCAGCAGTGGCCAAAGCGGCCATCCCTGAGTTTGCGTGGTCTGGATTCTCCTGCATCGGGAGTGGCTTCTTCTACTTTAAGGGTATGGACATCACCGCACTGTGAAGGTAAAAGTAATGGCAAAATGCCAATAATAGGGATGTCGTCGCATGAATTCTGTCAAGGAAATCGTTGAATGGGCCGTCACGGGCCTTTCCGACTGGGAGGCCGACTTAGTCCGACGTCTTTTGGAAAATGGGACACTAACGGAAGACTCCACAAAACAGGTGATTGACAACGTCATCGCAAGCTTTGGGATTAATGAAGGTGGAGAGCAGAAAAAATGCACTGCCCCATTTTTTAAGAGCGAAACCGTAGACGATCTGCCGTCATCTGACCCAATCAAACTATGCAGCGTACATGCCGTAGAAAATGTCAACGCAATCTATAATGGATCGACACTACCGTTTAGTCATAGCGGTATCACTTTAATCTATGGTGAAAATGGCTCTGGAAAATCTGGATATACAAGGCTTTTAAAAAATGCTTGCTTCGCCAAACATGTCGAGCCAGAAATTTTATCGAACGTCTATAAAAACCAGAAAGGCCCGCAGGGCGCGAAAATTTCTTTTCTAAAGAACGGCGAACGATTGGTTTGGGATTGGTCCCCCGGAAAAACTTTGACAGATCTTTCGGTTATAAACGTATATGACTCTGACTCTGGAAAAATACTCTTAGAAAAAAACAACCAAGTCACTTACAAACCAAAAGGGGTAGAGATATTTGATGAGGTAGCTACTATAACTGAGGAGATTAAGAGGATAGTTTCTGGAAAACTCAAGGTAGCTAAACTCCCCGAGATTTCCGAAATTGAGCACTCACCTCTCCTTCATGGTTGGCTGAAAGCAATCTCTGACAAGACAACACCTCAAAGTATAAGAACAAAGCTTTCATGGGCCGATGAAAATCAGATTGAATTAGACGGCCTGGTAGTTGCTATTCAAGAAAATGAAAACGGTACTAGCACAAAGAAACTTGAGAAAATCACTACCTTGATCGAAACCCGAATCCCTAGGGTGATTTTGAAACTCAAGAGCTGTCTAGCTGTACTTAGTAGTCAAAAGGTTAGGGAAATCTCTGAGTTAGAGAGCGCTGTGGCTACCTCGAAACAAGCGTACGATTTAGCTATCGCGAAATTGGAAATAGCAGAGCCGTTGGACGGTGTGCATACCGAAGCATGGAAATTACTCTTCAACGCCGCAAAAGAGTTTTCAGAGAGCCATGCCTATGTTGGCAAAGACTTCCCCAACATTGATGATGGTGCCCTGTGCGTACTGTGTATGCAGCCCCTAGAACATGAGGCCGAAGAAAGGTTGTCGCGATTTGAATCATACATCATCGATAAAAGCAAAACGATATACGAAAAAAAGCTGGAAAATCTTCAAGCGGTTAAAAAGGCAATTAAAGATCTTGTTGTGCCGGATCAAGAATCCTACGAACCACTTTGTAATGACCTGATAGAGATTCTTGGCAATGATCATAAGGTGCGCTCGATATTCAAAATCATAAAATCAAGAAAAGATTATTTTGAACTGCCCGACGATCAAAATCACACATACCCCTCCGATCTAGTAGATGCTGATTTTCTGGCACAGACGTTGATGAAACTACTGGAACAGAAAAAGCAAGATCTGTTGCAAACGATTACCCCGGAAATACATAAAAATAATGTCACCCGACGCACTGAGCTTCAGCTCAACCACAACCTAAACAAATCTCAAGATTTAATTATCGAATATCAGCAATCGCTTGTTTTCAACAAAAAAGTCTCCGATGCATTAAACGCAATAAGAAGCACAAAGCAGAAATTCTCCACCAAGGCCAAGGCTATAATCTCACAGCTGGTCACCCCAGACTTTATTGAAAACTTCAAGGCTGAATTAGAGTTTATGGGGGTTTCCCTTGACGTAAAAATCTCCCCCGTCGTGCGTGACTCCGATACCTCTCATAGTTTTTCCATAGCAACCAAGCGCCCTGGAAAAATTCTTAGTGAGGGGGAACAAAAAGTAATTTCGTTATCCGCATTCTTAGCGGAAATTAAAACTTTTAGAAACGACGCGCCAATAATATTGGATGACCCGGTCAGCTCCTTGGATCATATATACCGGGAGAAAATCGCGGAGCGGCTAGCCAAAGAGGCGCTAACTCGACAGGTCATTACATTTACACACGACCTTTCGCTGATTATGGAAATCGAGGGAAAGTGCGATGATATCGCTCTTAGCCTCGGAAAAGGACCCGCGCGCTCTACCTTTACCATACGAAGAAATGGTACGGATTCAGGCATTTGCTACAGCAAAGCTCCTTGGCGCGGCATGAGTACAGCTCAACGTGCACAACACCTAGATGAAGATGTTCACACCATTAAGGTTTTATACGATAGTGATGTTGACAATTACAACCAGCGTGCGGCTCTGCTCTACTGTTTGCTACGGGAAGCGTGGGAATCGCTAATCGAGCAGGATCTATTTTGCCAGATCGTAACACGCGGCCGAAATAGTGTTCAAACACTTAGACTGGATCAGCTTAGCATTGAACCCACAGATGCAAATATCATCACCCAACAAATGACCAAGGCCAGTAACTGGATGTTCGGTCACGACAAATCTAGAGCATTAACAGAAAACCGGCCCGCTCCTGCGGAGGTTCTTGAAGACATTGCCAAGCTTAGAGCGTTCTCGAAAGAAGTTATTGCACGACGGAAACCTGCAGAGAAAGAGTTCGGCGATCAATTTAAACCACCCATGTGCGAGGTCGGCTGATAGCGTTAGTTCTACAACGCATTGAATCCCATCCAGGATTCAATGCGAGCAGCTTTAAGAGGCGCTAACGATTGCTTATAGCAGCACATACCTCTACCGGCTAGATTTTAGGCAGAACTTCAACAACGGCAATTATACAGATTTTTTCACCTACCTTTTCTAGAAATTTAACCTAGGGGCTTGCCAATAATGAGTACAACCATGGAAGACATCCTCTACGATGAAATGATTACGGATTTTTGCGAAGAAGTGATTATGAAAAACGCCGCCATTGCCCAATGCATCTATATTTTTGTTGAGGGCGACTCTGAGGAGGCAATATTTCAGAGGCTTCTGGAAGACTGTGGTTTGAATTTTAGTTCAGATGGCATATTTATCGCTAACTACAATGGAATCGGCAATCTGAAGCACGCTATTCGGCTATTGCGAAAAACATTAAGTCACGACAGACCAATCATCGTGACCTATGACGATGACTTACCCGGAAAAAAGGCATCTATGAATATTAGCGACACCTTAATCACTACTTTTAAAATCCCACAGACTCCAGTTGTAAATTACTCTGACGGAAGCTCAGGAGGTTCTCTTGAGGAGGCATTTACTCCTGAGAACTTTATGCAGGCTTGTTTTGAGAAAGATGTCATCGCAAATTTCTCACATGACATGCAAGTTTCTTTTCGATCTACATTTAAAATCAAAGAGCCATGGTTTTCCCAACTTGCAAATTTTATAGAACAGAACAACGGCAGAGCCTGTTCGATAAATAAAGTAAGATTAGCCGAACATATGGCAGAGTCATGTGTATCTGTACCCGATACTTTTAAAGCCCTAGCTGAAGCAGCATTAAGCCTGAGAAAAATTCACCCTATAAAGCACCCAAATGATATTGAATTACCATTCAAATAATCATGTAACTTATTTTACTTTACTCTCGAAGAACTTAATTGACCCTGATATTAGACACATGTGACTGGTCGCTTATGCGCCGACTCCTGCCTATTACCCACGGAGAAATAAGGCAACGTTCAAATTCTAGAGGTTTACCATGCCGTATTTTACTCTGGATATTTTACGTGCAGCCCGACAACTTGCTGACACCTTTAAAAGGTCCCTGATTCGATTCCACTGACAACCATAACTAGCTGATTTATTTATAGTTACCGTTTGGGGTACGTCAAATTTTCCACAGTCTTCCAGACCCGCAGAAAACCTAGCCTCCCCGAAACATACCGTTCGTCTGGTGCCGACACGATATCTCGAAGCCCCGCAACGCGGGGCTTTGTGGTTTCTGGGGTTTGGGAAAATCGAAAAAAGTCAGATCACCGTTTTGGCCGAAATGCCCAAAAAGTGTCCACACTTAAAATCTCGGGCTGCTTGCCTCATTCCAAATCTCGATTTCTATGACGCCTTACTCAGCTCAACGTCAGTCCCGCTAGACGTACTCTCCAAACCCACCGGACCACCAAAAGCCACCCTCACCCGCCTCCCAAGCTTTATTCAAAATTATGCCCAGCCAATAATTATGCCCCCCTCATAAAACCAATAATTCCCCCAGCCACCTATCCGAACCACCTCAACTGACCGAAAAAACAACCCATCAATTTTCCCGATTGCTCCCCACCCCTCACCACGCTAACCTCCCCCCGTCGCCACCACCCAGCGACCGGGCCTGAGAACCCGATTTGATGCAGGCGCCAACAGCGCCACGCATTCGTTTTCACAACGATCGTGCTGCTCTCAATCAATATGGGAGTTCCACCAATGACCGCAACAAATCCACCCGCACTCACCACCCTCGGCGTCACCCCTTTCTCCTTTCACTCCGACCAACCTCTGTTCCGCGTCAACAGCGGCGTTTCCCTGCATGAAGCCTTGCACCACGTTTCCGATTTGCTCCATGTCGCCAAGTTGCTCGCAGAGGATGCGGCGATGACGAAGGAGACGGACCGTTATGCCTGGGCGTCGCATTATTTGCAGGAGATGAGCAAGGCGGTGATTGATGATGTGGTGAAGGTGTTGGCGTCGCCCTGCAATGCTGAGCAGTAAGGGGTAAATGGGGTGGCCGGGCGGGCGGTATTGCGGGCAAGCCCGGCTTCCACATTTGAACGGGTCCTTTCAGTTGTGGTGGGCGGGCTTTTCTCGCGGTGGGTTGGGAGGTGGCTGCGGAAATGGGACTGCTGCGCAGTCCAACGCGGGGCAAGCCCGCTCGCCACAGGGTGTGTGTTGTTTGGTGTAATTGAGTTGGCAGGAAGCGCTTTTAGGCGAATTGGCCGCCTTTTTTGCGCAGGTAGATCATCTGCGCAGTCACGCCGATAACCAGCGCCAGTGCGATGCTGCCTTGTGCGCCGAGCAGCACGGGGGATTGCAGGTCTGTCACGAACGGGTGCCCGTCGGGCACGCGGCGCAGTGTTTCGGAGACGGTGGGTACCATCAGGAAAAATGCGGTCAGGCTCAGGAAGATTGTTTCCAGGTATGCGCGTGCGCGGCCCAGCCAGGCTAGGTGCCCTACTGCATATCCGGCCGCGAGCAGGGCAAGGGTGATGACGCCGATGATGTTGCTCACTGGCTGTTTGGCGACCAGGAATACGCTGAAGGCGCCGATCAGCATTGATGCCAGGTAGAACTTGCCGGGTGTTGAGCGGGGCACGATGCGGCCGTGGCGGATGAACATGTAGGCGGCCAGTGGGATGGCGGGCAGGCTGCCGAGGGTGTGGAGCCAGCCGAGGGGGGAGATTCCGAACATGGTGTGTGTCCCGTGTAGGTGGATGATGTGCATAAACGGGCCGCGTGGGAAACTTTTATCGCGATGGCGGCGGCGCGTTATGATCTGGGGATCAGCTTAGTGAAGGCGTGGCCGGGCAGACATGATGAATCCCCTCGATAACTTGATCATTCATCCGGAATTGCAGTTGGAGGGGCTGGCTAAAGGCGACCTGTTGTCGCAGGTGCTGGCGCAGATTCGTCTGACGGGGGATCGGGTGTATTCCTCTGCGTTGGCCGACCAGCAGCCGCTCGAGCTGGATGAAAATAGCGCGCATATCTGCGTGCTCCAGCAAGGCCAGTTGCAATTGGAGGGCGGCGACCAGGCGCCGATGACGCTGCAACAGGGCGATGTGCTGTTGCTGCCTCACGACCCCACGGGCATCAGGGTTACGGCGTGCGATGGGCCGGCCAGTGTGGTGGTGTGTCGGTTCTGGTTCGACGCGAGCAGTTTCCAGGCGATGCTGTTTGCCCTGCCCCGGCTTATTCATATTCGGCAGACCGAAGCCGCGGCCTGGGCCGAAGGGATCCTGCATTTTATGTTGCTTGAGGCCCATGACACGCAGCCGGGCGGGGCGTTGATGATTTCACGCCTGATTGATTTGGTGGTGATTCGCATCCTGCGCACTTGGGTGCAGCAAGGGGCTGCGTCGGGATGGCTGGGCGGGTTATCGGATGCGCGTATCGCGCGGGCGCTTAGGGCTATCCATGCAACGCCGGGCCAGCAGTGGCGCATTGATGCGCTGGCGGAGGTGGCCGGCATGTCGCGTTCCAATTTCTGCGAGCGGTTCAGCGCGTTGGTGGGGCGCTCGCCGTTGCGGTATCAGAATGAATGGCGGCTGACCCTGGCCAAAAGCATGCTCGCCAAGCAGGAAGGTCGCATCGGCGAGGTGGGTTTTGCGATTGGCTATGAATCCGAGGCCGCGTTCAGTCGGGCCTATAAAGCCTTTTTCGGGCGCTCGCCTCGTGATGATAACGCCCGGCAAGCCTAGGCCGGGCGTGCCGGTGTATCAGTGCCCGGCGCTTTGCCCGCCGTCCACGTGCAGGATCTCGCCGGTGACAAACCCCGCGCTCTCCAGGTAGGTGATCGCCTGGGCGATATCACTCACTTCGCCCATGCGCCCCACCGGGTGCAGTTGCCCCAGCGCCGCATGGGTGTCTTCGCCGTGCATCGGCGTCTTGATGATGCCTGGGCTTACCGCGTTCACCCGAATGCCGCGTTTGGCGTATTCAATCGCCAGGGATTTGGTCGCGGCATTCAGCCCGCCTTTGGTGAGGCTGGCGAGTACCGAAGGCACGCCGTCGATGGCGTGATCGACCAGGCTGGTGGTGACATTGACGATGTGGCCGGCGCCGTGTTTTTCCATCTCGGCGATGGCCAGTTGGGTGATGTAGAAAAAGCCGTTGAGGTTCACTGCCAGCACATTGGTGTAGTCGTCCTGGGTGTAGGCAGTGAAGGGTTTGGCGATAAAGATGCCGGCGTTGTTGATCAGGCTGTCGACACGCCCAAAGGTGGCCAGGGCTTCGCGGATGACGCGCTGGGCGGTGGCCGGGTCGGCGATGTCGCCAGGCACCGTGAGGATGTTCGGGTCGGTGGACGGCTGGATCGAACGCGAGGTGGCAACCACACGGTAATCCAGGGCGCGGTAGGCTTGGACCACGGCGGCGCCGATGCCTTGGGAGGCGCCGGTGATGATCACGACTTTGCTCATTTTGTTTCTCCGGTAAGGGCTTGGGATTTGCGGTATTCGGTGGTGGTGACGCCGGCGTAGCCCCAGTTATCGGTGTCGATTTCTTCGATGACGATGTGGGTCAGGTCCGGGCGCTTGTTGAGCACGCGTTCGAGGGTTTCGGTGAACTCGGCGATGACCTGGGCTTTTTGCTCAGGGGTCACGCCGTCACGGGTGATGCGCAGGCTGACGAAGGGCATGGTGATGGCTCCAATGGGCGGGCAGTGAGGCCAATTTAGGCCTGCGCCTGGAGCGGATAAAGATGGGCCGGAGTACTTCATTAGTGATGTGATGTAACAAGTGTTCACGCTAGCTCCACAAGATTTCACACCCTGTAGCCCTACTGGCTAAGTAGCATCTCTCGGTGTTTCCTAACCCCATCAACCCGCATCTTCGCGATGCAGGGAGCTCTAATGTCGTGCGTTCCTCAGCAGCGTCCGCAAAACTGATGCGGGGAGGCTGACAGCACGTAAGTGTCGTTTGTCTTACTGCCTGCTGTTACCTCCCTAAACGACGCCCAGCATCACGTAGTCGCTATTGCACTATTGATCAGCAGGCAAGGCACAGCGCAATGGAATAACGCAGCCCCCGGCACTCGATTTTCCAGCCGCTTTAAGCGATAGCGGCTGAATGTAGCGAAACCATGCGGGCGCCCCTATTACGTGTTTTTTTGATACGGGTTTAGGCACGGCCAAACGCATATCACTGTTACGCGTTGCGAAGCATTGGCCGGAACGTTTGGGCCAATCTTTGAAGTTGGTATTTATGAGTGAGTCCGGGCACAGCAAAAGAACATCACCAAATGAATATAACGGAAACGCCGTGATATAGACTCGCCCGTCACCAAATGTATTCGCACTCCAGGTAGCCTCATCAAATGCCATACCTTTGTACGCATCACCCACAATATAAATAGCAGATTCGCTTTGCCGTACACCTAAAATCCCGGCAGCCGAATAGGTGATCATACCCAGTGTGCCTGATGAAATAGTAATCACAAACAGGAATACCGCAATCGACGACAAAACCGAATAAAATACCCGCGTCCATAACTTACCGCTGAAGAGGTAAAACACGACAATCGGCAATAATGAAGCGATCATTGTGAGTGTCACAATACCCGCCACAACATTGACAGTTTCTGTCTCCAGATCACCAGAGTATGCGCGAAGTATCAATAGGGCCGGAGACGCACCCGATACCACAGTAAACATTACAAGAAACCAGACAACGGCAACAAAAACAACTGATTCGATTTTATTTTTATTAAAGCTTTTTTTATTACCCAACGCGACAAGACCCGCGTCTCTCAGGCATTTAAACTGAAAGCCAATTATCAAAATCAAAGCCGTTACGGAGGCTATACACAGCATCGTCCAAAGTATATTGGAGTCCGGAAAGTAAAAAATGCCGATTGCGAAGATGACAAACCCTGCTATCACAGGAGCTAGCAAACAAAGCGCTGCCGTTCTTTTGTCGACATCGCGTTTTCCAAACATGGATATTGCCAAACTGAAAAGAGAAGGTGTCGCTATCAAAACGAACATATAAGCAAACGATACAAATACAACCAGAAACAACCAGACAAACAATGAAGCCTGTACAGATACCGAGGCCATAAAAATGTCTGTTCTACCAATGGTCCTGACGTACACATACAGCGCGAGCACCCCCAATGCCGACCCCAGGAATGTCACGATAGGCCATTGCTCAGAAAAAGAGCGACTTAATCTATCTACGATAGTAATCAAACCGTCTTTAAAACTCTCTAAAAATAACGGCGTACTTTCTCTCACTGTCAGCGCTTGACTTTCACTCACACTATGATCCTTCACTTATTAACGTCCATAGAAAAACCCCGAACCAGTCGGGGTTTTTTATTGCCTGGAATCAGGCGCGACCTGCGATCAATTAGAAAACGTTGATCGGGTAGTCGGCGAACAGACGGATTTCGTTACCGCCTACGTTGTAGTTGCTGGCGTTGTTGGAGACGCGCAACCACGACGCACGAGCGCGCAGGCTCAGGTCTTTGGCTGGGCCGCTTTGAACGACATATTTGAACTGGTTGAAGATTTCACGCTCGGTGCCACTGCCACGGTTGGAACCGTCGTCAATGTTGGTGCCGCGCACGTAAGCGATGTTGTAGGTCAGGCCAGGCACGCCGAAGGCGCTGAAGTCCAGGCCGTAGCCTGCTTGCCAGGAGCGCTCGTCCTTGCCGTTGAAGTCGGACCAGTAGGAGTTGGCCAGCAAGATGGTATTGCCGCCGTCGCCGATACCGCCAGCGTTGCGGTAGCCGCCGTACAGGTAGCCGGTGTCGCCGGTGCTGCGCTGGTGAGCGAGGGTGAAGCTGTGCGGGCCAACAGCCCAGGTAGCGCCCAGGCTCCAGATTTTGTTGTCGCGGGCGTCCGCATCACCTTGGTTTTCCAGGGCGAAGCTGCGGTCCAGCTTGGTTTTGTAGCCGTTGAAGTCAAAGGTCAACGATTGCTTTTCTGGCAGGGCCAGCACGTAGTTGACGTTGACGTATTGCTTCTTCAGCACGTCCTGCATGTTGGAGGCGTACAACGCGGCCGACAGGCTTTCGGTGAATTTGTAGCTACCGCCGATGTAGTCGATGCTTTTCAGCGCGCCACTGTCGGAACCTTCGGCGCTCTTGCGGGCTTCCTTGGTGAAGTGACCAGCGTCCAGTTGCAGGCCGGCGATCTCTTTGGAAACGATCGAGGTGCCCTCGTAGGTTTCCGACAGCAGGCGCGAGTTGTCATATTGCAGGACCGGCACGGCTGGCATCTGCTGACCGTATTTGATCACGGTGTTGGAGATGCGCGCCTTGACGGCTGCGCCGCCTTTGGCCAGGTCGTTGGCTGCTTCGCCGCTATCGCCTTGCTTGAAGAAGTCGATACCGCCAGCGCCGCTGCGACCTTTACCGCCGTCCAGGCGAATAGCGTATTGGCCGATCACGTCCACACCCACACCGACGGTGCCTTGGGTGAAGCCGGACTCGAACTTGCCGATGAAGCCCTGGCCCCATTCGGCTTTGTCTTGCTTGCCGTTTTTGTAGTCACGGCTGATGTAGGCGTTACGTGCTGCGATGTTCAGGTGGCTGTCGTCCACGAAACCCTTGGATTGCTCCTGGTCGTTAGCCATTGCTGTCGATGCGCTCAAAATCCCCAGAGCGATCAGACTCATCCGTTGCTTCAACATTTCTTATATTCCTTATTACTGGTTGAGTACGCGCTGTGACACCAGGCTCCGTGTCGCTTTTCTGGTGTCGACTTTCTCCAAAAAAATAAGGCCCGCGGACGACTGAACTGCCGCGGGCCTTTTTTTATTGGATGAGTCATGGCGGTGAGCCACAGGCGTTGGGCGCAATCCTATGCGCGCGTTGAACTATGTGTCAATTTCGTGAATCGTCTGTATTTAGGCGAAATAATTCTAAGCGGTGCATTCCAAGGCCTTCGCTCGAGCCTGAAAAATCGTCTGATTCGTCAAGAAAACACATCATGTAACATTTTAAGCGAGGGTATGTTTGGGAATAGATAACCTGCGCAAATGCAAAGCATTACCATTCGCGCGCTTTTCTTTTTCCAACACTTTTGGATCTATTCCCCATGCCTGCCTCTCGCCTGACGCCCATCACTTTTGGGCTTTCTGTTTTGCTGTCTGCCGGTTTTGCCTGTGCCGCCACGGTCTTGCCTGAAACTTCGGTGAGCGCCGAAACCGACGAAGACGACCCGCGCGTCAAGGAGACCAATACCGCCACCCGCACGGCCACTTCGGTGCGTTACGTGCCCCAGGCCATCGACTCGGTTAAAACCGAAAGCCTGCGTTCCTACGGCACCAACGACCTGGGCCAGGCGTTAAGCGGCATTCCCAACGTCAGCAGTGGCGCCGATACGCGCTTCGACAGCCTGCGTATTCGTGGTTTTGACGCGAGCAATGACTTCTACCTGGACGGCATCCGCGACGACAGCCAGTACGTGCGCGACCTGCATAACATCGAGCGCATCGAAGTGCTCAAAGGCCCGGCCGCCGTACTGTACGGGCGCGGCGGCCAGGGCGGGATCGTCAACCGCGTGAGCAAACTACCCCAGGCGGGCCACACATCCAGCATCGAAGCCCAAGGCGGCAGCCAGGATTTGCGCAGCCTGTATGCCGACCTCAGCACCGACCCAACGGATAACATCAGCCTGCGTCTGAACATGGGCAATCAGGACAACAACAGCTTTCGCGACGGTGTGAGCGGCAATCGCCAGTTGTTCGCGCCGTCGATGAGCTGGCAACTGACGCCGGACCTGAACTGGCTGGTGCAATACGAATACAGCCGTTACAACCGCACGCCGGACCGTGGCATTCCCGGGGTCAACGGCCGCCCGGCCGATGTGAGCCGCAGCACGACCTACTTCGATAGCCGCGATTACATCGACGATAAATCCCAGTCCCTGCGCTCCAAGCTGGCCTACGAACTCAATGCCAACTGGCAGTTGCGCCACACCCTCGGCGTGTTCAAGCTCGACAGCGATTTCGACAACACCTACCAGGTCGGCTACGACCCAAAAACCAACAAGGTCTCGCGCCAGCGTTGGCAACAAGACCTGAACACTCGCAACGTGTTCAACAACCTTGAGCTGGAAGGCGGTTTCGACACCTTCGGCCTGGAGCACCGCCTGCTCACCGGCCTGGAGCTGGGCAGCCAGCGCCGTGATCCAAAGTTGTACAGCGCCACCGCCACCAACCGTGGCGGCCAAGCCGTGCCGAGCCTGGACCTCAACCAGCCCGACCGCCACTTGAGCCACACCGGGCGCATGAGTGTTTCCAGCAACAACCACACCGAAGTCGAAAGCCGCGCCCTGTACGTGCAGGACCAATTGCGCCTCAACGATCAATGGCAAGTGCTGGCCGGCCTGCGCTACGACCACTTTGAAGTGGACACCACCAGCAAGCTGCTCAACACCCAACAGGCGGTCGACAGCCGCAGCACCAGCCCGCGCATCGGCCTGGTCTGGACGCCGCTGGAACACCACTCGTTCTATGCTTCATGGAGCAAGACCTTCTCGCCAGCTGGCGGCGGCTTGATCGGCATCACCCCCAATGCCGCAGGCGCCGTCAACGACCTGAGCCCCGAGCTGACCAAGCAAAAGGAAATCGGCGTTAAAAGCGACTGGCTCGACGACCGCCTGAGCACCACCCTGGCCGTGTACGAGCTGGAACTCTACAACCGCCGCACCAGCGACCCACTGGACCGCACCATCACCCTGCTCACGGGCGAACAACGCTCACGCGGCGTGGAGCTGACCGCCACCGGCAAAGTCGTCGGCAACTGGTACGTACGCGGTGGCATCGGCCTGCAGGATGCCAAGGTCGTGAAGGACAACAACGGCTTTGAAGGCAAACGCATCAGCGACGTGGCCAAGCGTAACGCCAGCCTGTTTATCACCTGGAAACCGGAGATGGGCTGGTACGCAGAAACCGGCCTGACCCTGGTGGGAGACCGTTACGCCGACAACCTCAACACCGTGGTGCTGCCAGGTTATGGCCGCTGGGATGCGCTGGCCGGGTTCCGCCAGAAAGAATGGGACGTGCGCGCGGCGCTGAACAACATCGCCGATAAAAATTACTACGCCTCGGCCACCAGCGCAGCGCAGATCCAACCGGGCGAGCCGCGTAGCCTGGTAGTGACAGGCACCTACAGCTTCTAAGCCAATCACAATTCAAAAGTGGGTGCGGCCTTGCGTGATCGTTCCCACGCTCTGCGTGGGAATGCCTCCTGTGACGCTCTGCGTCACGACCTCAGAAGCGGGACGCAGAGCGTCCCGAGCTGCATTCCCACGCAGAGCGTGGGAACGAGCAGAGCAAGCCCGCTCCCACAATTGATTTGGGTGTTCTTCAGGTTTTGATCGTTCCCACGCTCTGCGTGGGAATGCCTCCTGTGACGCTCTGCGTCACGACCTCAGAGGCGGGACGCAGAGCGTCCCGGGCTGCGTTCCCACGCAGAGCGTGGGAACGATCAAAGCTGGGCTTTCTTTAGTTTTTTAGCAGTTCGCACAGCGCTTGCAGCTCATCCTCACTGAACAACCCCGCCGGGTAGCGTTCGCTCATCACGCGGCGCACATCAGGCTGTTGCTGCCTCACCTGGCGCGAGCCGTTTGCCTTCAACCATAGCGCCAGCGCATGGATCGCATCACCGCTAACCCGCGTCGGGTGGAACGGGCGCGTGTAGATCAGGTTGATATCGGCATTCATTCCAGCGCTCTCTCCTACTGCGTGAGCGGCTAACTTACTCAAGGTTTGTGACAGAACTGTGCAGTCATCACCTTGGGTCACTGTGGCAACACCGATACAAGAGCTATGCCAATGTCCCGTGTTTATAGGCATTCGGACACAAAAAAGCCCGCAACCTAGCCAGGCTGCGGGCTTGCTGTAAGCGCTTTAAACAGGTAGCGCTCGGCGTTCACTCAAACGCTGTTACAACCGCACTCAATTTTTGTGCGGTGCCGGCTGTTGTTGGGTCAGGCAATGGATATTGCCGCCGCCCAGTAACAGTTCGCGGCCCGGCACCATCACCACTTCGTGCTGTGGGAACAGGTTCTGCAGGATCTCTTTGGCCTGGCTGTCCAGCGGGTCGTCGAAGCTCGGCGCGATGATGCCGCCGTTGACGATCAGGAAGTTCACGTAGGAGCCGGCCAAACGCACAGTCGGATTACGTTCCTGGGAACCGTCTACCGGATCGACACCGGCGCATTCTTCTTCGGTGGCGTACAACGGGCCCGGGATCGGCATTTTATGCACTGTGAACGGGCGGCCTTTTGCGTCTGTGCTGCTTTGCAGAACGGCCATGGCGGCGTGGCAGCGCGCGTAGTTGGGGTCTTGCGGGTCATCGGTCCAGGCCAGCAACACTTCACCAGGGCGCACGTAGCAGCAGAAGTTATCCACATGGCCGTCGGTTTCGTCGTTGAACAGGCCGTCCGGCAACCAGATGACTTTATCCACCGCTAGATGGTCACGCAGCACCGCTTCGATCGCCGTGCGGTCCAGATGCGGGTTGCGGTTGCGGTTCAACAGGCACTCTTCGGTGGTGATCACGGTGCCTTCGCCGTCGACATGGATCGAACCGCCTTCCAGCACGAAGCCTTCGGTGCGATAGCGCGGTGCGCGCTCGATCTCGAGGATCTTGCCGCCCACCTGCGAATCGCGGTTCCACGGCGCATACAGGCCGCCATCAAAGCCGCCCCAGGCGTTGAAATCCCAGTTCACGCCGCGCACTTCGCCGCTGTTATTGATCACAAAGGTCGGGCCGGTGTCGCGCACCCAGGCGTCGTCGTTGGACATTTCCACCACGCGGATATTGGGCACATCCAGCCGCGCACGGGCGTTTTCGTACTGGCCGGCGGACACCGCGACGGTCACCGGTTCAAAGCGTGCAATGGCGTTGGCCACCGCGACATGCGCCGCCTGCGCCGGCTTGCCGCCCAGGCGCCAGTTGTCCGGGCGCTCGGGCCAGATCATCCAGGTTTGGGTTTGCGGCGCCCATTCGGCAGGCATGTAGAAGCCATCGGCGCGAGGTGTGCTGTGCAGGGTGGTCATGGCGTTCAGGACTCCGAATGGGGTGAAGGCCGACTTTATAACGGATAAAAATCGGCTTTAAAAGTGATAAAAGATCATAGTCGACAAATACGACAACCTTTAGCCGATAACAATCGACAACCTACAGTTGCTCATCGAGCACCTTCGACAACATGTCGACAAAGAAATCCACACTGCGTTTAGTCGTCACCATCGGCGGCTTGATCTTGAGGATGTTGAGGTAGTCGCCGGTGGGCTGCATGAAAATCCCCAACTCGCGCAGGCGATCACAGAGCAGCGCAGTTTCGACAGTGGCCGGTTCCAGCGTGTGCCGATCACGCACCAACTCCAGCCCCAGGTAGAAGCCGGACCCATGCACGGCGCCGACCAACGGGTGATGCTCGATCAACGCCTCCAGGCGCGCCTTGAAGTGCCCACCCACCACTTGGGCGTTTTCCCACAGCTTTTCTTCCTCCATCACATCCAGCACGGCCATGCCGATGCGGCAACTCACCGGGCTGCCGCCTGAAGACGAGAAGAAATACCCTTCGGCCTCCAGTGCCTCGGCGATTTCCCGGCGGGTGATCACCGCGCCCAACGGCTGGCCATTGCCCATGCCCTTGGCCATGGTGATGATGTCCGGCACCACGCCTTGCTCTTCAAAACCCCAGAAAAAGTGGCCCATGCGCCCATAACCCACCTGCACTTCATCGGCGATGCACACGCCGCCTTGGGCCCGTACCAAGGCGTACACCTGCTGCAAATAACCCGGCGGCAGCGAAATGCCACCGGCGTTGCCATATACCGGCTCGCAGATAAAACCCGCCAGCTGGCGCTGGCTCGCGGCGATCTTTGCCAGGTTGTGTTCCACACTGCGCACGTAATCCGGCGCACTGTCCTGCCCACGAAACTCGCCGCGATAGGTATTGGGCGCGGTCACCGGGTGCACCCAGTCCGGGCGGCTGCTCAGGGCTTGCGGGTTGTCCGCAATCGAGGTGGACACCGCATCCGCCGCCACCGACCAACCGTGGTAGGCCTCCAGCACGCTGAGCATGTCGCGCCCGCCGCTGTGGGCCCACGCCAGGCGAATGGCCAGGTCATTGGCCTCGGTGCCGCTGTTGACCAGAAACACCCGGTCCATACCTTGAGGTGCCAGCGCCAGCAAGCGCTCGGAAAACTCGGCAATGGCCGCGTAGTGAAAGCGCGAATTGGTGTTGAGCAATGACCACTGCCGCGCCGCCACCGCCGCCATGCGCGGGTGGCCATGGCCAAGCACGGCGACGTTGTTGAGCATGTCCAGGTAAGAGCGGCCCTGCATGTCGATCAAATGGTTGCGCCAGCCGCGCTCGATGCGCGGCGGGTCGACGTAATAGTGCTTTTGCGAGCGGGCGAAGCTGGCATCGCGCCGCGCCAACAGCGCTTCGGGGTCCAGCTCGGGCTGCGCATCACAGGCCAGCCCCAGCAGTGTCGCCGGCGATGGGCAAAGGGCCTGCCAGGCCTGCGCCCGGGACGGCGTGCAGAACAACGGCGGCTCAAGGTCGACGCGGCATAACTGCACGGTGAGCGGCGCGTGAACCTCACCCAGGACTTGCCCTGCCACCAGCACCGCGCCTGCCTTCAGGGCCGTGGTCACACCCCATAAACGCAGGTTCAACGCGGCGCTGTGTACGCACAGCACACCGTCGTCGCCGTGGCGCAACGTGCCAGCAAAGGGCGCCTCCAGCACCGTGCCATGGGGCAAGTGCAATTCCACATGAAGTGGAAAAGTGTCCGGCTCCGCGGCACTGTCGACGCAGGTTCGCGACAGCCGATATTGCCCATAACGGCTGGCTGCCAAGCCATGCACTGCCGCGGCTTCATCCAGCAACCGCCGGTCGATGCCGGGCGCCTCCCAATTGCCCGCCTCGAAATGCGGGCTGAGAACGCCCAGGTCGATCAACGCGAACTCACGGCCCACCAAGCCGGGCAGTAACGGCGCGAAGTCTTGGTCGGCAAGCGGTGTGAGCGCTTCACCGACGCAACCCAAAATGGCGGCCTCCATCAACTCGAAGGGCACGGAGGTCGCCACATAGAAAATTTCCCACTCGTGCTCGGCGTTTTTCTTTAAGTAGCCGTTGCCTGGGTCCAGGCGCTGCTGTTGTTCGCTGCTGAGCACCAGCACTGCGGCGCGGGCGACTATCAGCGGCCACAATGCCTGCAATTCTTCACGCGCCAGCGGCGTCACCGCGTGACACGCCTGGATCGCCGGCAACATCACAAAGGGATCACCCTCGGCATGGTGCAGCAGCGCCGCGCAGGTTACCGACAAGTCGGCAATGCGCCAGGTGTGTACCAGGTCGCCGAAATCAATCACGCCCTGTACCTGCCAATGCCGCTGGGCATCACGCTGCCAGACCACATTGTCATCGGTGATGTCCATGTGCACGGCCTGCCATGGCAGGTGCTCGGCCAGCGGCTGCAAGCGGCGGCCGACCTGCTCGGCCACCTGTTCCAGCGCCGTGCGCTGGGGCAGGTTTTGCAGTGTGGCCAACAGGTGGGCAATCAGCGCCTGGGCGTGACGCGGGTCCCATTGCAGGGTGCGCTCCAGGCCCGGATGGGTGAACGGGGCCAGCGCTAGGCTCATGCGCCCGCACAGGTCACCGAAACCTGTTATCACATCGCGGCCCAGATGCGGCAGATGGGTCAAAGGCTGGCCCTCGATGTAATCGAGCAGGCGCACATGCAGGGTTTGCCCGCCCAGCGCCACGGTGAGCAGCTCATCACCGCTGAGCGCCTTGATGACCTTGGGCACGCGAACATCCGCATGCGCCTGTAGCGCATTGAAGGCCGCGTGCTGTGCCTGCAACTCGACTGCGGCGTAATCACCCCGGCAAATTTTCAACACAAACCGGCCGCGCTCGCTGTCGACGCGGTAGTTGAGGTCTTGCTGGCTGCCCAGTGCGTGCAACGTGCCGGTAAGCCCGTAATAGTGCTCGAGCAGCTGCGCCGCCTGCTCTGCGTCTACGTGTGGGCAAGGCAAATTGGCGCGATGGATCAACGTGGCGAGCAACATTGTGACGACCTCGGTTTTTTTAAGCGTCTATATCGCCATTACCCAATGGCAGAAGGCAACCCCCTCACTCCGCCGCACGCTTGTGCCGCCCCGTTGCGCAACTCAAGCTATGCTCTGGCTTAATGTCTGTCTTGGAAAAAAGGCTCTCTGAATGCGTATTCTCATCACCGGCGGCGCCGGCTTCATCGGTTCTGCCCTGGTTCGTCACCTGATTCAACACACCGAGCACGAAGTGCTCAACCTAGACAAACTCACCTACGCCGGCAACCTGGAGTCACTCACCAGCATCGCCGCCAACAGCCGCTATGAGTTCGTGCAGGCCGATATCATCGACCAGGCCAGCGTCAGCGCCGTGCTCGCGCGCTTTGAGCCACAGGCCATCATGCACTTGGCCGCCGAATCGCACGTCGACCGCTCCATTGATGGCCCGTCGGACTTTATCCAGACCAACATCGTCGGCACCTACAGCCTGCTGGAGGCCACCCGCGCCTATTGGCAGACCCTGGAAGAACCGGCCAAGAGCGCGTTCCGTTTCCACCATATTTCCACCGACGAAGTGTACGGCGACCTCCACGGCGTGGACGACCTGTTCACCGAAACCACGCCATATGCACCCAGCTCGCCGTATTCGGCCAGTAAAGCCGCCTCCGACCACCTGGTGCGCGCCTGGCAGCGCACCTATGGCCTGCCGGTACTGCTGACCAACTGCTCGAACAACTACGGGCCATTCCACTTCCCTGAGAAGCTGATCCCGCTGGTGATTCTCAACGCCCTCGCCGGCAAGCCGCTGCCGGTCTACGGCGATGGCCTGCAGGTTCGCGATTGGCTGTTCGTCGAAGACCACGCCCGCGCCTTGTTGAAAGTGGTCACCGAAGGTGTGGTGGGCGAGACCTACAACATTGGCGGTCACAACGAGCAGAAAAATATCGACGTGGTGCGCGGCATCTGCGGCCTGCTCGAAGAACTGGCGCCACAACGGCCGGCCGGTGTGGATAAATTCACCGACCTGATCACCTTCGTTAAAGACCGCCCTGGCCACGACCAGCGCTACGCGATCGACGCGAGCAAGATCGAACACGAGTTGGGCTGGGTCCCGGAAGAAACCTTTGAAACCGGCCTGCGCAAAACCGTGCAGTGGTACCTCGATAACCTGGACTGGTGCCGCAGGGTCCAGGACGGCAGCTATCAAGGCGAGCGCCTGGGCAATACCGACCCGAAAGACCTGATCGCATAAGGTTCTGATCACACGACCTGTTCACCCGGCGAGGGAAACCAATGAATGTAATCGCGACCAAGCTGCCCGAAGTATTGATCCTCGAGCCGAAGGTATTTGGCGATGCGCGTGGCTTTTTTTATGAGAGTTTCAACGCCAAGGCATTTGCCCAAGCCACCGGCCTGCAGCTGGAGTTTGTGCAGGACAACCACTCTCGCTCGCAAAAGGGCGTGCTGCGCGGCTTGCACTACCAGATAGAAAACACCCAGGGCAAACTCGTGCGGGTAACCGCCGGTGAGGTCTTGGACGTGGCGGTGGATATCCGCCGCAGCTCGCCCACTTTCGGCCAGTGGACCAGCGTGCGCCTGTCCGCCGAAAACAACCGCCAGCTGTGGGTTCCAGAGGGGTTCGCCCATGGTTTTGTGGTGCTCAGCGACCATGCCGAGTTCCTCTACAAGACCACCGACTACTACACGCCTTCGGCTGAGCGTTGTATTCGCTGGGACGACCCGAAACTCAAGATTGACTGGCAGTTTGAGGGCACGCCAACCTTGTCCGCCAAGGATCAGAACGGCAAGGCCTTGGCAGACGCCGATCTGTTTGCATGACCGGCGAGTGCCTTGCACGCCGGCCCTAGGCATAATGCGCCTGTCCCCATAGGCGCATGACTCCCATGACTCCACCCCTCCCGCGTAGACCTCGCTGGCGCAGCCTCGCCTTATTGGCGTTGTGCCTGGCACCGCTGCTGTGGCCGCTGGAGCATCTGGCCGAGCGCTATTACCGCAGCGAACTGGCCGGGCAAAACCGTCAGACCCTCGACCTGTACGTCGCCAACCTTCTCGGCACCCTGCACCGCTATGAAGTGCTGCCGCAGATCCTCGGTGACTTGCCGGCCCTGCGCACCGCACTGGACGCGCCCCACGTCAGCGCCAACCTGACCAACGCCAACCTGCTGCTCAAGGACGTCGCCGCCCAGGCCGGTGTGGAAGTGATGTACCTGATGGACACCACTGGCAAGACCCTCGCCGCTTCCAACTGGGACAAGCAGGACAGTTTTGTCGACCGTAACTTCTCGTTCCGCCCCTATTTCAGCGAAGCCATGGCCGGGCGTCTGGGGCGGTTTTTCGGCCTGGGCACCACCTCGGCCAAGCGCGGCTACTTCTTCGCCGCCGCCGTGCGTGATGGCGCCACCATCATCGGCGTGCTGGTGGTCAAGGTCGACCTGGACCACACCGAAAGCTTGTGGGGCAAAACCCCCGAGCAACTGCTGGTGACCGACCATAACGGCGTGGTCATCCTCACCTCACGCCCGCAATGGCGCTTCCGGGCGACCCGGCCGCTCACGGCAGAAGAACGCCAGGCAATCATCGCCATCCAGCCCTACCCGACCCGCGACCCGCAACCGCTGGCGTTGAGCACTACGGCGTGGTTGCGCCAATCCACGGCCATCGCCGAAACCGGCTGGACCGTGGAAATTCTTGCGCCACGCTCGCTGATCAATCGCCCGGTGCGCACCGTGGTGGCCGTTGGCGGCGCGACGCTGCTGGTGCTGATGTTGCTGCTGGGTCTGATGATGCAGCGCCGTCGCCATTACCTGGAGCGCATCGCCTTCGAAGCCAAGGCCCGTCGCGAGCTGGAAGCGCGTGTGATCGAGCGCACCAGCGACCTCGAAGGCCTCAACCGCCGCCTCAAACAGGAAGTGCTGGAGCGTGAACACGCCCAGCAGGAACTGGTGCGCGCCCAGGATGACCTGGTGCAGGCCGGCAAGCTGTCGGCGCTGGGCACCATGTCGGCGAGTATCAGCCACGAACTCAACCAGCCGCTGGCGGCGATCCGCAGCTACGCGGAAAACGCCGAGATCCTGCTCGACCACGAACGCACCAACGACGCCCGTGGCAACCTCAAGCTGATCAGCGAACTGACCGGGCGCATGGCCTCGATCATCGCGCACCTGCGCGCCTTCGCCCGCCGCGACCGCCACGCCCCGGAAAGCGTGGCCCTGCAACCGGCACTCGACGATGCCCTGGCGTTGCTGGCCAAGCGGCGGCGCTCGATGGAAGTCGAGTTGATCCGTGACTTGCCCGAGGCGACCTTGTGGGTGCAAGCCGGCGAAACCCGCCTGCGCCAGGTGCTCGGCAACCTGCTGGCCAACGCCCTCGACGCCCTCACCGAAAAAGGCCCGCCGCGCAAACTGTGGCTGAGTGCCCAAACCACCGAACAGGGCGTCAACCTGTACATTCGCGACAACGGCCCAGGTTTTTGCATGGAAGCCCTGGGCCGCGCCAGCGAGCCGTTCTACACCACCAAGACCCGCACCCAGGGCTTGGGGTTGGGGCTGGCGATCTGTGACACCTTGATGCGTGCCTTTGGCGGCGAACTGTTGTTCGCCAACCACAAGGAAGGCGGCGCGCTGTTAACCCTGAAATTGCGTGCCGGCTCGCCGGGCGTAAGTCTGCAACCGTCTGAGGACCGCAGTGTATGAGTATCGATAACCAGATCCAGGTGGTGTTGATCGACGACGATCCCCACTTGCGTCAGGCCCTGTGCCAGACCCTGGACCTGGCCGGGCTTAAAGTCCTGACCCTGGGCGAAGCCACGGGCCTCACGGCGCGCCTGTCCCGCGATTGGCCGGGCGTGGTGGTCAGCGATATCCGCATGCCCGGCATGGACGGCCTGGAGCTGCTGGCTGAACTGCACGGCCAGGACCCGGACCTGCCGGTGTTGCTGATTACCGGCCACGGCGATGTGCCGCTGGCGGTGCAAGCCATGCGCGCCGGGGCCTATGACTTCCTCGAAAAACCTTTCGCCAGTGATGCCCTGCTCGACAGCGTGCGCCGCGCACTGGCCCTGCGCCGCCTGGTGCTGGACAATCGCAGCCTGCGCCTGGCCCTCAGTGATCGCCAGCAATTGAGCACGCGCCTTGTCGGGCATTCGCCGCAGATGTTGCGCCTGCGTGAGCAGATCGGCGCCCTGGCGGCGACCCGCGCCGACGTGCTGATCCTCGGTGAAACCGGCGCCGGCAAAGAAGTCGTGGCGCGTGCCCTGCACGACCTGTCGAGCCGCCGCAGCGGGCCGTTTGTGGCGATCAACGCCGGCGCCCTGGCGGAGTCGGTGGTCGAAAGCGAACTGTTCGGCCACGAGCCGGGCGCTTTTACCGGCGCGCAGAAACGCCGCATCGGCAAGTTCGAGTTCGCCAATGGCGGCACGCTGTTCCTGGATGAAATCGAAAGCATGAGCCTGGACGTGCAGGTCAAGCTGCTGCGCCTGTTGCAGGAACGTGTGGTCGAGCGTTTAGGTGGTAATCAGCTGATCCCGCTGGATATCCGCATCATCGCCGCCACCAAGGAAGACCTGCGCCAGGCCGCCGACCAGGGACGCTTCAGGGCCGACTTGTATTACCGTCTCAACGTTGCACCGCTGCGCATTCCGCCACTGCGCGAGCGCGGTGAAGATGCACTGATGTTGTTCCAGCATTTTGCCGACGAAGCCAGCAGCCGCCACGGCCTGCCGTTGCACGAGCTGCAACCGGGCCAACGCGCCCTGCTGCTGCGCCACAGCTGGCCGGGCAATGTGCGCGAACTGCAAAATGCAGCCGAGCGCTTTGCCCTTGGGCTGGAGCTGGCACTCGATGCCACGGCAGACAACCCCGCCGCAGGCGTGCTGACGTCAACCTCTGGCGGTTTGAGCGATCAGGTCGAGCAGTTCGAAAAAAGCCTGATCGCCGCCGAACTGACCCGCCCCCACAGCTCGGTGCGCAGCCTCGCCGAAGCCTTGGGCATCCCGCGCAAAACTCTGCACGACAAACTGCGCAAGCACGGCCTGAACTTCGCCGACAGCGCCAGCCACAGCGCCGACGACGAATGACCCGCCAAGAGACCGCCATGAACCGCGACAGCCGCTACCTGGAATCGATCCTTCACCACGACATTCCCCTCACCCGGGAAATGGGCCTAAAGGTGCTCGACTGGCAACACAGCCAACTGCAGCTGCACTTACCTTTGCAGGCCAATATCAACCACAAGAGCACCATGTTCGGCGGCAGCCTCTATTGCGGCGCCGTGTTGGCGGGTTGGGGCTGGCTGCACCTGAAGCTGCGCGAAGAAGGTGTTGAAGACGGGCATATCGTGATTCAGGAAGGGCAGATCAGTTATCCGCTGCCGGTGACTCAGGATGCGATTGCCATCTGCGCGGCGCCGCAAGACAAGGTGTGGAAGCGCTTTGTGGCGACGTACCAGCGCTATGGCCGGGCGCGGCTGGCGTTGGAGACGTGGATTGTGAATGAGGGCAGTGAAGAACGAGCAGTCAACTTTACTGGCCAATACGTGCTGCACCGCTAACCGCCTGCACACAAAACAACTGTGGGAGCTGGCTTGCCTGCGATGAGCATAGGTATCTACACAACTTTTAAAGGCAGTCAATTTCTCCTGTGGCGAGCAGGCTTGCCCTGCGCTGGGCTGCGAAGCAGCCCCAAACCCAGACGCT